>NZ_JBWKKY010000001.1:0-117257 GCF_056430805.1 Streptomyces sp. NPDC045955
ACTTTTGGCACGCTGTTGAGTTCTCAAGGAACGGTCGCTTCCTTTGTACTCACCCTCTCGGGCTTTCCTCCGGGCGCTTCCCTTCGGTCTTGCGTTTCCGACTCTATCAGATCTTTTCTCGACCCGATTTCCTCGGTGCTTTCCAGGTTTCCGCTTCCGCGTTTCCCTTTCCGGCGGTTCCGACTTTATCAGAAGTTTTGAGCCGGATTGACCGGCCGCTCGTTTCCGATTCATCGGGAGGGGCTTCAATGAAATCAGCGTTTCATGAAGCAGACAGATGCTCACTGTCGCCAATCAGGGGATGAACCCCTTGTCCAGGCAACTGTTCGAATCTACCTCCCCGCACGAGCCGTGTCAACGGCTCCCGTGGGGCGAAGAGGAGACTAGCAGTTGAACGGACGTGGTCGCACATCCGGCGGTCGTAGGGCCGTTCAGGCAGCTGTCGGGACGCCGGCGCTGCGTTCCGCTGCCTCGACGTCGCCGGTGTTACCGGCGCGGGCGGCGCGGCCGCCGAGGACGTAGACATAGGCCAAGAAGGCCAGTTCGGCGACGACTCCGATGGTGATGCGGGCCCAGGTGGGGAGGCCGGAGGGGGTGACGAAGCCTTCGATGGCGCCGGAGACGAAGAGGACCAGCGCCAGGCCGATGGCCATGCCGATGGCGGCGCGGCCCTCTTCCGCGAGAGCTGTGCGTCGCGTGCGGGGGCCGGGATCCACGAGGGTCCAGCCGAGGCGCAGGCCGGTGCCGGCGGCTACGAAGACGGCGGTCAGTTCGAGCAGGCCGTGCGGGAGCACCAGGCCGAGGAAGGTGTCGAGGCGGCCGGCCGAGGACATGAGGCCGACGCCGATGCCCAGGTTGAGCATGTTCTGGAAGAGGATCCAGAGGACCGGGAGCCCCAGGAAGACGCCCAGCATCAGGCACAGGGCCGCAGCCCAGGCGTTGTTCGTCCAGACCTGGGCGGCGAAGCTGGCGGCCGGGTGGCTGGAGTAATAGGTCTCGTACTGGCCGCCGGGGCGGGTGAGGTCGCGTAGTTCGCTCGGGGCCGCGATGGAGGCCTGTACCTCGGGATGGGTGCCGATCCACCAGCCGAGGAGGGCCGCGACCGCCGTGGACAGCAGCGCGGTAGGTACCCACCAGTGGCGTGACGTGTAGACGGCGGCCGGGAAGCTGTGGGTGAGGAAGCGGGTGACGTCGCGCCAGGAGGCACGGCGGGTACCTGTGACCGCACTACGCGCGCGTGCCACGAGTTGGCTGAGCCTGCCGGTGAGCTGGGGGTCGGGGGCACTGGACTGAATCAGGGAGAGGTGCGTTGCGGCGCGTTGGTAAAGAGTGACGAGTTCGTCGGCTTCGGCACCACTGAGGCGGCGCTGACGACGGAGCAGTGCTTCGAGGCGGTCCCACTCCGCTCGGTGGGCGGAGACGAAGACGTCGAGGTCCATCGGTCTGCCTGCTCCTCGGCTGTTCGTCGGCGGCTCGTCGTGGATCAGCTTGTCGTACTGCGGCGCGATGCGCCCTCAGCTTGGCAGACTGGCCCTGTCGGGGGCAGGGCAGGGGAAGGACGGCGGCGTGAGTGAGCTGGTGACGGGCGAGGCGGTGGCGTTGGAGCTACGCCCCGCGAGGTTGCCCAGCAGGGCGCTGGCCGTGTTGTTGGATCTTGTGGCGGCTTTGGCCGTCTATGTGGCGGTGACCATCGCGGTCGTGGTTTCCACTGCCTCGCTGGACGAGGCGGCGCAGACGGCGCTGTCGATCGCGACGTTCGTTCTCGTGCTGGTGGGCGGGCCGATCGCGGTGGAGACGCTCAGCCATGGGCGGTCGCTCGGGAAGATGGCGTGCGGGCTGCGTGTGGTGCGGGACGACGGCGGGCCGATCCGTTTCCGGCATGCGCTGGTGAGGGGCTTGATCGGGGTGATCGAGATCCTCATGACCTTCGGTGTCGTCGCCTGCATCGCCTCGTTCGTGTCGGCGCGCGGGCGGCGGCTGGGGGATGTGTTCGCGGGGACCCTCGTCGTCCGGGAGCGGATTCCGGTCTCGCGGACCGGGTTCGTGCCCCCTCCCCCGCCCTGGCTGGCGGGGCGGTTCTCGGGGCTCGATATGTCTGCGGTGCCCGACGGGTTGTGGCTCGCCGTGCGTCAGTATCTGACGCGTATGCAGCAGTTGGACCCGCAGGTGGGGTGGTCCATGGCGCAGCGGCTGGCGTCCGATCTCGCGGATCGGACGGGGGCTCCGGTGCCGCAGGGTGTTCCGCCCGCGGCGTATCTGGCGGCGGTCGTGCATGAACGGCAGGCGCGGGAGGCTCGGCGGGCTTTCGGGAGCGGATCGTCCTCGTCGGCCGGTCCGGCTGCTCCGGCCGGTCCGGCTGCTCCGGCTGCTCCGGCCGCTCCGGCCGCCGATGCTGCCCCGGCTGCTGAGCCCGCTTCGGGTGCGGGGGCGGCGTCCGATGCGTACGGACGGCCGCCGGTTGTGCCGCCTGGTGCCGTGTCTCAGCCGTACGGCTCGGCTGTCGAGTCGACCGGTGCGGCTGTCGAGTCGACCGGCGGGGATCGGCCCGCGGAGTCGCATGAGGTGCCTGCGGGCGAGCGTCCCGGGACCGGGTTCGTGCCGCCGGCGTAGTGGAGGGCGGGCCGGGCTGCCCGTTCAGCGAGGGGCCGGGCTCAGGTGAACACCGACGGCGGTGATTCGAGGTCTTCGAGCTCGATGCCGGGGGCCGCGAGCACCACGTCTCCGGCGATGTGCACGGAGTGCTGTTCTCCCGTGTCCAGGGCTGTGACCTGGTATTCGTCCACGGTCAGGGGGCCGTTGTCAGTGGCGTGTGCTTGTCTTTTCAGCAAGGTCCACGACTGGTCCACGGTGCGCGGGGCGAGGACCGGGTCCGTGAAGGCGACGAGACGTACGCGGGTGCCCGCTGAGGAGGGAGTGAGGCGCAGGAGACGGGTGGTGGCGACGAGGAACGCCGGGGAGGTGCCGGTGAAGGCGTGGGCGCGCACATTGCCTTCGGTGGCGTGGGTCCCGGTGGGGTCGGTGCGGACCCAGGTGACGCCGTCGAGGGCGGCGCCGCGGATCTGCCAGGCGGCGGCGTGGAGTTCGAGGCGGATGGGGCGGCCGAGTTCGTCGAGGGTGAGGTCGACGGAGCCGTGGTGATCGCCCGAGGGGGTGGTCAGCTGGGAGACGTAGCGCCAGCCGGAGGGACCGGGGGCGCACTGGAAATGTTCTTCAGCGAGGGGGGTGTGATCGTGCGGATCGTGGAGCGAATAGCGGCCGCGGGGCATGAGGGTCCTGGGTCTTGACGGGCTGAGCCGGTCGCTGGTCCGGCGAACGGGGCAGGCCCCCGGCACGGGGGTGCGGGGGCCTGCTTCGAAGGACCTGGGCTGCTGAGGAGCTGAGCCGCTCGGCTCAGTAGCGGTAGTGGTCCGGCTTGTACGGGCCCTCGACCTGGACGCCGATGTACTCGGCCTGCTCGGGGCGGAGCGTGGTCAGCTTCACGCCGAGCGCGTCGAGGTGGAGGCGGGCGACCTTCTCGTCGAGGTGCTTGGGCAGCACGTAGACGCCGGTCGGGTACTCGTCGGGCTTGGTGAACAGCTCGATCTGGGCCAGGGTCTGGTCCGCGAAGGAGTTGGACATCACGAACGACGGGTGGCCGGTGGCGTTGCCCAGGTTCAGCAGGCGGCCCTCGGACAGGACGATGATCACCTTGCCGTCGGGGAAGGTCCAGGTGTGGACCTGCGGCTTGATCTCGTCCTTGACGATGCCCGGGATCCTGGCGAGGCCGGCCATGTCGATCTCGTTGTCGAAGTGGCCGATGTTGCCGACGATGGCCTGGTGCTTCATCTTGGCCATGTCGCTGGCCATGATGATGTCCTTGTTGCCGGTCGTGGTGATGAAGATGTCGGCCTTGTCGACGACCTCGTCGAGGGTCGTGACCTGGTAGCCGTCCATCGCGGCCTGGAGGGCGCAGATCGGGTCGATCTCGGTGATGATCACACGGGCGCCCTGCCCGCGCAGGGACTCCGCGCAGCCCTTGCCGACGTCGCCGTAGCCGCAGACGACCGCGGTCTTGCCGCCGATCAGGGTGTCGGTGGCGCGGTTGATGCCGTCGACCAGGGAGTGGCGGCAGCCATACTTGTTGTCGAACTTCGACTTGGTCACGGCGTCGTTGACGTTGATCGCCGGGAACAGGAGGGTGCCGTCGCGCTGCATCTCGTACAGGCGGTGGACACCGGTCGTGGTCTCCTCGGTCACGCCGCGGATCTCGGAAGCCAGCTGGGTCCACTTCTGCGAGCCGTCCGTGATGGTGCGGTGCAGGAGTTCGAGGATGACGCGGTGCTCGTCGGACTCGGCCGTGTCGACGGACGGGACCTTGCCGTCCTTCTCGTACTCGACGCCCTTGTGGACGAGGAGGGTGGCGTCACCGCCGTCGTCGAGGATCATGTTCGGGCCGCCGGTGGGGCTGTCCGGCCAGGTCAGCGCCTGCTCCGTGCACCACCAGTACTCCTCCAGGGTCTCGCCCTTCCAGGCGAAGACCGGGACGCCCTGCGGGTTGTCGGGCGTGCCGTCCGGGCCGACGGCGATGGCCGCGGCGGCGTGGTCCTGGGTGGAGAAGATGTTGCAGGACGCCCAGCGGACCCGCGCGCCGAGGGCGACCAGGGTCTCGATGAGGACGGCGGTCTGCACGGTCATGTGCAGGGAGCCGGTGACGCGGGCACCGGCCAGGGGCTGCGCTTCGGCGTACTCCTTGCGGATCGCCATCAGGCCGGGCATCTCGTGCTCGGCGAGGGTGATCTCCTTGCGGCCGAACTCGGCCAGGGAGAGGTCGGCGACCTTGAAGTCCTGTCGGTTTTCGACAGTCGTCATTGCGAGCTGCTCCTCGGGGTTGGGTCGAGGTGGGTACGGCTGGTCTGCGCGGCGGCGGACACAGGGGTGCCCGAAAGAGGACACAGGCATGCCCGCGTGCGCGCAGCGCAGTCCGTCGGAGGCCCTCTCTCCCTCGGCCGGTCCGCGGTGGGACCGCCCGACCGCCATCAGCAGCGACGTCTGGCTCCGTCCCAAGCTACACCGGGGGCGCCTGCGATCCCCAGCCCGCAGGGAAACACATCGAGCCGATCCCGTGACGGGCGGGGGGGTGGGCTGTCGGTGAGGTGCGGGGGGGCGGTGGAAGACGGCGGGGCCCGCCGAGTGGTTCGGCGGGCCCCGTGGCCGGAGGAGTCGTACGAGGTGGTGTCAGTGGTCGGTGGGGTGCGGGGTGGGGCCGCCGGGGCTCGCCTCGGGGTCGGGGCCCTTGGCGGCCTCGGCCTCGCTGTAGATGTCCGGCTCGAGGTAGATCACGCGGGCGATCGGGACGGCCTCGCGGATGCGGGACTCGGCGGCGTCGATGGCGGCGGCGATCTCGGTGGCCGTGTCGTCGTGCTGGACGGCGATCTTGGCGGCGACGAGGAGTTCCTCGGGGCCGAGGTGGAGCGTGCGCATGTGGATGATGCGGGTGACGGTGTCGCCGTCGACCAGGGCGGTCTCGATCTTCTGCGTCTCCTCGACGCCGGCCGACTCGCCGAGCAGCAGCGACTTGGTCTCGGCGGCGAGGACGAGGGCGATCAGGATGAGCAGGACGCCGATGCAGAGGGTGCCGATGCCGTCCCAGACGCTGTCGCCGGTGAGCAGGGCGAGGCCGACGCCGCCGAGGGCGAGGACCAGACCGACGAGGGCGCCGAGGTCCTCCAGGAGGACGACCGGGAGCTCAGGAGCCTTGGCGTGACGCACGAACTCCTTCCAGGAGCGGCGGCCGCGCAGGGTGTTGGACTCCTTGATGGCCGTGCGGAAGGAGAAGGCCTCGGCGATGATCGCGAAGACCAGGACGCCGACCGGCCAGTACCAGTGCTTCAGCTCGTGCGGGTGCTTGATCTTCTCGTAGCCCTCGTAGAGGGCGAACATGCCGCCGACCGAGAAGAGGACGATGGAGACCAGGAAGGCGTAGACGTAGCGCTCGCGGCCGTAGCCGAAGGGGTGTTGCGGGGTGGCCTCGCGCTTCGCCTTCTTGCCGCCGACCAGGAGCAGTGCCTGGTTACCGGAGTCGGCGACGGAGTGGACGGACTCGGCGAGCATCGATGACGAGCCACTGAAGAGGAACGCCACGAACTTCGCTACCGCGATCGCGAGGTTGGCGCCCAGTGCCGCCACGATCGCCTTGGTGCCGCCTGACGCGCTCATGTGTTCGCGTTGTCCCTTCGTACGCCGTTCCAGGGCCCGGGGGCTCGCCTTACTGAGCCGCCCGTGACTTTGCCCGTGCTTGACGGTGGGCCATTGTTGCAGCCCGCTCGTGCCGCGGTGCTTCAGGTCACCAGCAGGGGAGTCGTCGAAACGGTCAGGCGACGACGGTGGCCCGGAAAAGCGTTCCCGTTCCGGACACTTCGGCCTTTTCGCCGGCCGGGACAAAGACGGACCGGCCCGGGGTCAGGTCGTGCTCGCCGGCCCGGACGGTGCCAGCCGTGCAGAGGAGGATCTGCGGGGTCGCGCGGGTGAGGTCGTGGGCGCCGCCGGCCTCGGGGAGGACGTAGCGGGACAGGCGGAACTCGTCGATGGGGGTCTCGTAGAGCTCCTCGCCGTCCGGGGAGGCCTCCGGGCGCAGGACGCCGGGGTCGCTGGGCCGGAAGCGGACGATGCGCAGGAGCTCGGGGACGTCGACGTGTTTGGGAGTCAGGCCACAGCGCAGAACGTTGTCGGAGTTGGCCATGATCTCGACGCCGAGGCCGTTCAGGTAGGCGTGCGGGACGCCGGCGCCGAGGTAGAGGGCCTCGCCGGGCTGGAGCCGGACGTGGTTCAGCAGCATCGCGGCGATGACACCAGGGTCGCCCGGGTAGTGGTGGGCGATGTCGGCATAGGGGGTGTAGGCGCCGCCGAGGCGGGTGCAGGCGGTGGCCGCCTCCGCGACCGTGCGGGACATCTCCTCGGGGTCGGCGGTGAGGATCGCCGTGAGGACCTCGCGCAGCGCGGCGTCCTCGGGGTGGGCGTGCAGCAGATCGACGTAGGGCTTGAGGGAGTCGATGCCGAGGCCGTCGAGCAGGCCGGCGGCGGCGAGCGGGTCGCGGAAGCCGCACAGGCCGTCGAACTCGGTGAGGGCGCAGATCAGTTCGGGCTTGTGGTTGGCGTCCTTGTAGTTGCGGTGCGGGGCGTCCACGGGGATGCCGCGGCGCTCCTCGTCCGCGTAGCCCTCCCTGGCCTGCTCCAGGTCGGGGTGGACCTGGAGGGAGAGCGGGGCGCCGGCGGCGAGGATCTTGAGCAGGAAGGGCAGGCGGGGGCCGAACTTGGCGACCGCGGCCGGTCCGAGTTCCTTCTCCGGGTCGGCGTCGATGACCTCGACGAGCGTGCCCCGGCCGGTGCGGGAGGGGGCGCCCGGGTGGGCGCCCATCCACATCTCCGCCTGCGGTTCGCCGGTCGGTTCGGTGCCGAGCAGGTGCGGGATGGCGGTGGGAGAACCCCAGGCGTAGGGGCGGATGGTGTTGTCGAGGCGGTCCATGGGGTCTCTCTGGGGGTTCGGGCGTGCGGGCGCGTCAGGGTGTCCCGGTCATGATCAGGCCCTGGAAGCGAGCGCCAGGTAAACGGCGGCGAAATCCGTGACGGCGATCAGTTCCGCGAGGGTCTCCAGTTCGCCGCCCGCCTCCGGTTCCAGTTCGCTGATCGGCGTGTCGTGGCTGAGGGCCAGGTCGCGGGCGCCGGGAGCGGCGGTGAGGCCGCCGATGGGGCGGTCGCGCAGGAGTACCACGCGCGCGTGCAGGGCGGGTGGTTCCTCGACACGGTCGCGGAAGAAGTCGTCGGGGTCGGCGCTGGCGGCCAGGGGGCCGGCGAGCAGGGCGCTGTGTGCGGCGAGTGCTTCGGGGAGCTCGGCGACGACCGCGGGGATACCGGACAGTTCGGCGAGTGCGGCTGCGAACCGGCGGCCTGCCGGGCCGGCCGAGGTGCCCTCGGTCCAGACGATCGGGAGGGCGTCGGCGAGTTCGGCGGCGAGGGTCTTGGCGGGATTGCTGTAGGTGGCGATGGCGGGGCCGCAGCGTTCGGCGATGCCGTCGAGGCGGTCGGCGACCTTGCCGAGGGCGTCCGGCGGGGCGGCGAGCACACCCGTGCGGTCCAGCAGCGCGAGCAGTGGGGTGAGCAGTGCCCACAGGACGCCGGGGGCGGAGGCGGCGAGGGGCTCGTCCTGGTCGTACGGGGCGGTCGCCATGGGGACGAACAGACCGTGCGAGCCGTTCACCGCGTCGGCGAGCGGGGAGCGGCTGGGGGCCACGGCGACGACGTTGCAGCCGCGTCGGTAGGCCTGTTCGGCGAGGAGGGACAGGCCCGGTTCGCTGCCGTCCGGGGTGGTGATCAGGAGGAGGTCGACGGAGCCGACCCAGCCGGGCAATTCCCAGCGCAGGGCGCCCGCGGCGGGGGCGACGCCGGTGGGGGCCAGCCGCGTGACCGGGCTGCCCGCGCCGGCGAGGGTGCCGAGGAGGTCGGCGGCGTGCGTGGCGGCGGCGCCCGGGCCGGCGATGAGGACGGCGCGGGGGCGGCCGTCGGGTTTGAGGTCGTTGATGCCGGCCTCGGCGGAGTGGCGGGCGGCCGTGCGGACGCGGGCGCCGGCTTCTGCGGCGCCGCGGAGCAACCCGCGGTGGTCTGCCTCGGAGAGGCCCTCCGGGGAGTCGAGCAGCGATTCGTCGAGCATGGGCGGCAGCCTCCGATCGCCGGAGTCCGGTCCGGGTCCGTTTTTGGGATGTCCTACGTCGGTGCCCGTTGTGCCCGGGGTGTATGTGCACCGGGTTCACGCGGGTGTGTCTGCCCGGGCGCGCCTACGAGGGGCGGCGGGCCTCGTCGACCAGGAGGACGGGGATGCCGTCACGGACGGGGTAGGCCAGGCCGCAGTTCTGGTCGGTGCAGAGCAGTTCGGAGTCCTGCTCCTTGAGGGGAGCGTGGCAGGCCGGGCAGGCGAGGATTTCGAGGAGGCCGGCTTCGAGTGCCATGCGGGGTCCCTTCGGGGATGGGGCGGGTGGGGCGTTGCCCCTGAGGGGGCGGTGCGGATGTGCCTGGTCAGGGTACCGCCGGTGGGGGTGAGACGGGGGTGGTTGGTGGGTGCAGGGGGTGGGTGGCCGGGCTGGGTGAAGAGGGCTCCGCCCCTTTGACCTCGCCAGGGGGGGTCGCCCCCTCGCCAGGGGGCTTCGCCCCCCCGGGCCCCCGGCCCGTGCCCACCCGCCGCCCGAATCGGTCGGACAAGGGGCTGAGCTCGCCCTCCCGTCAACCCCTGATGATCGCCAGTGCCTCGTCCCTCACCCTGGTCATCGTCTCCTGGTCCCTCGCCTCCGCGTTCAGGCGGAGCAGTGGCTCCGTGTTGGAGGGGCGGACGTTGAACCACCAGTCGGTGGCGGAGACGGTCAGGCCGTCCAGCTCGTCGAGGGTGATGCCCTCGCGGTTCTCGTACGCGGAGCGGATCGCGGCGAGGCGGGCCGTCTGGTCGGTCACCGTGGAGTTGATCTCGCCGGAGCCGGCGTAGCGGTCGTACTGGGCGACGAGGGCGGACAGGGGGCCCGACTGGCCGCCGAGGGCCGCCAGGACGTGCAGGGCGGCCAGCATGCCCGTGTCGGCGTTCCAGAAGTCGCGGAAGTAGTAGTGCGCGGAGTGTTCGCCGCCGAAGATCGCGCCCGAGCGCGCCATTTCCGCCTTGATGAAGGAGTGGCCGACGCGCGTGCGGACCGGGGTGCCGCCGTTCTCCACGACGACCTCGGGGACCGACCAGGACGTGATCAGGTTGTGGATGATCGTGCCCCTGCCGCCGTGCCTGGCCAGTTCGCGGGAGGCCACCAGGGCGGTGATCGCCGACGGGGAGACCGGCTCACCGCGCTCGTCGACGACGAAGCAGCGGTCGGCGTCGCCGTCGAAGGCGAGACCCAGGTCGGCGCCCTCCTCCCGGACCCGCTTCTGGAGGTCGACGAGGTTGGCCGGGTCGAGGGGGTTGGCCTCGTGGTTGGGGAAGGTGCCGTCGAGTTCGAAGTACATCGGGACCAGCGTCAGGGGCAGGCCGGCGAAGACCTCGGGGACCGTGTGTCCGCCCATGCCGTTGCCCGCGTCGACCACGACCTTCAGGGGGCGGATGGCGGTCAGGTCGACCAGGGAGCGCAGGTGCGCCGCGTAGTCCGACAACGTGTCGCGGCCGGTGATCGTTCCCGGCGTCGCGGCGGGCTCGGGGGCGCCCGACTCGCTCCAGCGCTCGACCAGTTCGCGGATCTCGGCGAGGCCGGTGTCCTGGCCGACCGGGGCGGCTCCCATGCGGCACATCTTGATGCCGTTGTACTGGGCCGGGTTGTGGGAGGCGGTGAACATGGCGCCCGGCAGGTTCAGCGCGCCCGAGGCGTAGTAGAGCTGGTCCGTGGAGCACAGCCCGATCTCGGTCACGTCGGCGCCCAGCGCCGCCGCCCCGCGCGCGAAGGCACGCGACAGGCCCGGGGAGGAGGGCCGCATGTCGTGCCCGGTCGCGATGGCGCTCGCGCCGGTGACCCGCACGAAGGCCGCTCCGAAGAGCTCGGCCAGGGACTCGTCCCACTGGTCGGGGACGACCCCGCGTACGTCGTACGCCTTGACGACCTGCGACAGATCAGCAGCCACGGCCAACCTTCCTGAAAAAGTACTGTCGGTCCGCCCAAACTACCCTCGCCCGCTGCCGGCGCGCTGTACGGACGCCGAGTCGGCGCCCGGGCGTCGTCTCAGGTCACGGCAGCATCCAGTCCAGGACGGGTGTGCTCTGGCCGACCACGATCAGGCACATCACCAGCAGCAGGCCGAGGCTCCACGGCAGCACCTTGCACAGCAGGTCGCCCTCGCGGCCCGCGAGGGCGACGGCCGCGCAGGCGGTGGTGAGGTTCTGCGGGGAGATCATCTTGCCGAGGACTCCGCCGGAGCTGTTGGCGGCGGCCAGGAGGTCGGGCGGGAGCCCGGACTCGCGGGCGGCGGTCACCTGGAGGGCGCCGAAGAGGGCGTTGGCCGAGGTGTCCGATCCGGAGACGGCGACTCCGAACCAGCCGAGGACGGGCGACAGGAAGGCGAGCCCGGCTCCGGCCGCCGCCACGAAGTGGCCGATGGTCGCCGCCTGCCCGGAGAGGTTCATGACGTACGCGAGTGCCAGTACGGACGTCGCCGTCAGGATCGCGAAGCGCAGCTCGTGCACGGTCGCGAGCCATTCCTTCACCGCCACGCGCGCGTGCACCCCGATGACGGCGGCCGTGCAGATCCCGGCGAGCAGCACGAGCGTGCCGCGGTCGACACGATCGGCCAGGTGAAGACGTTCCCGCCGACCGGTTCGCCGTCGGAGCCGAGCACGTTGAGGAAGGGCCAGTCGTAGGTCCGGGTGGCCTGGTCCAGCCGGTCCTTGACGGCCGGGATCTGGGCGACGGAGAAGATCAGGACGATCAGCGCGTAGGGGGCGTACGCGCGCAGGACCTCGCGGGGCGGGTCCGTCCTCCTCGTCCGGTTCCTCGCTGCGGACGCCGGTCAGTACACAGGCGCGTACGGACTCGGCGGCGGGCACGCGCGCGTGCGGTACGGCGACCAGGACGCCCGCGCCCGCCAGGGCGGCGCCGATGTCGGCGAGTTGGCTCGCGCTCAGTGGGGGTGCGCGGGGAGGAGCCGGGAGGTGCGGTCAGTTGTCGGGCGACCGGAGGACCCGCAGGTGCCCTCGCCGGGCGACCTCCATCGGGTCGGCCGAGCGAGCTCCGCCACCGGCCCCGGCCGCCCGTTCCTGAGGACGGGCCGCCTCGCGCACGGCATTGGCAAGCGCTTCCAGGTCGTCGCCGCTGGGGCGCGCCGGGGCCGAGCCGTCGAGGAGCCGGACGACCTCCCAGCCGCGCGGGGCGGTGAGGCGCTCGGAGTGCTCGGCACACAGGTCGTAGCAGTGGGGTTCGGCGTAGGTGGCGAGCGGGCCGAGGACCGCGGTCGAGTCGGCGTAGACGTACGTCAGCGTCGCGACGGCGGGACGGCCGCAGGCGGTGCGCGAACAGCGACGTACAGGGCTCACGACGTTGGACGGTACCGCACTCTTGAGCGGGCCGCGACGACTCTCCACCAGGTCACTCCCCCGTGTCGGGCTGTGAAACGCCCCACACCCCCCTTCGGGCACACCCTGCTGACCTGCCCGGACAGAGTCGTCCGGGGTGCCGAACGACCTCTCAAGCGGTCAATAGTCGTCATAAAACCCCCAATTGCCGCGAGGTTGCCGGTCTTCACGGGATACGGAATCGAGCCCAACCTTGGCTGGAATAGACATGCAACGACATGCCGTACCGGTCGGCCGGAAGCCGTCCGTACCGCCGTGCGGTGCCGGGCGCGGGGACGCGGCGGGGACTACCCTTCAGCAGTGATGGACAAGCCCGTAACGCCCCGAGCCGCCGCCCCCGGGCCCCGCCGCCGTGATCGCCACGGCCGGGGCATGCGCGGCCCGATCGCACCGCCGCAGGTGCCGCTCGCCGCCAGCCGCGCGGAGGCGTTCGCCGATCTGGTGCAGGACTCCGTGGAGCGCCTGGAGCGGCGCTGGCCGCAGCTCGCCGACATCGATTTCCTGGTGCTGGAGGTGCCGCGGCTCGACGGGCCCGGCCAGGCCTGGAACGACGAGGCGGTCCCGCTGGGCGGCACGATCAGCGCCCGCGAGGGCCGCCCCGCGCGCGTGGTGGTCTACCGGCGGCCGGTCGAGATCCGCACGAAGGGCCGCGACGAGCGGGCGGCGCTGGTGCACGAGGTCGTCGTCGAGCAGGTCGCCGAGCTGCTGGGGCTGACACCGGAGACGGTCGATCCGCGGTACGGCGAGGACCAGGGCTGAGACGGCCGGCAGCGGTCGGTGCCGTTTCTGCGGCACCGACCGCAACAGCCGGCCCTACTTCTGCAGCACCGACAGGTCCTCGTCCGCTTCCGGCACCGCGACCGTCCCCCGGTCGTCGGGGAGCGTCTGCACGGTGAAACCGGGCACGCCGCCCTCCGTCGCCGCCAGGGTGCGGGCGCCGTAGACCGGGCCGCCGGACTTCGGCTCGACCGTGAGCGCGTACGTGCCCTTCAGGCCGCTGGGGACCGGGGGCTCGATGTCCTGGGTCGTGCCGGCCTTGATGGTGTACGTCTTCGACACCGGCGTGCCGCCCTCGCTGCCCGCCGAGGCGGTGACCTCGACCGTGGCGGCGCCCTCGGGGGCGGTCAGGGAGAGTGTGCTGCCCTTGGCGCTGTTGTCCGCGGACGTCGCGCGCGTGCCGACCGGGCGGGTGGCCGGGATGAAGGCCGTCTCCTGTTTGTCGCCCTTGCCACGTACGACCCGCAGGGCGGCCACGACGGGCACGGACCGGTCCGTCGGCGTCAGCACCAGGGAGCCCGCCTCGCCGCGCGTCACGTCGCCCAGGTCGACGGCGGTGGTCATGCCGCCCTTGACGTGCACCGTCTCGTGTCCGGCCGGGGTGATCAACCCGGAAGGGGAGGCGAGGCGCACCTTGAGGTCCGCGTCGGCGTCGCCCGGGGTGAAGGCGACCAGGCGCACGGAGGTGGCGTCCTTGGGGATGCCGGGCAGGACCAGGCTGCCCGAGGGGTCCGTGGACGCGGTCAGCCAGTCGCCGCCGAGCTTGTCGTCCAGGGCCTGCACGGCGGCGCCGACCCGCCCGCTGCGGACGTTGACGTGCACGGTGAGGTTGGTCTGCTGCTCGTCAGTGAGGGTGGACAGCAGGACCGGGTCGCTGGAGTGCGGCTGGACCGTGATGCCCTCCCCCACCGTGGACTTGAGGGTTCCGTCCTTGCCGTAGAGCTCGATGTCGACCACGGCGGCCGAATCGTCGGGGTTGGTCAGATGGACGTAGTCGGTGCGGTCGGCCGCGGTGCTGACGCCGGGGAACCAGAAACTCGTGTCCGGGGCCGTGCAGTTGACGCCCTGCAGGCCGCGCCCGGTGCCCGCGGCGACCTCCGTCGTCTCCTGGACCGTCCAGCCGGGCGCGAACCTGCCGTCGGCGGTCCCGACCAGCGCGGGCGGTTCGGCGCCCGAGGTGTCCCCGGTGACCGGCTTGCCGGGCTCCTTGGGGGTCAGCACCGGCTTCTCGGTCTTCCGCTCGCCGGTCTTCCCGCCGTCCTTGCCCTTGTCGCCGCCCGCGCCGTCCTTCGACTCCTGGGCGGCCGCCTGGAGTTGCGCCTTGCCGCCACTCCCGGTGCCCTTCGTGACGGGTGTGAAGGAGGTGTACGACGTCTCCGCGATGTCGGACATGCTGGGCGCGGGGCACAGCAGGCTCGTGCGCTCCACGGGCAGTTGGGCGGCCGCCTTGGCGGTGGTGTCCGCGCCCGGGGTGTCCGGGGCGGACAGCGCGGCGAAGCCGGTGACGGCGGCGAGCGCGGTCACGCCGGCGATCAGGGACAGGGTCGTGCGGTTCACTGCTGGCTCCCGTCGGGACGCTCACTGCCCGTGCCGTGGGGGTGGTGCTGCTGCGCCGGGTCGTACGGCGTGCCGTAGCCCTGGGGGTAGGCCTGGCCGTAGCCCTGTTGGTCGTAGCCCTGTTGGTCGTACGACGGGTTCTGGGGCTGGCCGCCGTACGCGTACGGGTCGTACTGGCCGCCCTGGTAGGGATCCGCCGGGTACTGCTGTCCGTACGCGTCCGCCGGGTGCTGGGCGCCCTGGTACTGGTCGCCGTAGTTCGCGTACTCGCCGCTCTGGTAGCCGGCGTTGTCCCACTGGCCCTGGTTCTGCTCGGGCAGGGCCACCGGGGGCTGCTCGGGCTGCGGGGGCGGGAACTCCCCGGGCTGCGCCGCCTCTTCGGCCTCGGCTTCCGCCTGGGCGCGCAGGCGGCGGGCCCGGCGGCCCTCGCCCGCGACCGGCTGGGCCGGGACGGCGGGCTCCTCGGGCAGGTCGTCGTCGATGTCACGGCGCCGGCCGGGCAGGGCCAGCACGACGAGGACGACGGCGAGGAGGCCCTGCGCCCACAGCCACGCGGTGTGGCCGACCGGGTCGTCGTAGGTGACGTCCAGCCTGCCGCCGGTGGCGGGGAGCTTGAAGCCCTGGGCCCAGCCGTCGACCGTGGTGCGGGTGAGCGGCTTGCCGTCGAGCGTGGCGGTCCAGCCGTCGGAGGCGGTGTCGGCCAGGCGCAGCACGCGTCCGTCGGGGCCGGCCGGGATCGTGGTGTGGATGTCGACGGGCCCGGCG
Source organism: Streptomyces sp. NPDC045955 (assembly GCF_056430805.1). NCBI lineage: Bacteria > Bacillati > Actinomycetota > Actinomycetes > Kitasatosporales > Streptomycetaceae > Streptomyces > Streptomyces sp. NPDC045955. The sequence goes on from NZ_JBWKKY010000001.1 coordinate 15,158, forward strand.
GCGACGGTCTGCGGGGTGCCGGAGCCGGAGGTGGGGACGATGGTGGCGCGTGCGACGTCCTGGTCGATCTGCCACAGCGCGCCGCTGTCCTGCTGGCTGAGCCGGGTCAGGCCGGGCGTGGTGTCCAGGACGCGGGTGACGTCGCGGGGGGCGCCTTGGTGGACGAGGACGTAGCGCACGGCGAAGCCGCCGAGCTGGTCGGCCTGGTCGGCACCGGAGCCGGCGACGAGGTTGGCGACGACCTTGTCGAGCCTGCTGTTCTCGCCGTCGGCCGCGGCGATCTCGCCGTCGCCGAGACGGGCGCCGGAGCCGCGGACCAGCATGTATCCGACGTGGGAGGCGGAGTCGCTGTCGAGGACGAGGGTGCGGGCCTGGTCGCTGCTGCCGCTCTCCTCGGCGACGAACGCGGGGACCTGGGTCGGATCGCGCCGCTCCAGGGGGCCGTCGGCGCCGCGGATCATCCAGCCGGCTGCGACGAGGAGCGGGCCCGCGGCCGAGGCGAAGGCGATCAGCACGGCGACGGGCTGGCGCCAGCCGAAGCTCTGCTCGGCCACGCGCGCGCGTGCCCCGTCGGCGCCGAGCGCGGCGGCCGCCAGGAGGGCGATGCCGTAGACGAGCGTCGCGGGGCCGGACCAGGTGGAGCTGTTGGACAGGACCGCGAAGACGAAGCCGGTCAGGGCGGCCGTCCAGGCCGTCCAGATGCCCAGCCGGCGTTCCGAGCGGAGCAGGGCGGCGAGCGCGGCCAGGACGATGCCGATCAGCATGAGGCCGCTGACGGTGCCGGGGCCGCCCGGGCTGGCGCCGAGCAGGTCGAGGGCGGAGGCGGCCGACGGGCCGTACTCCAGACCGGCTTCCTGGAAGAAGCCGAACGGGAGCAGGGAGAGCGACCAGGGCGCGAGGACCAGCAGGGGCGTGCCGAGCTGGGCGAGGAACCGCAGCCCGTACGCCGTGATGTCGGTCCGGCGCAGGACCAGCAGCCCGGCGCCGAGGAGCAGCGCGATGGGCCACACGATCGGGGTGAACGCGGTGGTGATGGTCAGCAGCAGCGCGTACGCCCAGGTGGCGCGCCAACTGCCACGCGCCCCCGAGGGGTTCGCCAGGCCGCTGGCGGCGATGCCCGCGCGGGCGATGAGCGGCAGCAGCACGGCCAGGACGGCGGTGCCGATCCGGCCGCCGGCGAGGGCGCCGGTGGCGGCGGGCAGGAAGGCGTAGACGACGGCCGCCCACGCGCGCAGCAGCCGGGACTCGACCAGCGGGCGGGAGGCGAAGTAGGCGGTGACGCCGGCGAGCGGCACCGAGCAGACGAGCAGCAGCGTGACGGCGAGGCCGGTCGAGCCGAACAGCAGGGACGCCAGCATCGCCACGAGTGCGAGGTACGGCGGCGCGGAGGAGGTGCCGCCGGCGGCGACCGGGTGCCAGGCGTCCAGGTAGCGCGCCCACAGGTCGGAGGAGTCGGCCGGGGCGGGCAGCAGGGCGCCGCCCGTGAGCGCGCCGCCGCCGAGGAGTTCACGGCAGGCGGCCAGGGAGACCACCAGCAGCACCAGGAAGAGCACCGGGCCGGGCTTGCGCGCGATGCGCTTGAGCCGGGCGAACTGCTCGATCTCCAGGAAGTCGGCGTCGTCACCGCCGGGGCCGGACTCGACGGCGCCGCCGTGCCGTCCGGCGCCGGAGGCGACCTCCGGGTCGGAGCGGCCCACGAGGTTGCTCGCGAGCTGCTCGACGGTCATGCGGACGGTCGCGCCGGGCGGCGGGAACAGCGGCCGCAGCTCGTCCTTGTCGATCCCGGAGGCGCCTCTGCCGCGCCGCCCGGCGAGGATCCGCTCGGGCCTGAGGAGCGTGCCCAGGAGGCCGCGGATCTCGTCGACGGCCTGTCCCGGTACCTTGCCGACGAGGTAGGCGACGGTCCGCAGCAGCGTGCCGAGCACGATCCGCAGCAGCACCCAGGGCAGGACGGCCGTACGCGCGTTGACGAGCAGGGTGTAGACGGCGCCGGCCTTGTCGACCTTGTGCGGGGACGCGGCGGTGCGGCCCACGCAGTCGACCGTGCGGCGCTCGCGGGAGGCCGCCTCGGCGTGCCGGACGACGGCCTCGGGGGCGACGAGGACGCGGTAGCCCGCCGCGTGCGCGCGCCAGCACAGGTCGACGTCGTCGCGCATGAGGGGCAGGTGGCGGTCGAAGCCGCCGAGCTGTTCGAAGACGTCGCGGCGGATCAGCATGCCGGCGGTGGACACCGACAGCACGGGCCGGACGTGGTCGTGCTGGCCCTGGTCCTGCTCGCGGCGGTCCAGGCCGGTCCAGCGGCGGCCGGAGTTGGCGATGCTGACGCCGACCTCCAGCAGCTGCCGCCGGTCGTACCAGCCGCGGAGTTTGGGGCCGACGACGGCGACGTCCTCGCGGCCCAGCTCGTACTCGTTGTCCACGACGCGCAGCAGCTGGGCCAGGGCGTCGGGCTCCGGGGCGCAGTCGTCGTGCAGCAGCCACAGCCACTGGACCGGCTCTCCGTGCGGGAGCTCGGGCAGGTCGTAGGCGTCGTCGCGCCAGGAGCGGGTGACCGGGTCCCAGCCGCTGGGCCGCTTCAGATACGGCAGCTCCTCCGGGGTGAGGTGCGGGGCCGTGCGGTCGCACTCCTCGACGGCCTGGCCGAAGCCGGTGCGGCGGGCGAGGTGCAGCACGCGGTCGGCGCCGAGGGCGTCGGTGACCAGTTGGGCGGAGTCGTCCGCGCTGCCGGTGTCGGCGCCCATCGCGTACTGCACGGGGCGCTCCTGGCCGAGCAGCCCGGCGAGCGCGTCGGGCAGCCAGCGGGCGCCGTCATGGGAGACGAGGACCGCGGTCACCACATGACGCGGGAACTCAGGTGTGGCAGCGCTGTCGTGATGAGCTGCCGTGTGGCTGTGCACGGACATCGAGGTACGGGCCCCGGTTCGGTGGACTGCGGTGGACGCCTGCGGCCGGTGGGGGCAGCGGGGCGTCTCGGACGAGCGACCACACTATCGGCTGTGCAACAAGGGGGCCCGCCGCCTGTGGATAACCCACCTGCGACGGGCCGTTCGAACCGGGCGTAGGGATCCGGATGACGGTCAGACCGCGGCCTTCTTCAGCCGGCGGCGCTCCCGCTCGGACAGGCCGCCCCAGATGCCGAATCGCTCGTCGTTGGCGAGGGCGTACTCGAGGCACTCGGAGCGGACCTCACAGGCGAGGCAGACCTTCTTGGCCTCCCGGGTCGAGCCGCCCTTCTCGGGGAAGAAGGACTCGGGGTCGGTCTGGGCGCACAGTGCGCGCTCCTGCCAGCCGAGTTCCTCGTCCGCGTCGTCGACCAGCAGTTGCTGCACCGTCTCGGTCATGTGCGCCCCTCGTCTGTCTTTCGCGTCCCCGTGATCTAGCCGTTACCGATTCCGGCTGAACGACACGAGTGAAATTACAAGTGTGCTGCTCCGGGCGAGTCAAGCCGAGATCTGCTATTGAGCCCCTTATTCACTCTGCGGAACCAAGCCCAAGCGGAAAGTGTTCAAATCACCATAAAACCTGACACACCGACGGAGCCCGCAGGGGCTCACGCCGTCCGCCGGACCCCTTGCAGACCTGTACGAAGAAGGACGCCCAGAGGTTCGATCTCGTTCCGACACGCACCTCGAAGCGAAACGGATCACAGTCGGATCACGAGTACGCAACGGGGTTTCGTGCGCCCGGTTGGACGCCATGTGTCCCGGGCGGGCCACGAACAAACCTTTCATCTGAGTGAACGACCGGATGAGGTGAACCACATCCCACCTGACGGGTGCCGAGTTGACAGTGAAGGTGTGAACCGGTGTCCTTGTGGGCATGCTCGCGAACTCGGCACTCACCTCGACCCGCACCGCCGGGTCCCACGGTGCTGCCCGCGCTCGCTGTTGCTGTTGCTGTTGCTGTTGCAGCTGTTGAGCCCAACGCGCTCCGGCTGCCGCTGAGTCACCCACGACTCGGCGCTGCTGTCTCCGCTCCACCAGGGCACTCCTCGTCGCCGCCCGCGACCCGGGCACACGCGCCGCGACACCTCCACCGACTTTCCACTCCTTGCCGAGGAACCACCGCACCCCATGAACAGCGACAGCGACCTCCAGATCGCCGGCGACATCCTCGAAGTCCCGCATCTCCTCCAGACCCCGCGCGAGCACCCGGCCACCGTCGCCGAGTTCGTCGGACTCGCCCGCTCCATCGCCGCCGACCGCTCCCAGTGGGAGCACCTCGTCCGCTACGACGCGACCAGCCGCTGGTACCACCGGCTGCGCACCGGCCCGGGCTACGAGGTGTGGCTGCTGTCCTGGGTGCCCGGACAGGGCAGCGGGCTGCACGACCACGGCCGCTCCTCCGGTGTGCTGACCGTGCTGGACGGCACGCTGACCGAGCGCACGGAGGGGGGCACACGCGCGTTGCGGGCGGGCGCGCAGCGCGTTTTCGCGCCGGGGTACGTGCACGAAGTCGTCAACGACGCACTGGAGCCGGCGGTCAGCCTGCACGTCTACCACCCGGGCCTGACTCAGATGCCGATGCACACGGCCCAGCACTGCGAGGCCCGGAGCGTACCGGGGGCCGTGATCGCCTGACCGATGGCGGGACGTGCCCGATCGGTCGGCGTGACTGTCCGACCGGTTGCGGTAGTCGCCGACCGGTTGTCACAGGCGCCTGCAAGACTGGCTTCCATGCGCATTGTGGTTCTGGCAGGCGGCATCGGTGGTGCCCGGTTCCTGCGTGGTCTGAAGCGTGCCGTGCCGGACGCGGACATCACGGTCATCGGCAACACCGGGGACGACATCCACCTCTTCGGGCTGAAGGTCTGCCCGGACCTCGACACGGTGATGTACACGCTCGGCGGCGGCATCAACGAGGAGCAGGGCTGGGGGCGCGCCGACGAGACCTTCCATCTCAAGGAGGAGCTCGCGGCGTACGGCGTCGGGCCCGAGTGGTTCGGCCTCGGCGACCGGGACTTCGCCACGCACATCGTGCGGACGCAGATGATCGGCGCCGGGTACCCGCTGAGCGCGGTGACCCAGGCACTGTGCGACCGCTGGGAGCCGGGCGTGCGGCTGATCCCGATGTCCGACGACCGCGTGGAGACCCACGTGGCCGTGGAGATCGACGGCGAGCGCAAGGCGATCCACTTCCAGGAGTATTGGGTGCGGCTGCGCGCCTCGGTGCCCGCGGAGGCGATCGTGCCGGTGGGTGCCGACCAGGCGAAGCCCGCGCCGGGGGTGCTGGAGGCGATCGCCGAGGCGGACGTGATCCTCTTCCCGCCGTCCAACCCGGTCGTGTCGATCGGCACGATCCTGGCCGTGCCCGGCATCCGGGAGGCCATCGCCGACGCCGGGGTGCCGGTGGTCGGCCTGTCCCCCATCGTCGGTGACGCCCCCGTGCGGGGCATGGCCGACAAGGTGCTCGCCGCCGTGGGCGTCGAGTCGACCGCCCCGGCGGTGGCCGAGCACTACGGCTCGGGCCTGCTGGACGGCTGGCTCGTCGACACGGTGGACGCCGGCGCGGTGGAGCAGGTCGAGGCGGCCGGGATCCGCTGCCGGGCCGTGCCGCTGATGATGACCGACACCGACGCGACCGCGCAGATGGCGCGGGAGGCCCTGGCACTGGCGGAGGAGGTGCGGGCAGCTTGAGCGGCGAGGTCCCGGAGAACCGGCAGGGTGCCGGCGGGTACCGGGTGTGGGCCCCGGGCGGGATACCCGAGGTCGCGGCCGGGGACGATCTGGCCAAGCTGATCGCGGCCGCCGAGCCCGGTCTGGCCGACGGGGACGTCCTGCTGGTGACATCGAAGATCGTGTCCAAGGCGGAGGGCCGGGCGGTCCAGGCGGCCGACCGAGAAGCGGTCATCGACGCCGAGACGGTCCGCGTGGTCGCCCGGCGCGGCAGCCTCCGGATCGTCGAGAACCGGCAGGGCCTCGTCATGGCCGCGGCCGGGGTCGACGCGTCCAACACCCCGTCCGGGACGGTGCTGTTGCTGCCCGAGGACCCGGACGCCTCCGCCCGCGCGATCCGCGACGGGCTGCGCGACATCCTCGGCGTCGACGTCGGTGTCGTCGTCACCGACACGTTCGGGCGGCCCTGGCGCGCGGGGCTGACGGACGTCGCGATCGGCGCCGCCGGGGTGCGCGTTCTGGACGATCTGCGCGGGGGCACGGACGCGCACGGCAACCCGCTCAGTGCCACCGTCGTCGCCACGGCCGACGAACTCGCCGCGGCCGGCGACCTGGTCAAGGGCAAGGCGGCCGGGCTCCCCGTCGCCGTGGTGCGCGGCCTGCCGCACGTGCTGGCGCCGGGCGACGGAGAGGGAGCGCGGGCCATGGTGCGCGGCGCGCGCGACGACATGTTCCGGCTCGGCACGTCGGAGGCGGTACGGCTGGCGGTGACCCAGCGGCGCACGGTCCGGGCCTTCACGGACGAGCCCGTCGACCCCGGCGCGGTACGGCGGGCGGTGGCCGCGGCGGTGACGGCGCCGGCGCCGCACCACACCACCCCCTGGCGCTTCGTGCTGCTGGAGTCCGAGGAGTCGCGGACGCGGCTGCTCGACGCCATGCGCGACGCGTGGATCGCGGATCTGCGGCGGGACGGCAAGACGGAGGAGTCCATCGCCAAGCGGGTCCGGCGCGGGGACGTCCTGCGGAACGCGCCGTACCTCGTCGTCCCGTGTCTGGTCATGGACGGCTCGCACACCTACGGCGACGCGCGGCGCGACGGGGCCGAGCGGGAGATGTTCGTGGTCGCCACGGGCGCCGGCGTGCAGAACTTCCTGGTCGCGCTGGCCGGGGAGCGGCTGGGTTCGGCGTGGGTGTCCTCGACGATGTTCTGCCGGGACGTGGTGCGCGAGGTGCTGGGGCTGCCGGACGACTGGGATCCGATGGGTGCGGTGGCGGTCGGGCATCCGGCGGAGGAACCGCGTCCGCGGCCGGAGCGGGACGCGGGGGCCTTCATCGAGGTGCGGTGACCGGCGCCGCCCGGCGCCTACGCTCGTAGGGCTCCTCTCGCTTCCCAGGGACTTCACTGATGGCAGGACGATTCGCTCCCCGGCCCACGCTCCCCCACAGCCTCAAGGGCGTGGGAGGTACCCCCATCACCGTGCGCGGCGGGCATGCCGGCGTGGCCGGGGGCGTGCCGCGGCAGGCGGCGGGGCCGGGGCGGGCGCGCGACTGGGTGCCGGACGGGCCGCTGGATCTCGGTCTGGTGCTCGGGCCGCTGCGACGCGGGCCGGGTGATCCGACGTTCCGGACGATGCCGGACGGGTCCGTGTGGCGGGCCTGTCGTACCCCCGCGGGGCCCGGGACGCTACGGGTGTGCGCGTACGGGGGTGGGGTGCGCGGCCAGGCCTGGGGCCCCGGGGCGGAGTGGCTGCTGGACCGGTTGCCGGAGCTGCTCGGGGCCGCCGACGACCCGTCCGTGTTCGTGCCCCGGCACCGGCTGGTGGCGCTGGCCCGGCATCGGCGGCCAGGGCTCAGGCTGACACGGAGCGGGCTGGTGATGGAGTCGCTGATTCCGTCGATTCTGGAGCAGAAGGTCACGACCGATGAGGCGTATCGGGCGTGGCGGTTGCTGGTGTTGAAGTTCGGGGAGCCGGCGCCCGGGCCCGCGCCCGGGCGGATGTGTGTGATGCCTGGGCCTCGGGAGTGGGCGCTGATCCCGTCGTGGGAGTGGCATCGGGCCGGGGTCGACAACAAGCGGGCGTCGACGATTCTGCGTGCGGTGCGGGTGGCCGGACGGTTGGAGGAGGCGGCCGGGATGGAGCCGGGGGCGGCTCGGGCCCGGTTGGAAGTGGTGCCGGGGGTGGGGCCGTGGACATCGGCGGAGACGGTGCAGCGCAGTCATGGGGCGCCGGATGAGGTGACCGTGGGGGATCTGCATCTGCCCCGGATCGTGGGGTGGGCGTTGGCCGGGGACCGGGATGCGGATGACTCGGTGATGCTGGAGTTGCTTCAGCCGTATGCGGGGCAGCGGCATCGGGCGGCTCGGTTGATTCTGCTGAGCGGGGTGGCGCCGGGGCGGAGGGCGCCGAAGATGCCGCGGTGGGATATCGGGGCGTTGTGAGCTGCCCCGTTTTCCGGTGCTGCGGCGTTGTTGCGGGGCGGGGTACGTGCGCAACTCGGCGCGACGAGGTGCCGCTGCGCCCACCCGTGCCGCCCCAGCGGCACGACTGCCCGCAGCGGCGGCGGTCTGCTCACTGGTCCGATGAGAAGCGGACCGCTCCTGCTGGGATTTGGGCGTCGCACCAGATGCGGGCGCCGTCGCGGAGTTCGTTGTCGGGGCCGATGACCGCGCCGTCGCCTATGACCGTGCCGGTGAGGACGGAGCGTTCGCCGACGCGGGCCCGGGTGCCTATGAGGGAGTCGGTGATGACCGCGCCGGGCTCGATCACGGCGCCCGGGAGGATCGTGCTGCCGAAGACGCGGGCGCCCTCCGCGACGAACGCGCCCTCGCCGACCACGGTGCCGCCGGACAGCTTCGCGTCGGCCGCGACCGTCGCCGTCGGCAGGACCAGGCGGTCGCCGCAGCGGCCGGGGACCGCCGGGGACGGGGCCCGGCCCAGGACCAGGTCCGCCGAGCCCCGGACGAACGCCGCCGGTGTGCCCAGGTCCAGCCAGTACGTCGAGTCGACCATGCCCTGGAGATGGGCCCCGGCGGTCAACAGGTCCGGAAACGTCTCGCGCTCCACCGACACCGGCCGGCCCCGCGGGATCGTGTCGATGACCGAGCGGCGGAAGACGTACGCCCCCGCGTTGATCTGGTCGGTGACGATCTCCTCGGGCGTCTGCGGCTTCTCCAGGAACGCCAGGACCCTGCCCGTGTCGTCCGTGGGGACGAGACCGTAGGCGCGCGGGTCCGTGACCTTGGTGAGGTGCAGGGAGATGTCCGCGCCCGTCGTCTCGTGGGTGTCGACCAGGGCCCGGATGTCGAGGCCCGTCAGGATGTCGCCGTTGAAGATCAGCACCGGGTCGTCGGGGCCGGAGTGCAGCTTGGAGGCGACGTTGCGGATGGCGCCGCCCGTGCCCAGCGGCTCCTCCTCCGTCACGTACTCCAGGTGGAGCCCCAGCGCGGAACCGTCACCGAAGTACGGCTCGAAGACCTCGGCCAGATAGGACGTGGCCAGGACGATGTGCTCGACACCCGCCGCTCTCGCTCTCGCCAGCTGGTGCGTGAGGAACGGCACCCCGGCCGCCGGCACCATGGGCTTGGGCGTGTGCACCGTGAGCGGGCGCAGCCGGGTGCCCTTGCCGCCGACCAGGAGGATCGCTTCTGTCACGTGTCGTCTCTGCTTCCTGCCGGGACCGGCCGAACTGTCTTTCGGCCGGTCAGTGTATGCAGACCGTTCCGTGGCGCCTTCGCTGGCCGTGCGGCATTCCGCCCGCTGCCCCCCGACGGCGGTGAACGTGTGTCTCAGCGGCCCTGGTACCGGGCCGCCTTGGCGCGGGCCGAGCCGAGCTTGCTGTAGAGCTCCCGGCCCGGGCACTCCGTCTGGAAGCCGTCCCGGTGACCGGAGATCACGTTCAGTCGTACCTTCTTGCCTTTTCGGTAGAGGTTGCTACCCCCCGACTTCAGGTAGGTCTTACCCCGCGGATTCATCCCGTACAGGCCCAGCTTCCACGCGGCGAGCCGGGCGACGGCCCTGACTGCGGCGGACGACGGCTTCTTGGCGCCGTACGACCCGAGGACGGCGATCCCCATGCTGTTGCTGTTGAAACCAAGGGTGTGGGCGCCGAGGACCGGCTTGGCCACGCCCCCGGCGCGGCCCTCGTAGATCTTTCCGCACTTGTCGATGAGGAAGTTGTAGCCGATGTCCCGCCAGCCCATGCTCTTGACGTGGTAGCGGTAGATACTGCGGATGAGTGACGGGGCCTGCGAGCAGCGGTAGTTGTTGCCGCTGGCCGTGTGGTGCACGAAGGCCGCCCTGACCTTCTTCGTGTACCGGAAACCCCGCTCCCGCAGCCCCTCGTCCGCGCCCCAGCCGTGCCGCGTGACGATGGGCGGGCGCGGGCCGACGTACGGTTTCGCCCGCTGCCGCTGCTCCGTCAGCTCGCCGGCGTTGAGGGCGAGGAACTCCTGCTCGGTCTCCGCGCGGTTTAGCGCCGGGATCTCGGTGGCGCCGAGGAGGGCCAGGTCGGCGTTGACGGCGGAGGCTTCGGTGGCGGCGGAGGCTTCGGTGGCGGCGGAGGTCTCGCCCGCGAGGGCGGCGGTGCGGGGGCCGTCCGCGGAGGCGTCGGGCGGTGGGGCGTCATCGCCCGGGTCGACGAGTTCGAGGCGGAGGCCGGAAGGTAGCGGGGGCGCGGCGGCCAGGTTGCGGGTGTCCGTGGAGTCGGCTTCCGCACTCTCGGGTTCGGAGCGGACACGGAGTTCCACGCCGTCGGAGTCGCCGACCCACAGCGGTGCCGTGGCGCCGCGGACGCGGCCGGAGGTTCTCTCGGCGGTGTCGGGGTCGGCCGCGTGGTCGCCGTTGTGCGTCTCGACGTCCTGCCAGCCCGACCAGATGCCGGTGCCGGCGGCGCGGGTGCGGACCTGGACGCGGCCGTGCAGTTCGGCTTCGGGGTCGTCCCAGACGATGCCGACGAGGGAGAAGTGGCGTACGGCCCGGCGGGTCAGGCCCTGTTCGGGGGCGCCTGGGGCGGTGGGAGTGGCTCGGTCGCGGGTGAGAGGTTCGAGGGGGAGGGACTGGGTGCTGCCGGGGGCGTACGGCTCGGCCGCGCGCCGGCTGGTGAAGGTCGTGCCCGGTGTCCCCGCGTGGGGCGCGGGTCTCGCTGCCGTGGCGGCTTCCGTGGTCGGCACCGGTCTCGCCGTCGCCGCGACGGCGGGCGCAGTGAGCGGGAGGGCCAGAGCGGCCGCACAGGTGACACCGATCGAAGAAGCAAGAAATCCATGCATGCTCCTGAGCTTGGACATATCCATATGAATCTGTCCATTTCGGATTTGACGAACCGTCGGCCGGGGTTCGGCCGAACCGGTGGCGCATTCACGGCGGGACGGCGGCCGGCCGTTGGGCGGCGGCGTGGGTGCCGCGTACGCTTGCGCGGGTGAACGCCACCGATCGCACCCCTGCCGACCTGCTGAATTCCGCGCTCGCAGCGGATCCGGGACGTCCCCTGGTGACCTTCTACGACGACGCCACGGGCGAACGTGTCGAACTGTCCGTGGCCACCTTCGCCAATTGGGTGGCCAAGACCGCCAACCTCCTCCAGGACGAGCTGTCCGTCGAGCCCGGGGACCGGGTGGCGCTGTTGCTGCCCGCGCACTGGCAGACGGCGGTGTGGCTGCTGGCGTGTTCGTCGGTGGGAGTCGTCGCGGACGTGTCGGGGGATGCGCGGGCCGCGGATGTCGCGGTGAGCGGGCCGGACGGGCTGGAGGCGGCGCGGGCGTGTTCCGGGCCGCGGATCGCGATGGCCCTGCGGCCGCTCGGGGGGCGGTTTCCGCAGGTACCCGAGGGGTTTGTCGACTACGCGGTGGAGGTGCCGGGGCAGGGTGACCGGTTCGTTCCGTATGCGCCGGTGGATCCGGACGAACCCGCGCTGATCGTGGCGGGCCGGGAGTTCAGCGGCGCGGAGGTCGTCGAGCGGGCTCGGGCGGAGGCGGCGGAGCTGGGGCTGACCGGACCGGGGTCGCGGATCCTGTCGGGGTTGCCGTATGACACGTGGGAGGGGTTGAACGCGGGGTTGTACGGGCCGTTGGCCACGGGGGGTTCTGTGGTGTTGTGCCGGCATCTGGACCGGGCCGGGGAGGGCGTGCTGGACAAGCGGGTGGACAGTGAGCGGGTTACGGCTCTTGCCCGGTAGGCCTGTTTGCCGGATGCTCGGCGTGGGCGCTGGGGGCGGGGTGTTGCGCAGCCCGGCGCGGCGGGGATGCCACCGCGCCCACCCGGGCCGCGCCTGGGGGCACCTCCCAGGCCCTTGAGGCACTGGGGGCACGACGGCCCGCAGCGGCGGCACGCGCCCGCAGCCAGGCCGATTGCCCCGTTCAGCCCATCCCCACCCCACCCCCGCCCCCCATCCACGCCAAAGTCGTAGGAGCAGTGCGCGCGCACTGCTCCTACGTCGTGAGGGGTGGTCTCTGCCGTGGGCGACACCGGGAGGCTCGGACCGGGGGCGGGGGCGTCCGCCAGCGGGCCGGGGCTCGTGCGGCGGCGTCGGCGGCGGTGGGTGCGGATCGGGGCGTTCGGGATCGCCGGTGTCGTCGTCGCGGCCGCCGGGGCCGGATGGGCCGTGTACGCGAAGCTCAGCGGGAACATCACGCCCGACGAGGCCGCCGCCGCGGAGCTCGCGCGGTACGAGAAGGAGCGGCCCACCTCGCTGGTCAAGGACGCGCGGAACATCCTGCTGATCGGGTCCGACTCGCGCGAGGGCGAAGACAACGCGCGCTATGGCCGCGACTCCGGGACCGAGCGGTCGGACACCGCGATCCTGCTGCACCTGTCCGCGGGCCGGGGCAGCGCCACCGCCGTCTCCCTGCCCCGGGACCTGATGGTGAACGTGCCGGGGTGCCGGCGCCCGGACGGGTCGCGCAGCGCGCCGCGGTTCACCATGTTCAACCAGGCGTTCCAGGTGGGCGGTTCTGCCTGCACCATCCGGACCGTCGAGAAGCTCACCGACATCCGCGTCGACCACCACGTCGTCGTCGACTTCCACGGCTTCAAGAAGATGGTCGACGCGGTCGACGGCGTTCAGGTGTGCCTGCGGGAGCCGATCGACGACCGGGCCGCCAAGCTGCGGCTCCCCGCGGGGCGGGTGACCCTCGACGGCGAGCAGGCGCTCGGCTACGTCCGCGCCCGCAAGACGCTCGGTGACGGCAGTGACACGGAGCGGATGGAGCGGCAGCAACGGTTCCTCGGGGCACTCGTCAACAAGGTGCGCAGCAATGACGTCCTGCTGAATCCGGCGAAGCTGTATCCCGTGCTGGACGCCGCCACGTCCTCTCTCACAACGGACCCGGATCTGGCCAGCCTTCGCGGTTTGTACGAACTCGTGCGTGGGCTGCGCGACATCCCCATGGAACGTGTGCAATTCCTGACTGTCCCACGGGAGTCGTACGCGTACGACGCCAATCGCGACCAACTCGTGGAGCCCGAGGCGGAGAGGCTGTTCGAGCGGCTGCGCACGGACACACCTGTGGTGGTGGCCGGGAATGTGCCACGTGGTTCCGCCCCGCCGAGGCCTACCGATTCGCGTGACGGGTCGTACGGGGATTCGCATCCGGGGCCGTTCACCAGGCCCGCCGTCACCGTTTCTCCTCCACCGACGTTCCGGGGAAACACGGCAGCCGAGGACACCTGTGAGTAAAGCGGGCACCAAGGCCACTCCAAGGCAATGGACTCTTCACCCGGGAAATGGGCGAAATGCCCAGGTGTAGGGACGTGGAATTTGTCACCGTCGTCGTTCGGCACTGAACTTGGCGGTTAATGTGAGCGATCCGGTGCGCCCGGCTCTGAGGACGGTCCTGAGGTCGCGCACTGTGTGACCGAGACCCGGGCGCCTTGGAGGGGGAGGCGCCGCGTGCCCCGACGGAGGAAACAGACAACCGTGGACGCGCAAGGCCGTGGGCGGGCGGACGATATCGATCCCGCAGACCAGTGGGTGCTCAATCCGAACACCGGCGAATACGAACTGCGACTGCCCCCTTCCTCACCGCAGTCGGGCGTCCCCAGTCCTCGCAGGCCACCGGCTTCCGACGGGGCCCCGCCGGTGCGCGGCCGCAGGGGGGCCGGCGGTCGTACGGGTGGCAGTCGTACGGATGGCAGTCGTACGGATGCGCCCGGCGGTGGGGCGCCGCCGCGCAGGCGCCGCGGGGTGCCGGAGGAGCCGCTGCCGGGGCGGCGCGGACGGCGGCCGGCCAAGAAGGCCGCGAAGGGCAAGAAGGTCCTGCTGTGGACCGGCGGCACGATGGCCTTCGTGCTGGTCGCGGGTGCGGGCGCCGCGTACTTCTACATCGAGCACCTGAACGGCAACATCGCGTCCGTCTCCGACGACGGTGCGAGCACCGGTGGCTTCCAGAAGGACAAGGCCATCAACATCCTGCTGATCGGCACGGACAAGCGCACCGGCAAGGGCAACGAGAGCTACGGCGACTCGGGCAGCGTCGGGCACGCCGACACCACGATCCTGCTGCACGTCTCCAAGGACCGCTCCAACGCGACCGCGCTCAGCATCCCGCGTGACCTGATCGTCGACGTCCCGGACTGCCCGACCACGCAGGAGGACGGGACGCAGAAGGTCATCCCCGGCACGCAGAAGGTCCGCTTCAACACCAGCCTCGGCCAGGACGGCCGCACCCCCAGCTGCACCATGCGGACCGTGACCGAGCTGACCGGGGTCAAGCCGGACAACTTCATGGTGGCCGACTTCAACGCGGTCAAGACGCTGACCAGCGCGGTCGGCGGGGTCGAGGTCTGTCTGGGCAAGGACATCGACGACCCGGACTCGCATCTGAAGCTGTCGAAGGGCACGCACACCATCGAGGGCGAGCAGGCGCTGGCGTTCGTGCGGACCCGGCATGCCGTCGGCTTCGGCGGCGACCTGAGCCGGATCGGGCTCCAGCAGCAGTTCCTGAGCGCGCTGATGCGCAAGCTGAAGTCCAACGACACACTCACCAGCCCCTCCAAGATGCTCGACCTGGCCGAGGCGGGCACCAAGGCCCTGACCGTCGACTCGCAGCTGGACAGCATCGGCAAGCTGAAGGACCTCGGTCTGGAGCTGGGCAAGCTCAACACCAAGAACCTGACGTTCACCACGACCCCGGTGATCGACAATCCGACGGAGAAGGTCAAGAGCACGGTCGTGCTGAACGAGTCGACGGCCCCGCAGGTCTTCGACATGATCAAGAACGACGTCTCCTTCACCGCGGTCAAGGACAAGAAGAAGAAGGAGGCGGCCGCCGTGGCCGCCCGGCTGAAGGGCAGCAAGGCCCCGGCCTCCGAGGTCCGGGTGCGGATCCTCAACGGCGGTGCCGACCCCGGCAGCGCCCAGGAAACGCTCAGCTGGCTCCAGGTCGAGGAGGGCGTGACCAAGTCGGAGAACGCCGGCAACGCGCCCGCGGAGCTGGCGAAGACGACGCTCGAGTACGCTCCCGACCAGGCCGATCAGGCCCGCCGCCTCGCCGACATCATGGGGCTGTCCGGGGCGGCGATGAAGCCGGGCGAGAGCGTGGAGAACGCCCAGGGGCTGCCGACGATGACGCTGACCCTGGGCAAGGACTTCAAGGGTGCGGGCGCTTCCCTCACCGCTCCGTCGAAGGCGCCGGAGGGTGTTCAGAAGTCCACGGCGGACAAGGTCGAGTGCGCCGAGTGACCTGACGGACCTGCCGTACGTCTCACAGGGCGTACGGCAGGCCTTGTCCGGTGACACGGGGGTGGGGAAGAGCAGATGGCACGCAGCAGCAGTGTGTACGAGGAGGGGACCGACCCGGGGGCCGTCCCGGGCGAGCCGGTCCCGGGCGGCCCCGGTGACCCGGGCAGCCCGGCCCGGCCGGGCGACGGGCACCGCCGGGGAGGCCGCAGGCCCGGCCGCGGTCACGGGCGCCGTGTCCTGCGCTGGTCGGCGGCGTCCCTCTCCGTGCTGATCCTCGCGACCGCCGGCGCCGGCTACCTCTACTACGAGCACCTCAACGGCAACATCGAGAAGGGCCGGCGCAGCAGTGGCGACTCCAAGGCGACGAAGGCCGCGCCGAACGCGGCCGGGCAGACGCCCCTGAACATCCTGCTGATCGGCTCCGACAGCCGTGCCTCCGACGAGAACGTGAAGCTGGGCGGCGCGCGCAAGGACCGCGGCAATCCGCCGCTGGCCGACGTGCAGATGCTCATCCACCTGGCCGCGGACCGCAAGAGCGCCGCCGTGGTGAGCATTCCGCGCGACACCCGGGTCGACATCCCCAAGTGCACCGACCCCGAGACCGGGCGGACGTACCCGCCGGTCAACACGATCATCAACACCTCGCTGGCCCGGGGCGGAGCGGGCTGCACGCTGGCGACCTGGGAGAACCTCACCGGGATCTACGTCGACCACTGGATGACGATCGACTTCGCGGGCGTGGTGAAGATGGCCGACGCCATCGGCGGGGTCGAGGTGTGCGTGCGGCAGAACGTGTGGGACCGCCCGCTGCCCGGCGTGCCCGGCGGTTCGGGGCTGAAGCTGACGGCCGGCCGGAAGAAGGTCCAGGGCGAGCAGGCCCTCCAGTGGCTGCGCACCCGGCACGCCTGGGGCAGCGACCCGCTGCGGGCCAGGGCGCAGCACATGTACATGAACTCGATGATCCGCACGCTCAAGGCGCAGAACGTCTTCACCGACACGGGCCGGCTGACGGACCTGGCCGAGGCGGCGACCAAGTCGCTGCACGTGTCCGAGGAGCTCGGCACGGTGAAGAAGCTGTACGACCTGGGCATGCAGCTGAAGACGGTCCCGACGGACCGCATCACCATGACGACGCTGCCCACGGTCGAGGACCCGCGGGATCGCAACCACCTGGTCCCGGCCGGTGCCGACGCCGACCGCGTGTGGGACATGATCCGCGACGACGTGCCCTTCGACGGCAAGGGCGCGAAGAAGGCGTCCGAGGAGTCCAGGACCTCCAAGGCGCCCGAGACGTCCAAGGACCCCGCCGCCGCGGACGACGCGATCGGTGTCCTGGTGCAGAACGCCACGCGTTCCACCACCCTCGGCCCGGTGACCGGCCGCGCCGGCGCCATCGCGCGGTCGCTCGTCGACAAGGGCTTCACGAAGGCCGCCGCCGACACCTCGGGCGCGCTGTCCGAGGAGCGGACCCTGGTGCGCTATCCGAGCGCCGAACTGGCGGGCGACGCGCAGCGTGTCGCCAAGTCGCTGGGCGTTCCGGCGAGTTCGGTGCGACGGTCGACGGACGTCTCCGGCGTCACGGTCGTCGTGGGTGCCGACTGGCGTACGGGTACGGCCTATCCGAAGCACCCGGCTCCGAAGGCCGGGGGCCTGCCCGGCGACGCGGACGCCCTCAACGGGTCGGACACCGGGAAGTGCATGGACGTGTACGCGCCCTATCGCTGGTAGTGACCGGAGAAGCGGCGCGCACGCCGGTCCACGACTTCTTTCCACACCCGCACAGGGAATTGGGCGGGATTGCCCAATTGTATGGACGTTGAATTTGTCATTCAGCGCACACCGACGTTCAACTGGGCGGATAGTGTGAGCGATCCAGTGCTTGTGTGATGACCAGTACCCGTGCGCCTTCCGGGGGGAGAAGGCGCCGCGTGCCCCGACGGAGGAAACAGACAACCGTGGACGCGCAACGCCGTGGCCGGGGGGACCAGATCGACCCCGCAGACCAGTGGGTACTCAATCCGAACACCGGCGAATACGAACTGCGACTGACTCCCTCCGGAACGCAGTCGCCGGTGTCCGGGGCACGCGGATCCACTCGCCCGGCGAGGGCGGGCGGCACGCGCGCCGACGTTCCGTCCCAGCGCCGGCGGCGCGGTGCGCCCGAGGAGCCGCCGCGCGGACGGCGCGGTGGCCGCCGGCCGGTGCAGCGCAAGCCCAAGAAGGCGAAGAAGGTGCTGGTGTGGACCGGCGGCACGATGGCGTTCGTGCTGGTCGCGGTCGGCGCGGCCGGCTACTTCTACCTCCAGCACCTGGAGGGAAACGTCACGACGACCGACGTCGGCAGTGCGGGCGCCAGCAACTTCAGCAAGGACGAGGCCTTCAGCATCCTCATCATCGGCACGGACAAGCGCACCGGTGAGGGCAACGAGGGCTACGGCGACAAGGGCAGCTCCGGGCACGCCGACACCACGATCCTGCTGCACGTCGCCGAGGACCGCTCCAACGCGACCGCGCTCAGCATCCCCCGGGACCTGATCGTGAACATCCCCGACTGCCCGACGAAGCTGGAGGACGGCTCGGAGAAGGTCGTCCCGGGTCAGCGGGGCGTCCGCTTCAACCGGAGCCTCGGGGAGGGCGGCCGGGACCCGGGCTGCACGATGCGCACGGTCAAGGAGAACACCGGCATCCAGGTCGACCACTTCATGATGGCCGACTTCAACGCGGTGAAGACGCTGACGACGGCGGTGGACGGGGTCGACGTCTGCGTGGAGAAGCCGGTCAACGACAAGGAGTCCAAACTCGTCCTGCCCGCGGGCGAGTCGAAGGTCGAGGGCGAGCAGGCCCTCGCGTTCGTCCGTACCCGCAAGAGCTTCGGCAACAGCGGCGACCTGGACCGCATCAAGGTGCAGCAGCAGTTCCTGGGCTCGCTCATGCGCAAGATGTCCTCCGGTGACACCCTCACCAGCCCCTCGAAGCTGCTGAAGCTGGCCGAGGCCGCGACCAAGGCGCTGACCGTGGACCAGGCCATCGGCAAGGTCGGCACGCTCAAGGACATCGCCCTGGAGCTGAAGAAGGTGCCGACGAAGAACATCGCCTTCACGACCGTCCCGGTGAAGGACAACCCGGCGGAGACGGTGAAGGCGACGGTCGTCCTCGACGAGTCGAAGGCTCCCCAGGTGTTCGAAATGATCAAGAACGACGTCTCGTTCACCGAGGTCAAGGAGCAGAAGAAGAAGGAGAAGGACGCCCAGGCAGCGCGGCTGAAGGGCACCAAGGCACCGGCCTCCGAGGTCCGGGTCCGGGTCCTCAACGGCAGTGCCGTCTCCGGTGCCGCGCAGAAGACCCTCCAGTACCTCCAGGTCGAGGAGGGCGTGACCAAGTCGGAGAACGGCGGGAACGCGCCCGCCGAGCTGGCGAAGACCACGCTGGAGTACGCCCCCGACCAGGCCGACCAGGCCCGCCGCCTCGCCGACATCATGGGGCTGTCCGGGTCGGCGCTGAAGCCCGGCGAGAGCGTGACCAACGCCCAGGGCCTGCCCGCCATGACCCTGACGCTCGGCAAGGACTTCAAGGGCGCCGGCGTGAAGATCAACGCCCCGGTCGAGAAGGCGGACGTGGAGAAGTCCACCGCCGACAAGGTGAAGTGCGCGAGTTGACCCGCTGAGGGCAACTGACCGGCCCGTCGTGCGTCTAACAGGGGGCAGGACGGGCCTGTTGCATGCTCGGGGCGGAAGGACCGGGAAGTGACGCAGAGCGGTGTGCGGGAGAACAAGACGCGACAGGGCGTCCGCCAGGTACCGGGCCCGGGTGAGACCACGTCGGCGACGGGCGACACCCCCGGCGGTCAGAGCGGCGAGGGCCGGCCTCGGCGTACCCGGCGGCTGCTGCGGTGGTCCGCGGCCGTGCTCGCCCTCCTCATACTCGGGACGGCCGGGGCCGGATACCTCTACTACCGGCACCTCAACGGCAACATCAAGAAGGACGCGCTGAACCTCGGCGACCACAAGGTCGCCGCCCCGACGCCGAACGCCGCCGGGCAGACCCCGCTGAACATCCTGCTCATCGGCTCGGACGCGCGAGACAGCAAGGAGAACCAGAAACTCGGCGGCGCCCGTGAGACGTTCGGCGCCGCGCCGCTGGCGGACGTGCAGATGCTGCTGCACCTGTCCGCCGACCGCAGCAACATGTCGGTCATCAGCATGCCCCGCGACACGCTCGTGAAGATCCCGAAGTGCACCGACCCGGACGACGGGAAGGTGTACCCGGGAACCCAGGGGCGGACGATGACCAACCAGAGCCTCGGGAACGGCGGCCCCGGCTGCACGGTGGCCACCTGGCAGGAGCTCACCGGCATCCACATCGACCACTTCATCATGGTCGACTTCGCCGGTGTGGTGTCCATGGCCGACGCCGTCGGCGGCGTCCCGGTGTGCGTCGACGCCAACATCCACTCCCGCACCTCCGACGGCAAGGGCTCGGGCCTGAAGCTGGAGAAGGGCACCTCGTACATCCAGGGCGAGCAGGCACTCCAGTGGCTGCGCACCCGCTACGGCTTCGAGGACGGCAGCGACCTCGCCCGCGCCAAGGCGCAGCACATGTACATGAACGCGATGGTCCGCCAGCTGCGCGAGAACGCCACCCTCAGCAGCCCGAACAAGCTCCGCCGACTGGCCGAGGAGGCCACCCGGGCCCTGACCGTCGACCCCGGCCTCGACACCGTCAAGAAGCTCTACGACCTCAGCGACGAGCTGCGCAAGGTCGAGCCGGCGCGCATCACCATGACCACGATGCCCAACCGGTACGTCGGCGCCCGCGTGGAGCCCACCGAGGACGCCGAGCAGCTGTTCCGCCTGGTGCGGGAGGACATCGCGCTGGACGGCAAGGACAAGGACGGCAAGCAGGCGACGGAGAAGGCCTCCGCCGACCCGGCCGCGGCGGACGACGAGATCCCGGTCCAGGTCCGCAACGGCACCCGGAACGACACGCTGGCCGCGGCACGCGGACGCGCGAGCACGGTGGCCGGGCTGCTCACCGAGCAGGGCTTCACCCAGGCCGTCGCCGACACCACCGGCTCGTGGAGCGAGGAGCGGACCGTCGTCCGCTACCCGAGCACCGACCTGGAGGGCGACGCCCAGCGGATCGCCAAAGCCCTCGGCATTCCGCTGAGTTCGGTCAAACGGTCGACCGACGTCTCCGGCGTCACGCTCGTCGTGGGCGCCGACTGGCGGGAGGGCGCGGAGTACGAGGCGCCGAAGCGGAACAACAAGACCCCGAAGTCGGCCGACGCGCTCAACGGCGCGGACGACAAGGCCTGTATGCACGTGAACCCGAACTTCACCTGGTGACGAAAACGGGCCCCTCCCGTGGGGGAAGGGCCCGCACGCGTCGGTGTGCGTCAGGCGGCGGTCGCGTCCGCGTCCGCCCGGACCGCCGGGCGCCGGGAGGCGATGACCTTCTTCGCCAGCGACCGCGGGCTGGTCAGAAAGCCCCAGCCCCACGACATGTGCATCGTGGCCAGCGCCACGGGGATCTGCAGCCGCGCCTTCAGCGGCAGCCCCTTGCCCGCCGGGACCGAGCCGAGCAGGATCGCCGCGAGATAGCCGCCGGGCACGACGAAGCCCCACGGCGTCAGCAGCGCGCCCACCAGGGTGCCGGCCGCGATCGCGCACACGGCGGTCGGCGGGGCGAGGTAGCGCAGGTTGATCGAGCCCTCGTGGTACCGGGCGACGACATGCCGCCAGCGGCCGTAGTCCTTGTACTGCTTGGCGAGCGCCTTCACGCTCGGCCGCGGCCGGTAGGAGACCTTCAGCTCGGGCGAGAACCAGATGAGGCCCCCGGCCTCCCTGATACGGAAGTTCAGCTCCCAGTCCTGGGCGCGGATGAACTCCACGTTGTAGCCGCCCTGCTGCTCCAGCGCCTCGCGCCGGAAGACACCGAGATAGACGGTCTCGGCCGGGCCCGCCTGTCCGCCCGTGTGGAAGGAGGCGTTGCCGACCCCTATCTTCGAGGTCATCGCGGCGGCGACGGCGTGCTCCCAGTCGTTCTCGCCCTCGGCGTGCATGATGCCGCCGACGTTCTGCGCGCCGGTCTCCTCCAGGAGCCGTACGGCGGTGGCGATGTAGTTGGGCGAGAGCATGCCGTGCCCGTCGACGCGGACGACGATCGGGTGGCGGGAGGCGTTGATCGCCGCGTTCAGGGCGGCCGGCGTACGGCCGGTCGGGTTCGGCACGGTGTGCACGCGCTTGCTCTTGAGAGACGCAGTTTCGGCCACGAGCTCGGCGGCGATCTCGTCCGTGCGGTCCGTGGACGGACCGAGGGCGATCACGACCTCCATCTCGCCGCCGTACTCCTGCGCGAGGATCGCTTGGACTGCTCCCCGCAGATGCCGTTCCTCGTTGAGGACGGGCATGATCACGGAAACGGCGGGGAGCCGCGCGTCGGGATTGGCGTTCATAGGGGCCTCACGTTACCGCGAACGGGGGACACCGGTGCGCGCCGCAGGGGCGAGACCGCGGGCCGCAGATCGTATCGGCCTACGGTTTTACGGATCCCACACACGGCCGTCGTCCGGAGGTGTCCCCTTGCCCACGCCGCCGCGGTCCCCTCGGTCCACCGCCGCCCCGCAGCGCCGCCCGCAGCCTGCCCCCGGGCACCCGCGCAGGCCCGCGCCGCCCGCACGGCGCCTGAGGCCGCGCTGGGGCATGCGCATGGTCACCACCCTGTCCGTGGTGGTCCTCGCGTCCGCCGGTATCGGGCACGCGGTGATGACCAGCCTGGACGCGGACATCACCCGGGTCGACCCCTTCAAGGACATGAAGAACCGGCCGCGGGCGGGCCACGGCATGAACGTACTGCTGGTCGGCACCGACGGCCGCGAGAAGATCAGCAAGGAGGAGCGGCGGAAGTACCGGCTGGGCGGGGCGCCCTGCCACTGCACCGACACGATCATGATCGTGCACATCTCGGAGGACCGGGAGCGGGCGAGTGTGGTGAGCCTGCCGCGCGACTCCTACGCCCTGATGCCCGCGCACGTCGACCGAACGACGGGCAAACGGCACGGCGGGCACCCGGTCAGGCTGAACGCGGCGTACGCCGAGGGCGGGCCGCAGCTGACCGTGCGGACGGTCGAGAGCATGACGAAGGTGAAGATCGACCACTATCTGGAGGTCGACTTCACCAGCTTCATGAGGACGGTGGACGTGGTCGGGGGCGTACAGATCTGCACCGCGGACCCCCTGAAGGACAGCTACACCGGCCTGAACCTCCCGCCCGGGCGGCACACGCTGGCGGGCGGGCAGGCGCTCCAGTACGTACGCGCCCGGCACATCGACGGGGCGTCGGACCTCGGCCGGATGAAACGGCAGCAGCGCTTCATGGCGGCGCTCGTGGAACGGATCACCTCCTCGGGGATCCTCCTCAACCCGATGAAGTTCCGGGACGTGACACGGGCCGTGCTCGGCTCGGTGCGGGCCGACAAGGGCTTCGGCACGGACCAGATGCTGGACCTGGGCCGGGCCATGCGGAACTTCTCCCCTTCCTCCTCCGAGTTCACGACCGTCCCGATCGGGCGGATGGGATACGCCGTGAAGGGCGTCGGCTCCACGCTCAAGTGGGACCCCGTGAAGGCGGAGCGGCTCTTCCACGCCCTGCGCGAGGACCAGCCGCTGTCCGTGCACCGGGCGCGCGGCGCGGCCCGCATCGTCTCGGTCGCCCCGCAGCAGATCCGCGTCCAGGTGGAGAACGGCACGCGCACGCCCGGGCTGGGCCGCCGGGTGGACGCGGCCCTGGCCTCGACGGGCTTCCGGACGACCCGGGCCCCCGTGAACGCCGCCGTCCGTGACGTCAGGCGCACGATCGTCGCCTACGACCCCCGCTGGGACCGCTCGGCCAAGTCCCTCGCCACGGCCCTGCCGGGCAGCGAACTCCGCCCGGTCAAGGGCCTGGGCGCGACCCTGAAGGTCATCGCGGGCACGGATTTCGAACGCGTACACAAGGTGCGGGCCGAGGACCCGGGGCGGAGCGAGTTCGGGGTGGTACGGGGGGATGAGGTGGCGTGCTCGTAGGGGCCGCGACGCACGCATGGCGGATTACTTCCTTCCGCCCCGTGGCGGCCGGGCCCGGGCAGGCGTAGGACGGAAGGGCACGAGGGCCGCCCCCGGCCCTCACACCCCGCCCGGGAGGAATCATGACCCAGCAAGCCGCCATGCCCCCGCTGAGCAAGGAGATGCAGGACTGCGTCCAGGCGTGCATGACCTGCCACAGCGTGTGCGAGGAGACCATGAGCTCCTGCCTGCAGATGGGCGGCCAGGCCCAGATGCAGATCATGCGCGCGGTCATGGACTGCGCCGAGATGACGCGCCTGTGCGCCGACATGATGATGCGGCGCTCACCGCTGTCGGCCGAGATGTGCGCGATGTGCGCCCGGGCATGTGACATGTGCGCCGAGGCGTGTATGTCCATGCCGGACGACGCCCAGATGATGCGCTGCGCCGAGGCGTGTCGCCGCTGTGCCGAGATGTGCCGCACGATGTCGGCCGCCACGATGTGAGCACCGCCTCACAGCAGTCGGGGGCACCCACGGGGGTGCCCCCGACGCATGCCGGTGCTCAGTTGCCCGAGACGGTGACCGTCTCGTCGTTCTTCAGCTGGTTGACGAGCGTCTTCACCTTCGCGGTGTCCCACTGGAGGTTGCCGTTCGCGGAGTTGCCCGCGATCGGCATGTTCATCGACTTGCCCTCGCCGCCGCTGACGCCCTTCATCGCCCAGAACATGGATGCCAGGTCGAACAGACCCATGTCCTTGTCGACCACGAGGGAGTCCAGGCCCGCGCCCATGGTCGGGTACAGCCTGAACGGGTTGAGGATCGTGCTCGGGGTGGCGACCTGGTTGGCCAGGGCCGACAGGAACTTCTGCTGGTTCTTCGTACGGTCCAGGTCGGAGCCGGCGAGCGCGTAGCGGGTGCGGACGAAGGCGAGGGCCTGCTCGCCGTTGAGGGTCTGCTTGCCCTTCTTGAGGTCCGCGCCCGACTTGGTGTCCTTGATGTCCTGCGGGATGTCCATCTCGACGCCGCCGACCGCGTCCACGATGTTCGCGAAGCCGCCGAAGCCGATCTCCACGTAGTGGTCGATGTGCAGGCCCGTGTTGGCCTCGACGGTACGGACGAGCAGCTCCGGTCCGTCCTCCGCGTACGCCGCGTTCAGCTTCGTCTGGCGGCCGGTGGCCGGGTAGAGCTTGCCGGAGTCGGAGCCCTTGTACGACGGGATCGTGACGTTCGAGTCACGCGGCAGCGAGATCAGCGTCGGGCCGTTGCCGCCGGTGTGCAGGATCATCATCGAGTCGGTGCGCTTGCCCTCGGCGGACCCGGTGTGCAGCTTCTTCTTCTCCTCGGCCGACATGCCCGCGCGGCTGTCGGAGCCGACGATCAGGTAGTTCGTGCCCTCGCCCGCCTCCGGCCGGTCGATGACCTTCGACAGGTCGACGTCGCGGTTGAGCTTGGAGTCGGCCCAGAAGTAGGTGCCGACGCTCGTCACGACCAGCACCGTCACGAGCGTGATGGTCGTCACCTTGATACGGCGGCGCCAGTTCGGCGCGGGGCGCGGCTCGTACATGCCGTCGCCCGGACCGCCGGGGCCTCTGCCGCCGGGTGAGCCGTAGACCTGGCCGGTGTTGTAGCCGCTGTCGTAGCCGTCGCCGGGGCCGTAGCCGCCGCCGTCGACGTACGACGGCTGCTGCGGCACGCCGCCGCGGTACGGCGGGGCGCCGCCGTAGCCGGCCTGCCCGGGCGATGCCGCCGGACCGCGGCGGACCTGCCGCATGACACGGGCGCTCTCGGGCTGTGCGCTCGAGCTGCCGCGTCCGTAGCGGTTGCCGCGGTTGTCACCGGAGAATCCCTCGGGCCAATCATTCATGCGCCCCAGTGTGCAGGTCCCGGTAGTACGCCATACAAGAGTCGTCGGAAAATCAGAGCACGGCTGTGGCGAAGCTGACACAAAACCCCCTCATACCGCCTCGGCATAAGGTAGGGGCCATGACAGACCAGGCCTCAGCTGCGGATTCCGGCACTGCGGATATCCCGGGCAAGCCGACTTCGGCCTCCCGCACCACCCTCAGCCACATCATGACCCACAACGACACGAACCTTCTGGGGACGGTGCACGGCGGGGTGATCATGAAGCTGGTGGACGACGCGGCGGGTGCCGTGGCCGGGCGGCACTCCGGCGGGCCGGCGGTGACGGCGTCCATGGACGAGATGGCGTTTCTGGAGCCGGTCCGCGTCGGTGACCTGGTGCACGTCAAGGCGCAGGTCAACTGGACCGGCCGCACGTCCATGGAGGTCGGAGTCCGCGTCCTGGCCGAGCGCTGGAACGAGTCGGCCCCGCCCACGCAGGTCGGCTCCGCCTACCTCGTCTTCGCGGCCGTCGACGCCGACGGCAAGCCCCGTCGGGTCCCCCCGGTCCTCCCGGAGACCGAGCGCGACAAGCGCCGCTACCAGGAGGCCCAGATCCGCCGCACCCACCGCCTGGCCCGCCGCCGGGCGATCATGGAACTGCGCGAGAAGCGGACGGCGGAGGGGTTCGAGGACTGAGCGGGCCTCCGGCCGGGAGGCGGGAGGCCCGCTCGCTCGTCCCAGGGTTCGTTACGGCAGGTTGCGCGCCATCACGATGCGCTGGACCTGGTTCGTGCCCTCGTAGATCTGCGTGATCTTGGCGTCGCGCATCATGCGCTCCACCGGGTAGTCGCGCGTGTAGCCGTAGCCGCCGAGGAGCTGGACGGCGTCCGTGGTGACCTCCATCGCCACGTCCGAGGCGAAGCACTTGGCGGCGGCGCCCAGGTAGGTGAGATCGGCGTCCCCGCGCTCGGAGGCGGCGGCGGCCTGGTAGGTCAGGGCGCGGGCGGCCGAGATCTTCATGGCCATGTCGGCGAGCATGAACTGGATGCCCTGGAAGTCGGCGATCGGCTTGCCGAACTGCTTGCGCTCCTTGACGTAGCCCTTGGCGTAGTCGAGGGCTCCCTGGGCGATGCCGAGGGCCTGGGCGGCGATGGTGATGCGGGTGTGGTCGAGGGTCTTCATCGCCGTGGCGAAGCCGGTGCCCTCCTCGCCGATCATGCGGTCGGCGGGGATACGGACGTTGTCGAGGTAGACCTCACGGGTCGGGGAGCCCTTGATGCCGAGCTTCTTCTCCGGGGCGCCGAAGGAGACGCCCTCGTCCGACTTCTCGACGACAAAGGCCGAGATGCCCTTGGAGCGCTTCGACGGGTCCGTCACCGCCATCACGGTGTAGTACTCGGACTCGCCCGCGTTGGTGATCCAGCGCTTCACGCCGTTGAGCACCCAGTGGTCGCCGTCGCGGACGGCCTTAGTCTTCATACCGGCGGCATCCGAGCCGGCGTCCGGCTCGGACAGGCAGTACGAGAACATCCCGTCGCCCTTGGCGAGCGGGGTCATGTACTTCTTCTTCAGCTCCTCGGAGCCGGAGAGGATCACCGGGAGCGAGCCCAGCTTGTTCACCGCGGGGATGAGGGAGGACGAGCCGCAGACACGCGCGACCTCCTCGATCACTATGACGGTCGCCAGGGCGTCGGCGCCCGAGCCGCCGTACTCCTCGGGTACGTGCACGGCGTGCAGGTCGTTCGCGACCAGTGCCTCGAGCGCCTCGCGCGGGAAGCGGGCCTCCTCGTCCACCGCGGCGGCGTACGGCGCGATCTTCGCCTCGGCCAGTGAGCGGACGGCGTCGCGGAGCATGTCGTGCTCCTCGGACGGGCGGTACAGGTCGAAGTCAGCCGATCCGGCCAAGGTCTCTCACGCTCCAAAACGCTGCGATGGTGGCGCTAACTACCGTTAAGTAATCAAAAGTTTATGGGGTCGCCCACGGGAGGGATACGTGACCTAGACGACAGCGGGAAAGTTGCCCGGTGAAGCGCGCTCCCATGCCCCGGATATGCTCGGGCGCGCACCTGCCGTAGACCCCTGGAGCATCCATGGCCCTGAAGATCACCGTGATCGGCACCGGTTATCTCGGCGCGACACACGCGGCGGCCATGGCCGAGCTCGGCTTCGAGGTGCTCGCCCTCGACGTCGTGCCCGAGAAGATCGAGAAGCTGGAACGCGGCGAGGCCCCGATGTACGAGCCGGGGCTCGACGAGCTGCTGCGGCGGCATGTCGCGGGGATCGAGGGCGCCAGCGGGCGGTTGCGTTTCACGCAGGACTGGGCCGAGATCGGCGCGTTCGGCGATGTGCACTTCGTCTGTGTGAACACCCCGCAGCGGCACGGCGAGTACGCCTCCGACATGAGTTACGTCGACTCCGCGTTCGCCTCGCTCGCCCCGCATCTGCACGGTCCCGCCCTGGTCGTCGGCAAGTCGACCGTGCCCGTGGGCACCGCCGACCGGCTGGCGGGCTACCTGTCCGCGCACGCGCCGGCCGGTGAGGGCGCCGAGCTGGCGTGGAATCCGGAGTTCCTGCGCGAGGGCTTCGCCGTCAAGGACACGCTGCATCCCGACCGGATCGTGGTGGGCGTGCGCAGCGAGCGGGCCGAGAAGCTGCTGCGGGAGGTGTACGCCACGCCGATCGCGGAGGGCTCGCCGTTCGTGGTGACGGACTTCCCCACCGCCGAGCTGGTGAAGACCTCCGCGAACTCCTTCCTCGCCACCAAGATCTCCTTCATCAACGCGATGGCGGAGGTGTGCGAGGCCGCGGGCGGCGACGTGGCCAAGCTGGCGGAGGCCATCGGCTACGACGACCGGATCGGCAAGAAGTTCCTGCGGGCCGGGATCGGCTTCGGCGGCGGCTGTCTGCCGAAGGACATCCGGGCCTTCATGGCGCGCGCCGGTGAGCTGGGCGCGGACCAGGCGCTGACCTTCCTGCGGGAGATCGACTCCATCAACATGCGCCAGCGCGGGCAGATGGTCGAGCTGACCCGGCAGGCGCTGGGCGGCGGGCCGTTCCTGGGCAAGCGCGTCGCGGTGCTGGGCGCGACCTTCAAGCCCGACTCGGACGATGTCCGGGACTCCCCCGCGCTGAACGTCGCCGGGCAGATCCACCTCCAGGGCGGCCAGGTCACGGTCTACGACCCCAAGGGCATGGACAACGCCCGCCGCGTCTTCCCGACCCTCGGTTACGCCGACTCGGCGCTGGAGGCGGTGCGCGGTGCCGACATCGTGCTGCACCTGACGGAGTGGCGGGAGTTCCGCGAGCTGGACGAGGAGGCGCTCGGCGAGGTGGCGGCGGCCCGGGTCATCCTCGACGGCCGCAACGCCCTCGACCCGGAGCGCTGGCGCAAGGCCGGGTGGACGTACCGGGCGATGGGGCGGCCGACCGCCTGAGCCAATGACCCTGAGTGGGGTCGGCCGCCCGAATTCGGTCCGTGCCCCATGAATTCCTGACGGCTTTGCGGAAGATTCGGGAATTTTCGCGGAATCGGTGAAGGACCGAGCCGATCCGCAGGGATTTTCTGTGCGCATTCCGCTGTCGCACCCGGGCGCCGAGGCCGCGCTCGGGGCAGGTCCCCCAAGGGCCGACAGCCCCCTCCTACCTCGACATACCCCGTCGCTCTCGAAATCATCAATATGAGTTCGAATTTTATTCGAGCAGCAAGCGGAATCGACCGTTCTCACGGGCCGTTCCGCCGGGAGAGAGGGTCAGGAAACAATCGATTAACCGACGCGTAGTTGCGCGGAATCCCCCTTCCACTCCACTGGTCGTCATTCGCCACACCTTTCGTTGGCTTGACCTGACCATGCCAGGAGTGCCCCATGCCCTTGTTCTCCCGGGCGGAGTGGCCGCGGGATCACCGCGACGAGTTGGTGGCCGGCGCGCTCGTCGGCGCCGTGGTCATCGTGCTGGGATACGCGTCCGGCATCGGTGTCCCCTCCGCCTCCGGCAGCACGCAGACCGCCGCTCCCCCCGCAGCACCGCCCGCGGCCACCGCGCCGGCGGACCCCACACCGGCCGCGCCGGGCGGCCCCGGCGTATCGGATCCGGGCACCGGCGCGGGCCAGATGCCCGTCGGCGACGGCTCGTTGCCCGGATACGGCGGAATCGGTGCGGGCCCCGGGTACGGCACCGGCGGTGCGGGCGGGTCCCGCCACACCGGCCACACGCCCTCCCCGCCCTCCGACACCAGCCCCGGCACCGGCTCCCCCTCCCCCACGCCCACGCCCACCCCGTCGGGGTCCGCCCCGGCCGACGGCGACACCTGCGAGGACGGCGAGGTCACCCTCGTACAACCGCTCCTCGGCGGACTCACCGAGCCGGTGTTCGGGCTGCTCGACGGCGGAGGCGAGACGCCCGCGCCGCAGCCCTCCCCCTGCGTCGGCCTGGCCCCGGTCGGCAGCCTGCTCGGCGGCATCGCGTCCCCCGGGCCGGAGGCGACCCCGTGACCCACACCGTCCGCCGCGCCCTGCTGCTGCTCCTGCTCACCCCGCTCCTGTGCATCCTGGCCGGAGCGCCCCAGGCCGCCTACGCGCACACCGAGCTGGTCTCCTCCTCTCCGAAGGACGGGGCGGACCTGAAGAAGGCCCCCAGCCACCTCACCCTCACCTTCGACGAGGCCGTCGACCTCGACGACGTCCGGGTGCTGACGGTGGGCGGCGACCGGCTGCCGGTGTCCCGTACGCCGGGCGGCGGCGCCGACGCCGTGCGGGTCGCGCTCGCCGCCCCGGAGCACGGGAAGCTCGCCGTCGTCTGGTCCGTCGTCGACGCGAAGGACGGGCACCCGTCTTCCGGCCGGATCGCCTTCACCGTCGGCGCACCGGCCGCCGAGGCGGGCGGCGACGAGGCCGCCTCCCCCGCTCCCGCACCCTCGCTGCGCAAGGCCCTCGTCGCCGCCCGCTGGGCCGGCTATCTCGCGCTGGCCCTGTTCGTCGGCGGTCTCGCCTTCGTCGTGCTGCTGTGGCCGCGCGGCGCGGACGAGCCCCGGTCCCGGGCGCTGCTCGTGCTCGCGTGGACGGTCGGGCTACTGGCCACCGTCGCGAGCATCGGCCTCCAGGGCGCCTACGGCACGCTCGGCGGACTGCGGGACGCGCTGCGCCCGGCGACGTACGCGGATCTGCTGGCCACCGAGCCCGGGGTCGTGCTCGCCGCCCGCGCGCTGGTGTGGGTGCTGGCGGCCGTCGTGCTCGGCGCCCTGCTCCAGGGCGGGGCCGGCACCTCCCGCTCCCCGGGCTGGCGAGTGGGCGCCCTCGCGGTGACGTTCGGGCTGCTGCGGACGACCGGCATGACAGGCCACAGCTCCGAGGGCGCCGAGCCCACGTGGGGTGCCGTCGCCGACTTCGTCCATCTGCTCGGCGCCTCGCTGTGGATCGGCGGGCTGGCCGTGCTCGCGCTGGCCGTGCTGCCGCGTCGGCAAGCCCGGGAGCTGGCGGTGGTGGTGCCGGGTTACTCGCGGCTCGCGGCGGTGAGTGTCACCGGGATCGTCGGCGCCGGGCTGATCCTCGCCTGGCAGGTGGTGGGGTCGTACGACGCCCTGCTGCACACCTCGTACGGGCAGCTGCTCCTGCTGAAGACGGGCGTGCTCGCGGCCGTCCTGCTCGCCGCATTCGCGAGCCGCCAGTGGGTGCGCACCCGCCTCGATCTCGCCGTGCTGCTGCGCGGCGACGCCGCCACCGTGCGGCCCTTCGGTTACTCGGTCGCGGCCGAGACGGGGCTCGTCCTCGTCGTGCTCGCCGTGACGAGTCTGCTGGTCACGGCCGACCCCGGCCGCTGAACTCCCCTCCCCCTCAAGCACAAGGAGCAGAAGTGAAACGAAAGAACGAGAGCGACGAGACCGGTCAGGGGCGGCGCAGGCCGCCCGCCGGGAACCGGGGTCTGCTGGTCGCCGGGCTCGGTGCGGCGCTCGCCGCCGTGCTCAGCCTCGGGCTGTTGAGCGCGGTCTCCGGTTCCTCGGCCGACTCGGAGCAGGTCACGGGCGCGGCTCAGGCGCCCGTGGCCGCCGCCGAGGCACGGCCCGCCGCCGCCAAGGCCGACCACCAGGTCGACATCATGGGCAACAAGTTCGGTGACGGGAAGCAGCTCGTCGTCGAGGTCGGCCAGACCGTCCAGTGGACCAACCACGACAGCGTGCCGCACACGGTCACCACAACCAAGGCCCCGGTGAAGTTCGACTCGGGGACGCTGGAGCAGGGCGACTCCTGGTCGTACACCTTCACCAAGGCGGGGACGTACGAGTACTACTGCGCGGTGCACCCGGACATGACCAGCTCGGTGAAGGTCGTCGCAGCCGGCGGTGGCGGCGGTGGCGGGTCGACGCCCGCCCCGACGCCTGCCCCCACGGGCACACCCACGGCCGGCCCCGCCCCGACGCAGGCACCGACCACCGCACCCACCACCGGCCCGGCCCCCACGGGCGGCACCGGCGGCGGGAGCGGAGGTGGCTCAGGCGGCAGCGACGAGCAGTGCGCCAGCGTGCAGAACGAGCTGCTTCCGATCCTCCAGCACCTCTACATGGCGCACCTGGAGCGGTCACCGGGGCAGCAGGTGCAGGACGCGCTGGCGCTCGACTCGTACCTCAAGACGCACACGGTGTGGGTCGAGAGCATCCTCAAGCCCGCTGTCGCGGACGGCGGTTCGGTGCTCGACGACACGCTCGGCGTGCTGCTGAACCACATCAACAAGGCGCACCTGGAGGAGTCGCCCGGGCAGCAGGTCACCGATCTGCTGAACCCCGACAGCTACGTGAAGATGCACACCGTCTGGGCCGGGCAGATGCTCAAGCCCACGACGGACTTCCTCACCGCCAACTGCTGACGCGGTCCGCGACAGCAGGGTGGGCGCCGCTCCGGCCGGGGCTCAGCCGGCCGGAGCGGCGCCCGCTCCATTCTCCACCCCCTCACCATGCTTCGGGAACCGCCTTCCAAGGAGACCGGGATGACGACCGTCACCCTGCCCACCGTCCCTCCCCCGTCACCGTCGCGCGGCGGCGCCGGCCGCCGGCTGCCGCTGCCCGGCCGGTACACCGTGGCCCCCGACCGCTCGCTCACCGAACTCACCGCCTGGTGCGGACCGCTGCCGGTGCTGCGCCGTCGCGTCACGCTCGGCGAGGCGTCCCTCACCGTGCCCGAGGACGCCGAAAACCCTTCGTTCCGCTACGAGTTCGACGACCACCGGTTCTGCGCCGTGCTCACCTCGGAGCAGGTCGACGAGGTCCACGGCCGTCTTCAGCTCACCGGCGACCTCGACCTGGACGGCACCGCCTT
This sequence comes from Streptomyces sp. NPDC045955, assembly GCF_056430805.1. Taxonomy (NCBI): domain Bacteria; kingdom Bacillati; phylum Actinomycetota; class Actinomycetes; order Kitasatosporales; family Streptomycetaceae; genus Streptomyces; species Streptomyces sp. NPDC045955. The sequence goes on from NZ_JBWKKY010000001.1 coordinate 47,641, forward strand.
CCCCGTCCTGATGCGGCTGCGGGTGGTCGAGCGGGCCGACGACCGGCTGCTGGTCGTCGGCCACGCCAGGCTGCCGTACCGGCTGCTGCGCCGCGCCACGGGGTTCCGGCTGCCGTGGCGCCGGCCGGCCACCCGGCTGCGGCTGCTGGTCGCGGCGGAGTTCGCATGAGGACGGCCCGGCGGACGGCCCGGGGTGCCGCCGTGTCCGCCGTCCTGACGCTGCTCGCCCTGCCGCTGCTGCCCGCCGGGCAGGCGTCGGCGGCCTCGTACAGCGTGACCATGAAGGGGTACGCCTTCTCGCCCGCGCGTCTGAGCATCCCGGCCGGGTCCACGGTGACCTGGACCAACCAGGACACGGCACCGCACGACGTGAAGACCACCTCAGGCCCGGTCTCGATCCATTCCCCGATGCTCGACAAGGGACAGAGCTGGAGCTTCACGTTCACCACGGCCGGGTCGTACGGCTACGTCTGCACCGTCCACCCGAACATGACGGCCGGGATCACGGTCCGAGCGGCGGCACCGGCGACGACGGCGGCACCGACGGCGCACGAGCACACCAGCTCCTCCTCGGGACACCGGGCGACCGCGCCGAGCCGCCCCACGCCGGGCGGCGGGACGCCGACGATGCGCATGCCGTCCTCGTCGCCGTCCTCCACCGCGTCCACCACCTCTCCGGCCGCCGCGGGCCAGTCACCGCCGGCGTCCCCGTCGTCCCCGTCCGCACAGGCCGCGCAGCAGCCGCAGACCCAGACGACCGCCTCTGCCGCCCGCCCCCTCGACCCGCTGCTCGTGCTGACCGGCATCGTCGCCGGTGTCGCGGTGCTGTGCCTGCTCCTGGTCGGCTCCCGGGCGTCGGCGCCGCAGGTTTCCAGGGCACCACGGGAGGAGGCGTAGGTCAGCCCTTCGCCCGGTAGCGGCGCATCTTCGCCCGGGCCCCGCAGACCTGCATCGAGCACCAGCGGCCCCGGCCGGCCGGGCTGCGGTCGTAGTACGCCCAGAGGCAGTCGGTGGCCTCGCAGGCCTTGAGCCTGCTCCAGGTGCCGGCGACCAGCGCCTCGGCGACGGCGGCTGCGACACGGGAGAGCAGCGGGCCCCCGTCGGCCGGGGCGAGGGCCGCCGAGCCGTCCCGGCGGTCGACCGTCACCAGCAGCGGCGCCCCGGCCAGCAGGTCGCCCAGCGGGGTCACCTCGCGGTGCGGCGGGTGGCCCGCGTGGGCGAGCAGGACCACGCGCAGGGACTCACGCAGTGCCTTGGAGTCCTCGACCTCGTCCTGCGTGATCCCGAAGCGCGCCCGGCCCTCCGCCGTGTCCAGCGAGTCGGCACCCGACTCGACGTCCAGCGTGTTCACCAGGGCCTCGACCAGGGCCAGGCCGCCGGGCGCGGGCGCTCTCTCCGTCATGGCTGGACCGTACCTCTCGCGTTTTCCCTTGCGAGGTTACCGCCAATGCGGGAGCATGCAGTAACGGTTACCGGTTACCCGACCTATGGCGGTAACCGCGAAGGTGACCCGCAAGGTAACAGCCGCTTCAAGGAGGAAGTCATGGCTCTCGCCAAGCTGGATGTCGTCGTCCTGGACTGTCCCGACCCGCGCGCACTGGCCGGTTTCTACGCCGAGGTGCTCGGCGGCACTCCCACGGTGGAGTCCGACGACTCGGGCGAGTGGGTCGACCTGAAGGTGCCGGGCGGAGCGGCGCTGGCCTTCCAGCAGTCCCCGGGGTACGTACCGCCGAGGTGGCCGTCGCCCGACGGCTCACAGCAGTTCCATCTCGACCTGGCCGTGGAGGACCTGGACGCCGCCGAGAAGGGTGTGCTGGCGCTCGGCGCGAAGCCGCTGGACGCCGAGGACCGGACGCGGACATTCCGTGTTTACGCCGATCCGGCCGGGCACCCGTTCTGCCTCTGCGCCTGCTGACACCGGGAGGCCCCATGCCTGCTGTGGCACGTTTCCGTTCCGTCGTCGTCGACTGCCCCGACCCCCGGGAACTGGCCCGTTTCTACGCGCAGGTGGGGGGCGGCACGCCCGAGGACGACGACCCCGACTGGGTGGTGCTGCGGATCCCCGACGGACCGCGGCTCGCCTTCCAGCGCTCGCCCGGGTACACCCCGCCGGAGTGGCCCCGGTCCGACCGCAACGCCCAGCAGTTCCACCTGGACTTCGACGCCGGGTCGACCTGGGAGGAGATCGACGCGGCCGAGGAGCGGGTGCTGGCGCTGGGGGCGCGGGTGCTGGACCGGGAGGACTACGAGAAGAAGGACTTCCGGGTGTACGCCGACCCGGCGGGGCATCCGTTCTGCCTGTGCCGGATCGAGCACGGGGCCTGAGTCGCCGGCCGGTCACCCGTCCAGCTCGGAGATGGTCGCCGTCGACGGCGCGCGCCGCTGCTGGGCGGCGCGGGCCGTGAAGTCGGCGCCGCGCAGGACCCGCTGGACGTTGCCCCAGGTCAGCAGGGCCACGTCGGCCTCGTCCCAGCCGCGTCGCAGCAACTCGGCGATCAGCCGCGGATAGCAGGAGGTGTCGCCGAGCTCCTGCGGGTGGGCCGAGCCCGAGTCGTACGTGCCGGACAGCCCGACGCACTGCGCCCCGGCCACGACCCGGATGTGGTCGAGATGGTCGGCGACGTCGCGGACGGTCGGGCCGGTCTGCTCGGCGGTCAGCGGCACCAGGCACAGGCCCTTGGCCGCGCCCAGCTCCGCCAGCAGGTCGTCGGGGAGGTTGACCGGGTGGGGGCGAAGGGCCCGGGCGGCGGAACGGCTGAACAGCACGGGCGCCCGGGACAGGCTCAGCACCCGGCGGACGGTCGGCGCGGAGGCCCCGGAGAGGTCCGCGATCACACCGGCCCGGTTCATCTCCCGCACCACCTCCTCGCCGAACCGCGTCAGCCCCGCGTCGCTCGCCCAGGAGACCCCGGTCAGCGTCAGGACGCGCAGGCCGAGGACGTTCAGCTGGCGCAGGATGCCCAGCGAGTCACCCATGGCCGGGGCCCCGGCGGGACCGAGGAGCACGGCGACGCGGCCGCAGTTGCGGGCGTCCGCGACCTGCCCCGCCGAACAGGCCGGCCGCAGTCCCTCCTCGCAGCTCCGGGCGATGGTCTTGGCCAGGTCCAGCTGCTCCAGGGCGGCGCCGACGGCCCGGTCGCCGTCCAGGCCCTCGGGCAGGTGCAGCGACCAGAACAGCGCACCCACATGCCCGCGGCGCAGGCGGGGCACGTCCGTGCCGACGGTGTTCTCGCCCTCCTCCAGGTCGTAGTAGGGCAGGCTCTTGAGTGCCCAGGGCAGTCCGTTGTAGCCGTCGGCGACGGGGTGGGCGGCGAGGATGGCGTGGGCCCGGGTCATCGGCGCGTCGTCCGGGTCGGAGACGGGCTCATAGGGCTCCGCCGGGGCCGCCGCCACGACGGCCTCGTCGGGGTACGGCTCGGACAGGTCGTCGAACTGACCGGCCACGGCGGTGGGGCGCAGGTCGTCCTGGAGGTCTGCCATGGCGGCTCCGTACGGTCGTTCGTGAGGTACGGTCACCGTCGCACGGAGCGCTGAAGGGTTCCTGGTGGGCGGGGCGTTCGGAGTACGGTCCCCGGCTCGCGCGGCGACCCCCTCAGGGCAGCCGGGCAGCCTCGATCACCTCGTCGAGGGTGTCCCGTGAGCGGACCAGGTCGGCGATCATCCGGTCGATGCGGGCGCGCTCGGTGGTGAGTTCGGCGACCAGGTCGGGGGTGGCGCGGACCGAGGGCCCGCCGTCCGTGTCCCGCATGCACGGCAGCAGCTGGACGATCTTCTCGCTGCACAGTCCCGCCGCGAACAGCTCCTGGATCCGGATGACCCGGTCCACGGCCGCCTCCGGATACTCCCGGTGTCCGCCGGGCGTCCGCTCGGCGGTGAGCATCCCCTGCTTCTCGTAGTAGCGCAGCGACCGCTCGCTGACATTGGTGCGCCGGGCCAGTTCACCGATCCGCACGTCCCACTCCCGGACTTGAATCTGACATGGTGTCAGGTTCTAGCGTACGGGCATGACGCAGCACACGACAGCACTCTTCGAACCGGCTCGTCTCCGCGGGCTGGACCTGCCCAACCGTCTGGTGATGGCACCCCTGACCCGCAACCGGGCCGAGGCCGACGGCACCCCGACCCCGCTCATGGCCACGTACTACGCCCAGCGCGCCTCCGCCGGACTGATCATCGCCGAGGCCGCGACGCCGAACGCGGTCGGGCAGACGTACCCGAACATCACGGCCGTCCACAGCCCGGCGCACGTGGCCGGCTGGCGGCAGGTCACGGACGCCGTGAGGGACTCGGGCGGCCGGATGTTCCTCCAGCTCCAGCACGGCGGCCGGGTCGGCCACCCGGCAACCAGCGGGCTGACGCCGGTCGCGCCCTCGCCCGTCCCGCTCCCCGAGACGATCTTCACGCCGGAGGGGCACCAGCCGGCCCCGGTACCGCGGGAGATGACCGCCGAGGACATCCGCACCACCGTCGCCGACTTCGCACGCGCCGCCCGGAACGCGATCGACGCCGGGTTCGAGGGGGTGGAGGTGCACTCCGCCAACGGCCATCTGCTCCACCAGTTCCTCGCCCGCAACACCAACCTGCGCACCGACGGCTACGGCGGGCCGGTCGCCGCCCGGATCCGGTTCACCGCCGAGGTGACCGAGGCCGTGGCCGCCGAGATCGGCGCGGAGCGTGTGGGCCTCAGGGTCTCCCCCGGCAACACCGTCAACGGCATCGAGGAGGGCGAGACGGAGGAGATCTACCCGGCACTCGTCGAACGGCTGGGCGGGCTGAATCTCGCGTATCTGCACCTGGTGTACGCCGACCCGGACACACCGGTGTTCCGCACGGTGCGCGCCGGCTGGCCCGGGGTGATCGTCGCCAACCCGGTGCTGAAGGAGATCTCCACGCAGGCCGTGCTCCGGGCGTCCGAGGACCTGCTGGTCGCCGGTGCGGACCTGATCGCGCTCGGCCGGCCCTTCCTCGCCAACCCGGACCTGGTGACGCGGCTGCGGCTCGGGGCGCCCCTGAACGAGATGCGCGACCGGTACTTCATGTACGTGGGCGGGGCGACCGGCTACACCGACTACCCCGCCCTCGACGCTCAGCCGTCGAGCGAGTCGAGCGACTCGATCGTCTTGTTGGACGGCGCCCGCGTCGTCTGAAGCCCCCGGGCCACGTCCTCCGCCGCGTCCAGCACCCGGACCGCGTTCTTCCAGGTCAGCTTGGCCAGGTCGGCCTTGGACCAGCCGCGGTCCAGCAGTTCCGCGATCAGGTTCGGGTAGCCGGCGACGTCGTCCAGGCCGTCGGGGGTGAAGGCCGTGCCGTCGTAGTCGCCGCCGATGCCGAGGTGGTCGATGCCGGCCGCCTCGCGCATGTGGTCCAGGTGGTCGGCGACCGTGGACACCGTGGCGACCGGGCGCGGGTGCCGCTCCTCGAAGGCCCGGTGGACCTTCATGGCCTGCGCGGTGGTGTCGAGGTGGTGGAAGCCGTGGGCGCGCATGTTCTCGTCGGCCGCGGCCGTCCACTCGACGGCGGACTGGAGCACGAACTTCGGCACGAACGTCACCATCGCGACGCCGCCGTTGGCGGGCAGCCGCTCCAGGACGTCGTCCGGGATGTTGCGCGGGTGGTCGCACACGGCCCGCGCCGAGGAGTGGGAGAAGATCACCGGGGCGGAGCTCGTGTCGAGCGCGTCGCGCATGGTCGTCGCCGCCACATGGGAGAGGTCGACCAGCATGCCGAGCCGGTTCATCTCCCGCACGACCTCCCGGCCGAACGCGGTGAGGCCGCCGGACCTGGGCTCGTCGGTCGCGGAGTCCGCCCAGTCGACGTTGTCGTTGTGGGTGAGGGTCAGATAGCGCACGCCCAGCCCGTACAGACCGCGCAGGGTGCCCAGGGAGTTGGCGATGGAGTGCCCGCCCTCCGCGCCCATGAGGGAGGCGATCCGGCCCTCCCGGCGCGCGGCCTCCATGTCGGCGGCCGTCAGCGCGGGTCGCAGGTCCTGCGGGTGGCGGTCGATCAACTGCCGTACGCAGTCGATCTGTTCGAGCGTGGCCGCGACCGGGTCGGGCAGGTCCGTGCGGACGTACACCGACCAGTACTGCGCACCGACCCCGCCCGCGCGCAGCCGCGGGATGTCGGTGTGCAGGTGGGCGCTCTGGTCGGCGGCGACATCGCGGGCGTCGAGGTCGTAGCGGACCTGCTCGCGCAGCGCCCAGGGCAGGTCGTTGTGCCCGTCGACGACCGGGAACTCGCTCAGGAGTTCCCGGACCGCCTCCGCGGAGGTCATCGTCGTCACTTCCCCGTGCCGAAGCCGAAGCCGCCCGAGCCCTCGACCTTGGAGCGCAGGCGCTTGCCCTTCTCGGTGGCCTGGTCGTTGAGCTCCTGCTGGAAGTCGCGCATGCGGGCGCGGAGCTCGTCGTCGTGCGCGGCGAGGATGCGGGCCGCGAGCAGACCGGCGTTGCGGGCACCGGCGACGGAGACCGTGGCGACCGGGACGCCGGCCGGCATCTGCACGATCGACAGCAGGCTGTCCATGCCATCGAGGTACTTGAGCGGCACGGGCACGCCGATGACCGGCAGCGGGGTGACGGAGGCGAGCATGCCGGGCAGGTGGGCGGCGCCGCCGGCCCCGGCGATGATCACCTTGAGCCCGCGCTCGTCGGCCTGCTCGCCGTAGGCGACCATCTCGCGCGGCATGCGGTGCGCGGAGACGACGTCCACCTCGTAGGCGATCTCGAACTCGTCGAGGGCCTTGGCGGCTGCCTCCATGACGGGCCAGTCGCTGTCCGACCCCATGACGATGCCGACAACAGGGCTCATTCGGTGATCGTGCCTCTCAGGTAACCGGCTGCGTGACGGGCGCGCTCCAGCACGTCGTCCAGGTCGTCGCCGTAGGTGTTGACGTGACCGACCTTGCGGCCGGGCTTCACGTCCTTGCCGTACATGTGGATCTTGAGCTGGGGGTCGCGGGCCATGCAGTGCAGGTACGCGGGGTACATCTCCGGGTAGTCGCCGCCGAGGACGTTGACCATGACGGTCCACCTGGCGCGCGGGCGCGGGTCGCCGAGGGGCAGGTCCAGGACCGCCCGGACGTGGTTGGCGAACTGGCTGGTGACCGCGCCGTCCATCGACCAGTGGCCGGAGTTGTGCGGGCGCATCGCCAGCTCGTTGACGAGGATGCGGCCGTCGCGGGTCTGGAACAGCTCGACGGCGAGGTGCCCGACGACGCCGAGTTCCTTGGCGATGTTCAGCGCCATCTCCTCGGCCCGCAGGGCGAGGCCCTCGTCGAGGCCGGGGGCGGGCGCGATCACCGTGTCGCAGACGCCGTTGACCTGGCGGGACTCCACGACCGGGTAGGCGACGGCCTGGCCGTGCGGGGAGCGCACGACGTTGGCGGCGAGCTCGCGGACGAAGTCCACCTTCTCCTCGGCGAGCACGGGCACACCGGCCTTGAACGGGTCGGCGGCCTCCTCGACGGAGTCGACGACCCACACGCCCTTGCCGTCGTAGCCGCCGCGGACGGTCTTGAGGACGACGGGGAAACCGTCACCCTCGGCGGCGAAGGCCGCCACGTCCTGCGGATCGGAAACGATTCTGTGTCTGGGGCAGGGCACGCCGATCGCGTCGAGCTTCGCGCGCATCACGCCCTTGTCCTGAGCGTGCACGAGCGCGTCGGGGCCGGGGCGCACGGGGATGCCGTCCGCCTCCAGGGCCCTGAGGTGCTCGGTGGGTACGTGTTCGTGATCGAAGGTGATCACATCGCACCCGCGTGCGAAGGCACGCAGCGTCTCCAGGTCGCGATAGTCGCCGACGACGACATCGCTCACGACCTGCGCCGCTGAGTCCTGCGGGGTGTCACTGAGGAGCTTGAACCTGATGCCCAGCGGGATGCCTGCCTCGTGTGTCATACGAGCGAGCTGGCCCCCGCCGACCATGCCGACTACCGGGAAAGTCACGCCCCCAGGGTATCTGCCGCGCCAAGGTGGCCGGTTTCCTGTCCCACCCCGGCCCCGTCCGGACCATCTCCGGCCGCCCACCGCCGCCCGCAGGAAGATCGCGCTGAAGGGTGGTTAGCATGGCTGGGTTGACGCCGACCACGGACGGGGGCCTGCACGACCATGGGACATGGTGCCTCGCGGCTCCGACGGCTCGTCCACGAAGTCGCCAAGTTCGGCGCGGTGGGCGGTGCCGGGGTGCTCGTCAACCTCCTCGTGTTCAACCTGGTGCGGCACGTCACCGACCTCCAGGTGGTGCGCGCGAGCGTCATCGCGACCGTCGTGGCGATCGTCTTCAACTACATCGGCTTCCGCTACTTCACCTACCGCGACCGCGACAAGAGCCGCCGGACGCGGGAAATGAGCCTGTTCCTGCTGTTCAGCGCGATCGGGCTGGTCATCGAGAACGGCATCCTGTACGCGGCCACGTACGGCTTCGGCTGGGACACCCCGCTGCAGAACAACATCTTCAAGTTCCTCGGCATCGGCGTCGCCACGCTGTTCCGCTTCTGGTCGTACCGCAGCTGGGTGTTCCTCGCCCTCCCGGCCCGTGAGCCGGTGGCGGACGCTGAATCGATCCTGAAGGGCGAGCGGGCCAGGCGGACGCGGGCCGGGCAGCGGGTGCCGTAGGGGGTCGTGAGACGCGTCAGCGGATCATCGGCTCGTCCTCGCCGCCGTGGGACTTCCCGACGGGCGTGCGGGACAGGAACAGGGCGAACACCGGGGGCTTGGTCTGGAGCATCTCCAGACGGCCGCCGTCCGCTTCCGCCAGGTCGCGGGCCACGGCCAGGCCGATGCCCGTGGAGTTGCGGCCGCTGATGGCCCGCTCGAAGATCCGGGCACCGAGATCGGCGGGGACCCCGGGGCCCTCGTCCGTGACCTCGATGACGGCCTGGTTGCCGGTGACGCGGGTGCGCAGCGCCACCGTGCCACCGCCGTGCATCAGGGAGTTCTCGATCAGCGCGGCCAGCACCTGCGCGACCGCTCCCGGTGTGCCGACGGCCTCCAGGTGCCGCTTGCCGGAGCTGACGATCGCCCGGCCCGCGCTGCGGTAGGCGGGGCGCCACTCGGCGAGCTGCTGCTGGATGACCTCGTCCAGGTCGAAGGTGACGGCGGAGCCGGTGCGCGGGTCGCGGGAGTTCGTGAGCAGCCGCTCGACGACGTCCGTGAGCCGCTCCACCTGGGTCAGCGCGATCGTCGCCTCTTCCTTCACCGTGTCCGGATCGTCGGTGAGGGTGATCTCCTCCAGCCGCATGGACAGCGCGGTGAGCGGCGTCCGCAGCTGGTGGGAGGCGTCCGCGGCCAGCCGCCGCTCGGCGGTGAGCATGCGCGCGATGCGCTCGGCCGAGCCGTCCAGCACGTCCGCGACCCGGTCCAGCTCGGGCACGCCGTACCGCTTGTGGCGCGGGCGCGGATCGCCCGAGCCGAGCCGCTCGGCCGTCTCCGCGAGGTCGGTCAGCGGCGACGCCAGCCGGTTCGCCTGGCGGACGGCCAGCAGCACCGCGGCCACCACGGCGAGCAGCGCGACCAACGCGATGATCAGCAGCGTGCGGCCGACCTCGCGGGTCACCGAGGAACGCGGCTCCTGGACGGTGACCGTCTCACCCTCCTCGCCGGGCGCGCTGGCGCTGATGACGTCACCGGTCGGCTTGGTGCCGACCTCGATGGGCGCTTCCCCGGGGATCCGGATCACCGCGTAGTAGCGGTTCTGCGTGATCTGGTCGCGCAGTACCTCCGCGTCGACCTGTTGCGCCCCGAAGAGCCGGCTGTCGACAATGCTGGCCAGCCGGACCGCCTCGGACTCCACCCGCTCCTGGGCGCTGTTGCTGATCGTCCTGGTCTCGACGATGACGAGGGAGACGCCGAAGACGGCGATCACGACGAGCACCACGGCGAGCGTGGACTGGATCAGTCGGCGGCGCATGTCCTGTTACCCGTGCCTACCCGTGCCCTGCCCCGCGGCTCAGCTCTTCTCGAAACGGAAGCCCACACCGCGCACCGTGGCGATGTACCGCGGGTTGGCCGCGTCGTCGCCGAGCTTCTTGCGCAGCCAGGAGATGTGCATGTCGAGGGTCTTGGTCGACGACCACCAGGTGGTGTCCCAGACCTCGCGCATCAGCTGGTCGCGGGTGACGACCCGGCCCGCGTCGCGCACCAGCACCCGCAGCAGGTCGAACTCCTTGGCGGTGAGCTGGAGCTCCTCCTCGCCCATCCAGGCGCGGTGCGACTCGACGTCGATCCGCACACCGTGGGTGGCGGGCGGCTGCTGCGGCTCGGCGGCGCCGCGGCGCAGCAGGGCGCGGACGCGGGCGAGCAGCTCGGCGAGCCGGAACGGCTTGGTGACGTAGTCGTCGGCGCCCGCGTCGAGCCCGACGACGGTGTCCACCTCGTCGGCGCGCGCGGTCAGGATGAGGATCGGGATGCTGTGGCCTTCGCCCCGTAGGCGGCGGGCCACCTCCAGACCGTCCATGCCGGGCAGACCCAGGTCGAGCACGACCAGGTCGACGCCACCCTGCATTCCGGCGTCGAGCGCGGTGGGTCCGTCCTCACGCACCTCGACCTCGTAGCCCTCCCGGCGCAGAGCACGGGCGAGAGGCTCCGAGATGGACGCGTCGTCCTCGGCGAGCAGTACACGGGTCATGAGGTGATGGTAGACCTGCAAGCCCCTGAGCTGGGGTGTGACCGGAAGCCTTGATTCTTACCCGCCGCACACCCGTTTCTTACGAACTGCGGGCAGACGCACTGACCTCTGCCTGTGGGGTGCGATCCTGGTAAGGACCTTGGAAATAGTGCTTGCGGTTCCCCTGATACCTGTGATCCGTGTCTCAAGTCCTTCCATATGCGGCGGTGTCCTGCCGTATGGTGAATCAACGCCTGTAGCACCACGGCGACCTTCGGAGGCTGTTTGCCCCTGGAGGTCTCTTTTGTGTGCGGGTCTGTGCGCGGGCCGGTTCGCCGGCCCCCCGGACCTGAAACGACCTGTGGCCGGGCCTCGTCGTGCGGATACGCGCGTAGAGGCGTGGATCCCGGTGGCGACCGCCCACCGCTCCGTGACCCGGAGCGGATCCCCGTAGGCGTCGGGCGGGCGGCCGTACGAACCGGTGCCGGCAGCTCCCCCCGGGCGCACCCACCGCTGCTGCGGAGCGCGTCCCGACCAGCAAGGAACGACCATGGCGTCCAGCCTGACGAAGGACTCGGCCCGCCCGGGCATCCCCGGCTCCGAGAAGACCTTCTTCGGCCACCCCCGCGGACTGGCCACTCTGTTCATGACCGAGATGTGGGAGCGGTTCAGCTTCTACGGCATGCGGGCCCTGCTCGTCGTGTACCTGCTCTCCGGCGGGCCCGACGCCAAGAAGGGCAGCATGGGCGGCGGGCTCGGGGTGGACCTCGCCACCACCACGGCGATCTACTCGGTGTACCTGTCGATGGTGTACCTGCTCGCCATGCCGGGCGGTTGGCTCGGCGACCGGGTCTGGGGCCCGCGCAAGACCGTGGCGATCGCGGCCCTCACGATCATGGCCGGTCACCTGGTGCTGGCCCTGCCCGGCGGCCAGGCGCCCTTCTTCGCCGGTCTGGCCCTGGTGGCACTGGGCTCGGGCCTGCTCAAGGCCAACATCTCCACCATGGTCGGCCACCTCTACGACGGCCCGGAGGACCCGCGCCGTGACGGCGGCTTCACGATCTTCTACATGGGCATCAACATGGGTGCCTTCTTCGCGCCGCTGATCATCGGCACGGTCGGCCAGCAGGTGAGCTGGCACCTCGGCTTCGGTCTGGCCGCGGTCGGCATGGGCATCGGCCTCGTGGCCTTCCTCGTCGGCACCCGGAACCTCAGCCCGCAGAGCGACGTCGTGCCCAAGCCGCTGGCGGCCGAGGAGCGTGCCTCCTGGCTGCGCAAGGGCCTGCTCTGGCTGGCCGTCGCGGCGGTCTTCTACGGCGTCGTCGGCCTCACCGGCCACTTCACCCTCAACTGGGCCATGATCCCGCTCACGGTGATCGGCCTGGTCATTCCGGCCGGTGTGCTGATCCGCATCAAGCGGGACAAGGAGCTCAGCGCGGTCGAGCAGTCGAAGATGACCGGCTACATCTGGTTCTTCGTCGCGGCCGCCGCCTTCTGGATGATCTACGACCAGGGCGGTTCCACGGTGCAGGCGTTCGGTGAGACGAAGGCCTCCGGCTCGCTGCTCGGCTTCGACTTCCCGTCGTCCTGGTACCAGTCGCTGAACCCGGTGTTCATCATGGCCCTGGCCCCGGTCTTCGCCTGGTTCTGGCTGTGGCTGAACCGCAAGGGCAAGGAGCCGAGCACGGTCGCCAAGTTCGCCGCGGCGCTGTTCTTCGTGGGTGTCTCGTTCTTCTTCTTCCTGCTACCCCTGGGCATGACCGGCGGCGACACGCTGGTCAGCCCGATGTGGCTGGTGGGCATCTACCTGATCCAGACCGTCGGTGAGCTGTGCCTCTCGCCGGTCGGCCTGTCGGTGACGACGAAGATGGCCCCGGCCAAGTACGCCAGCCAGATGATGGGCGTCTGGTTCCTCGCGGTCACGGCGGGCGACTCGGTGACGGGCCTGCTCTCCAACCCGGCCGTCGGGGGCGTCGACCTGAGCGGCACGGGCGCGGTCGCGGCGGAGGCGGTCCTCGCCGCCCTGGCGGGTGGCGCGGTGTACATGTACCGCAGGAAGGTCAAGGCGCTGATGGGCGACGTCCACTGAGCCGTCCCGCCGGACCCTGACGAACGGGCCGCCGCACCTTCGAGGTGCGGCGGCCCTTCTCATGTCCTCGTCGAGCCCGGCGGCTCGGCGTCCGGGGAGACCCACGGCAGGGCCGGGGGCCGGCGTGCGGCGGGCAGGCGCGGGCGGCGGCGGGGCGGGCGGGCCGCGTGGACGGGGCGGCGGGGGCGGGCGTGGTCCACGACGGCCAGGGCGGCGCGGAACAGCGCCGCCGGGACGACCAGGCAGACGAGGACCCAGAACAGGGTCACGCCCCAGGGGCGGCCCACGCCCCAGGGGTGCTCGGCGAGGACCTTGCCGCCGTACTTCAGGGACACGGTGTAGTCGCCGTGCGCCCCGGCCGCGAGCTGCACGGGAAGTTCGATGCGGGCCTTGCCGCCGGGCCGGATCGTGCCGCGCCAGCGCTGGTCCTGCCATTGCGGGGCGAACACGCCGTGGGAGGTGCCGACCTGGAAGACGGGGTCCTTCACGGGGGACGTCCCGACGTTCCCGACGGTGACCACGAGTGTCCGGGCGGGCGGGGAGCCGAACCAGGTCAGCAGCCCGCCGGAGCCCCGCAGCCGGGTGTCCGCGAGCAGGGACAGCCGCCCGCCGGCCCGGTCGGCGGGCAGCGGCTCGACCGCGTGCCCGGCGACCTTGAGGACCGCGTCGGCCTCGGCCCCCGCCCCCGTCACCGTCGTCACGTGCACCACGCAGGGGCACGGCACGGGCGGCTCCACGACGGGCAGTTCACGGCGGAAGCGCCCTTCGGCGTCGGTGGTGACAGCCCGGCCGTCGGCGTTGGCGCAGGAGTTGGTGCCGCCGGTCACGCCCCGGGACGGCTCGGCCTGCCCGCAGACCAGCAGCGTCAGCAGGGCACGCGGACGCCAGCCGCTGCCGGTGACGGTGACCGAGCCGCCCGCCCCGGCCTGGGCCCTGGACAGCTCGACGACCGGCCGGTCCGCCGCCGCGGCGGGCCGGGCGCCCGCCAGGCCCAGCGGGAGCGCCAGCAGCAGGGGCAGCAGGAGACGCAGTGACAGGTACGGGACACGGGCGGCGTACGGCATCGGCGGCATCGGCGGCTCCAGCGGTCGTGCGGGGGTGCGCTCAGTGGCCTGCTCGCGCTGTCCGGTGACGTCGTGTCAGCCACAGGGCGCCCGCCGCGCCGGCGAGCAGGACGGTTCCGCCGAGGGTGCCGAGGGCGACGACCGAGTCCTCCGGGCCGGTCTGCGGGAGCTCGTCGCCGGAGCCGGATCCCGGGCCGGGGCCGCCGCCCTGGGTGGAGCCGGTGGCGCCGCCGTCGCTCGCGGCCGTGGCGTCGAGGGTCAGGGACGGGCCAGGGTCGTTCGTCGGCGTGCACGTGGTCGTCGTGCCGAGCGCCTTGATGGTGAGCACGCCGGCCGTGAAGGTGACCTCGCCGCTCTTCTTCGGCGTGTACGTGCCGCTCAGGTCGTTGATCTTGATCGGTGTGTTGGCGGGGATCGCGGCGTCATTGGCGGGGCCGGTCACCGTCAGGGTGCCGCTGTCCGCGCCGCCCAGGGCGATGGTGGCGCTCGGCGTCATCGCGCCCTTGCCCAGTTCGACCGGGCTGGAGGAGACGCCCTTCTGCCAGGACATGGTGATCCGGTAGCCGCTGCCGCTCTCGACACCCTTGATGTCGATGGGCGAGACGGCGCTCTTGTCGCCGATCGGCGTCTTGCACTGGTAGTTGACGTCGACGACCTCGGCCCGGGCCGTGGGGGCGGCCATCAACACCGCCGAGCCGGCCAGGGCCGCGGCGGACGCGAGCGCGGCGGTTCGATTCCGGTACGACACGGAGCCGCTCCCCTTCCTGTTTTCTGACGGCGCATCAGATCGGGCCGTCAAGGTACGCCCGGGGCGTTGAGGAAGGAAGACACAGTGCGCGCCGGATCTGTGGCGATCCGGAGTGTGGCGAGTGACGGGCGGGGGGATGTGCGGCGGAGGTTCCGCGGGGGTGGGGCGGGCGGCCGGGCGAGCAGCCGTCCAGCGAGGCAGCTGTGCGGTCGGGTAGCCACGCGGCCGGGCAGCCGGACAGCCGGGCGGCCACCGGCTGACTGCCCGCTCGGCCCTTCACCCGAACGGCCGCACGAGGAGGACCCGGAGTCCGCACCCGCCCGGTCACTCCGACAGCCGAAGCCGCGCCCGGTCGATCACTCATGGAGTGCGCGGAGCGCGTAAAGCGGACGATCACCTACGTCGTGAGCGGGCCGGTAAAGCGGCCGGCCACCCGAGAACCAGCCGAAGCCGCCACCCGGCCTGCTCGCGGCGCAACGGATCAGCCAACCACCAGGGCGGCTCCGGATCAGGCAGGAGCTCCCAGTTCGGCCCACACCGTCTTGCCGGCGACTCCCGGCGTGCGGACGACGCCCCAGTCCAGGCACAGCCGCTGGACGATGAACATGCCGTGACCCCCGGGGCGGCCGGCCCGGTGCGGGGTACGGGGCGACGGCTGACCCGTGCCCCGGTCGGCGACCTCGATGCGGATCACCTTGTTGTCGCAGGTGATCCACAGCTGATCCGGCCCCTCGGCGTGCAGACAGGCATTGGTGACCAGCTCGGAGACGACGAGCAGGACATCCTCGGCGGCGGCCCGCTGGTCCGCCGAGGCGGCCGGGAGCCAGCCCCATGCGTACAGCGCCTGGCGGGCGAAGTCGCGGGCGAGCGGGACGATCCCGCTGGCCCCGTCGAAGCTCAGCCGCCGCACCTGCCGGCCTCCCGGCGGTGCCGCGGCTCCGGACGGCGCGGCCACGCCCTCGCCGGACGCACCGCCCGCCTGTACGCCACCCTCGGACGCCCCGGAAGCGCCGCTGGGCTCCGGCCCGCGGTCGCCCGGCGAGTAGGGCCGGGTGGTGCTCATCAGCGCTTCACCTCACCGATTCACCAGTTCACGATTCAAAAAATTCAGTACACAGTCAGTCACGCAGTGCGCGGCACGACGGTTTCGCGGCGCCACCGCCGCCCTGGCGGGCGACCGTTTCAGGATGTCTCCTGCCCGGGCGGCCCGGGGGAACACCCCCGTATTCGGCGCGAAAGGCGCGACGGGGGGAGGACACCGGTCACAGGGGGATGACCGAGGCTCGGCGCGCCGACACACCACGGCTCAGCCCGACTCGTCGGCCAGGGCCGCCTCAAGCGTGTCATGGACGCTGAAGACCGCATCCGCGCCAGTGATCTCGAACACGCGCGCCACCACCGGCTGCATCCCGGCGAGCGTCACGCCACCGCCTGCGGCCTCGGCCTTCAGTCGGGCACCAAGGAGCACGTTGAGCCCCGTGGAGTCACAGAACTCCAGCCGCGCGCAGTCGATGACCAGACGCTTGAATCCCTTGGCGAGGCAGTCATCGAGTGGCTCACGCAACAGATCGGCGGTGTGGTGATCCAGCTCACCCGCCGGGGTCACGACGGCATTCGAGCCCTCTTCCCGCACCTCCACCAGAAGCCGGCCAGACTGTGCGCTGCCGACTGTCCCGCGGTCCATGCCGTCTCTCTCTCCCGACGTCGCGACTGCTGCTGACGCCCACGAACACTACGCCTTCCCTCCACGCTTTGACACCCGAACAACCGCACACAAACGGACATATGCCCACAGAACGCACTTGCGGTGGGCTCGGGGAAGCGGGTAGGCCTAGTAAAGACACGTAACCGACACGGCCGGCTTTGGAGGCGCCGCACACCGCAGTGCACGTACTGGCTCCGGCAGCCATATGCCGAGAACGATGGAGGACATCATGTCACCCCGGCTCGACGCATCGCGTACCCACAAAGCGACGTCGACACCCCCTCCGGAACATCTGGATCCCATCGAGCAGGTTGAGATGCTCGTCACACAGGACGACCTTCTCGCCGGACTTCCGGACATCCCCCCGTACGAGGAAGTCGACGCGGTCGACGCACGGGCCCTGTCCAAGACCCTCTTCGAGCGGCTGGAGACGCTGGAGGAAGGCACCCACGAGTACTCGTACGTCCGCAACACTCTCGTCGAACTGAACCTCGCGCTGGTCAAGTTCGCCGCCTCCCGGTTCCGCTCCCGCAGCGAGCCGATGGAGGACATCATCCAGGTCGGCACCATCGGCCTGATCAAGGCGATCGACCGCTTCGAGCTGTCCCGGGGTGTCGAGTTCCCCACGTTCGCGATGCCGACCATCGTCGGCGAGATCAAGCGTTTCTTCCGCGACACCTCGTGGTCCGTACGCGTTCCGCGGCGGCTTCAGGAGCTGCGGCTCGACCTGGCCAAGGCCGGTGACGAGCTGGCCCAGAAGCTGGACCGCGCCCCGACGGTGACCGAACTGGCCGAGCGTCTCGGCATCTCCAACGACGAGGTCGTCGAGGGCATGGCCGCGTCTAACGCCTACACCGCCTCCTCGCTGGACGCCCAGCCGGAGGAGGACGACTCCGAGGGCGCGCTCGCGGACCGCATCGGCTACGAGGACCACGGGCTCGAAGGCATCGAGTACGTCGAGTCGTTGAAGCCGCTGATCGCCGAACTTCCGCCGCGCGACCGGAAGATCCTGTCGCTGCGCTTCGTCGCGGGCATGACCCAGTCGGAGATCGGCGAGGAACTGGGCATCTCCCAGATGCACGTCTCGCGGCTGCTGTCGCGCACGCTGGTACGGCTGCGCAAGGGGCTGACCGTCGAGGAGTGACCCTCCTGGGAGTGCCCTCCGCGGAGTGGTCCGCACTGCACGACGCTGTGCCCGGTGACGCCGTACTTCGGGGGCGGACCGTTCGGTCCGCCCCCGGGCGCGTCTCCCGTGGCCCTCGCGGGCCTCAGCGCGGCCGCTGCTCCCTCACCAGCCGTGTGCGTCTTCGTTCCCTTCTCACGCCAGCCGTGTGCGTCTTCGTTCCCTTCTCACGGTGAGTAGATGATCAGCGCCGTGGTCGGCAGGAACGTGGCCAGGGCGCTGAGCCACCTCGACCGCCCCGTCGGAGGCGAAGTCGAGAGGGATGAGCTTGCGCCCTTTGTGTGCCTGCGTCGCTCAGAGCACCCGCTCGCCGCGCCGCCAGACTCCGGTGACCAGCGGGACCCCGGGCCGGTAGGCCAGGTGGACGTGGCTCGGGGCGTCGAGAAGCGTCAGGTCGGCGTACGCGCCCGGGGTGAGGCGGCCCACGTCGGTCCGCCGGAGGGCCGCGGCGCCGCCCGCCGTGGCCGACCAGACGGCCTCGTCGGGGGTCATGCCCATGTCCCGTACGGCCAGCGCGATGCAGAACGGGACGGACGAGGTGAACGACGAGCCCGGGTTGCAGTCCGTGGACAGGGCCACGGTGACGCCCGCGTCGAGGAGGCGGCGGGCATCCGGCCACGCGGCGCGGGTGGAGAACTCGGCGCCGGGCAGGAGGGTGGCGACCGTGCGGCTGTTCGCCAGCGCGTCGACGTCCTCGTCCGTCAGATGGGTGCAGTGGTCGGCGCTGGCCGCGTCGAGTTCGACCGCCAGTCGCACGCCGGGGCCGTAGGAGAGCTGGTTGGCGTGGATCCGGGGGTGCAGGCCGCGTGCCTTGCCGGCGGTGAGGATCGCGCGGGCCTGGTCGCCGTCGAAGGCACCCTGCTCGCAGAAGACGTCGATCCAGCGGGCGTGCGGGGCGCAGGCGTCGAGCATCTCGCCGGTGACCAGGTCGACGTAGGCGGCCGGATCGTCGGCGAACTCGGGGGCGACGATATGGGCGCCGAGGTAGGTGACCTCGTCGGTGTGGCGGGCGGCGACGCGCAGGGCGCGGGCCTCGTCCCGGACCGTCAGGCCGTAGCCGGACTTCGTCTCGAAGGTGGTCGTGCCCTGGCGGAGGGCCTCGGCGAGGTAACGGGTGACGTTGGCTTCCAGTTCCTCGTCCGTCGCGGCGCGGGTGGCCGCGACGGTCGTGCGGATGCCGCCCGCGCTGTAAGGCCGCCCCGACATCCGGGCGTTGAACTCCTGCGTCCGGTCGCCCGCGAAGACGAGGTGCGAGTGGGAGTCGACGAAGCCGGGGAGGACCGCGCGGCCGCCGGCGTCGACCCGATTGTCAGTGGCGGGTGCTTTGCTTTGATCACCGGTCCACGCGATGCGGTCGCCTTCGATGACGACGGCCGCGTCCTGGACCAGTCCGAGGGGGGAACCTCCCCCACTCTCGAATTTGCTCGAGCGGGGGGACCCCCATCCGAGGGAGGGGTCGTTGGTGACCAGGGCGGCGATGTTGGTGATGAGCGTGCTTGCGGTGCTCGCGGAGTGGGCGGGGCTGACGGTCGTCGCGTTGCTCATGGCGTCCTTGGTGGCCTGGTCGGCGGTGGGTTCGGGTGCGGGGGCCGACCGCTCGCAGGAGCGGTCCGGGATCATCCGCGCAGGGCTTCGACGGCGTCCGCGAGGGCTCGCGGCACGTCCGGTACGAGCGAGTGGACCCCGTCCCGTACGACGTGCCGGCCTGCCACGACCGTATGCGACACATCTGCCGCCGACGCGGCGAATACGGCCGTCTCGGCAGCGAGCCGCGGAAGCGGCCCTGCCGTCCTGACCGAGTCGAGCGCGATCGTCGTGAAGTCGGCGAGCGCGCCGGTCTCCAGGGCGCCCGCGTCCTGCCAGCCGAGGGCCGCGTGCCCGTCCGCCGAGGCGGCCCGCAGGAGGGCCGCCGCCGTCCAGTGGCCTCGGGTACGGGTGCGCAGGCGCTCGTTCAGCTCCATGGCGCGTGCCTCTTCGAGCAGGTCGATCACGGCGTGGCTGTCGGAGCCGAGACAGAGCGGCGAGCCCGCCTGCTGCAGGGCGACGGCGGGGCCGATGCCGTCGGCGAGATCGCGCTCGGTCGTCGGACACATGCAGGTGGCGGTGCCGCTGCCGCCGATGAGGGAGATGTCCTCGGCGGTCAGGTGGGTGTTGTGGACACCGGTGGTGCGCGGGCCGAGCACGCCGTGGTCGGCGAGCAGCCGGGTGGGGGTGCGGCCGTGGGCCTGGCGGCAGGCGTCGTTCTCGGCCGTCTGTTCCGACAGGTGCACATGGAGCGGGGCCCGCCGCTCCTCGGCCCACCGGGCGACGGTCGCCAACTGGTGGGCGGGCACGGCCCGTACGGAGTGGATCGCCGCCCCGATCCGTGCGTGATCTCGTTCCTTGAGAACTGAACAGCGTTCGGCCCAGGCGTCCGCCGTGCCGTCGGAGAAGCGGAGCTGAGGGGTGGTGGGCGGCTGCCCGAAGCCGGAGGAGAGATAGGCGGTGTCGAGGAGGGTGATGCGGATCCCGGCTTCGGCGGCGGCCGCGATCAGGGCCTCGCCCATCGCGTTGGGGTCCGCGTAGGGGGTGCCGCCGGGGGCGTGGTGGACGTAGTGGAACTCGCCGACCGCCGTGATGCCGGCCAGGGCCATCTCGGCGTACACGGCCCGGGCGAGGGCGTGGTAGCTGTCGGGGGTGAGCCGGGCGGCCGTGGCGTACATGACCTCGCGCCAGGTCCAGAAGGTGCCGGAGCCGACCTGGACGGTGCCGCGCAGGGCGCGGTGGAAGGCGTGGCTGTGAGCGTTGGCGAGGCCGGGGAGGGTGAGGCCGCGCAGGACCTCGGCGCCCGGGGGCGGGGCGGGGGTGCCCGCGTGGACGGTGGCGATGCGGCCGTCCCGGACGTCCAGGGCCACGCCCGGCTCGACGTGCGTGCCGAGCCAGGCGTGCTCCAGCCAGTACGTGCGCGTGGCTGCTGTGGTCACCTGCACGCCAGTCCTTCCAGTACGTCGGCGAGTGCGAGTATCCCGGCGACGCAGTCGTCCTCGGTGGCGGACTCGGCCGGTGAGTGGGAGACGCCGGTGGGGTTGCGCACGAACAGCATGGCGGTCGGGATGCTCCCGGACAGGATCCCGGCGTCGTGTCCGGCGCCGGTGCCCAGGACGGGGACGGTGAGGCCGGTGTCCTTGCCGAGGATGCGGCCGAGTTCGTCGCGCAGGGCGTGGTCGAACTCGACGACGGGCGTGAACGACTCGCGTACGACGGCGAGGTCGACACCGTGGGCGGCGGCGTACTCCCCTGCCGCTTTCTCGACGCCGGCGACCACGGCGTCCAGGCTGTCCTGGTCGGCGGCGCGCGAGTCGAGCCAGCCGCGCACCAGGGAGGGGATCGCGTTGACGCCGTTCGGCTCGACGGCGACCTTCCCGAAGGTGGCGACGGCACCGGCGAGTTCGGCCTCGCGGCGGGCAGCGAGGACCGTCTCGGCGTAGGACAGCATGGGGTCGTGCCGGTCGGCGAGCCGGGTGGTGCCGGCGTGGTTGGCCTCGCCCCGGAAGTCGAACCGCCACCGGCCGTGCGGCCAGATCGCGCTGGCGATGCCGACCCGGTCGCCGGACAGGTCGAGGGCCCGGCCCTGCTCGACGTGCAGTTCGACGAAGGCGCCGATGCGGGCGAGCCGCTCGGGGTCGGGTCCGATGGCCTCCGGGTCGTATCCGGCGGCCTCCATGGCCCGGGGCAGGGTCACGCCCTCGCCGTCGGTGAGCCGGTGCGCCTGTTCGCGGGTGAGCTGCCCGGCGGTGAGCCGGGACCCGACACAGGCGAGTCCGAACCGGGCGCCCTCCTCGTCACCGAAGTTCACGATGCCGAGCGGCCGGGTGAACTGCGCGCCCCGGCCACGCAGTTCGTCCAGCGCGGCGAAGGCGGACACGACTCCGAGGGGGCCGTCGAAGGCGCCGCCGTCCGGCACGGAGTCCAGATGCGACCCGGTGACGACGGCGTCCCCGACGGCGGGGTCGCCGAACCAGGCCCACTGGTTTCCGTTCCGGTCGACCTCGTGGACGAGGCCTCGCGTCTGCGCCTGGGTTTCGAACCAGGCCCGGCAGTCACCGTCGACACCGGTCCAGGCGAATCGGCGGTAGCCGCCCGAGGCGGGGTGGCGGCCGATGGGGAGCAGGTCGCGCCACATCTGGTGGAAGGAGGAGCCGCGAGGCCGTGGGGAGTCGTTCCGCGGGGCGGAACGGGTGGGCACAGCCGAACCCGCAGGCGGCGACGCGCCCGCCCCCACCGCAGGGTTGCCGTCACTGGTCACGCGGAGTCACCCTCACGCATCGGGACACGGACGCCCTTCTCCTGAGCAACCGACTCCGCGATGTCGTACCCGGCGTCGACATGCCGGATGACTCCCATGCCGGGGTCGTTCGTCAGCACCCGCCGGATCTTCTCGCCGGCCAGCCTCGTGCCGTCGGCCACCGTCACCTGCCCCGCGTGGATCGACCGCCCCATACCGACACCGCCCCCGTGGTGCAGGGACACCCAGGACGCCCCGGACGCCACGTTCACCATCGCGTTCAGCAGCGGCCAGTCGGCGATCGCGTCGGACCCGTCGAGCATGGCCTCGGTCTCCCGGTAGGGGGACGCGACGGAGCCGCAGTCGAGGTGGTCGCGGCCGATGACGACCGGTGCGGCCAGCTCCCCGCTCGCGACCATGTCGTTGAACCGCTCGCCGGCCTTGTCCCGCTCGCCGTAGCCGAGCCAGCAGATGCGGGCGGGCAGTCCCTGGAAGTGGACCCGCTCCCCGGCCATGCGGATCCAGCGGGCCAGGGACTCGTTCTCCGGGAAGAGGTCGAGGATCGCCTTGTCGGTCTTGGCGATGTCGGAGGCCTCGCCGGACAGGGCGGCCCAGCGGAAGGGGCCCTTGCCTTCGCAGAACAGCGGGCGGATGTAGGCGGGGACGAAGCCGGGGAAGGCGAAGGCCCGGTCGTATCCGGCCAGTTGCGCCTCACCGCGGATGGAGTTGCCGTAGTCGAAGACCTCCGCGCCGGCGTCCATGAAGCCGACCATGGCCTCGACGTGCCGGGCCATGGACTCGCGGGCCCGGGTGGTGAAGCCGGCCGGGTCCTTGGCGGCGGCGTCGGCCATGTCCTCGAAGGCGGTGCCGACGGGCAGGTAGGCCAGCGGGTCGTGGGCGGAGGTCTGGTCGGTGACGATGTCGATCGGGGCGCCCATGGCGAGCAGTTGCGGCACCAGCTCGGCGGCGTTGCCGAGGACGCCGATGGACAGCGGGCGGCGGGCGTCCCGGGCCTCCACGGCGAGCCGCAGCGCGTGGTCGAGGGAGTCGGCCTTGACGTCCAGGTACCGGTGCTCGATGCGCCGCTCGATCGCACGCGGGTCGCAGTCGACGCAGATCGCCACACCGTCGTTCATCGTCACGGCGAGCGGCTGGGCGCCGCCCATCCCGCCGAGACCGGCGGTCAGCGTGATGGTCCCGGCGAGGGTGCCGCCGAACTTCTTCGCGGCGACGGCGGAGAAGGTCTCGTAGGTGCCCTGGAGGATGCCCTGGGTGCCGATGTAGATCCAGGAGCCGGCCGTCATCTGCCCGTACATGGTCAGGCCGAGGGCCTCCAGACGGCGGAACTCCTCCCAGTTCGCCCAGTCGCCGACGAGGTTGGAGTTGGCGATGAGAACGCGCGGGGCCCACTCGTGGGTCTGCATGACGCCGACGGGCCGGCCGGACTGGACCAGCATGGTCTCGTCCTGCTTGAGCCCCCGCAGGGTCCTCACCATCGCGTCGAAGGAGCGCCAGTCGCGGGCCGCCTTGCCGGTGCCGCCGTAGACGACGAGCTTGTCGGGGTGCTCGGCGACCTCCGGGTCGAGGTTGTTCTGGAGCATG
Source organism: Streptomyces sp. NPDC045955 (assembly GCF_056430805.1). Taxonomy (NCBI): domain Bacteria; kingdom Bacillati; phylum Actinomycetota; class Actinomycetes; order Kitasatosporales; family Streptomycetaceae; genus Streptomyces; species Streptomyces sp. NPDC045955. Next base: position 70,898 of record NZ_JBWKKY010000001.1, read on the forward strand.
CGCAGGGCGGCTTCCTGCTGCCATCCCAGGGCGCTTCGTTCCGTGCCGCGCGGTGCTCGGACAGGACCAGGAGGCGGCCCGTAGGGCCTCGTTTGAGGGTGGTGGAGGGAGACGGGCGGGCGGGGTCCTGACATGGTCTGCCTCCTGGTGGGTGCGTGGTGCTCCCGGCGGGTGTTGCTGCGGTTGCTGTTGCTGCGGTTATTCACATCCTGACCTTCTGAATAGGGCTAGTCAATACGTCCGGGGGTCGGCGCGGCGGTGGCGTGGATGTTTGGCTGGATGCATGGGCGCACACATCGAGGGATCCAGCGACTTCGCCGCCGGGCGGGCGACCCGGCGGGACGAGGCGGTACGGGCCGCTGTTGAGCAGGGGCTGCTCGGGACCGGCAGTCCCATCGTCGGGCTGCTGGACGTCACCGGTATCCGCGAGTCGGTGGCGGAGCTGCGGGCCGCGTTCGACGCGGTCGTCGCGCCGGGCACTCCGGTGCTGCACGCCTTCGCCGTGAAGGCGACCCCGCTGGTGCCGGTGCTGCGGCTGCTGTGTGAGGAGGGCGTCGGCGCGGAGGTGGCGAGCCCGGGCGAGCTGGCGCTGGCGCGGGCGGCGGGGCTGGGCCCGGAGATGACGGTGCTGGACTCGCCGGCCAAGACGGCCGAGGAGCTGCGCGAGGCGCTGGCGCTGGGCATCGCCGTCAACGCGGACAATCCGCAGGAGCTGGAGCGCATCGACGGCCTGATGAAGTCCGCCGCCAGCCGGTCCCCGCTCGGGATCCGGGTGAATCCGCAGATCGGCGGGGGTTCCATCGAGGCGACGTCCACGGCCACGGCGACGTCGAAGTTCGGGGTGGCGCTGCGCGACGAGGGCGCCCGGGAGTGGGTCGTGCGGGCGTATCTGGACCGGCCGTGGCTGACCCGGCTGCACGCGCACACGGGGTCCCAGGGGGTCCCGCTGTCCCTGATGGCGCGGGGTGTGGCGGAGACGTACGAGCTGGCGGAGGAGATCAACCGGCGGGCCGGGCGGCGGCAGATCGACACGCTCGACATCGGCGGCGGGCTGCCGGTGAACTTCGCGTCGGACGCGACGACGCCTACGTACGCGCAGTACGCACGGATGCTGGCCGAGGAGGTGCCCGGGCTGTTCGACGGACGGTACGGACTGGTGACGGAGTTCGGGCGGTCACTGCTGGCGAAGCACGGAACGGTCGTGGCGCGGGTCGAGTACGCCAAGAGCGCGGGCGGCCGGCCGGTGGCGGTCACGCACGCGGGCGTGCAGGTGGCGACGCGGACGGTGTACGCGCCGGGAGCCTGGCCACTGAGGATCGCCGCGTACGACGCCAAGGGGCGCCCCAAGGAGGGTCCGGCCGTGGTGCAGGACGTGGCCGGTCCGGCGTGCTTCTCGGGCGACCTGCTGGCCGAGGGGTGTGCGCTGCCGCTGCTGGAGCAGGGGGACTTCGCGGCGGCGCTGGACACGGGGGCGTACTACTTCGCGCACCACTATGCGTACAACTCGCTGGTCCGGCCCGCGATTTACGGCTTCGGGCCGGGCGGGCAGGGGCGTGTCTCCTTCGCGGTCGTGCGCCAGGCGCAGACGGTCGAGGAGGTGGTGGCGGAGTCCGGAGGGGCACAGGTCGATGCACTGGTGGGCGGCCGGGCACCGTGGGGGCTTCAGTAACACCCCAGCGGCCCGGTGGCGGACGGGAACGCGACCGGAGTCCCGGCGGCGGCGCGGTAGGCGATGCCGTGCCGCCGCCCGGTGCGTGTTCGCCGTGGCTGGTCGCCACCGGGCAGCGGTGGCCGCATGTCGCATGCGGCCCCGCGCCCCTGAGCCGGCCTCCGCCTGCCCGGTCACACGAGCGCCGGCGTCTTCTTCCTCGCCCCGCCCGGGGCCGCGTCACCGGCCGCGATGCCCGTGCTGCGGTAGCCCTTGACCCGCTTGCCCGCGGGGCCGCCCGCGCCCCCGCGCAGCCAGTCCACGCGTACCCACAGCAGCACCTCGTCCGCGCGCTCGCGGCGGCCGAGCCACGCGGCCTTCAGCCACAGGCCCGCGCCGCAGCCGGCCAGGAGCAGACCCGCCGCGGCGGGCACGGCGAAGGCGCTGCCCAGGGCGGCGAGGAAGGCGAGCAGGAGCCACCAGCGGTGGTGGCGTCGCCAGTTGCGTACGGTCACATGGCGGTCCTGGAGTACGTCGTGCTTGGCGGCGCGGGCCGCGGACGCGGCCAGGGCGACGTACCGCTTGCGGCGTCCGTACGCCACGACGGCCGTCGCCAGGACGAACAGTGCCGCGCCGGCCAGGACGCCGATCCGGCGTCCGGTCAGCCCCGGCGCGAGCAGGCCGATGCCCGCCGCGAACACACCCAGCCACCACAGTGGGGCCGCCCCCGCCCGTACGACGACGGCCACTCGAGCCAGCCCTTGTCCTCCGCGCGTCACGTTCAGCCTCCGTTCACTCTCCGAAGCGTCTGAAGGGCGTTTCAGGACAGGCACATTAGCGACACAACGTGAGACGAGTCTGAGAATGCGGTGCCCGTGCCGTCAGTCGACGAACAGTCCCCGCGCCGCCGCCTTCACGTCGAACTCCTCCAGGCGGGACTGGGCCTCCGGCAGGTCGTCGCACATCGCCTCCAGCAGCACCCGGCCGAGCAGCATGGGGGCGCAGGCCGTGTCGAAGGCCAGGCCGGTGCCGACAGCGGCGGGCAGCAGCAGGTCGGACACCTTGGCCACCGGCGCGAAGGCGGAGTCGGCGACCGTGACGACGGTCAGCCCGGCCTGTCTGGCGTAGTCGAGGGTGTCGACGACTTCACGGGGGTGCCGGGGCAGCGCGAAGCACAGCAGTGCGGTCGCGCCCGCCCGGACGGCGGCGTCGATGCGGTCGTGGAGCATCGTGCCGCCCTCGTTGAGGAGCCGTACGTCGGGGTGGACCTTGGCGGCGAAGTAGGCGAAGCCGTGCGCCTGGGCGGCCGCCGCCCGCAGTCCGAGGACGGGGAGCGGCCGGGATGCCGCGAGGAGGCGCCCCGCGCGCTGTACGGGCCGGGGGTCGGCCAGGGCCTCCGCCAGGTGCCGCAGGTTCTCGATCTCGGCCTCGACAGCCTGCTGGTACTCGTTGGCGGACCCGGCGTCCGCGGCGGGTTCGGCGGGGGCGACCTCGCGCAGGTGGCGGCGCAGGGCCGGGTAGCCGTCGAAGCCGAGGGCGACGGCGAAACGGGTCACGGACGGCTGGCTGACCCCGGCCAGCTCGGCGAGCTCCACGCTCGACAAGAAAGGCACGTCGGCGGCGCGCCGCACCATGCTGTGCGCGATGCGCCGCTGGGTCGGCGTCAGCCGGTGGCCCTCGAAGAGCGCCTGCAACCGAGCGGCAGGGCTGTCGGTCACGCTCATGAGGTGCTCCCCCTCGCTTATTCAGTAGCTGAGGATTGTGCATGAGCATATGCAGACCGGCAAGCGGGGTCCTCCGCTGAACGCCTCTCGGCGCCCCGACGTACTAAGGACATCCGTAGACAGCAGCCAGAGACGGTCCATACGGAGGCAGCGATGGGAAGTCCGGTCCTGAACGGGACGCTGGCGGCGGTCGCCGCACTCGTGGCCGTCGTGAGCACGGCCCGGCTGGCCGCCGCCGAGAGCAAGGAGGACCGGTTCGCGGCCGGAGGCGACCTCGTCATGGCCGGCGGCATGGCCGCGATGTTCCTGCCCGCGACGGCGGCCGGCTTCGGTGACCACAGCCTGTGGTGGGTGGCGGCGTTCACCGCCGTCGGCCTGGTCGGTGTGGCCCTGTCCGTACACCAGGCCCGTCTGCACGGCTGGCGACACGGCCGCCGCTGGACGCATCACGTCATCGGCAGTGCGGCCATGGTGATCATGACGCTCGCCATGCCGGGTACCGACTCCGCGCCGGTCCTCGCCCTGGGCGGGCACCCGATGGGCGGGGCGGCTCACGGACACGGGCACGGATCCGACCCCGCGGGGGCGGCGGGCATGGCGGGAATGGAGGGCATGGCCGGGACGGAGGGCATGGATCACTCCTCGGGAATGCCCGCCCACGACATGACGACCGGCGCCGCTGCCCATGGCTCCGCGTCGGGGGGCTCCACGTCCGTGTGGCGGGTCGTCCTGATCGCCCTCGCCGTGTACTTCCTGCTCTCGGTCGTCGCGTCCGTGCGGGCGCGGCTGCGCGGCACCGGCCGGCGAGCGGGCGCGGGCCGTGCCGCGGGCAAGGGCCGCTGGGCCAGGCGGCTCCTCGCCCTGCCCGACGCGATCGTGGTCTTCGCCGCGTCCCTGGCCGCCTCCGTCTGGGACAGGGCCCGGCCGGGAGGCGACAAGCACCGCGCCCACGGGGCGGCGGGCAACCGGAGCCGCCGCCGCCCGCCCGGTACGTCACCGGGTGCGGCGCTGGCGGCCCACATCGGCATGGGCGGCACCATGTGCGCCATGCTCGTCATGATGGCTGCCTGATCCCCCCCCGGAAGACTGCCTGATCGCCCCCCCCGGAAGACGACCGCCCGGGCTCCTCGGAGCCCTGGGCGGTCAGTGGGTGACGCTGATCAGAGGCGGTCGAGGATCTTCTCGAACTTCTCGACCTCGGCGGTCTGGGTCCTCACGACGTCGGCGGCGAGCTTCTTGGCCTGGGCGTTGCGGCCGTTCTTCTGCTCGTCCTCCGCCATGGTGATCGCACCCTTGTGGTGTTCGATCATCATCTCCGCGAACATCCGGTCGAACTCGGTGCCCTTGGCGGCTTCGAGCTTCTGCATGTCCCCTTCGGACATCATTCCGGGCATCCCGGACCCGTGGTCCATGCCGCCTGATCCGTGGTCCATGCCGGGCATGCTCTCTCCGGTGGACTCCGGCCTGCCCCAGGACTTCAGCCAGGACTTCATGGTCCGGATCTCGGGATCCTGGGCCTTCTCGATGTCCGCGACCAGGGTCTTGATCTCCGCGTCGGAGGCCCGGCCGTCCGCGAGCTCGGCCATCTCCAGGGCCTGCTCGTGGTGCGGGATCATCATCTGGGCGAACATGACGTCCGCGTCGTTGAACGCGCCGGTCGCCGGCTTCTCACCCGTCGCCCGGCTCGGCGAGGCGGAGGCGGAGGCGGAGGCGGAGCTGCCGCTCCCGTGGTCCATGCCCTCCATGTCGTTCCCACCGCAGGCGGCGAGCAGCAACCCGCCCGCCGTGATGACGCCCACCACCGCGAGACGGCGGCTCAGGCGACGGTTGAGGGCGTGCTTGTAGGCAGTCATGTGCGAGATACCTCTTGTCGTCAGTCACTGGCTGTGCGAAGCGGCGTCTGCGCGGGCAGCACTGAGTGCGCCGCGCCACGGCTTGGCCTATATCCGCAGAACTGACAACTGGGAGAGGAGCGGTCTCGGCGGTGGAGTGCCGGGGCGCGCCAGGGCCATCGACCTGGCGAGCAGGGCCGTCAGCCGCTCCTGCCGGCGGACCACCAGCGCCCGGAGGAACAGCACGAGCAGCCACACCGTGAGAACCGCCAAGCACACGGACATCGGGTCCATGCCGCCCGGAGGCTCGTGCACCGGCGACTTGGCAGCCCACGCCGCGGTCCCTTGCCCGTCCGACTTGGCAGCCGACGCCGCGGTCCCCTGCCCGTCCGCCACCTCGGGCCCGGCCAGGGCCGTGGCGCTCTGGGCCATGGCGTCGTGGTGCACTCCCGCGGCAGCGGGAACGGCAGCACTCATGCCGTGCCCGGACGACTCCTTGGGGTGGCCCATCGTGTGCATGGCGAACACACCCAGGGTGAGCATGACGACCAGCAGGAGGTACCCGAAGGCCCCACCTGCCCGCAGCCGCCCGCTCATGCCGACCCGCCTTCCGTACTCGACCCACCGCGATACTACTAAGTGAGTTGGTACTGCGTCGCCGACACTCGGATTTCGGGCGTCGCGCTGCCGGTCAGCGCGCGAGCGGACCACCCAGTACGTCGAGGACGGTCCCTCCGAGCAGTCCGAGAACGACGGATCCGGCGGCCGCACCGCAGGCGATCACAGCGGCCGTCCGGGACGTCGTACGGGCGTCACCCGCGGGTCCGCGCGCGAGGAACGCCGGGGCGATCCAGCGCAGGTAGTAGAAGAGGGAGGCCACGGTGTTGACCGCCGCGACGACGGCCAGCCAGGCGTAGTCACCGTCGAAGGCCGCGCTGAAGGCCTCCAGTTTGCCGAGGAACACGGCGGTCGGGGGGGTGCCGACCAGACCCAGCAGACAGACGACGAGTGAGGCCAGCAGGGCCGGGTGCGCCCGTGCCAGGCCCCGGTAGTCGTCGATGGCGCGGGCTCCCGGGAGTGCGCAGACGACGGCGAAAGCGCCGAGGTTGGTCAGCGCGTACCCGGCCAGGTAGTACAGCAGCGCCTCCTGGTCGAGGCCGGTGCGTCCGGCGACGGCCACCGGGAGCAGGAGGTAGCCGACCTGGCTGATGGTGGAGTACGCGAGCAGGCGTGTGACGTCCTGCTGGAAGAAGGCCGCCAGGTTGCCCAGGGTCATCGAGGCGACCGAGAACACCGCCACCAGGCCGGCCCAGGGCAGGTCGGCGTCCGCGAGCGGCACGGCGGCGAGCCGGTAGAGGGCCGCCAGGGCGCCGACCTTGGGGACGGTGGTGAGGAAGGCGGCCACCGGGGCCGGGCTGCCCTGGACGGCGTCCGGCACCCAGAAGTGGCCGGGCACGCCTCCGGCCTTGAAGAGGACGCCGGCGAGCAGGGCGAGCGTGCCGACCGCGACCAGCCCGGCCGGTGCCTGGGCGAGCCCGGGGCGCAGCACGGGGTACGCGGTCGCGCGGCCGGCGGCGAGCAGCACGGTGATGCCGGCGAGCATCAGGACACCGAGGAGCGCGCCGACGACGTAGTACTTCAAGGCCGCCTCGGTGCCGGGGCCGTCCTTGCGGAACCCGGCGAGCGCGTAGGCGGGCACGCTTGCCAGGAGGTAGCCGGAGGCGAGGAGCAGCAGGTCCTGGGCTCCGGCGAGGACGAGGGCGCCCACGGCGGCGAGCTGGAGGAGGACGTAGAACTCGGTTTCGCGCGGGTCGGCGTACAGGCGCGGCATGGCGAGCGCGAGGACGAGCAGAGTGCCGCCCAGGATGACGATTCTGCCGGTGGCGGTGACCGGATCGATGGCGAAGGACGCACCGAAGGCCGTCTCCACCGGGCCGGTCGCGGCGATGGCGGCGGCCACGATCCCTCCGGTACAGGCCGCGCCCGCCAGGGCCCCGGTCAGCCACTGGCGGCGACGCGGCAGCCACGCCCCGAGCAGCAGCCCGAGCACGGCGGAGGCGGCGAGCAGCACCTCGGGCAGGAGGTCGAGGGGGTTCTCGTTCCTCCCCGTCATCTCGTTCATGGCATTCATCCCGGTGATCGCGTTCATCCCGGTCATCGCATCCATCCCGGACATCGCGTTCATCGCGCGAGCAGCTCCAGCACGGCGCGCGAGGCCGGTTCGATGACGTCGAGGACGAAACGGGGTGCGAGGCCGAGGACGACGCCCAGGGCCAGCAGGGGGACGATCGCGAGCCCTTCATGGCGGCGGATGTCGGGGAACGGCCGGTCGGCACCGGGCGCGGCCGCGGGCAGCCGCAGCGAGCCGAGGAAGATGTGGTGCAGTGCGCGCAGGAACAGCCCCGCGGTGAGCAGGATCCCGAGCACGGCGAGGCCGGTGGCGACCGGCTCGGGCCCGAGGCTCCCGGTGAGGATCTGGAACTCGGCGATGAAGCCGGAGAAGCCCGGCAGTCCGAGCGAGGCGAAGGCGGCGACGCCGGTCAGCGCGGCGAAGACGGGCGCCCGCCCGGCGACACCCGAGTACGCGGACATCTCGTACGTGCGCCCGCGTTCGTACAGCACCCCGGACAGCAGGAACAGCGCGCCGGTCAGCAGGCCGTGACTGACCATCTGGAAGACCGATCCGGTGACGGCGAGGCGGCGGGCCTCCTCCTGTCCCGCGCCGACGGCCCCGGCCGCGCCGATCGCCAGGACGATGTAGCCCATGTGGTTCACGGAGGTGTAGGCGACCATCCGCTTGAAGTCGGTCTGGGCGAGGGCGACCAGTGCTCCGTACAGCACGCAGACCACGCCGGCGACGACGAAGACGAGCGCGTGGTCGCGCCAGGCGCCGGGCAGGACGGGCATCGCGATGCGCAGGAAGCCGTACGTGCCCATCTTCAGCAGCACGCCGGCCAGGATCGCCGACCCGGCGGCCGGTGCGTCGGTGTGGGCGGGCGGAAGCCAGGTGTGGAAGGGCACGGTCGGGGTCTTGACCGCCAGTCCGACGCCGATGGCGAGGAGGACCAGGGCTCCGTGAGCGGAGCGTCCGGCCAGGGGGTTGGCGTCGGTCAGTACGACGATGTCGAAGGTGTGCGGGTCGGCGGCCAGGTACAGGCCGATGAAGCCGAGCAGCAGGGCGAGGGAGCCGATGAAGGTGTAGAGGAAGAACTTCAGCGCGGCGCGGGCGGCGCCCTCGTGTCCCCACCCGGCGATGACGAAGTACATCGCCACGATGGACAGGTCGAAGAAGACGAAGAACAGGATCAGGTCGAGGGCCACGAACAGGCCGAGGCACGTCGTCTGCAGGAAGAGGAACAGCGCCGCGAACTCCCTGACGCGGCGGGTCTCGCGCCACGCGTACAGCGCGCAGGAGAGGAACAGTACGCAGGTGACGGCCACCAGCGGCAGGGACAGTCCGTCGACGCCGACGTGGTAGCTGATGCCGGCGCTGGGGATCCAGCGGGCCCGCGTCTCGTACTGCATGCCGCCGTCGGCCCGGTACCCCGCCCAGAGGGCCACCGTCAGGACCAGTTCGGCGGCGGTGGTCGCCGCCCAGGCCGTCAGGAACAGGGGGCGGGGCGCGCCGCGCGGCAGGCACAGCAGGAGGGCCGCCACGGCGGTCGGGAGCAGGACGAGGGCCGTGAGCACGGCGGTCACCTCACGAGGACGAGGACGACGGCGAGAACGGTGAAGGCGGCGACCGCCTGGGCGAGGTACTGGTGCAGTTGCCCGGTCTGCGGTCGGCGCGCCCAACGGCCGAGCGCGCGGGCACCGTCGGCCACGCCTTCCACGGTGCCGTCGACGAGCCGCTCCGCCCGGGCGTCGGTCCATCGCGCCAGCCGGACCGAGCCGCGGGCGGTGCCTTCGACGGCGCGGTCCAGCACCCGGTCGTCGAAGGCGGCGAGCGCGTCGGCGAGGCGCAGGACCGGGTGCATGAGGAGCGTGCGCGCGGCGGTCTCCAGGTGAAGCCACTGCGACGCCGGGGAGGTGATCCGGCCGGGCAGGGCGAGGAGTTGGGGGCCACGGATCCAGACGGCGGCCGAGACGGCCACGGCGAGTGCGCCGGACAGGGCGAACTCCCATGCGCGTGGGCCGGGTTGCACCGCACCGCCGAGCACCCGCTGCACCGCGTCCCGTACGGGCGGGAAGGACGTGACGGTCAGTGCGGCGCAGGCGACGGCCAGAACCGCGAGCGGCAGCCGGGTCACATACGGCAGCGGCTCCTCCGTACGGTCGTCCGTCGCGGAAGTGGGCTGCCAGACGAACCACAGCGCCTTGGCGCTGTAGACCGCGGAGATCACGGCACCGGCCAACCCGGCGAGGTACAGCGCCATGCCGTCTTCCAGGGCGCCGGCGAGGAGTACGTCCTTGGCCGCCCACAGGGACAGGGGTGGGACCCCGGCCAGGGCCAGGGCCGCGACGGTGAAGGTGACCCCGGCCGTTCGGTGCCGCCGGGCCGCACCGCGCAGGGCGGGCAGCGCCTTGCCGCCGAGGGACGTCAGCCAGGCGCCCGCGACGAGGAAGGCGAGGCTCTTGGCGGCGGCATGGGCGATGAGCTGCAGAGTTCCGCCGGTGACCGCACCGGAACCGGCGGCGAGCACCATGAAGCCGATCTGGGCACAGGTCGATGCGGCGAGCAGTTGCTTGAGGTCGGTCTGCGCCACGGCGACCAGGCCGAGCACGACCGCCGTCACCGCGCCCGTCCACGCCACCACCGGTCCGCCCCAACCGGACTGCGCGAGCAGCGGCTCCAGCCGGAGCAGCAGATACGCCCCGGCCACCACCATGGTCGCCGAGTGCAGCAGGGCGGAGACCGGGCTGGGGCCCTGCATCGCCCTGGACAGCCAGAAGCTGAACGGCAGTTGGGCCGACTTGCCGAACGCGGCCGCGATGACGCCGGCGGTGATGACCGTGGACCAGGTGCCGGTCGCGTCCGGGAGGTCCTCCAGGGCGAGGGAACCGGCCTGCCCGCTCGCCAGCGCCGCTCCGGCGGCGAGATAGAGGCCGAGGTCGGCGGCGCGGGTGGTGAGGAAGGCCGTGTTGGCGGCATCGCCGCGCTCGGGGTCGCGCCACCAGTAGCCGATCAGCGCCCAGGAGGTGGCGCCCATGACCTCCCACGCCATCAGCAGGACCGGCAGCGTGGTCGCGGTGACGGTCGTCAGCATCGCGCCGCCGAACAGCAGCATCAGCCCGAAGAAACGGGCGCGTGCCTCGCCGGGTCCGATGTCCGCGACGCTGAACAGGAGGACGGCCGCGGTCACCGCCGTGACGGTCACGGCCATGAGGCCCGACAAGCCGTCGACCACGAGCCCGGCGGGCAGCCCTTCGAGCAGCGGCGCAGCGGCCCGCGGGTGCCCGAACGCCACGGTGGCGGCGAGGCCGAGCGCGGCGACGGCCGTGCCGACCGCGACACCGGGGGCGTACCGGTCCGCCGCGCGGCCGGCGACCGCGAGCAGCGTCCCCACGGTCAGCGGCAGCGCGACGAGCGCCCACAGCAGCGCGCTCACTCCTTCAGCTCCGCCGCCATGTCGGTCATGTCGACCTCACGGGCCCGGAAGAGCGCGGTGACCACGGCGAACCCGATGGCCATCTCCACAGCCATCACGGTGACCGCGAGGACGACCAGCACCTGCCCGTCGGCGGCGGCCGGGGCGATGTAGTGCCACACGGCGGCCGCGCCGACGATGATGCCGCCCAGCATCAGTTCGAGCCCCATCATGAGCATCACGATCGACTGCTGGGTGAGCGCGCCGAACAGGCCGATGCTGAACAGCGCGGCGGCGAGCAGCAGGAACAGCTCCAGACTCATCGGCCCGTCCCTCCCCGGACCGGGTCATCGGCCCCGCGCGCCGTCAGGTCGTCGCCGAAGCGGTCGTAGCGGCCCCGGCGGGTGGCCAGGACGACGGTCGCGACGATGGTGGCGAACAGGGTGAGTCCCAGGGTCATCATGGTGAGCATCTGAGGACCCATCAGCGACAGCCCCAGATCCATGGTGGGATCGTCCGACGGCCTGCCGCGCCGGGACGGCCACGGGGCGAGCAGGATCCCCGCGGCGAGTAGGGCGAAGACCACCGCGCAGATCGCGGCCGCGCCCTTCTTGTTGTGGACCATGGTCATCGGCATGAGCCCGGCCGGGTTCATCATGTACATCACCATGAACACGGCCATGATGGCCATCTCGATGGTCATCATCAGCACGATCACGACCCCGAGGTAGTCCAGCCCGAGCAGCAGCACCTCGCCGCCGGCGCACAGCAGGGAGGTCAGCAGCGCGTACGTCGCCCGGGCCATGGAGTCGAACCGGAACACCATGACCGCGGCGGCCACCGCCGGCACGGCCAGCACCCAGAAGATCACGTCGTCGGACATCGCGGCGTACCTCGCTCTCATCGGTTCAGGACGACGACGGCCACGAACAGCGCCTGAAGCAGCGTCAGCGGCACCAGCACCAGCCACGCCACTTCCATGTACCGCTCCATCCGCAGGACGGGCAGTGCCCGGCGCCCGGCGACCAGCAGCGCCAGGACGGCGGCGGTCTTGAGCAGCGTCCACGCCCAGCCCGGCAGCAGCGGGCCGTGCCCTCCGCCGAGGAACAGCGGCACGCTGAAACCGGCGGTCACCACGAGCAGCAGCCACCGCCCGCCCAGGAACACCAGCCGGTCCACGCCCGCCAGTTCGGCCGCCGCACCACCGGCCGCGTCCCGTGACACCGGGTACGCGAACGGTCCCCAGAAGGCCATCGCGAGCGCGCTCAGCAGATAGACGACGAACGCGGCAGGCATCCACACCACGAACCACAGGCCGTCCTGGGCCCCGACCACGTTCCCCACCCGCAGGGACTCGGCCCCGAGGGCGGCGGTGGTGATCGCGAGCATGTGCGGGAGCTCGTACGCGAGCCCCTGCGCCAGGAACCGGTAGCCGCCGATCAGGGACAGCGCCGAGTTCGGTCCCCAGCCCGCGAGCCACACCGCCGCCCAGGCCAGGGCCTCCATCGCGTTGAACCACACGATGCCGACGGACGGATCACTCACGGCACGAAAACCCCACGGCAGTACGGCACCCGCGAGCACGGCGGCCACCGGGACCAGCACCGCGCCCAGCCTTCCGAGCAGCCGGTCGGCGGCCGTCGTGCGGCGCGGCTGCTGAACGAGCAGCCGCAGGGCCTCGCGCAACGGAGCCGTGGCCCGCAGCCCGGCCTCCCGGACACTCCCGGCCGGACCGCGCTCGGCCGACCCGGACAGCACCGCGTCGAACCCGGCGGTGACCGCGGCGGCCACGGCCAGGGCGACGGGAAGGACGACGGTCGCCCACAGGGGCGCTGCATCAGGCATGGGCCGCTCCGGGCACGGGCGCGAGGGCGAGTTCGTCGAGGTCGGGGTCCAGACTGGCCACGATGATCCGTCCGCAGGCGAACTCGGCGCCGGCCAGGAGACCGGGGAGGACGTCGAGCAGCGCTTGCGACGGCGGCTGTGGTCCGTCCAGCCCGCCCCGTGGGCCGGCCCGGTCGACCGACGCCAACGGGCGTGTGTCGTCAAGGTCTTGGATGCCGCGTTCGGCCTCGCTCAGCCACATCAGCAGCCGGTCGTACGCGTCGCCGTCCGCGGCGAGCGCCGGTCCGGTCACTCCGGCCGCGCGCGCCCTGTCCGCCGGCAACTCCCCCAGTCCGGCGATCGACCAGCGCAGGGTCCTGGACCGACCGACTCTGCGCACCGTCCTGCGCAGATCGCCGCCGATCCGCTCCCGCGACGCCCCCGCCAGCAGCTCGTCCCGCAGCCGACGGCACCGCACGGCGACGTCGTCCCAGCCGACGACGGCGAGGAGCCGCCCCGCACTGTCCAGATGCGCGGCACAGCGCCGCCGCGCCGCACTCGCCCTGGTGACCTCCTCGCCGTGCGCGGCCCGCAGCCACGGCTCGTCCCAGAACGGCGGTCCGGCACCGGAGGCGACCGGGAGGTGGTCCACCTCGACGCCCTGTACGACGTCTCCCTGCAGGGTGAGACGGAGCACGAGCCCCGCCGGCCAGTCACTCAGCCCAGGGCCGAACGGCACGTGCAGCTGGTCGAGCCGCAGCTCGTCCCGGTCGTCGGCCCGTTCGGCCATCGGCCGGCCCGCCACCTCGCCCATGGCGTGCATGTCATGACCCATGTGATGGCCGTGCTCATGCTCGCCGGGCTCGTCCGACGGGGCCTCGGACCGGTCGGCCATGTGTCCCTGCAGACCGGGCGGTTGCGCCTCTTCCTGAGGGTCTCCGGGCTCGTGTCCCGCGTGTCCGTGGTGGGCGGCCATGTCGCCGTGGTGCGAGGCCATGTCGCCGTGGTGCACGGAGTCGGCTGTCGCGTCGCCGCCTGGCGGCGTCACCGCCCTGTCGGTCAGGTCCCCGTGCGCCATGCCGAGGGCGTGTGCGACCTGTCCGTGCTCCCTCACCACGATGCGCACGGCGGGCTCCGGCATCGACCGCCCGACGCGGTCCAGCCACTCCCCGTGCTCCGGCGCCGGAACGCCGCAGACGACCAGCAGATCAGCGGCGGCCGGAGTGCCGGCCACGGGCCACCCCCGCCGGCGCACCTCCGCCTCCGTCTCCAGCCGGAGTTCCGTCGCTCCGGGCAGCGTGACCACGAGCACCGCCGGGCGGTTCATCGCCGTACGCCGCATCAGGTCCCTCAGGTCCACCTCAGGGCCCCCTCACGCCAGGCGTACGCCACCGCCGCGAACAGGATGCCGAGGAAGAGGAACATCTCCACTACGGCTGTGGTGCCCACCTCCGAGACGACCTTCACCCACGGGTACATGAAGAGCATCTCCATGTCGAAGGCCAGAAAGATCATGGTGACCGGGTACCAGCGCACATGGAACCGGGACACGGCGTGCTCGCCCGGTTCGAGGCCTCCGGCGAAGGGGCCGGTTTCGAGGGGAGCCCGCGCTGCCGCCAGCCACAGGCCCAGCCCGTACAGGCCGGCCAGACCGGCCCCGACCACACCGAGGAGGACCAGCATCGGCTGCCACGCGTCCATCCCGCCCGACCTCCTTGTCTCGGCTTCCCACCCGCCCATGGTGCGCGCCCGGCCGGTTCGGGCCATGGAGGCGGGGCCCGAACCGGCCACGCCCGCTGAGCCGGAGGCTCTTGCACCGAGCACCAGCCCTGTCAGTGCACGTGCGGGCCGCCGGTCGGGCGGGGTCTGCCGCGCGGCACGAGGCCCAGCGACAGCACGGCGGCGGCAGCGGCCGTCACGGCACAGGCCGTAAACGCGTCGCCGAACGCGTCCGCCGAGCCCCGCTCGAAGCCGGAGGCGGCGACGGTGGAGACGACGGCGACGCCGATCGAGCCACCCACCTCGTGGAAGGTGTTGACGACCCCGGAGGCCAGCCCCGCCTCCCGGTGTTCCACCATCGCCAGGGCGGTCGTCGTGGCGGTGACGAAGACCGCGCCGATGCCGAGGGAGGCGATCACGAAGCCCGGCAGAAGCCCGGCGTACACGCTGCCGGTCTCCGACAGCCGGGTCAACGGGACGGTCCCGGCGGCCGCGACAGCCATACCGGCGACGGCCGTCGGGCGGCTGCCGATCCGGCCGACGAGCCGGGAGCCGAGGTGGGCGCCGATGCCGGTGGCCACGGCGACGGGGAGGAACACGAGCCCGGTCCTCAGGGGACTGAAGCCGCGGATGTGCTGCAAGTAGACGGAGCCGAGGAAGAAGAACGCGATCAGCAAGGCGGTGGCGATCAGCATCAGGAAGGCCCCGGCGAGCACCGGCCGCCGGGTGAACATCCGCAGGTCCATCAGCGGGGCCCGGCCGGCCCGTTCGACCGCCGCGAAGGCCGCGTACGCCACCGCCGCACCGGCCAGCGGCAGCAGCGTCGAGGCGTCCGCCCAGCCGGCGTCCCCCGCCTCGACCATGCCGTGGATCAGGGCGGCGGTGCCCGTGGTGACGAGGAGCGCGCCGGGGACGTCGAGCCGGGCGGGCTGCGGGGGCCGGGGTGGAACGAGGGCGGGCAGGGCGAACAGCAGGAGCACCCCGACGGGCACGTTGATGTAGAACACCCACTGCCAGCCGGGCCCGCCGGTCAGGGCCCCGCCGAGGAGCACGCCGGCCGCGGAGCCGGTGCCGCCGATCGCCGCCCAGACACCGAGTGCCTTGTTGCGTTCGGCGCCGTGGAAGGTGGTGGTGACGATGGACAGTGCGGCCGGGGACAGCAGGGCCGCGCCGACGCCCTGGGCGATCCGGCCGCCGAGCAGCGTCGGCGCGTTCTCGACCAGACCGGTGACCAGTGACGCGGCGGGGGCTCGCGGGGCTCGTACGGCCCGGACGCGGCGAGGTCGGCACCCAGGGTGAGCGCTTCGCCGCCCTCGTGTCCGGCGGACGCGTGTCCCGCGCCACCCCCGTGCGTACCGCTGCGCGGCTCGGGTGAGACCGGGCCGACCGCGCCGCCCACGCCGTAGGCGGCGCCGAACGTCGCGGTGAGCGCGGCTGCGAAGACGGTGATCCGCAGTCCGGTGTTCATGACCCACTCCTCTCTCCGGGCCGCTCGTGCGTGCGACCGACATGGTCAACATACCCCCAGGGGGTATCAAGTCAAGCCGGGACGACCCCTTGCTTCGAATACGGGCCGGGGGTATACATGGAGTCGCGTCGCAGATACCCCCCTGGGGTATGACAACCACTGGAACCACTAGTCGCGGAGGACCCCGTGTCGAACTGCTGCACCCCCGACGGAAGCTGCCACACCACGGTGGAGATCAAGACCACCTACAAGGTCGACGGCGTGGGCAGCGCGCACTGCCAGGGCGTCGTCCAGAAGGCCGTGGGCGAGCTGGCCGAGGTCACTTCGGTCGAGGTCGAGATCGGCACCGGCCTGGTCACGGTGACGACCGCGGCCGAGCCCGACGAGGCGCTCGACGCGCTGATCGCCAAGACCGTCGACGAGGCCGGCTACGACTTCGCCGGCCGCGTGACCGCCTGACCGGCCCACGAGCCGGGCGGGGGCCGCACATCCCCGCGGCCCCCGTTCCCCCCGTCTCTTTCGCACATCGCGTCCGTGAGCTCCGAGGAGCAGACATGACCACCACCACGCCCGGCGCCGCCGAGGTCGAACTCGCCATCGGCGGCATGACCTGCGCCTCGTGCGCCGCCCGGATCGAGAAGAAGCTCAACCGCCTGGACGGGGTCGAGGCCACCGTCAACTACGCCACCGAAAAGGCGAAGGTCACCTTCCGCGAGGACGTGACGGTCTCGGACCTGATCGCCACGGTCGAGGCCACCGGCTACACCGCACGGGAGCCGCAGCCCGAGACCGCCCGCTCCGACGCCCCGGCGTCCGGTGAGGGCTCGGCCCAGGAGGAGAGCGACGAGCTGCGGCCACTGCGCCAGCGGCTGACCGCAGCCGTGGCACTCGCCGTACCCGTGATCGCGATGGCCATGGTCCCGGCGCTGCAGTTCGAGTACTGGCAGTGGCTCTCGCTCACGCTGGCGGCGCCCGTGGTGACGTACTCCGCCTGGCCCTTCCACAAGGCCGCCTGGACGAACGCCAGGCACGGTGCCGCGACGATGGACACGCTGATCTCCGTCGGTACCTCGGCGGCGTTCCTGTGGTCCCTGTGGGCGCTGTTCTTCGGCACGGCCGGCACGCCCGGCATGACCCACCCCTTCGAACTCACCATCGCCCGCACCGACGGCGCCGGGAACATCTACCTGGAAGCCGCGGCGGGTGTCACGGCCTTCATCCTCGCCGGCAGGTATTTCGAGGCGCGCTCCAAGCGGAAGGCGGGCGCGGCGCTGAAGGCCCTGCTGGAGCTCGGCGCCAAGGACGTCACGGTGGTGCGGGGCGGCCGGGAAGAGCTCATTCCCGTCGGCGAACTCAAGGTCGGCGACCGGTTCCTGGTGCGGCCCGGTGAGAAGATCGCCACCGACGGCGTGGTCGTCGAGGGCTCGTCCGCCGTGGACGCCTCCATGCTCACCGGCGAGTCCGTACCGGTCGAGGTCGGCGCCGGGGACGCCGTCACCGGTGCCACGCTGAACGCCGGCGGCCGCCTGGTCGTCGAGGCCACCCGCGTCGGCGCCGACACCCAGCTCGCCCGCATGGCCAAGCTCGTGGAGGACGCGCAGAACGGCAAGGCCGCCGCCCAGCGGCTCGCCGACCAGATCTCCGCGGTCTTCGTCCCGGTCGTGATCGCCCTGGCGCTCGGCACGCTGGGCTTCTGGCTCGGCAACGGCGCCGGACTGACCGCCGCCTTCACCGCCGCGGTCGCCGTCCTGATCATCGCCTGCCCGTGCGCCCTGGGCCTGGCCACGCCGACCGCCCTCATGGTCGGCACCGGCCGCGGCGCCCAGCTCGGCATCCTCATCAAGGGCCCCGAGGTCCTGGAGACGACGCGCAAGGTCGACACCGTCGTCCTGGACAAGACCGGCACCGTCACCACCGGCAAGATGACCCTGCTCGCCGTGCACACCGCCGACGGCACCGACGAGGACGACGTCCTGCGCCTCGCCGGCGCCCTGGAGCACTCCTCCGAGCACCCCATCGCCCAGGCCGTCGCCTCCGGCGCCACCGCCCGCGTCGGCACGCTCCCCGCTCCGGAGGACTTCGCCGGCATCGCCGGTCTCGGCGTCCAGGGCATCGTCGAGGGTCACGCGGTCCTCGTCGGACGCGAGAAGCTGCTCGCCGAATGGGCCATGTCCCTGCCGGAGGAGCTGCGGCGCGCCAAGGACGAGGCCGAGGCGGCCGGGCGCACCGCCATCGCGGTCGCCTGGGACGGAGAGGCCCGCGCGGTCCTGGAGGTCGCCGATGCCGTCAAGGAGACCAGCCCGGAGGCCATCGAGCGGCTGCGTGCCCTGGGCCTGACGCCCATCCTGCTCACCGGTGACAACAAGGCGGTCGCCGAAGCGGTCGCCGCGGAGGTGGGCATCGCCGCCGAGCACGTGATCGCCGAGGTCATGCCGCAGGACAAGGTCGACGCCGTCAAGCGCCTGCAGGGCGAGGGCCGTTCGGTCGCCATGGTCGGCGACGGCGTCAACGACGCCGCCGCACTGGCCCAGGCCGACCTGGGCCTGGCGATGGGAACGGGCACGGACGCCGCGATCGAGGCGGGCGACCTGACGCTCGTGCGGGGCGACCTGAGGGTCGCGGCGGACGCCATCCGCCTGTCCCGCAAGACGCTGGGCACCATCAAGTCCAACCTCTTCTGGGCCTTCGCCTACAACGTCGCCGCCCTGCCGCTGGCCGCCGCCGGCCTGCTCAACCCGATGATCGCCGGAGCGGCCATGGCCTTCTCCTCGGTCTTCGTGGTCGGCAACAGCCTGCGCCTGCGCGGCTTCCAGCCCGCCGACCGCTGAAGCGGCCGACCGTTTTCCGGGCCCGGGCGGCTCAGCCGCCCGGGCCCGGCGCTGCTCACGCCCAGCCCGCGGCCAGGCTGCGGCGACCAGGGGTGCCATACGATGTGAGGCACCTCGGCGACGGGGAGGAAGAGGGGGAAGGGTGCGACGGCTGGGTGACCTCGAAGCCGAAATCATGGACCGGCTCTGGCGCTGGGGACGGCCTGCCACGGTCCGCGAGATCGTCGACGACATCAACCACATGCGTCCCGTCGCCTACACGACGGTGATGACGGTCGCGGACATCCTCCACCGCAAGGGCCTGCTCCGCCGCGAGAAGGCCGGGCGCGCCTGGCTGTACGAACCCGTGCGCAGCCGTGAGGAATACACCGCCGCCCTCATGCAGGACGCGCTCGGCAACACCGAGGACCGCCAGGCCGCGCTGCAGCGATTCGTGGAACACATGTCGCCGGAGGACGTGTCCGCGCTGGCCGCCGCACTGCGCGCGACGGGCCGTGCCCCAGGCGGCACCGGAGAGCCCGGAGCGCCCTCGTGACCGCACTCCTCGGTCTCCCGGGCCCGTCACTCGTCCCCGGTCATCACGCGCTGCCGCCTCTGATCATCACCCTGGTGGTCGGAGTGCTGCTGCCGAAGGTGCTCGCCCGCGGCGACTGGGCGCACCGGACACCCCGGCTGGCTCTCACGACGTGGGTCCTGCTCGGGGTGTCCCTCATCGCTTCCGTGTCCCTGACGGTCCTGCAACTGCTGCTTCCGGCAGCGGGCGGCCACCCCCTGTCCCGCTTCGCCGAGGCCTGCCTCGTCTCCGCCGGCGCGCACTGGGGGGCCATGTTCCCGAACGGCCTGGCAGGCCTGGACGCCCGCGTGGGGGCGGCCCTGTCCGCGGCGGCGTTCGTGCCCGCCGCGTTCACTGCCGTCCTCGTACGCGAACTGCTGAGCGCGAGGCGCCTGCGGGCACGTCACGCCGAACTGCTGCGCCTCGTCGGCGGCCGGCGACCGGGGTTGAGCGCCACCGTGCTGCAGCACGACACCCCGGCCGTGTACTGCCTGCCGGGCCGTGCGCCTCACATCGTGGTCAGTTCCGGGGCACTCCAGGTCCTGACCGGGCAGCAGGTGGCAGCCGTGCTGGAGCATGAGCGGGCGCACATCACCGGCCGCCACCATCTGCTGGTGGCCGCCGCCAGGGCCTTCGCCGCCAGTTTCCGCGAACTGCCCTTGGCCCGGCTGGCTCGCACCGAGGTGCCCCTGCTGCTGGAGATGGCAGCCGACGACCGGGCGTTGCGCCGGTGTTCGCGGGACGCACTCGCCACCGCCCTGTACGCGGTGGCATCCGGTCAGGCACCCCACATGGCCTTCGCGGCGGGCGGACCGTCGGCGGTGTTGCGCATGCGCCGCATCCTCACACCGCAGGCCCCGAGCTCTCCCGCACCGCGGACCGTGTGTGCGGCCCTCGCCGCAGCGGCAGCCCTGACTCCGCTCGTCCTGGCGTGCTGTTCAGTTCCGGGTCTCACCGGTTGACTGGGACAGCCCCAGCCCGGACAGGGGGGCTAACCCCAGTGCGGCCGGCGGCCCGGCTTTCTACCGTGAGGGCATGACCGGAATGGACGCGCGGGACACCGACCTGAAGAAGGAACTCGACGCCACCCTGCACGCGCGCAGGGAGCTGGGCGAGGAGTACGAGTCCGCGCTGGTCGACTCGTTCCTGGAGAAGGTCGACCAGCGGATCGACGGCGCGGTGGACCGCCGGGTGCGCCGGCAGCTCGCCGAGCAGCAGATGCAGACGGCCCGGGACTCCCGGTCGCCGCGGGCCACGGACTCCTGGGGCGAGCGCTTCGGCTTCGGGATCGTCTCCCTGGTCCTCGCGGTGCCGCTGTCCGCGATCGGCGGGGGCGTGGCCCATCTGCCCGGCCTGCTCGCCGCCTGGGCGGGCATCGTCGGCGTCAACGTCGTGCAGGCCGCCCGCACCAACCCGGGCCTGTTCGGCGGTCGCCGCCAGTCCTCCCGGAACAGCGACTGGGAGGACTGAGCGGGAGCACGCCGTTCAGACCTGCCGGGTCGGCACGCCGTTCACACCTGCCGGGTCGGCAGCGCGACGATCTGCCGCAGGTTGACCCGGCGCGGGCGGCTCGTCACGTAGGCGACCAGGTCGGCGAGCTCCTCGGCGGACAGCGCGCCCACCTCGTCCAGCATGCCCTCCACCTGCCGGGAGAGTTCCGCGTCGGCGATGTGCGTGCGCAGCTCGCTCTCGACGAACCCGGGCTCGATGTTGGTGACCCGGACGTCCCGCGGCCCGAACTCGCCGCGCAGGGACTCCGACAGGTAGGTGACGGCGGCCTTGGTCGCGCCGTACACCGCGTAGTTCGGGAAGCTGACGTGCGCGGCGATGGACGAGATGTTCACGATGTCGGCGCTACGGCCGTCCGCGGCGGCGCCCACCAGGTCGCCGGTGAAGGCGCCGATCATCCGCAGCACGCCGGTGACGTTGGTGTCGAGCATCCGCTGCCACTCGTCGGCGCGCCGGGCGTCGACGGGGTGCGGCAGCATGACGCCGGCGGCGTTCACGACCAGGTCGACCGTCCCGTACGCGGCGTGGATCCGGTCGGCTGCGTCGGTCACGGACGTCTCGTCGGTGACGTCCGCGGCGACGGCCAGGGCCTGCCCGCCGTCGGCGCGGATCTTCCCGGCGAGCGCCGCGAGCCGTTCCTCACGCCGGGCCAGCAGCGCCACCCGCGCGCCCTGGGCGGCCAGCAGTACGGCGACGGCCTCACCGATCCCGCTCGCGGCTCCGGTGACGACGGCGGTACGGCCGGCCAGGTTCTCGTACGGCATGGAGTGTCCCCTCGGTGGTGGCCGGGGCGTCTCCCCGGCGTCGTCCACCACCCTCGGCCTCCTCGGCGGCCGTACCCAGGGCGGCGCTTTTCCTGGGTCTGGCAGTACCAGGTTCGCCGGCGCCGGGCCGCCTAGGCTCAATGCCATGGACGGAGAACTGGGAGACTTCCTGCGCTCGCGCCGCGCCCGTATCCAGCCGGAAGACGTGGGGCTGGCCTCCTACGGCCGCCGCCGGGTCCCGGGGCTGCGTCGTGAGGAGGTGGCGCAGCTGGCCGGGGTGAGCGTCGACTACTACATCCGCCTCGAGCAGGGCCGGGGACCCGGGGGAGTTTCGGACGCCGTGCTGGACGCGGTCGCGCGGGTACTGCGGCTGGACGAGGCGGAGCACGCGTATCTGCGGGCGGTCGCCCGGCCCCGTCGGCGGGCCGAGGGCGGTCCGGCCGCGTCCCGGGAATCCGCGCACCGGGAGGCCGCGTCCCGGGTGCGCCCGGGTGTCCAGCTGATCCTGGACGGCCTGGACCGCAACCCCGCGTACGTCCTGGACCACCGTATGGACGTCCTCGCCTGGAACGCCCTCGGTGACGCCGTGATCGGCTTCAGCGACCTGGCCCCCGGCGAGCGCGGCATGCCTCGCCGCGTCTTCCTCGATCCCACCGCCCGCGACCTCTACCCGGACTGGGCGGCGATCGCCTCCCAGACGGTCGCCCACCTCCGCCTCAACGCGGGCCACCATCCCGACGACCCCGTCATGGGCAGGCTCGTCGGTGAACTCTCCCGCGCCAGTGACGACTTCCGCCGCCTGTGGGCGGACCACCTGGTCAAGCCCTGCGACCACGGGGTGAAGCAGCTCCGGCATCCGGTCGCGGGCCTGCTGACCCTCCCGTACGAGACCCTCACCATCCCGGCCGCCCCGGACCAGACGATCGTGGCGTACACGCCCGAACCGGGCTCGGAGACGGCGGAGCGGCTCGCGCTGCTGGGGAGCTGGGTGACGAGCCGGGCCGGCTGACGCCCGCGAAGGAAGCGGGCCGGCTGCCCTGACCGGACAAGGAAAAGCGCGGGGACCGCCGCACCCCCGTGAACGGGGGGCGGGACGACGGCGGTCCCCGCGTAAGACGCGGGCCTGGTCAGGCCGGGCCCTCGCGTCTGTGACGTCGGTGGAGGTCCGGGAGCCGCTCCGGAGGTCCTTGACGCCAACGGCGCCGGCCGGGGCGGGGAGCCGCTCCCGCCCTGCCGACACCCCTAATGTGCAGGACTCGTGTTAAGCGGGTGCTGCGCGAACGTGTCGCGCTCGTACCACTTCCGCGAAGTCCACGAAGATCGCGGACGAACGCCAAGTGCACCCGGTTCGCGGGGGGTTCACCGGCCGTTCGCCGTCACTTCGCGGAGCGGGCGAGGAAGGACAGCAGGTCCTGCCGGCTGACCACCCCGGTCGGCTTGCCCTCGACGAGGACGATCGCCGCGTCCGCCTTGCCGAGGACGGCCATCAGGTCGGCGACGGGTTCGCCGGAGCCGACCTGGGGCAGCGGGCCGGACATGTGCTTCTCCAGCGGGTCCTCCAGGGAGGCGCTCTTGCTGAACAGCGCGTCCAGCAGCTCGCGTTCCACGACCGAGCCGACGACCTCGGCGGCCATCACGTCGGGGTGGCCCGCGCCCGGCTTGACGACCGGCATCTGCGAGACGCCGTACTCGCGCAGTACGTCGATGGCCTGGCCGACCGTCTCCTCCGGGTGCATGTGGACGAGGGAGGGCATGCGGTCGCCCTCCTTGTCGGCGAGCACGTCGCCGACGCGGGCGCTCGGGCCCGCGTCCTCCAGGAAGCCGTAGTCGGCCATCCACTCGTCGTTGAAGATCTTGCTGAGGTAGCCGCGGCCGCTGTCCGGCAGCAGGACCACCACGACGTCGTCCGGGCCGAGCCGCTCGGCGACCTCCAGCGCGGCGACGACCGCCATGCCGCAGGAGCCGCCCACCAGCAGGCCCTCCTCCTTGGCCAGGCGGCGGGTCATCTGGAAGGAGTCCTTGTCGGACACGGCGACGATCTCGTCCGCGACGGTCCGGTCGTAGGCGGTGGGCCAGAAGTCCTCACCGACGCCCTCGACCAGGTACGGCCGCCCGGACCCGCCGGAGTAGACGGACCCCTCGGGGTCGGCGCCGATGACCTTCACCCTGCCGTCGCTGACCTCCTTCAGATAGCGGCCGGTCCCGGAGATGGTGCCGCCGGTGCCCACGCCCGCCACGAAGTGGGTGATCTTCCCCTCCGTCTGCTCCCACAGCTCGGGGCCGGTGGAGTGGTAGTGGGAGAGGGGGTTGTTCGGGTTGGAGTACTGGTCGGGCTTCCAGGCACCGGGCGTCTCACGGACCAGCCGGTCGGAGACGTTGTAGTAGGAGTCCGGGTGCTCGGGGTCCACGGCGGTCGGGCAGACGACGACCTCGGCGCCGTAGGCGCGCAGCACGTTGATCTTGTCGGTGCTCACCTTGTCGGGGCACACGAAGATGCACTTGTACCCCTTCTGCTGCGCCACGATGGCGAGACCCACGCCGGTGTTCCCGCTGGTCGGCTCGACGATCGTGCCACCCGGCTTGAGCGCGCCGCTCTCCTCTGCCGCCTCGATCATGCGCAGGGCGATGCGGTCCTTCACGGACCCGCCGGGGTTGAAGTACTCCACCTTGGCCAGGACGGTCGCCCTGATGCCCTGGGTCACGCTGTTGAGCCTCACCAGCGGGGTGTTGCCGACGAGACTGATCATCGAGTCGTGGAACTGCACCGTTGTCTCCGGTTGCCGCAGAAGTGGTCGTAGTTGGTGCCGCCAGCCTAGGCCCTGCCGGGTCATCCGTGACGGTCGTTCACTCCCCGTTGGGATTGGGCGACGGTCTGTACGGGGCAAGCACTGGGTGTACGGGTTCGAGGAGGTGGCGGCGACGCATGACGAGCATGTCGAGGGCGCGGGTGGCCCGGCGGATCGCGGCGGGCGCGGCATACGGCGGCGGCGGGATCGGTCTGGCCGGGGCGGCGGCCGCCGGGCTGGTGCTGGCGGAGGTCCAGCTGGCGCGGCGCCGGGTGGGCAACGGCACGTCGGCGCATGTGCCGAACGCGGACGGGCGGTACGGCCAGGCGTACGCCCATCCCGGTGTGGAGCCGCTGCGGCTGACGATGCTGGGCGACTCCACGGCCGCCGGCCAGGGCGTGCACCGGGCCGGGCAGACGCCGGGCGCACTGCTGGCCTCGGGCCTGGCGGCCCTGGCGGAACGCCCGGTGGAGCTGCGCACGGTGGCGACGCCCGGTGCCTGCTCGGACGACCTGGACCGCCAGGTGGCCCTGGTACTGGCCGCCCCCCGCCCGGTACCGGACATCTGCGTGATCATGGTCGGCGCGAACGACGTCACCCACCGCATGCCCCCGACCCGCTCGGTCCGCCACCTGTCCTCGGCGGTTCGGCGGCTGCGCACGGCCGGCGCGGAGGTCGTGGTCGGCACCTGCCCCGACCTGGGCACGATCGAGCCGGTCCGGCAACCGTTGCGCTGGCTGGCCCGACGGGCCTCCCGCCAGCTGGCGGCCGCCCAGACGATCGGAGTCGTCGAACAGGGCGGCCGCACCGTGTCCCTGGGCGATCTGCTCGGCCCCGAGTTCGCCGCGAACCCGCGGGAGCTGTTCGGCCCGGACAGCTACCACCCCTCCGCCGAGGGCTACGCGACGGCGGCGATGGCGGTCCTGCCGACCGTCTGCGCCTCCCTCGGTCTGTGGCCGGCCGAGGAGGAGCGCCCGGACGCCTCCCGTCGCGAGGGCTTCCTGCCGGTGGCCCGGGCGGCGGCGGAGGCCGCGTCGGAGGCGGGTACGGAGGTCACGGCCGCCATGCCGAGCGGTCCGAGGGGACCGTGGGCGCTGCTGAAGCGCCGGCGCCGCCGGCGGGTATCCGAGCAGGAGCCGGCTCCCGCCACGCCGTCGAACTGAGGAGAGTCCCGGGAGGCCGGAAAAAGCAAGCGCTTAGAAAACTGCGGTCAGGGTCACATCGCCATACCCGTGACCCAGCCCATACGTACGGGTAACTTCCCAGACAGCCCAGCCAGACCACCCGGTACGTCAATGGAGCCGTGATGCCCGAAGCCGTGATCGTCTCAGCCGCCCGCTCCCCCATCGGCCGCGCCGTCAAGGGCTCCCTCAAGGACCTCCGCCCGGACGACCTGACCGCGACGATCGTCCAGGCCGCCCTGGCGAAGGTCCCCGAGCTGGACCCGAAGGACATCGACGACCTGATGCTCGGCTGCGGCCTGCCCGGCGGCGAGCAGGGCCACAACCTCGGCCGCATCGTCGCCGTGCAGATGGGGATGGACCACCTGCCGGGCTGCACCGTCACCCGGTACTGCTCGTCCTCCCTGCAGACCTCCCGCATGGCCCTGCACGCCATCAAGGCGGGCGAGGGCGACGTCTTCATCTCGGCCGGCGTCGAGATGGTCTCCCGGTACGCCAACGGCAGTTCGGACATGCCCGGCACGCACAACCCACTCTTCGCCGAGGCCGAGGCCCGCACGGCCGCGACCGCCCAGTCCGAGGGCTCCACCTGGCACGACCCGCGCGAGGACGGCCTGCTGCCCGACCCGTACATCGCCATGGGCCAGACCGCCGAGAACCTGGCCCGCGCCAAGGGCGTCACCCGCCAGGACATGGACGAGTTCGGCGTCCGCTCGCAGAACCTCGCCGAAGAGGCCATCAAGAACGGCTTCTGGGAGCGCGAGATCACCCCGGTGACCCTCCCCGACGGCACGGTCGTCTCCAAGGACGACGGCCCCCGCGCCGGCGTCACCCTGGAGGGCGTCCAGGGCCTCAAGCCGGTCTTCCGCCCCGACGGCATGGTCACGGCCGGCAACTGCTGCCCGCTGAACGACGGTGCCGCCGCGCTCGTGATCATGTCCGACACCAAGGCCCGCGAGCTGGGCCTCACCCCGCTCGCCCGCATCGTGTCGACCGGCGTCTCCGGCCTCTCGCCCGAGATCATGGGCCTCGGCCCGGTCGAGGCGAGCAACCAGGCCCTGAAGCGGGCCGGGCTGACCATCGACGACATCGACCTGGTCGAGATCAACGAGGCGTTCGCCGCCCAGGTGATCCCCTCCTACCGCGACCTGGGCATCCCGCTGGAGAAGCTGAACGTCAACGGCGGCGCCATCGCCGTCGGCCACCCCTTCGGCATGACCGGCGCCCGCATCACCACCACGCTCATCAACTCCCTCCAGTTCCACGACAAGCAGTTCGGCCTGGAGACGATGTGCGTCGGCGGCGGCCAGGGCATGGCCATGGTCATCGAGCGCCTCAGCTGAGCGCCTGACCGTAGCCGCCATAGCACGCACCGTGAGGTCTTGGCCCAGAACCCCGGAAACTCCGGGGTTCTGGGCTGTTTTGTGATCCAATCTCCCTCAGGATGTGACCTATCTCCCTCTACACGCAGAGAAGCCCAGGTCACAACAGCCCCACCCCCTCCCCCGGCATCCAAGCCCTGTCCGTTTCGTGACGTTACGCACTGACAGCTGGTTAGTCCGCCCTTCAAGCTGATGTAGGAAGTCGGGGGTCGACTTTGAACCGGGAGTACGTCAGTGAGCGCCATGCCGATCGCGTTGCTGGTCACCACGGCCGCCACGGGCGCCGTGGGCGTCGCCGTCCTGCGCACCGTCCTCCAGCTGCGCCGACAGGTCGCGGCCCTGCACACCGCGCTGGCCGAGAACCGCGCCGCCACCACCCGTGCCCTGCTCCCCGCCGCCCGCACGCCGGCCGACACCGACGAGATACGGGCCGCCGTGGCGGCGGCGCTCGCGGAGGAGCGCGAGCGGGAGCTCGCCGAGGCACGGGCGTTCTGGGCCGCCCAGGAGGCCCGTGACGCCTCCGACGCACCGCCCCTGCTGGGTCTGCCCGACGTCGACCTGTTCCTGCCCCGGCAGGCCGATTTCGCGGGCCTGGAGCCGGTGTCCGAGCCCGGCGCCGACACCGAGGAGCCGGCCGCGGAGTCCCCGGAGCTGGCCGCCGCCCGCCGCCGCCACCCCTCCCACCCGGACTTCGTGCCGACGCAGTCGCCGGTGGTGAACGACCACGAGCGCACGGTCGCCACGCTGGAGGAGCTGGCCGCCCAGCGCGTGGAACTGACGGACGTCCGCCCGGGCCCCCTGGGCACCCTGGACGTCTACGTCTTCGCCGACGGCACGACCCTGTGCATGACCCCGGGCCACCGGGAGACGGCGGAGCACCTGGCCGAGGCTCTGCGCGCAGGCAGGACCCCGGTCCTCCTGGGCGGCTCCGGCATCTCGGGCGCCTACACCCTGACGTTCGAGTGCGGCGAGGAGAACGTCTACATCCTGGCCGACAGGGTCATCGCGTCCCTGTAGAGGAGCGCCGCTCAGACCCCCGCCCGCTTCTGCGCCTCCTCGACCAACCGCACCGCGTCATCGACGTCGGCACCACTGGGAATCACCACCGCAAGATCATGCCCGGCAACGGTGATCTGATCTGCGGCCGCGAACATCCCCGCATCCGGCATTTCCCGAGGCTCCAGACCCTCGAGCACCTGCGCCCTCCGGGACAACTCCCGGGCCAGCCCGAGAGCCTCAGCGGCAGCGCCCCGCTGCAACCGGCTCTGGGGCGCGGCCCTCAAACGATCGGCGAAGTGATCCACCGCACGGGTCAGAGGCGTCGTATCAACCACGCCGCGAGCGTACGCGTCGCACCGGGACTGTTGCCAACGGGCGAACACTCAGGCACGGTGACCTGAAGGACCGGCTTACATCCCAGCGTCCGGAGGCGCCGATGTCCCAAGTCTTCTCCGAAGAGACCCATCGCAACATGCTCGCCCGCATCCCCCACTGCACCGGTCGTGATATCTCCGACTGGTTGCGCACCGTCGAAGAAGGCCCGGCACTCTTCCGTTTCGAGGAAAAGGTCAGCTGGCTCCGGCACGAACACAACCTCGCATACGGCCACGCCAAGGCGATCGTCCACGAGTACGACCTGAGGAGGGCCGCGCGCAAACTGCTCTAGGCGCGCACCACGACGAGGGGCCCCGGCTGTGCCGGGGCCCCTCGCGTACGACTGGTCAGTACTAGTCGCTGCTGTTGAGGATCGAGATGAGCCTCAGGAACTCCATGTAGATCCACACCAGCGTCAGCGTCAGACCGAAGGCCGCGAGCCACGCCTCCTCGCGCGGGGCGCCGTAGGCGACGCCGTCCTCGACCTGCTTGAAGTCCAGGGCGAGGAAGCAAGCACCGAGGATGACGCCGACGATGCCGAAGACGACACCGAGGGCACCGCTGCGGAAGCCGAGGCCGTCACCGCCGCCGAACACCGCGAACAGCAGGTTCACCATCATCAGCAGGATGAAGCCGAGCGCGGCCGCCATCACGAAACCGTAGAAGCGGCGGTTGACGCGGATCCAGCCGGCCTTGTAGGCGATCAGCACACCGGCGAAGACCGCCATGGTGCCGATCACGGCCTGCATGGCCGCGCCGTCGGCGATGTGGCTGTCGACGATGTTGGACACGACGCCGAGGAAGACACCCTCGAACGCGGCGTACGTGAGGATCAGCGCGGGCGAGGCCTTGCGCTTGAAGGACTGCACGAACGCCAGGACCATGCCGATCAGCGCGGCGCCGATGCCGATGCCGTAGCTGCGGCTGATGTTGGCGTCGTCGACCGGCAGCAGGGCCCAGGAGAGCGCCGCGGTGACGATGAGCACACCGAGGGTGCTCGCCGTGCGCAGGACGACGTCGTCGATGGTCATCCGGCCGGTGGTGGCCGGGGCCTGCGGCGGCGCGCCGTACTGCAGGTCCTGCTGGGCGTAAGGGTTCTGCGCGTACGGGTTCTGCGCGTAGGGGTTGCCCGTCGGCTGTGCGTACGGGTTGCCCTGGGTGGCGACAGCGGGACCCCCGGCCTGCGGCGCGGTGTTGAAGCCCGCGTAGCCGTTGTCGCGGCTGAACCCCCGTCGCGAGAAGACCGGGTTTCTGCTCCTCATTTCACTCCTCCATGGCCAACGCTGCGTGGCCTTGGCTCAAGAGTAATAGGTAGGCAAAGGAAAGACCCTAGTGCTTGGGGAGGATCTTTCCCTCGTCGTGCTGCGCAACACGCTACGCGGCTTCGTGATTCCCCCCACCGGAGGGGGTCATTCATCACCAAGCTGCGACACGTCCGGAACCGGACGGAGATCACCCGCTGACGCCGCCCCCGCATCGACCGGCGCATCACCCGAACGGGAAGCCCGTGTACCCCTCGGCCAGATCGGTCTCTGCGGCGCGGGAGGAGGCGATCCGGTCCAGCCGGGCGAGCTGGAGCCGGTCCTCGAAGCCGGTCGCGCCGGGGGCGCGGTGCAGGAGGGTCGTCATGTCGTAGGAGAACCGCTCGGCCTGCCAGACCCGGCGCAGGCAGGTCTCCGAGTAGGCGTCGAGCAGTGCCGATGATCCGGTCTCCTGCTGGTGGGCCAGGGCCCGGGCGAACGTCACGACGTCACCGACGGCGAGATTCAGCCCCTTCGCGCCGGTGGGCGGCACGATGTGCGCCGCGTCGCCCGCCAGGAAGAGGCGGCCGTGGCGCATGGGCTCGTGGACGTAGGAGCGCATGGGCGTGACCGACTTCTGGGTGATCGGGCCGCGCTCCAGGCACCAGTCGTCGGCGGTCTCGAAGCGGCGCTCCAGCTCGTCCCAGATCGCCTCGTCGCTCCACGCCTCGGCGTCGGTGCCGTCGGGCACCTGGAGGTAGAGGCGGGAGACCGACGGCGAGCGCATGGAGAGAAGGGCGAAGCCGCGGTCGTGGCGGGCGTAGACCAGCTCGTCGTGCGAGGGCGGCACGTCGGCGAGGATGCCGAGCCAGCCGAAGGGGTACGTCCGTTCGAAGACCTGAGTGAGTTCGGCCGGGATCGCCTTGCGGGCGACGCCCCAGAAGCCGTCGCAGCCGACGACGTACGCGCACTCCAGGACGTCCTCGCGACCCTCGTGCCGGAAACGGACGCGCGGGGCGTCGGTAGCGGCGTCCTCCACGGCCAGCGCCTCCGCCTCGAACAGCAGCGGTCCGCCCTCGGCGAGCTGGAGGGCGATGAGGTCCTTGCAGACCTCGGTCTGGGCGTAGACCATCACGGAGCGTCCGCCGGTGAGGGCGGGGAAGTCGACGCGGTGGCGCCTGCGGTCGAAGCGCAGTTCGATGCCGTCGTGGCGCAGCCCCTCGCGGTCCATGCGCTGCCCGGCGCCGGCCGCGCGCAGTACGTCCGCGGTGCCCTGCTCCAGGATCCCGGCGCGCTGCCGCCGTTCGACGTAGGCGCGGTCGCGGCTCTCCAGGACGACCGAGTCGATACCGGCGTTGTGGAGCAGCCGGGCCAGGAGGAGGCCGGCGGGGCCGGCTCCGATGATGCCGACGGTGGTGCGCATCGGGCGACCCCTTCCCATCCGTTCGTCCATGTGTTCGCCAGGTGAAAATTCCTTCACCAATATCGGATGCGAGTCTCTGACGGCACGCGACCGCTGTCAACGGTCACGCCGCGAACTTCTCAATGGACGACACAGCGATCGGAAGGTGCCCGGAGCCGGACTCGAACCGGCACGCCCGCGAAGGGGCAGCGAGGTTTAAGCTCGCCGTGTCTGCATTCCACCATCCGGGCAGGCCATGGGCTCCGCATCGAGGTTCCGAGACTATCGGGACGTGTCCCCCGAACAGCGGAAGGGCGGACCGATGTTGTCTTATTTTATTGACGTCTGAGGGTGCATCAGCACACGGAACGCGCCATCCGCACTTGCCAATAGCCTTGCGTGCGACCGTCGGCGGCGCAGCCGGAATGACGGAATTTCACCTCTCGAACGAGGGCACTCCACCTGTTCTTGACACTTGACCGCTCATTTTCCCGACATCCGGAACACGCGGTTCCGGACACCCGGTCCCCTCAGGGGCGTTCGTCATCCCCAGGTATGACTCCGCCCCTCGCGGTCAGACCGGAGTCGGCCCTCGGAACCGGAACAACGGGTGACTACACGGCGGCGTGGGACCCGGACGATGGAACGAGTCCTTCCAAGAACACCGTCGTCCGACAGGAGTGCCATCCCGTGACCACCGCACCGCTCACCGACCGGGCCACCACCGTGGCCGCGCGCGCCACGGATCTGTCGAAGATCTACGGACAGGGTGAGACCCAGGTGGTCGCCCTGGACCGGGTCTCCGTGGACTTCCGGCAGGCCGAGTTCACCGCGATCATGGGCCCCTCCGGCTCCGGCAAGTCGACCCTGATGCACTGCGTGGCCGGTCTCGACACCTTCTCCTCCGGGTCGGTGCGCATCGGCGACACCGAGCTCGGCTCCCTGAAGGACAAGCAGTTGACGAAGCTGCGCCGGGACAAGATCGGCTTCATCTTCCAGGCGTTCAACCTGCTGCCGACCCTGACGGCCCTGGAGAACATCACCCTTCCGATGGACATCGCGGGCCGCAAGCCGGACAAGGAGTGGCTGGACTCCGTGATCCGGATGATCGGTCTGGCGGACCGGCTCGGCCACCGGCCCTCCCAGCTGTCGGGCGGTCAGCAGCAGCGCGTCGCCGTGGCCCGGGCGCTGGCCTCCCGGCCCGAGATCATCTTCGGTGACGAGCCCACCGGAAACCTCGACTCGCGCTCGGGCGCCGAGGTGCTGGGCTTCCTGCGCAACTCCGTGCGCGAACTGGGCCAGACAGTGGTGATGGTGACCCACGACCCGGTGGCCGCGGCCTACGCGGACCGGGTGCTCTTCCTCGCGGACGGCCGGGTCGTCGACGAGATGTACGGGCCGACGGCCGAGTCGGTCCTGGACCGCATGAAGGCGTTCGACGCCAAGGGCCGCACCAGCTGATCCCCCGTCAGGACCGACAGGACCGAGAAGAAGAAACCCATGTTCCGTACCGCCTTGCGCAA
Source organism: Streptomyces sp. NPDC045955 (assembly GCF_056430805.1). NCBI lineage: Bacteria > Bacillati > Actinomycetota > Actinomycetes > Kitasatosporales > Streptomycetaceae > Streptomyces > Streptomyces sp. NPDC045955. The sequence goes on from NZ_JBWKKY010000001.1 coordinate 103,184, forward strand.
CGTGCTCGCGCACAAGGCCCGGCTCCTGATGACCGTCCTCGCCGTGATGCTCGGCGTGGCCTTCGTGTCGGGGACCCTGGTCTTCACCAACACCATCTCCGACGCCTTCCAGAAGAGTTCGGCCAAGGGCTTCGACCAGGTCGACGTCGCCGTGACAGCGGGCTACCAGGAGGCCGAGGGCGACCGGGCCGGCAAGCCCCACGACCTGACCCGGGCCACCCTCGACAAGAGCGAGCGGGTCCCCGGGGCCGCGTCCGCCATCGGGGTCGTGCAGGGCTTCACCGCCCTGGCCGACAAGGACGGCAAGCTCATCGGCGAGGGCTTCCAGTCGCAGGGCGGCAACTACTGGGGCGCCAAGGACCCGCGCTATCCCCTGCTCAGCGGTCACGCCCCCAAGGGCCCGGGCGAGATCCTCATCGACTCCGAGACGGCGAAGCGCGCCGGGTACAAGGTCGGCGACACCGTACGCATGTCGGTCGACGGCCCGGTCCTGACCCCGAAGATCACCGGCATCTTCACCACCGACGACGGCAACGTCGCGGCCGGCGGCAGCCTCACCCTCTTCGACACGGCGACCGCCCAGAAGCTGTTCGGCGAGGCGGGCGTGTTCGACCAGATCGACGTCAAGGCTGAGCCGGGCGTCTCGCAGGCCGCGCTGAAGGCGGAACTGGACAAGGCACTGCCCGAGGGCACGGTCGAGACCACCACCGGCAAGGAGCTCGCCGACGACCAGGCGCAGATGATCTCCCAGTCGATGAGCGGCATGCGGACGGCCCTGCTCGTCTTCGCCGGCATCGCCCTGTTCGTCGGCACCTTCATCATCGCCAACACCTTCACCATGCTGGTCGCCCAGCGCACCAAGGAGCTCGCGCTGATGCGTGCGGTCGGTGCCTCCCGCCGGCAGGTGACACGGTCCGTGCTCGTCGAGGCGTTCGTCGTGGGCGCGGTCGCCGCCGTGGCCGGGCTCGTCGCGGGCATCGGCATCGGAGCCGGACTGCGCTCCCTCATGGGGACGTTCGGCGGGTCCGTGCCCGACGGGCCGCTGGTCATCAAGCCCACCACGATCGTCGCCGCGCTCGCGGTCGGCATCCTGGTCACCATGCTGGCGGCCTGGCTGCCGGGCCGCCGGGCCGCGAAGATCCCGCCGGTGGCGGCCATGAACAGCGTGCACGCCAAGGCCACGACGAAGTCGCTGGTGCTGCGCAACACGCTGGGCGCCCTGGTCTCGGCCGCGGGCGTCGCGGTGGTCCTCGTGGCCACGACGATGGACGGTTCGGACGGCCAGGTACCCATGGGCCTCGGCGCGGTGCTGCTGATCATCGGTGTGTTCATCCTGACCCCGCTGCTGTCCCGCCCGCTGATCGCCGCCGCGGCGCCGGTGCTGCGCGCCTTCGGTGTCTCCGGCAAGCTGGCCCGGCAGAACTCGGTGCGCAACCCGCGCCGTACGGCCGCCACCGCCTCCGCGCTGATGATCGGCCTGACCCTGATCACCGGCATGACGGTGATGGCGGGCAGCCTCCAGCAGGCCATCGAGAAGATGGCGTCGTCGTCGATCAAGGCGGACTACGTGGTGTCCATGGCGAACGGCAACGCGCTGTCGCCGGACGTCGAGAAGAAGCTGGAGCGGACCGACGGCGTCACCGCCACCAGCCCGATGCTCAACGCCGCCTCCCGGATCGACGGCCGGACCGAGTACCTGACCGGCGTCAACGGCGCCGCGATCGGCGACCTGGCCGGCCCGAAGGTCGACACCGGTTCCTTCGAGGTCGGCGGCGCCCAGGCCGTCGTGGACAGCGACACCGCCAAGTCCTTCGGCTGGAAGGCCGGTTCCGCCTTCACCGTGTCCTTCGAGGACGGCAAGAAGCAGAGGCTCACGGTCGCCGGCACGTACGAGAGCAACGACTTCCTGAGCGGCATCCTGCTCGACGAGAAGATCCTCGCGCCGCACGAGTCGGACCCGTACAACATGAAGGTCATGGTGAAGACCGCCGGCGGCACGTCCGGTGCGACCCAGGACAAGCTGGAGAAGGCCCTCGGCACCAACCCGGCCGTCAAGGTTCAGGACAAGCAGGACATCTCCAACGAGATCGCGCAGATGTTCACGCTGATGCTGAACATGGTCTACGGCCTGCTCGCCATGGCGGTGATCGTGGCGGTCCTGGGTGTCATCAACACCCTGGCCATGTCGGTCTTCGAACGCTCCCAGGAGATCGGCATGCTCCGGGCGATCGGTCTGGACCGCAAGGGCATCAAGCGGATGGTCCGTCTGGAGTCCCTGGTGATCTCCCTGTTCGGCGCGGTGCTGGGCATCGGCCTGGGCGTGTTCTTCGGCTGGGCGGCCGGTGAGCTGCTGGCCACGAAGCTGGCGACCTACGAACTGATCCTGCCCTGGGCACGGATGGGGATCTTCCTCCTGCTGGCCGCGACGGTGGGTGTCCTCGCCGCGCTGTGGCCGGCCCGTCGGGCGGCCCGCCTGAACATGCTGGAGGCGATCAAGGCGGAGTAGCGCCGGACATGCGAGGGCCCCTTTCCCACGGTGGGAAAGGGGCCCTCGACGTCTCGGGTGCGGGGCCGCGCGGCCCGGAGGGGATGCGGGGGCCGCGTCACCCGTTCGGCAGCTCCGCGGGCTCGCGGCCCGGCCCGGAAACGGGCCGCGAGTGCGGTCCCGGTTCTCCCTCTCCCCGGCCGCCACCGAACGGCCCCGGTCCCGCCGGCAGGTACCGGGGCCCTGCCGTGTTCAGTTCCAGGTGCGGGCGCGCAGGGGCATGCCCGACGCCCCGGACTCGGGGGTGCGGACGGCCAGGACCTGGTTGACGCCGATGCGGTTGCGTTCGAAGGCGAGCGCGGAGGCGGCCATGTACAGGCGCCAGACGCGGGCCCGGCCCGGGCTCGTGAGCTGGACGGCACGCTGCCAGCCGGCCTCCAGGCGGGCGACCCACTGCCGCAGGGTGAGGGCGTAGTGCTCGCGGATCGACTCGACGTCGCGCACCTCGAACCCGGCGCGCTCCAGCATCGCGACGGTCATGCCGACGGGCTGGAGCTCGCCGTCGGGGAAGACGTAGGAGTCGATGAAGGAGTCGACGTCGTACGCCGTCTCGTCGCGCACCGGCCGGCGGGCGATCTGATGGTTGAGGAGCCGCCCGCCGGGCTTCAGCAGCCCGTACAGGTCGCCGGCGTACTCCAGGTACCGTTCGGCGCCGACGTGTTCGGCCATGCCGATGGAGGAGATCGCGTCGTAGGGCCCGTCGCGGACGTCGCGGTAGTCCTGGACGCGGATCTCGACCTTGTCCGTGAGCCCCTCGTCGGCGACGCGCTTGCGGGCGTACGCGGCCTGCTCCTGGGAGAGGGTGACGCCGACGACGCTCACGCCGTGCTCGCGGGCGGCGTGGATGGCCATGGAGCCCCAGCCGCAACCGACGTCGAGCAGCCGCTGGCCGGGGGTCAGGCCGAGCTTGCGGCAGACCAGCTCGAGCTTGTCGTGCTGGGCCTGTTCGAGGGTGCTGTCCGGGCTGGGCCAGTAGGCGCAGGAGTACACCATGGAGGGCCCGAGGACGATCTCGTAGAAGTCGTTGCCGACGTCGTAGTGGTGTCTGATGGCGCGTCTGTCGCTGCGCTTGGTGTGCAGCTTGCGGCGGGGCCGGCGGGCCTCCTCGCGGGGCGGGGCGGGCGGCAGCGGGGTCCCGGCGAGCTTGACGAGCCCGCGTACGGCGGCGCGGACCTCGGGGTCGCGCAGGGCCTGGGCGAGGGTGCGGGCGTCCTCGTCGCGCTCCCAGATGTGACCGGCCAGCAGGTCGAGGGTGGTGTAGAGGTCGCCGTCGATGTCGAGGTCACCCGCCACCCAGGCGCGGGCCAGGCCCAGTTCACCCGGCTTCCACAGCAGGCGGCGCAGCGCGCGGCGGTTGCGTACGACCAGGGTCGGCGCGCCCGGCGGGCCCGCCTGCGAACCGTCCCAGGCGCGGATGCGCACCGGTAGTGGTGCTCCCAGCAACTGTGCGAAGAGGCCCTGGAGCCGCGGCGCGGCGTCTGCCATGGTGTACACCTCCGTGACGGGGAATCCCGGAATGTCCGACACCACGTAAACACCTGCGGGGCCTTCGCGCAGTCCCCGGCACGCGTCACGACTGGGCAAAACCACCACGCCGAAGCAACGGGAACGCCGAAGGACCTCCCGCACCACGGATGGCGGGAGGTCCTTCGGCGGAGATCCTTCAGCGAAGATCCTGCGGCGGACGCCCTCGGTGGAGTAGTCCTTCGTCAGGCGGGTGACCGACCGGAGGTCAGGAGGCCTTGGCCTTCTCCTCGGTCTTCTCCTCGGCCTTGGCCTCGGACTTCTCCTTCGGCGCGGCGGCGACCGGGGCCGGCTTGGCGGCCTCGTAGAACTCCTCGCGCGGCGTCTCGATGGCGCCGAGCGAGACGACCTCGCGCTTGAGGAACATGCCGAGCGTCCAGTCGGCGAAGACGCGGATCTTGCGGTTCCAGGTCGGCATCGCCATGCCGTGGTAGCCACGGTGCATGTACCAGGCGAGACGGCCCTTGAGCTTGATCTTCATCTTGCCCATGACGATCATCGCCACGCCCTTGTGGAGGCCGAGCCCGGCCACCGCGCCCTTGTTGGCGTGGGAGTAGTCCTTCTGCGGGAAGCCCCGCATGCCGGACAGGACGTTGTCGCCTAGGACGCGGGCCTGCCGCAGCGCGTGCTGCGCGTTCGGCGGGCACCAGGCGTTCTCGTTGCCCGCCTTGCGGCCGACGAGGTCCGGGACCTGGGCGTTGTCGCCCGCGGCCCAGATGTAGTCGGTGCCCTTGACCTGGAGCGTGGTCTCGCAGTCGACGTGGCCACGGGGCCCGAGGGGCAGGCCGTAGCGGGAGAGGACCGGGTTCGGCTTGACGCCGGCGGTCCAGACGATGGTGTTGGAGTCGACCTCCAGGCCGTTCTTCAGCACCACGTGTCCGTCGACGCAGGAGTCCATGGAGGTGGACAGGTAGACCTCGACGCCGCGGCCCTCGAGGTGCTCCTTGCCGTACGTGCCGAGCTTGGGACCGACCTCGGGGAGGATCTTGTCGGCGGCGTCGACGAGGATGAAGCGCATGTCCTCGCGGGACACGTTCTTGTAGTACTTCGCCGCGTCCCGGGCCAGGTCCTCGACCTCTCCGATGGTCTCCGCACCGGCGAAACCGCCGCCCACGAAGACGAAGGTGAGCGCCTTGCGGCGGATCTCCTCGTCGGTGGTGGAGTCGGCCTTGTCGAGCTGCTCGAGGACGTGGTTGCGCAGGCCGATGGCCTCCTCGATGCCCTTCATGCCGATGCCCTGCTCGGCGAGGCCGGGGATCGGGAAGGTGCGGGAGACCGCGCCGAGCGCGACCACCAGGTAGTCGAAGGGCAGCTCGTACGCCTCGCCGACGAGCGGGGCGATCGAGGCGACCTTGCGGTCCTGGTCGATGCTGGTGACCCGGCCGGTGAGGACCTCCGCCTTCGGCAGCACGCGTCGCAGCGGGACGACGACGTGGCGCGGGGAGATGTTGCCGGCGGCGGCTTCGGGGAGGAAGGGCTGGTAGGTCATGTACGACCGGGGGTCGACGACCGTGACGGTCGCCTCTCCGTAACGCATCTTCTTGAGGATGCGCCGAGCTGCGTACAGGCCTACGTACCCACCGCCTACTACGAGGATCCTGGGACGCTCCGTGGTGCTCATGGCATCGAGTATCCACCCGGTTGAGGGGGGTGGCTCGTGCGCCCCTTCACAAGCTCGGGTGGGGTGTGTGTTATCCTCCGCGGCCCGCGTGATCCACGTCATGGTGACAACCGGGAGCGTTTGTGCACCCCTGACCGTTGTCAATGCCGCGTGAGCTGCCTCTCTGCATCCGAGGGGCCTCCGTGAGGTCCTTCCGGAGTGCCTCTTCGCGCACCTCCCCGGACACCTCCATACCATGCTTCTGAACATGTTCAAAGGCCTGTTCAGCCCCCGGACGGGCCAACGGAGCCCCTCTGATCGCCCGGGAGGGCCGAATTCCTTGTGAAGAACTTCACGAACTTTTCCGACGGGCTGTCGCCGGGGGGTCAGAAGAACCCCCCGGACGCGCTCATTCGTGATCCATGCCTGCTCAGAAGCGGGCTAGGCGACGGACCACGCGATGCCGTCGAGGATCGCTCGCGAATGCGACTCACCGAAAGAGCGCCGTGTACACACTGATGCGTACACTGGTCTCATGCCTGAGAACACCGTGACTGTACGGGAAGCCCGCGCGCACCTCGCCGACCACATCAACCGGGCCGAGGAAGGCGTTCCGACCGTCATCACGCGCAACGGTGCTCCGGTGGCGGCCGTGGTCCCGATCGCAGATTTCGAAGCACTGGAGGAAGCGGCCGACGTCATGCTGGCGCGCGAAGCCGAAGCGGTTCTGGCCGAGGGCGGCCCCACCGTGACGATGGCGGAACTGCTGGCAGACCTGTTCACCGAGCAGAACGGCGATGCGGCTTGAAGTACGCCTTCCGGTTCACCACAGCGGCGCAACGGCAGCTCCGGGCCATCAGCCGACCCGACGCCATGCGTATCCTGACCGCGCTCACCGCGCTGGGCGATGACCCGTACCGCGAGGACGCCGATGTCAAGAAGCTCACCGGCCCGTCCGGGCTCTACCGGCTCAGAGTCGGCAGCTACAGGGTCGCCTACCAGATCAACGATGGTGAGCTCGTCATCCTCGTCGTCAAGGTAGGCGACCGGCGGGACGTGTACCGCAACCTGTAGGCGGTCAGGCCAAAGACCAGCCGATGCCGTCGAGGATGTCGTGTTCGCTCACGACGACCTCCTCCGCGCCGATCCGCTCCATGATCGACAGCAGCACGAGGGCCCCCGCCCCGATCACGTCGACCCGGCCCGGGTGCATGGAGGGCACGGCCGCGCGCTCGGCGTGCGTGGAACGCAGCAGCCACTCGGTGATCTCGCGGACCCGGTCGTGGGAGACACGGGAGTGGTGGATGGCGGCCGAGTCGTACTCGGGCAGCTCCTGCGCGATCGCCGACACGGTCGTCACGGACCCGGCCAGGCCCACCAGCGTGCGGGCCTCGCGCAGCGGGACCGTCTCCTCGGCGAGGTCGAGGGCGGCCTCGATGTCCGCCCGCATCGCCGCGATCTGCTCCTTGGAGGGCGGGTCGCTCACCACCCCGTCCCGGACCAGGTGACGCTCGGTCATGCGGACACAGCCGATGTCCACCGAGCGGGCCGCGCGCACCCGGTCGTCGCCGACGACGAACTCGGTCGAGCCGCCGCCGATGTCCACGACGAGGTAGGGCTTCGGCAGGTGGTCGCGCCCGGCGAGTTCCTTGGTGGCACCGGTGAAGGAGAACTCGGCCTCCTGGTCCCCGGAGATCACCTCGGGCTCGACGCCCAGGATGTCCAGCACGCCGCGCACGAACTCTTCCCGGTTCTCGGCGTCCCGGGAGGCGGAGGTCGCCACGAACCGCAGCCGCTCCGCCCCGTGCTCCTTGATGATCCCGGCGTACTCGCGGCAGGCCGCGAACGTCCGCTGGAGCGCCTCGGGGGCGAGTCGGCCGGTGCGGTCGACGCCCTGCCCCAGCCGCACGATCGTCATCCGGCGGTCCAGGTCGACCAGCTCACCGGTGCCCGGGTCGGCATCGGCGACCAGGAGCCGGATGGAGTTCGTACCGCAGTCCACGGCGGCGACACGGGTCACTGGGCGTCCTCCTCGACGGTCGTCACACAGGCGCCCTTGCGCCACCACTCGGGCAGCATGGCCAGAGCCTCGTCGCCCAGCGGGTTCACGCCCGGCCCCGCGGCCAGCGAGTGCGCCACCAGCACGTGCAGGCACTTCACCCGGTCCGGCATGCCGCCCGCGCTCGGGAAGTTCTTCAGCTCCTCGATCGCGTCACGGCGCCGGACGTAGTCCTCGTGCGCCGCCCGGTACGCCGCCGCCAGTTCCGGGTCCGAGGCCAGCCGCTCGGTCATCTCCTTCATCACGCCATTCGCCTCCAGCGTGCCGATCGCCGAGTTCGCCTTCGGGCACGTGAGGTAGTACAGCGTGGGGAACGGCGTGCCGTCCGGCAGCCGCGGGGCCGTCTCGACGACGTCGGGCTGCCCGCACGGGCACCGGTGCGCGATCGCGCGCAGGCCGCGCGGGGGCCGGCCGAGCTGCTGCTTGAAGGCCTCGACGTCCGCGTCGGTGGGCTCGGTGCGCGGAGTGGTCGGCGGGGGCGTTTCCATGACTGTGTTCAGGCTGTCTTTCTCTGGGTTCAGGTCACTGGCTGGGTATCGGGTCACTGGTCGGAGGCGTCGGCCCTGTCGACCCCGTCCCAGACGTTCGAGTACCAGGGGCGGTCGGCCGCCCCGAGGTCGGCGTGCGACTGCTTCGCCGCGTGCGGGTCGACGACGATGAATCCCGTCTCCCCCGGCATGACGTAGTGCAACCGCTTCCGGATCTGCTGCTCGGCATACGCGTCGTCCTGCCAGCGCGCCTTCTGGTCGCGCAGCCGTTCGACGCGCTGCCGGGCCTGCTGCTGTTCGCGCTGGAGGTCGTCGATCTCGGCGCGCTGCGAGACGTACTCCCGCATCGGGTAGGCCAGGGCCACGATCAGCGAGCACATCACCAGGGCGAGCAGCGCGGCCCGGCCGGTCAGCCGCGAGCGGCGGGCCTGACGCTTGGTCTGGGAGCGGTAGACCCGGGCCGCGGTCTGCTCGCCGAGCAGCCGGATCCTGGTCGCGGTGGAGAACCGGTCCCGGTCCTTCACGGCCATGTCTGTCCGCCTCCCGCTCCACCGTCATACGCGCGTACGTCCCCGGACACGGTACGGGACCGGGTACGGGGACGTACGTACGACGCTGCTACTTGAGGGCCGGGTCAGCCCCTGCTGTGCCTAGTTGTTCGCGGAGCGCTGTGCTTAATTGTTCGCGGAGCGCTGTGCTTAATTGTTCGCGGAGCGCTGTGCTTAATTGTTCGCGGAGCGAAACCGCGGGAACGCGCTGCGGCCGGCGTACACCGCCGCGTCGTCGAGGATCTCCTCGATGCGCAGCAGCTGGTTGTACTTGGCGACGCGCTCGGAGCGGGCCGGGGCGCCGGTCTTGATCTGGCCGCAGTTGGTGGCGACGGCCAGGTCGGCGATGGTGACGTCCTCGGTCTCGCCGGAGCGGTGGGACATCATGCACTTGAAGCCGTTGCGCTGGGCCAGCTCGACGGCGTCCAGGGTCTCGGTCAGCGAACCGATCTGGTTGACCTTGACCAGGAGCGCGTTGGCCGCGCCCTCCTCGATGCCGCGGGCGAGGCGCTCGGGGTTGGTGACGAACAGGTCGTCGCCGACGAGCTGGACCTTGTCACCGAGCTTGGCGGTGATGGTCTTCCAGCCCTCCCAGTCGTCCTCGAACAGCGGGTCCTCGATGGAGACGAGCGGGTACGCGTCGACGAGCTCCGCGTAGTACTCGGTCATCTCGGCCGCCGAGCGCTCCTTGCCCTCGAAGGTGTAGACGCCGTCCTTGTAGAACTCGGACGCGGCCACGTCGAGGGCCAGGGCGATCTGCTCGCCGGGGGTGTAGCCGGCCTCGTTGATCGCCTCGAGGATGAGGTCGAGGGCCTCGCGGTTGGAGCCGAGGTTCGGGGCGAAGCCGCCCTCGTCGCCGAGGCCCGTGGCCAGGCCCTTCGACTTCAGGACCTTCTTCAGCGTGTGGTAGACCTCGGCGCCCCAGCGCAGGGCCTCGGAGAAGGACTCCGCGCCGATCGGGGCGATCATGAACTCCTGGATGTCCACGTTGGAGTCGGCGTGCGAGCCGCCGTTCAGGATGTTCATCATCGGCACCGGCAGCAGGTGCGCGTTCGGGCCGCCCAGGTAGCGGAACAGCGGCAGGTCGCTGGCCTCGGAGGCGGCGTGGGCGACGGCGAGCGAGACGCCGAGGATGGCGTTGGCGCCGAGGGAGCCCTTGTTGTCGGTGGCGTCCAGGTCGAACATGGCCTGGTCGATCAGGCGCTGCTCGGTGGCGTCGTAGCCGACGAGCTCCGGGCCGATCTGCTCGATGACCGCGAGGACGGCCTTCTCCACACCCTTGCCGAGGTAGCGGTTCGAGTCGCCGTCGCGCAGCTCGATGGCCTCGAAGGCGCCCGTGGAGGCGCCGGACGGGACGGCGGCACGACCAGTGCTGCCGTCGTCGAGGCCGACCTCGACCTCGACCGTGGGGTTGCCTCGGGAGTCCAGGATTTCCCGGGCTACGACGACGTCGATGGACGGCACGAGCATCTCCTTCTTCATGTGACGCGGGTACGCGGGCCGCGTGGACCCGGCGAGGCGCGGGCCGCGGTGGCTCGCGACATGAGCCTAACCGGCTCCGGGCGATCGGCCACCGGGTCGCCCACCCCATGGACAGAACCGAGAGTAAATTGTTTCCGAACGGAACAAAGCCGGATCGCAAAGACCGCCGGAAAAAACCCCGCCCCGGTGCGCACGGGGGATGACGCACCGGGGCGGGGAGCCCGTGGGGACGGGGATGGGCCGCTGCTTACTTCAGGTGCAGCTGCTGGCCCGGGTAGATCAGGTTGGCGTCCGTGATGATGTCCTTGTTCAGCTCGAACAGCTTCTCCCAGCCGCCCTCGACCTTCTGCTCGGTCGCGATGGAGCTGAGGGTGTCACCCTTGACGACCTTGTACTCGCCGTCACCCTTCTTGACCTTCTTGCCGGTCGGGGTGGTGACGGTCTTCTGGGTCTGGGCCGGACGCTCGTCGGAGCGGGAGGCCGGCTGCTGCTCGGTCTGGCGGGTCTCGGTGGAGCCGCTGCTCTGCTCGGAGCCGCCGCTGTAGCCGGCGCTCGACAGGCCCTTGCCGCAGACCGGCCAGGCGCCCTTGCCCTGGCTCGCGAGGACCTTCTCGGCGACCTGGATCTGCTGGTCCTTGGTGGCCTGGTCGGCGGTGGAGGCGTACTGGGTGCCGCCGTACGCGGACCAGGTGGAGGCGGAGAACTGCAGACCGCCGTAGTAGCCGTTGCCGGTGTTGATGGACCAGTTGCCGCCGGACTCGCACTGGGCGACGGCGTCCCACTCGGAGGCGGTGGCGGCGGAGGCGTTGCCGGCCGCCATCAGCGGGGCGGCGACGGCGGCACCGGTGACACCGGCGATGGCGATGACCCGAGAGGCCTTGGACGGACGGCGGTGCGTGCCCTTGCCGGAAAACAGCATGGAGAGATCCCCTCACCGACGCCTGCGAGGTGAGCTGTCGGGTTCGGGCCGGTTGAGTTGCCCGGCCGCGTCCCTCCCGGGACGCGGCTTCACCCCAAGCCCTTCCGGCACAACCGGCCGGTCGGGCACTTACCTTGGGTCCCCCGCTCCTGCCTACGGCGCTTGACGCGACGACTGTTCCCGTGCGGCCGCTGGCAGGATTCGGCGTTGCGGCAGCCGGGGCTCGCGGTGACGAGCGGTCATGACCGTAGACATGCGATCCGCGGAATTTCAAAGACGATCAGGGCTTCTGAGATCTATCTCTCACCGCACCGATAAGGGACATTAGCCGCGAACGGTGACGTGAACTCGCACGGTTTCGGGGTGACTTCCGCCGCCGTTTCCGTACTGACCCACCGGCTACCGCTCGTCCGCTTCGACCCCAACCGTGAGCTTCTGACCGGGGCGGATGAGGTTCGGGTCGGTGCCGACAGCCGTCTCGTTCCCGACGTAGAGCGCGCGCCATCCGCCGCTGAGGTCAAGAGAGTTCGCGATGGACCAGAGGCTGTCGCCGGGGCGGACGGTGTAGGAGCCGTCCGTCGCCTCCCGGGCGGCCTCGCCGTCGCGCGAGGCGTGCCGTCCTGCGGACCCGGACGGACGGCCGTCCTCGACCTCGGCGTCCTCGTCGGCACTGGGGCCGCGGTGGCGGCCGGAGGTGGTGTCGCTCGGGACTGAAGAGCCGTCACCCTGCGGCGACTTGGCAGGCTCGTCACTCTCGGGGGTGGGCGAGGGGGAGCTGCTGGACTCCTGGTCCTGCGACTGCTCCTGCGACTGCTCCTGCGTCGAGGAATCGGAGGAATCAGGCGACTTGTCGGAGTTGGCGGTTTCGCCCGATTCGGAGGAGTCGAGCAGTCCGGGCGAGTCCGTCGGAGCGGACGAGTCGGAGGTGTCCGAGCCCTTGTCCTGTTCGAGGCCGGAGAGCAGCCCGCAGGTGCGCCAGGCGCCGACCCCCTGGTCGGCGAGGATTCTCTCGGCCACGGCTATCTGCTGGGAGCGGCTGGCCAGGTCGGCGCTCGGGGCGTAGTCGAGGCCGCCGTGGCTCTCCCAGTCCTCCTGGGACAACTGGAGGCCGCCGAAGTATCCGTTGCCGCTGTTCTGGCTCCAGGCGCCGCCGGTCTCGCAGTCCGCGACCCGGTCCCAGGTCGTGCCGTCGGCCGCGCTGGCACCGGAGGCCCCGAGGAGCGGAATCGCGATGGCGGAGCCGGTCACCCCGGCCGCGACGAGGAGAGCCGGAGCCTGGCGGGGGCGACGGTGCCGACCGTTCCCGGAGAGCATACGGAGACCTTTCGCGAGACAGCAGTGACCGGCGCGGCGCAGGGGCTCCCGGGCCGCGCTGATGATGGGTGAACGTATCGGCAGACGATCACTTGTCACAAGTTCATGCCGCGCAGATCACGTGAAGATCACAGCTCTGACGGCGTGTCATGTTTAGCCGGTGAGAACTCCACCGGCAGCGTGCGCAGCCCGCGCATGATGAGGCCGCCCCGCCATCTCAGGTCGGCCGGATCCGCCGCCAGCCGCAGGTCCGGGAGGCGGGTGAGGAGCGTGGCGAGCGCGGTCTGGCCCTCCAGACGGGCGAGCGGGGCACCGAGGCAGTAGTGGATGCCGTGGCCGTAACCGAGGTGCTGGTTGTCGCGCCGGGCGAGGTCGAGCACGTCCGGACCGGCGAACCGCTCCGGATCCCGGTCCGCGGCCGCCAGGACGACGAGGACCGGGTCGCCGGGCGCGATGTGCTGCCCGCCGATGGTGAGGGGCTGGGTGGCGAACCGCCAGGTGGCGAGTTCGACGGGGCCGTCGAAGCGCAGGAGCTCCTCGACGCCGGTCTCCAGGAGGCCGGTCTCCCCGGCGGCGAGGGACGCCTGGAGGCGCGCGCGCTGCTCGGGGTGGGTGAGCAGGGCGTAGGTCCCGTTGCCGATCAAATTCACGGTCGTTTCGAACCCGGCGAACAGCAGGATGAAGGCCATGGCCGCGGCCTCGTTCTCGGTGAGGTGCTCACCGTGGTCGGAGGCGCGGATGAGCCCGGAGATGAGGTCCTCGCCGGGGGCGGGCTCGTCGGGCAGCGCCTCGCGCTTGCGGTGGATGAGGTCGGCGAGGTAGCCGCGCATCTTCTTCACGGACCGCGCCACGCCGCCCCTGGGCCCGCCCTGGTGACGGATCATCATCCCCGCCCAGTCGCGGAAGTCGTCCTGGTCCTCGCGGGGGACGCCGAGCAGGTCGCAGATGGCGTAGATGGGGAGCGGGAAGGCGAACTCGTGGATGAGGTCGGCGGATCCCTTCCGCGCGAACCCGTCGATGAGCCCGTCGGTGAGCTCCTGCACGCGCGGCGCGAACTCGGCGACCCGGCGGGGCGTGAACGCCTTGGAGACGAGCCGCCGCAGCCGGGTGTGGTCCGGCGGGTCGATGTTGAGCAGATGCGTCATCAGCTCGGCCTTGCGCTCCCCGGGGATGCCGGTCTTGCCCTTGGCGTGCGCGGGCTCGTCGTGATGCGCCGGGTTCTTGGAGAGCCGGTGGTCGGCGAGCGTCTGCTTGGCATCGGCGTACCGCGTGACCAGCCAGGCCTCCACGCCGCTGGGCAGCCTGGTGCGGTGCACGGGGGCGTGCTCGCGGAGCCAGGCGTAGGCGGGGTAGGGGTTGCTCGCGAACTCCCAGGTGAAGAGGTCGGGAGCGGCGGCCGGGGTGCTGGACTGGGGCTGGTCGGTCACTCCCCGACGGTATCCGGCTCCCCGCCCCCTCCCCTCCCCCGGCCGGTCCCAGCGGTCTCCGCCTCCCTGCCTGCCCCGGCCGGTCCCTGCGGTCCTCCGCCCCCTGTGCCTTGCCCCGGCCGGTCCCAGCGGTCTCCGCCTCCCTGCCTGCCCCGGCCGGTCCCTGCG
>NZ_JBWKKY010000001.1:117353-281855 GCF_056430805.1 Streptomyces sp. NPDC045955
TGCGGTCCTCCGCCCTCTGTGCCCTGCCCCCGGGCCCGTCCCAGCCGGCCTCCGCCCCCTGTGCCTCGCCCCGGCCGGTCCCTGCGGTCCTCCGCCCTCTGTGCCCTGCCCCCGGGCCCGTCCCAGCCGGCCTCCGCCCCCTGTGCCTCGCCCCGGCCGGTCCCTGCGGTCCTCCGCCGTCTGTGCCCTGAGCCCGGGCCCGTCCCAGCCGGCCTCCGCCCCCTGTGCCCTGCCCCGGCCGGTCTCAGCCCTGCTCCGCCTCCCTGATCGCGTCCCGGTACGCGCGGGCCGCCGCTCGCAGGGCCGCCTCCGGGTCGACGCCCTCCGCCTCCGCGCGGACCGCCAGGGCCAGCAGGTCGTAGCCGATGCCCTCCACCGGCGGGAGTGGTATGTCCAGGCCGGCTGTGCGCGCCCGGGACGCCAGCTTGGCGGCGAGGGCCAGGCCGGGCTGGCCGAGGGGGATGCCCTCGGTGATCGAGCTGCGCTGCTTCTCGACCGCCTTGGTGCGCAGCCAGTGCGCCTTGACCTCCTCGGGCGTGGTGGCCGTCTCGTCACCGAAGACATGCGGGTGGCGGTGGATCAGCTTGGCGACGATCCCGGCGGCGACGTCGTCGACGGAGAAGGGGCTCTCCAGGTCGTCCTCGGCGATCCGGGCGTGGAAGACGACCTGGAGGAGGACGTCACCGAGCTCCTCGCGCAGTTCGTCGCGGTCGCCCTCCTCGATCGCCTCGACGAGTTCGTACGCCTCCTCGATGCCGTACTTGGCCAGGCCCTTGTGCGTCTGCTGGGACGACCACGGGCACTCGGCGCGGATACGGTCCATGACCTGGACGAGATCGAGCAGGCGGGCGCCCGGCAGGTCGTACGACGCGGGGAGCAGCTCCAGCTCGGGCATGGCGACGCGGCCGCTGCCGGCCAGGCGGGCCAGGCCGTCCGTCAGGGCCGGCTCGCCCTCGCCCGTCGCCACGACGACCAGCGTGCGGCCACCGGCGCAGGCGTCGACCAGCTCCTCGGCCGTCGGGGTCGCCTCGTCGACGGTGATCCCCGCCTCGCGCAGATACGGCAGCTGCGGGTGCGCGCCGTCCGCGCACAGCACCTGGTCGGCCGCGTGCAGCGCCTGCCAGGCGGGCCAGGACAGCAGGCCGGGGGCGACGCGGTGGCTGGTGGTGAGCAGGACGATGCGGCCGGGGGCTTCGGGGCTGTTGGCGTTCACGATTCGAAGCTATCCCACGCCGCCGACAAGCCCGGAAGTCATCCACAGGCCCCGGGTGCCTGGGTGCCTGGGTGCCGGGGGGTCCTGCGGCGGTGCCCTACATGTTCTGCTGCGCCTGCGCCGCCGACACGTCCCGCACCCACGGCGTCTTCGCGTCGGCTCGGCTGCTCTTCTGGACGTCCCAGGTGCCGTAGCGCGGGTTGAGGTCGACGTTCAGGTCCTTGGAGGCCTCGGACAGGGCCTTCCAGAACTCGGGGCGGTTGGTGTCGGTGCCGAGCTGCTGAGCGAGCTTCTGGGCCTCCAGCTGGAGGCGGAGGTTCTCCTCCAGGCGCTGCGGCGGGATGCCGTACTGCTGGAGCCAGGTGGTCTCCAGCGCCTTGGCGCCGCCCGCCTGCTCCTCCAGGCCGGACCGCATCTCCTGGATCTCCCTGCGAGTGACGGTCACACCGGCGTCCTGGGCGGCGCGGTGCAGCACCCGGTCGAGGACCATGGTGTGCAGGGTGTCGCGGGCGAGCGTGCCGGTGCCGGCGATGGCCTGCTGGTACTGGGCATCGTCCCGCACGGCCGCCCGCTGGGCCGCGCGTACCTCGCCGACCCGGTCCTCCAGCTGAGAGACGGTGATCCGCTGGCCGCCCACCACGGCCGCCGCGCCGGGATGCGCGTCGTTGCCGCATGCGGTGAGAAGGGGCGCCGCGGCGGCGATCGCGGCGGTGAGGACGAGCGCGGTGCGACGGCGGCGGTGCAAGGAGACCTCCCGAGGAGATTGTGCGACGGTGCACAAGGTCTTGCGGTGATCGATGGTAGGCAGTGGCCAAGCTCTGGCCAACCCATTCGACCAACGATTCACCGGGACTTCCGGCACCGCCGCGCGGTCCAGGCCGGGAGGGGAGCCGCGTCCGGGGGGGGTCGGCGGGGTCCCCTCCCGGGGTCTCGGGCTTCCGGATCTCCGGGCTCCGGGGCTCCGGGCCTCCGTTCCGGTCCGGTCAGGTCCGGTCCGGTCAGGTCAGGTCAGGTCAGGTCAGGGCTCCCTGCGCTCCTGGACCCGGATCGCCGCCGCCAGCAGCCCGGCGGCGAGGAGTGTGACGTAGAGACCCGCCGCGTAGGGGCCGCCGGGGAACGGCGTCCCGCCGGGCTGGCCCCGGAGGTCGCTGAGCGCGATGAAGGGCAGCCAGGCACCGATGTCGACGCTGAGCAGCCATTCGCCCGCGGCGCCCAGCGCGGGCTCGGCCACCAGGGACCACACCAGCACGACCGCCACGGTCGCGCCCCCGCTCTTGAGCAGCAGCCCGACCGCGAGTCCGATCACTGCGGTGATCGCGAACGCCACGGACACCGTGAGGAGCTGGCGCCAGCCCGAGTCCGGAGTGCGGGGTGAGCCGCGCGGCGGGCTCCGCCAGCGCCGCCACGGCGAGGCCACCGGCCATGCGGACCGCGCCGGCGAGCGCGGCTGCCCCGGCGACGACCGCCGCCTTGCCCGTCAGCAGCCGCTGCCAGGACGGCACGGCCAGACGGGAGGCCCCGATCGTGCCCGTGCGGAACTCCATGGTGGCCGAACGGGCGGAGAAGACCATGATGAGCAGCTGGGCGAAGGCCGGTCCCGTCAGGACGTCGGCGATGCCCGGCTCCTGTCCCTCCGCCGTCTCCCGCACCCCGAAGCCGCTCAGCGCGAGCGACACCGCGGCGGTGATGCCGAGGAACCACCACGTCGAGGTCAGCGACGGCAATTTGTCGACTTCCGTCCGCAGTACGGCCGTGCTCATGCCCGGCTCCCTTCCACCGGTTGCTGCACGGATCCCCGGTACTCGACCGCATCGGCCGTGAGCTTCAAGTAGGCGTCCTCGACCGTGCGGCGGCGCGGCGCCAGTTCGAACAGGGCCAGTCCGGCCCGGGCCGCCGCCCTGCCGATGTCCTCGCTGCTCATCCCGGAGACGAGCAGCACCTCGGCGCGGTCGGCAGCAGGGCCGCCGAGCTGTTCCGGGACCTACGGCGACGGCTGCGCAGGGAGCTGGGCGTCGAGCCCGCTCACGAACTCGCGGAGGTGGCGGGCCAACTGGCCTACGGGGCGTAGGGGAGCTCCGGGACGGGCCCGCCCGGTCACAGGGGATGCCGCATCCACACGTTGGGCTCGACGTACACCGCGTAGCCGCGCTCCGGTTCGCAGCGCACCGGCACCAGGGCGCCGGGCACCTCGATGTCGCCCCGGGTGTCGAAGGGCAGCCCCGTCCAGCGGCGCCAGTCCGCCAGTGGGGCGGCCACCGTCATGGACGCCGGTGCCACGGAGTCGATGGTGGCACCGGCCCGGGCGTGGACCCGCAGCCACGGGTCCTGGGGCAGGCCGTCGGGGCGGCCCCGGTGGGCGTACTCCTCGATGGGCGTGTGCGGTTCCAGGTGCTTGGCGTTGGGGCGGACCGGGGCGACGACCTCCCGGAAGCCGTGCGCCCGGGCGTTGTCGCGCATGGCGGAGAGCATCAGCGCGGACAGGCCGCGACCCTGGGCGTGCGGGGCGACGGAGATCGAGATCGCGCTGACGGTGTCGGGGCGGACGCCGCGGCGCAGGTCGGAGAACGCCCACACGAGGACCGTGTCCCAGCCGTTCCCGGGCAGTCGGCCACGGCCTTCGGCCTGGAGGGCGAAGGGCACGCTGAAGCCGTTCGCGACGACCTCGCCCTGCTCGTCCTCGGCGAACAGGACGTACTCCGGGAGTTCGGCGGCGATCCGCGGGAAGTGCGCGGCACCGACGAGGTCCTGGATCGTGAACTCCGGCCAGCTGTCCGCCATCCCGACGACCCGCTCCCGCATGTCCGGGCGGTCGGCGAGGCACGATACCTTCGGTTGCATGCGGCCACGGTAGGCGTGAAGGGACACGGCCGGAACCGGATTACCGCGTGGGGACACGGTCCGCCACCTGCGAAGACCTGGCCTGCCGCGCGGCGATGACCATGACGATGGTGGCCAGCAGGGCGATGCCGGCACCGACGTGGAGCGGTGAGGTGTAGCCCAGGCCCGCGGTGATGGCCAGGCCTCCGAGCCAGGCGCCGAGGGCGTTGCCGACGTTGGACGCGGACACGTTGGCGCTGGCGGCCAGTGCCGCCCCGTGCGCGTAATCGGTGACACGCGTGATCATCCCGGGCACACTGGCGAACCCCGTCACCCCCATCAGGAACACCA
The DNA here is from genome assembly GCF_056430805.1 of Streptomyces sp. NPDC045955. NCBI lineage: Bacteria > Bacillati > Actinomycetota > Actinomycetes > Kitasatosporales > Streptomycetaceae > Streptomyces > Streptomyces sp. NPDC045955. The sequence goes on from NZ_JBWKKY010000001.1 coordinate 121,735, forward strand.
GGACGACCGAGGCGGTCGCGCTGCCGGCGAATAGCCCGAACAGGGCCAGCGTGACGGTGAGTCCGAACAGAGCGAGGACCAGGGCACGGTCACGGTCGCGGTCGGCCGCGCGCCCGCCGACCATGTTCCCGACGACCAGTCCGACGCCGTAGACCATCAGCAGCCAGGCGACGTCCGCCGGGGCGAAGCCGCTGACCTCGGTGAAGGTGTAGGCGATGTAGCTGAAGGCACCGAACATCCCGCCGTAGCCGAGCGCGGTGGCCGTCAGCGTCAGCCAGACCTGCCAGGAGCGGAAGGCCCGCACCTGCGCCCGCAGGCCGCCGGGCGGCACCGGTCCTCCATCTGCCGTCCCCGTGGACGGAGGTGTCCGGCCCGCCCCCGCGGGCACCAGCGCGGCGATCCCCGCCAGGGCGAGGACGCCGATCGCGGTGACCGCCCAGAACGCCGCCCGCCAGCCCCAGCGCTCACCGACCAGCGCGCCGAACGGCACGCCCAGCACGTTCGCGACCGTCAGCCCGGCGAACATGACCGCCACGGCCTGGGACTTCTTCTCCGGCGCGACCAGGCTGCGCGCGACCAGCGAGCCGATGCCGAAGAACGAACCGTGGCACAACGCCGCGACGATCCGCCCGAGCAGCATCACCGGGTAGTTCGGCGCGACGGCGGACAGCAGGTTGCCGAGGACGAACAGCGCCACCAGGCCGACCAGGACCTGTTTGCGGGGCAGCCGTGCCGTCGCCGCGGTCAGCGCGATCGCTCCCACCGCGACACTCAGCGCGTATCCGGAGATCAGCCGGCCCGCGGCCGCCTCGGACACCGCGAAGCTCGACGCCACCTGCGGCAGCAGCCCGGCGATGAGGAACTCGGTGAGACCGATGCCGAACCCGCCGACGGCCAGCGCGACGAGGCCGCCCGGCGTCCGGCGCACTCCGCCCGGGCTCAGGTCGTCCGGTGTCAACCGCCGCACTGCCTCAGCATCATCCGCTTGTCCGCCGCCGTGACGGGAAGCTCGTACTTCAGCGACACCTGGGCGAAGCGCACCGCGTAGGCGCAGCGGATCCGCTTGTTCGGGGGCAGCCAGGACGCCGGACCGGAGTCGCCCTTGGAGCCGTTGGTCGGCCCGTCCACCGGGACGAGGTTGAGCGGGTCGTTCGCGATGGCCTCACGCTTGTCCTTCGTCCAGCGCGAGGCGCCCATCTGCCAGTCGTAGGACAGCGGCATGACGTGGTCGATCTGGACCTTCGTCGCACGGGACTTGGTCCACTCGATGACCTTCCCGGTGTACGGGTCGTGCAGCGTCAGTGCCATGACGACGCAGTCCGAGCCCGAGCGGAAGCGGAGGTCCTCGCCGTCGCGTTTGAGGAGGTCGTTGCGCGAGTCGCACCCGTTGCGGGCGAAGGGGACGTCGGCCGGTGCCGAGTCCATCCAGGCGTAGCCGAACTTGTCCCGTTCGTAGCCCGTCCTGGGCCCCCGCCCCTTCGTCTCCACCTTCTCGATGACGGCACGGGCCCGCGCCCTGTCCTGGGTGGAGGTGATCGCCGCCAGGCCCGGCTTCGTGCCGTCCGGGTTGTCCAGCGGGCTCACGGCCCGTCCGTCACCGGCCGCCGGGACGCCGGAACCCGAGGGTCCACCGCCGTCCGAGGGCGGGGTCAGGCCTTCACAGCCGGCCAGCGCCGGACCGGCGAACATCATCGCGACGGCCAGTGCCGCCCCGCGCCTCAGACGCCTCACCGTGCGCCCCTCCCTGCTTGCCTGTTCCGCCTCCGCACGGGCGGCGTGTGCCTGATACCACCGTAGCGAGGAAGAGGTCCAGACCACATCGGCCCTAAACGGGCATTCCTCGTATGCCGCGCGTATCGTCGGTTCTGAGCCATCTCCGGAGGGAGTTTCTGGATGGGCATCTTCGACAAGTTCAAGAGCCAGGCGCGGAGCAAGGGCAAGCATCGCTCCGACTCCGCGGAACAGAAGATGAACGAGAGGACCGGCGGCACGTACGAGGACCAGGTCGACGCCGGGCAGCAGCGGGTCGAGGGACAGCTCGGCATGGACCGCGACCGCGACCGCGAAGGGCCCGACCAGCAGTAAGGCCTCCACCCTCAGAGGCCGTCCGCGGAGAGACAGCTCCTGCGGGCGGCTTCGCTCGGCCGGTGACACTCCGTCCGGCCCGGGCCGGCGGCGGCCCTGCGCGAGGCCACCGGCGCACGTGTACGACCGGTGGCCTGACAGGACGTCGGCGTCAGGAGCCCAGCACCGACGTCAGGAGCCCAGCACCGACGTCAGGAACTCCCCGACCCACGCCAGCAGATCGCGCCCGACCAGTGGCTTGCCGCCGACCTTCGCGGTCTTCGGGCGCGGCACCAGCACCTGGTGCACGGCCGGCTTGATGACGACGCCGGGGTACAGCCGCTTGACCCGCAGCTCCTGCGACTCGCGCAACTCCACGGGCGCGAACCGGATGTTGGTGCCCTGGAGCACGATCTCGCCGACGCCGCACGCCCGCGCGAGCATCCGCAGACCGGCCACGAGCAGCAGGTTCTCCACCGGCTCGGGCAACTTGCCGTAGCGGTCGACGAGTTCCTCGCGTACGGCCTTGATGTCCTCCTCCGTGTTGGCGGAGGCGATGGCGCGGTACGCCTGGAGCCGGAGCCGCTCGCCGGGCGCGTAGTCGTGCGGGACGTGCGCGTCGACGGGCAGCTCGATCTTGACCTCGAGCGGCGGCTCCTCCTCGATCTCTCCGGTCTCCAGCTGGCGGCGGTAGTCGGCGACGGCCTCGCCGACCATCCGGACGTACAGGTCGAAGCCGACGCCCGCGATGTGACCGGACTGCTCGCCGCCGAGCAGGTTGCCCGCGCCGCGGATCTCCAGGTCCTTCATCGCCACGTACATGCCGGCGCCCATCTCCGTGTGCTGGGCGATGGTCGCGAGCCGCTCGTGCGCGGTCTCGGTGAGCGGCTTCTCCGGCGGGTAGAGGAAGTACGCGTACCCGCGCTCGCGGCCCCGGCCCACCCGGCCGCGCAGCTGGTGCAGCTGGGACAGGCCGAAGGTGTCGCCGCGCTCCACGATGAGGGTGTTGGCGTTGGAGATGTCGATGCCGGACTCCACGATGGTCGTGGACACCAGCACGTCGAACTTCTTCTCCCAGAAGTCGACGACGACCTGTTCCAGCGCCTGCTCGGACATCTGGCCGTGGGCGGTGGCGATGCGCGCCTCGGGGACGATCTCGCGCAGCCGGGCGGCGGCCCGGTCGATGGACTCGACGCGGTTGTGGATGTAGAAGACCTGGCCCTCGCGCAGCAGCTCGCGGCGGATGGCGGCGCCGATCTGCTTCTCCTCGTAAGGGCCGACGAAGGTCAGCACCGGGTGCCGTTCCTCCGGAGGCGTCGTGATCGTGGACATCTCGCGGATGCCGGTGACCGCCATCTCCAGCGTCCGGGGGATCGGGGTGGCGGACATGGTCAGCACGTCGACGTTGGCGCGGAGCTTCTTCAGCTGCTCCTTGTGCTCGACGCCGAAGCGCTGCTCCTCGTCGACGATGACCAGGCCCAGGTCCTTGAACTTGGTCTCCGACGAGAACAGGCGGTGGGTGCCGATGACGATGTCCACCGAGCCCTCACGCAGGCCTTCCAGGACCGCCTTGGCCTCCGTGTCGGTCTGGAAGCGGGACAGCGCCTTCACGTTCACCGGGAACTGCGCGTACCGCTCGCTGAACGTCCCGAAGTGCTGCTGCACCAGCAGGGTCGTGGGCACCAGGACGGCGACCTGCTTGCCGTCCTGGACGGCCTTGAAGGCGGCCCGGACCGCGATCTCGGTCTTGCCGTAGCCGACGTCGCCGCAGACCAGGCGGTCCATGGGGACGGACTTCTCCATGTCCTCCTTGACCTCGGCGATGGTGGTGAGCTGGTCGGGCGTCTCCGCGTAGGGGAAGGCGTCCTCCAGCTCGCGCTGCCAGGGGGTGTCCGTGCCGAAGGCGTGGCCGGGGGCCGCCATGCGGGCGCTGTAGAGCTTGATCAGGTCGGCCGCGATCTCCTTGACGGCCTTCTTCGCGCGGGCCTTCGTCTTCGTCCAGTCGGCGCCGCCGAGGCGGTGCAGGGTGGGGGCCTCGCCGCCGACGTACTTGGTGATCTGCTCCAGCTGGTCGGTGGGGATGTACAGGCGGTCGCCGGGCTGGCCGCGCTTGGCGGGCGCGTACTCGACGACCAGGTACTCGCGGGTCGCGCCCTGCACGGTGCGCTGCACCATCTCGATGTAGCGGCCGACGCCGTGCTGCTCGTGGACGATGTAGTCGCCCGGCTCCAGGGTGAGTGGGTCGATGGTCTTGCGGCGGCGGGCCGGCATCCGGGCGCCGTCGCGGCCGGCCGCCTTCTGGCCCGTCAGGTCCGTCTCGGTCAGGACGGCGAGTCCGAGGGCCGGGTCGACGAAGCCGTGCTCGATCGAGCCGCACGCCACGTGCACGACCGACGGGGAGAGGTCGGCGAGGTCGGTGTCGAGGCGGGCCGCGATGCCCTCGCCGCCCAGCACCTCGACCGTACGGGCCGCCGGGCCGTGCGCCTCGGTGACGAACACCGCGCGCCAGCCGTCGGCGAGCCAGCCCTTGGTGTCGGCGAGGGCCTTGGCGGTGTCGCCGCGGTAGGTCTCCGGGGCGTGCATGCCGAGCTTGAGCGTGTCCCCCGCCGCGTCAGCGGCATATGTCTCCGTGAGCTCCTCGTCGGCGGCGAACGGCGACACCGACCACCACATCATGTCCAGCTCGCGGGCCCGGTCCCGGACGTCGGCGATGGACCACAGGGAGGCCGCGCCGACGTCGATGGGCGCCTCGCCGCCGCCGGCGGTGGCCGCCCAGGAGGCCTGGAGGAACTCCTGGGAGGTGGCCACCAGGTCCGACGCGCGCGTGCGGACCCGCTCCGGATCGCACACGACGGCCATGGCGCCCTTGGGCAGCACGTCGAGCAGCAGCTCCATGTCGTCGACCAGGACCGGCGCGAGGGACTCCATGCCCTCCACCGCGATCCCCTCGGCGATCTTGCCGAGCAGTTCACCGAGCTCGGGGTGCTCCTCGGCCAGGGCACGCGCCCGCGCGCGGACATCCTCGGTGAGCAGCAGCTCGCGGCACGGCGGCGCCCACAGGCCGTGCTCGGCGACTTCCAGGGAGCGCTGGTCGGCGACCTTGAAGTAGCGGATCTCCTCGACGTCGTCGCCCCAGAACTCGACGCGCAGGGGGTGTTCCTCGGTGGGCGGGAACACGTCGAGGATGCCGCCGCGCACGGCGAACTCGCCGCGCTTCTCCACGAGCTCCACGCGCGCGTACGCGGCGGCCGCGAGGGCGTCGACGATCTCGTTCAGATCGGCGGTCTGTCCCGTCCTCAGGGCGACCGGCTCCAGGTCGCCCAGGCCCTTGACCTGCGGCTGAAGCACGGACCGCACGGGCGCCACGACGACGGAGACCGGGCCGGTCTCGGGGTCGTCGGGGCGGGGGTGGGCCAGGCGGCGCAGCACGGCCAGGCGGCGGCCGACGGTGTCGCTGCGGGGGCTGAGCCGCTCGTGCGGGAGCGTCTCCCAGGAGGGGTACTCCACGATGCCCTCCGGCGGGAGGAGGGAGCGCAGGGCCGCGGCCAGGTCCTCCGCCTCACGGCCCGTCGCCGTCACCGCCAGCACCGGGCGGCCGGTGTCGCGGGCCAGGGCGGCGACCGCGAAGGGGCGGGCCGCAGGGGGGCCGACCAGGTCGACATGCATGCGGTTGCCGTCTGCGGCCGCGTTGATCGCTTCCGCGAGGGCGGCGTCCTTGGTTACGGCGTCGAGCAGACCGTGCAGGCTCATTCGGGGATTTTTCCGTCCAGGGCTGGGCAACACGACGGGCCCGACGCGCGCTGCGGGCCGGGGGTCTCCAGCGTACGACGACGCGCGTCCGCGCGGCGGGGCTGTGGGCAACGCCTGTTCCGGTCGAGCCCGCGCGGCCGGTCCTGGCCGAGCAGGTGCGGCCGGTCACGGCCGGGCAAGTGCGGCCGGTCAAGTGGGAATCAGCCGCCCAACCTTCACACCATCGCCCCCACCCGTTGATTTCGCCACGGCATGATCGGTCCGTCCCCCGAGCGGCCCCCACCACCCGTAAGGCACGGCATGCCTGCGCCCACCCTCCAGGCCTCGGAGCCCCAGCCCCACATACCGGCGCCGGTCGGCCTGCCCCGCGACGATCCGCCCCCGGGCCGCGGGCGGTGGGACCCCTGGATCCTCGGCGCCGCCCTGTGCGCCGCCTACGCGGCCGTCTCCGTCGGCCGCTACCAGCACATGACGACCCTCTCCTGGGACCTCGGCATCTTCGAGCAGGTCGTGCGGGCGTACGCACATCTGCGGGCGCCGGTGGCCGACCTCAAGGGGCCGGGCTTCGACATCCTGGGTGACCACTTCAGCCCGGTGACGGCCCTGCTCGCGCCGGTGTACCGGCTGTTTCCCTCGCCGGTCACGCTGCTGGTCGCGCAGGCCGCGCTCTTCGCCCTGTCCGCGGTACCCGTCACCCGCGCCGCCGCCGGGCTCCTCGGTCGGCGCCGCGGTCTGACGCTCGGCCTCGCCTACGGACTGTCCTGGGGCGTCCAGCGCGCCGTCGACTTCGACTTCCACGAGATCTGCTTCGCCGTCCCGCTGATCGCCTTCTCCCTGGAGGCCCTGCTCACGGAGCGCCGGCGCGCGGCCCTGCACTGGGCGCTTCCCCTGGTGCTGGTGAAGGAGGACCTGGGGCTGACGCTGGCGGCGATCGCGCTCGTCGTCGCGTGGCGGGCGCGCGACTCGTCGCCCCGGACGGTTCCGTACGCCCTCGCCGCCGCGGTGTTCGGCGTGGCGGCGACGCTGCTCGTCCTCACGGTGGTCATCCCGTCGTTCAACACCTCCGGGACCTACGACTACTGGACCAAGGTCAGCGAGTCGGGCAGCCCCGTCGACGGCCTCGGCACCAAGCTGCGCACCCTCGCCTGGCTCCTGGTCCCCACCAGCGGACTGCTCGCCCTGCGTTCCCCGCTGCTGCTGGTGGCCCTGCCGACGCTCGGCTGGCGCTTCCTGTCCGGGGACGAGCACTACTGGGGCACCGACTGGCACTACAGCGCGGTCCTGATGCCGGTCGTCTTCCTCGCCCTGGCCGACGCCCTCACGACGGCGCGCACGAGCCCGCGTCCGTGGCTGAGCTCGTACGCCGCCCAGCTGCCGGCCGCCGTCGCCGCGGCGGCCCTGGCGCTGACCACCTCGCTGCCGCTGGCGCAGCTCACGGAGGCCGGGGTCTACCGGGAGCCCGCCGCGGTGTCCGGCGTCGAAGGGCTCCTGGCGCGGATCCCCGACGGCGCCACCGTCGAGGCCAACGTCGGCCCGATCAGCCGCCTGACCGCTCGCTGCCGCGTCCTCTGGCTCGGCGGCACCCAGGGCATCACCCCCGAGTACATCGCCCTGGAGAACGTCGACGGCAGGTACCGCGACCCCGTGGGCTACGCCCGGCGGCTGCACCCCGGCGCCGAGTACGCCGTCGCGGGCAAGGCCAACGGATACGTGGTCCTGGAGCGGCGGACGGCGGGCTGACACCGGGTGCTCCCCCACCCTGTCGAGCACAGGGGCCCGCCCCGGAGGCGGAAACCTCCGGGGCGGGCCCGTCCTCCGCAACCCCCGTGTGCGGTGGTCTTGGCCGGCTACTCGGTCGCGATCGCGTTCAGGACGTTCATCCGGCCCGCCCGGAACGCCGGGACGAGCGCCGCGAACAGTCCCACGAACGCCGAGCTGACGAAGACGCCGATGATCGTCGGCCAGGGGATCTCCAGGACTCCCAGGCCCTCCAGGGCGAGGAGCTGCTGTGCGGTGGCGCCCCAGCCCATGCCCAGTCCGAGGCCCAGGAGGGCACCGAAGAGGGCGATGACGACCGACTCCATGCGGATCATGCGGCGCAGCTGGCGGCGGGAGAGGCCGATCGCCCGCATCAGGCCGATCTCCCTGGTGCGCTCCACCACCGACAGGGCCAGGGTGTTCACGACGCCCAGGATGGCGACGATGATCGCCAGGGCCAGCAGGCCGTAGATCATGTTGAGCAGCTGGCCGATCTGGTCCTTCAGCGCTTCTTTGTAGTCGGTCTGGTCGCGCACGGTGTACTGCGGGTAGTCGTGCAGGGCCGACTTCAGGGACTTGTAGGCGGCGTCCTGCTGCCCGTCCTTGGCGGTGGCGAAGAGCAGCGAGTCCAGCGGCATCTTGTCGGCGGGGACGTACTTGGCCAGCGTCGAGATGGATGTGTACATCGCGCCCGCGTCGATCACGACGTCACTGCTGGTGATCGCCCGGACCGTCAGGTCGGCCGTGGAGCCGTCCTTGAAGGCGACCTTGATCTTGGACCCGAGGCTGATGCCGTGGTCCTTGGCGAACTTCTCGTGCACGGACATCGAGTCGGGCTTGTAGGCGTCGGGCAGCTCGCCGGCGACCGTCTCGGTGCGCAGGTCGGTCGCGTACGACGGGTCGGCCGCCGTGATCGCCGTGTTCTTGAGCGTCTTGCCGTCGGGGGTGGTGAAGTCGGCCTTGGTCCACTTGTACTCGGTGACCCGCTCCACGTCCGAGGCCGACTTCGCGGCCTTGACGGCCTGCGGGGTGATCAGCTGGCCGCTGTCGGACTGGATGATGAAGTCCGTGCCGACGGTCTTGTCGAGCTGGTCGGTGGCGGACGCCACCATGGAGGAGCCGACCACGGACAGGCACGCCACCAGGGCGAGGCCGATCATCAGCGCGGCGCCCGTCGCGCCGGTGCGGCGCGGGTTGCGCAGGGCGTTGCGCTCGGCCATGCGGCCGACAGGGCCGAACATCCGCAGCAGGACGGCGCCCAGGACGCGGACCACACCGCCGGCGAGCAGCGGGCCGATGACGACGAAGCCGATCAGCGACAGCACCACGCCGAGGCCGAGCCACAGTGAGCCCTCGGTGGCCTTGTCAGCCTCGGCCGTCAGGTACAGGGCGACACCTCCGGCGCCGGTGAGGACCGTGCCGATCACACCGCGGATCCAGCCGGCCCGGGCGTCCGCGGGGGCTCCCGCGTCGCGCAGTGCGGCCATCGGGGAGATCTTGCCGGCCCGCCGGGCGGGCAGGTAGGCGGCCAGGACGGTGACGACGACCCCGAGGACGAGGCCGACCACCGGGGTCGTCCAGGCCACCGTCAGGTCGTCGGTGGACAGCTCCATGCCCATCTGGCCCATGAGCTTCATCAGGCCGACCGCGAGGCCGACCCCCGCGCCCACGCCCAGCACCGATCCGACGACGCCGAGCAGCAGCGCCTCGGCCAGCACGGAGCGGTTGACCTGCTTGCGGGAGGAGCCGATCGCCCGCATCAGACCGATCTCGCGGGTGCGCTGGGCGACCAGCATGGAGAAGGTGTTGATGATCAGGAAGATGCCGACGAGGAAGGCGATCCCGGCGAAGCCGAGCATCGCGTACTTCATGACGTTCATGAAGCCCTCGACGTCCTTCTGGTTGGCGTCGGCGGTCTCCTTGGCGGTCTGCACCTGGAAGCCGGCGCCCAGTTCGGCCGAGACGTTCTTCTTCAGCTGCGCGTCGCTGACGCCGGAGGCCGCGGTGACGTTGACGTTGGTGTAGACGCCGCTCTCGCCGACCAGGGCCTGCTGGGCGGTCTTGGTGTCGAGGTAGAAGATCGCCGCGCCGGGGTTGGTGACGGTGAAGTCGGCGATGCCGGAGATCTTCGCGGTGTGCGTGCCGACGGCGCTGATCACGCCGATCTCTTCGCCGAGCTTCAGGTCGTGCTTGTCGGCGGTGTCGGCGTCGACCATGATCTGGTCGGCGCTCCTGGGGGCCGCACCCGAGGTGATCTTCATGGTGCGGGCTTCGTTGCTGTTCCAGCCGCCGACGATCGTCGGGGCGCCGCTGGAGGGCGACAGGTTGTCCTTGTCGGCGTCCACGACGGTCACGGAGGTGGAGAACACCGCGCCCTCGGCGGACTTCACACCCTGCGCCTTGCGGACCTCGCCGAGCACGGAGGCCGGCATGACCGGCGGCTTGCCGTTGTCGGCGGTGGTCTCACCGGTGTCGGAGGCACCCTTGGCGCTCACCGTCACGTCGGAGGACGTGGCCGCGAAGAGCTTGTCGAAGGTCGTGGACATGGTGTCCGTGAAGACGAGCGTGCCGCAGACGAAGGCCACCGACAGCAGGACGGCGATCGCGGAGAGCGCCATCCGCCCCTTGTGCGCGAGGAAGTTGCGCATCGAGGTCTTCATGACGGTCATGACGTGCGCCCCCGGGCGTCGAAGTCCTTCATGCGGTCGAGGACGGCCTCCGCGGTCGGCTTGAACATCTCATCGACGATGCGGCCGTCGGCGAGGTACAGCACGCGGTCCGCGTAGCTGGCGGCGACCGGGTCGTGGGTGACCATCACGATGGTCTGGCCCAGCTCGTCCACGGACCGGCGCAGGAAGCCGAGGACCTCGGCGCCGGCGCGCGAGTCGAGGTTTCCGGTCGGCTCGTCCCCGAAGATGATCTCGGGCCGGGCCGCCAGCGCCCGCGCCACGGCGACGCGTTGCTGCTGGCCGCCGGAGAGCTGGGTGGGCCGGTGCTTGAGCCGGTCTGCGAGCCCGACGGTCTCCACGACCCGCGCCAGCCACTGCTTGTCCGGCTTGCGGCCCGCGATGTCCATGGGCAGCGTGATGTTCTCTATGGCGTTGAGCGTCGGCAGCAGGTTGAACGCCTGGAAGATGAACCCGATCCGGTCCCGGCGCAGCTGCGTGAGCTTCTTGTCCTTCAGGCCGGTGATCTCGGTCTCGTCGAGGTAGATCTGGCCGCCGGTGACGGTGTCGAGCCCGGCGAGGCAGTGCATGAGCGTGGACTTGCCGGACCCCGAGGGGCCCATGATCGCGGTGAACTGGCCGCGTGCGATGTCCACGTCGACGTGGTCGAGGGCGACGACGCGGGTCTCACCGGTCCCGTACGCCTTCACGACCTGCCGCGCCCGCGCGGCAACGGCCGTACGCCCTCCAGTACCCCCGTGCCTGGGAATGGTCACAGCCGAAGTCACGGTATGTCTCCTATATCGGTCAGCAGATGGTGAAGGCGGTCGCCTGGTCGGCAGCCGCTGGTACGCGATGCGGGCGAGGGATCCGTCCGACGCGTTTCAGTCTCGCGGTGGGGAGGGGCCCCACGCCCTGGTGCTCAGCGCAGTCTTTTCCTGTGGAAAACCCCACCCCCGCCGGTGTGCAGAGCCGCCCCCCGACGGCGTAAAGCCAGGTTAAGGACCGGCCCCCGCGCGTCTCGTCCTCCGCCGGTACGAACCCTCCCCAGGTCGTAGTACGGAGGTACCCCTAGGGGCAGTCCACCGAAGGGTGGAGACCGTCTCAGGGTTCGCTCCACCCGCCGGCTCACTCAGGCTCCACCCTCCCGCAGCTTGAATCAGACAAGGGTCGCGCGAAGCGCGTCTTTGAGGGGTGGAGGTCGGGTGCCGGGCGGGCCAAGTGCGAAGCTGTCGGGCGGCAGGTAGGTGCAAGGGGCAGGCAGACACCAGGGGGAGGGCCCTGCCGCCAGACCGGCCAGACGATCGGCGCGGCGGTCATCGGCGCGGTCGCCAACGGGGTGCTGGCCGCCCGGCTCGGCGGTACGGGCGACCTCGACTCGGTGACCCGGGCCCTCGGTTCGGGCACCGCGCCGGAGGCGACCCGGCGGGCGATCGCCGACGCGGTGCACGCCGTCTACCTGGGCGCGTCCTGCGCGGCGGCGGTGGCGTTCCTGGTGCTGCTGTTCCTCGCCCCCGGAAATTCCCGGTGCTCAAGGACTGACCGTACGTATCCTCCCGCCCATGCTGACCTTGGAACGGCTCCGGGCCGATCACGCGGACGCGCTGCTGGCCTTCGAGCGGGAGAACCGGGCGTACTTCGCCCGCACGGTTCCGGACCGCGGAGACGCCTTCTTCACGGCGGAGGGCTTCGCCGAACGCCTCCGGGCGCTCCTCGCGGAGCAGGACGCGGGCGTGTGCCGCTTCCATGTCGTCCTGGACGAGGAGGGGAACCTGGTCGGCCGGGTCAACCTGCTCGACTTGGCGGACGGCTGCGCCGAACTCGGTTACCGGGTGGGCGAACGGGCCGCGGGCCGTGGCGTGGCGACGGCGGCCGTCGCCCAGGTGTGCCGCCTGGCCGCCTCCGACTACGGGCTGACCTCCCTCACCGCGGTCACCCATCTGGACAACCGGGCCTCCATGACGGTCCTGGCCCGCAACGGCTTCACACCCGTCGAGGACACCGTCGTGGACGGCCGCCCCGCAGTGCGCCACGTACGGCGGGACTTGGCCTTCGCGCCACCGACACCTCCGGCGAACATGCGTTAACGCGGGTAACACCCGAGGTCAGAAAGGCAAGCGCATACCGACCAATCAGTTTGCCGAAACTCTCGCGCTGTCCGGGTACTCCGAAGTAACGTGCGTGGCCGCTCCCCCCACCTCCCTGCGGTCCGCCGCACCGGAACCGATCCGCGCAAGGAGCACCGGGATGTCCTACGACCCGCCGCCACCGTCCTACCCGTACCGCCCGCCGGATTCCTCGCCCTCCTACGACACCTATCCCTGGGTGCCGCAGCAGGAGCCCGAACCGGTCGGCAGGCGTCCGCAGCGCCGTGTCGCGCTCGGGCACCACAGCGACCTGCGGGTGCTGCGCAGCGCCTACCGCTGGCAGCGGCGCGTGGCCACGCTCACCGCGCTCGGCTACTTCGTCCTGTTCCTGATCCTGTCGGCGTTCGCCCCGTCCTTCATGACGAGCACCGTCACCGACGGCCTGCCCACCGGTCTGCTGCTCGCGCTCGTCCAGGTCCCCGTGACCTGGCTGGCGATCGTCCTGTACGAGCAGACGGCCCGCCGCCGCGTCGACCCGATCGCCGACCGGATACGCAAGCAGGCCGAACTGGACGCCAGGCGGGAGGGAACGCGGTGACCACCGAGTTCAGCGGCAACGCCCAGGCGATGTCGCTCGTGGGCTTCACGGCGGTGGCCACGATCACGCTCCTGCTGTGCGTGATGACGGGCCCGGACCGGGACGACCTCGACGAGTTCTACACCGGCTACAGCTCCCTGTCCCCCATGCGCAACGGCCTGGCGGTCGCCGGCGACTACATCTCCGCCGCGACCGTCCTCGGCACGGGCGGCGTGATCGCCCTGTTCGGCTACGACGGGACCGTACTGGCCCTCAGTACGGCGCTGTCCCTGATGCTGCTGATGTTCCTGCTGGCCGAACCGCTGCGCAACGCGGGCCGGTTCACCATGGGCGACGCGCTGACCCGCCGCATGCCGGGACGCGGCGTGCGGATGGCGGCCTGTGGGGTGACCCTGGCGGCGCTGCTGCCACTGATGGTCGTGCAGCTGGCGGGGACCGGGCAGCTGATGGCGTTCGTCCTCGGCTTCTCGGGCGAGTCGTTGCAGACGGGCTGCATCGTCGGCGTGGGCGCGCTGATGATCAGTTACGCGGCGATCGGCGGGATGAAGGGCACCGCACTCATCCAGATCCTGAAGATCGTGATGCTGCTCGGCTCCGGCATGGTGGTCGCCGTGCTGATCCTCAACCGGTTCGACTGGGACCCGGGGGCCCTGTTCAACGCGGCCGCCGCGAACAGCGGTGTGGGCAAGGCGTTCCTCTCCTCGGGGCTCCAGTTCGCGAGCGGCCCCAGCCCCGACCTGGACATGATCACCGCGCAGCTGACGGTCGTCCTCGGCGGTGGCGTACTGCCGCACGTCACCATGCGCATGTACACCGCCTCCAGTGCACGGCAGGTGCGGCGTTCGATGTCCTGGGCGGTGTCGGGCGTGGCGCTGTTCGTGCTGATCATCACGGTCGTCGGCTTCGGCGCGACCGCGCTGGTCGGCCGGGCGGTGATCGCGCAGGTCGACCCGCAGGGCAACACCGCGTACCTGCTGGGTTCGCAGGCGGCGTTCGGCGCGGACGTGTCGTCGGCGGAGACGTTCCTGTTCACGACCGTCACCACGGCGGTCTTCCTCACGCTGCTCGCCTCGGTCGCCGGGATGATCCTCGCCTGCGCCAACTCCCTCGCGCACGACGTGTTCGCGGCGCGGGTGCGGGAGATGTCACCGCGCCGCGAGATGACACTGGCGCGGCTGTCGGCGCTGGCCGTGGGCATCCCGGCGATCCTCCTGGCCACACTCGTCCAGCATCACAGCCTGCAGCCCCTGGTGACGCTGTCGTTCTGCCTGGGTGCCTCGGCCATCGCGCCCGCACTGGTCTACAGCCTCTTCTGGCGCCGCTACACGCGAACGGGCCTGCTGAGCACCCTCATCGGCGGCTCGCTGGCGGTCCTGCTGCTGATGCCGGGCACCAACCTGGTCTCCGGCTCGCCCGTCTCCGCCTTCCCCGACGCCGACTTCAACTGGTTCCCGTTCACCACGACCGGCCTGCTCTCCATCCCCCTGGGCTTCGCCTGCGGCTGGCTGGGCACCCTGGCCTCCGGCCGCCGCAAGTCGGAGGAACAACGCCACGAGTACGAGGCGGTGGAGGGCTGGATCCTGGCGGGCGCGGTACGCAGGGACCGCTGACACACAGGGCACGAGGGCCGGCGGCGCCGTCGGCAACGCGCGGGCCGGCCGGGTTCGGCGGCACCGCCGACGCACAGCCGCCGGCCGGTGATCGACGGCGCCCTGCCGGCGCCGCACGGAAGCGGCGGCCAACGGACGACAGCGTCGCGCAAGGCGCGCTCGTCGCCGACGCCCTGCCGGCATCACGCCGAATCGACGGCCGGCGGGCGGTTGGCGGCAGCGTCGGCAAGGCGCTGGCCGGCTGGTGGCCAGTGGCGACGCCAACACGCAGCCGGTGGGCCGGTGGTCGACGGTGCCCGGGCCGCGTGGCGCAGACACGGCCAGCAGACGCCGACGCCGGCAACGCACCGGCCAGCCGGTAGCCGGCGACTCGTAGGTCTGCGGGACCAGCCGCGCCACGGCGTCCCGCAGCCGCTCCAGTTCCGCGTCCATCTGCCGGGCGAGCACCGTCAGCCGGGCCACCCTCTCCCAGGCCGCGTCACGGTCGCCGGAGAGGGCCTCGGCGTACTCGTCGACCTGCTCGGGACGGTAACCGCGCCCCCGCACGGCCAGGAAGCCGTGCGGGGACACCGATGCGCTGCTCATACCGGGGTCCCTCTCCACCACGCCGACGCGCGATCGAGCACGAAATGGGATGATTTCGCGCACATCTTGGTGGATCAGGCGGAAGTATCCATAACACGACACTCCACACAGAGGTCACTCCAGGACACCTCAGCGGCGACGCCTCACAGCAGTCCGTCCCACATCTGCTCCAGCAGCACCGACCACCAGCTCTCCGGCGACCCGAGCGCCGCCGGGTCGAGCGCGGCCAACTGCGCCTGGAAGTCGACGGTCCAACGGCCCGCCTGCTCCTGGTTCAGACCGAACCGCAGCCGCCACATCCGCCCGAGCAGCGCCAGGCAGCGCGCGAACTCCGGCAGCCCGGTGTTCACGAACTGCGGCGGTACGGGCGCCCCGCCCGGCCCCGGCTCCACCGGCACCGCGACGATGTTCGCCGTGCCGTACTGCACGCAGATCGCCTTGCCGAAGTCGCTGCCCATCACCAGGTAGGACCCGGCGTCGGGGGCCGGCTGCACACCGCGCTCGGCCGCCAGCTCCGCCAGCGTCGGCACGGGCCGGCCCGGCTGCGCCTGCGCCCAGAAGAAGGGGCCCATGTCCATCGGCAGGCCCGCCGCCACCAGCGTGTGCGCCACGACCGGCGGCACACCCTGCCGGGACACGGCGGCCTGCTCGAACCGGAACACCCCCGGCCCGAACGCGGCACCCAGCTCCTGCGCGATGGCCTCCGGCGGAATCGGCGGTACCGCCTGCACCGGCGGCAGCGGCGCCCGCACCGGAGCCGGACGCGCCGGACCGTCCGCCACCTGGTGCAACTCGCCCTGGTGGGCCAGCAGTTGCTGCATGCCCTGCTGCCGGCTCGCGTGGTCCGTACCGTACGGCGCGATGCTCGTGATCCGCGCCTGCGGCCACTGCTCCCGGATCATCCGCGCGCAGTACGCACCCGGCAGCTCGCACGACTCCAGCTCGGTGTGCAGCTCCAGCACCTGGTCCGGCGGCACGTTCATGGCCCGCAGCTCGTGGAAGATCTGCCACTCCGGGTGCGGCGTACCCGGCGCCGAACGCCGGATCAGCTGCTGCTCGGAACCGTCCTGCGCGCGGTAGCGCAGCACGGCCTGGTAGCCGGGGCCGACCGTCGGCTGTCCGGTGGGCTGCTGCGGATAGCCGTACGCCGGAGGCTGCCCGGGGGCGGGCTGACCGGGCGGCGGCATCGCACCGGGCGGCATCCCACCCGGGGGCATGGGGCCGGGCGGCATCCCGCCCTGCGGCATCGCACCGGGCGGCACCGCACCCGGCATCCCACCCGGCGGCGGCATCGGCGGCGCACCGGGCACGCCAGGAGCGCCCGGTGCGGCGGGTGGTGCGCCGGGGGCCTGCGGCGGCGGAGGCACGCCGGGGCCACCCGCCGGAGGCGCGGCCAGCATGGTCTCCGCGTGATGCACGGGACCCGGGCCGCCGGGAGCACCCGGCGCGCCAGGCGGCTGGGGGGCGCCAGGCCCACCAGGCCCTCCGGGTGCACCAGGCGCGCCCGGAGGAGCCGGAGGCCCGGGAGGCCCGGGAGGCTGCGGCGCGCCCGGGGCGCCCCGACCGGGGTCGGCCAGCATCGTCGCGGCATGGTGGACACCCCCCGGGGGCGTACCACCTGGAGCGCCGGGCGGGTTCGGAGCACCAGGCGGGTTCGGGGCGCCAGGAGGCTGCGGCGCACCGGGCGGATTCGGCGCACCAGGAGGCTGCGGCGCACCGGGCGGATTCGGCGCACCAGGAGGCCCCGGCGGCTGCTGGGGAGGCAGCGGCGCACCGGCGCCCTCGCTGCCGGGGCCCCCAGGCGCCCCAGGCCCCTCCGGCCCAAGCGCCGACACAAGCTGCGTAGGCACGTAACCACCCGCGGGCGTACCCGGCGCCCCGGGCCCCGACGGCGCAGGCATACTGCCCGGCCGCGCACCCGGCGTCCCGGGAGCGCCCGGCGGAGGCGGCGTCGTCGGACCCGAGCCCCGTCCACGACCCGGCGGCGGACTCGCCTTGCTGGTCGCGGCGTCGGCGATGTCCCCGGCGTTCGGCGCGAGCGGCCGCGCAGGCGTACCCGGCCCGGCCGGCGGCTGCGGCACACCGGCGGAACCGGCAGGACCCGCAGGCCCGGCCGCACCCGGACCGGCACCCTGACCGCCCTGCGCGTTCGGCTCGTCGATCGCCGGTGACACCGCCGTCGGCGGAAGCCCGCTGCCGCCCGACATCAGCGCCGTCTTGGCGTCGGGCGCCGACGGCGGCGGCGTGTCCCCGTCGGTCTCGCTCAGCGGCGGCGCGAAAACCGTCGCGGGGAGCGGTACGGAACGGTCGTCACCGGCATCGCCGTTGGTGTCCGTACCGGCCCAGGGCGTAGCCCCGGCAGGCGCACCCGGCGCCCCCACCCCCGAGCCACTCCCCGAGTCGCTCCCCACGGCAGCGGGCCAGGAGGCACCAGAACCGGCATCACCAGCCCCGGCACCAGAGGCAGACGCCGCAGTGGCGCCCTCACCCCCCTGCGCACCCGCCCCCCGCCGATCCGGAATCCCCAGCTTGTCCGCCGCGTCCTGCAACCACTCCGGCGGAGTCAGCAGGAAGGACGTCTGGTTCAGGTCCACCCGGGCCGCCGGAGCCGGCGCCGGTTCCTGGGCCGTGTCCGGACGGCCGTACTCCTCCTCGTACCGGCGGATCACCTCACCCACCGGCAACCCCGGCCACAGGGTCGCCTCGCCGCTGTCCCGCGCGATCACCAGCCGCTGCGCGCCGCCGTCGGAACGCGGCCCGTCCGCCCGGTCCTCCGCCCACACCACGAACCCGAGGTCGAACTCCCGCACCCGCACCTCACGATGCTGGTACGACGGCACGTCCCCGTTGATCCACTCTTCCGCGCGCTCCTGCGCCTGCGCGAACGTCACCATCGCTGAAGTCACTCCCCCACGGCCGAGGACGACACCGCACCCACCGGCACCACACGCGCGAACCCGCCGTCCACCATCAGATTCGCCACCGTCTCCAACTCCGGCGGATTACCGGCCAGCCGCGACAGGAAGACGTCGAAGTCCTCCCCGCACGGCAGCAGCAGCCGCTCCACCCGCTCCGCCGGCGGCAGCGCGGGATCCACGTCCCGGGCGTCGTCGTACGCGCAGAACCACACCGAACCGATCCGCTCGCCCTTCACCTTCACGGCAAGCAGCCCGCCCTGGACGAACCCGACACACAGGAAGTCCTTGGTCAGATGGTCACGCAGACACTTGTTGACGTACACCAGGTCGTTGACGGCCGCCTCGTCCCGCACGGTGAAGAACGGCTGGTCGATCAGCAGCCCCAGCTCCGCATCCAGCGCGGCACCCACCGGCGCACAGCCCCCCGCCGCCTTCAGGAACGACCGGTACGGCCCCGGCAGCCGGTAGCCGAGGTCCTCCTCGGCCCCCTGCACCTGCGTCTCCGTCACCGCCACGCCCGACTTCGGCAACCCGAAGTGCGCCGGACGCGTCTCCTGCAACGGCCGCGTGCCCCGCTTGGACTGGTCGACGCCCGACGTCGCCACGCCGCCGTGGTGCCGCAGCAACGCCTTCACCTCGACCGGCACCAGCTCCAGCCGCCGCGTGCCCACCGCGTGGTGCCACGTCCAGCCGTGCGGCGTCGCCACCGCCGGCACCGTGTCCCACAACTCGTGCCCGGACGACGCCAGCGCCATGTTCGCCGACACGTAGTCCGTCAGCCGCAACTCGTCCACGCCGAAACCCTCCGGCGGCTCCGCGATCTCCGCGGCCGCACGCGCGTAGGGCGAGAAGTCGGGGTAACCACGCTCGTCGACCCGTACCCCTCTCGGGTGACGCGCCGCCCGGACCGGATCCGGGAAATGCACGACCTGCCCGGCGTAGGCCGCGTTCGGCGGCGCGGCTTGCTGCCCGAGCCGACCTGTCGTCATGGCGGTTGCCCCCTGCGGCACTCTGTACGACCCGTATTTCACCACCCTTGGCGCACTACGGCCCGTATCGACTGTCACGTCTTCTGTCTCAACTGCTGTGCACCTCGGTACACATCACCGCACGCGCCCACCTCACGGATCACCCTCCGGTTCACCACATCGATCTCCGAACGGATCACCGCATCGCCCGCGGTGCCGACAGCCTATGCGGTACGACGACACCGGTCACCGGCACCAGCCGGCCGCCCTCCGCCTCCGTGACCAGCCGTCACCCCACCGTGACGGCACGCCCCGGTACGGGCGTGTCACCGCGCCCCAGCTTCCGCACCAGCCACGCCATTTGGCAGTCTGTGACCCCCGGGGGGATGCACGGAGGGGTATACGATCATGAACGCGACACAGACGGGACCACACACCGGCAGGTCCGCCGACCCACGACACGGCGACCCCCGGGGCGGCGCCCCACGAGACGGCAACGAGCGCACCGGCGACCCCAGAGGCGGCGACCCCCGCATCGGCTGGAGCGCCACCGAAGCGACCCACGCCCCCGTCCTCCACCACCGCCGCGACGGCATCCTCCCCACCGTCGCCGCCGCCCTCTCCGTCCGCGGCGCCACCCTCACCGGCACCGCCGCCCGCGGCGACACACCCCCCGCACTCCACCCCCTCGTCCAGGACTTCCTGGACACCCTCACCAGCGCCCAGCGCGACCGCTTCACCGGCCGCTGCGCCGAAACCATCCTCATCTCCCGGCACATCACCGCCGCCGACGCCGCCCGCAGCAAACGCGCCGCACGCAAACCCATGACCAACGGCGAAGCCCGCAAAGCCCTCAAGCAGGCCAAACTCACCGCCCGCCGCATCCGCGAGGACGGCGACCCCCTCCACGGCAGCTTCGCCACCCCCTGCCGCGCCTGCACCGCGCTCAGCGCCCACTTCGGCGTCCGCATAGTCGACCCGGCGGCCACAACCGGCTGACACGCCCCACACACCGAAAACACCGCCGCCACCCTGCGCCCGCCACCCATGACCTCGACGAGACGAAGGGCAGATGCACACCGACCGCACGTCCACCACCCGCTTCGCCGTACAAGTCGACGCCGCCCTGCGCGCCGCCGGCTGGCAACCCGGACGCTGGGACATCAAACAGGCCGAGATCTGGGCCGACGCCCTGCGCGACCACACCTCACCCGCCGGCCACCGCCACACCGTCTTCCCCGCGGCCGTCGAAGCCTGGGCCGAATTCGGCGGACTCCACATCACCCCCACCGGCCCCGGCCGCCAGGTCGCCCCCGCCACCCTCCACCTGGACCCACTGCACGGCCTCCACATGGCCCGCACCCTCGGCGACCTCGGCCGCGCCCTCGGCACCGAGGTCTGCCCCCTCGGCGCCGAAACCGACAGCCAGGCCCTCCTCGCCATCGACACCGAAGGCCGCGTCTACACCCTCGACCACACCGGCGACTGGTACCTCGGCGCCCACATCGACCAGGCCCTGTCCACCCTCATCGCCGGCACGGAACCGACCCGCCTGACCACCGGCTGACGACACCGACGGGAAACAACGACCAGCCAACGCCCCCCGCCGAGGGCTACGACGCCGGAATCACCGCAGACACCCGAAAACCCCCCGCGTCCGTCGGCCCGGACACGAACACCCCGCCCAGCGCGGCAACCCGCTCCTTCATCCCCACCAACCCGTTCCCCCCGGACGGCAACCGCGCCGACGACGCCGCCGCCTCCGGCGGCTCGTTCTCCACCTGCATCGCGATCTCCGACACCCGATGCGCCAGCCGCACATACGTCTTCGCCCCCGCCGCGTGCTTGTGGACGTTCGTCAACGCCTCCTGCACCACCCGGTACGCCGTCTGCTCCACCTCCGGCGCATACGGCCGGGCATCGCCCTCCACCGTCAGATCCACCACCATCCCCGCGGCGGCCGACTGCCCCACCAGATCCTCGATCTCCGCCAGACACGGCCCCTCGTCATCAGCCGCCCGCGAAGCCGCCGCCGCGGCAGCCACCCCCACCGCCGCCAGCGGCACCGACGCGGCACGCTCACGCCGCGCGTCCCCGCCACTGCGCAGCACCCCGAGCATCTCCCGCAACTCGGTCAGCGCCTGCCGCCCCATGTCCCCCACCAGCGCGGCGTTCTTGACGGCCTTCTCGGGATCCTTCCGCGCCACCGCCTGCAGCGCCGCCGCATGCACCACCATCAGACTCACCCGGTGCGCGACGACATCGTGCATCTCCCGGGCGATCCGCGTCCGCTCCTCGTTCCGGGCCCACTCGGCCCGCTCCTCCGCCCGCTCGGCCAGCAGCTGAAGCTCCCGCTCCAGACTGTCCGCCCGCTCCCGCAGGCTCTCCATCAGCCGCCGCCGGGCCCCCACGTACAGACCGAGCAGCACCGGGGGCGCCGTGAAGCCCAGCGACATCGTGACGGCGGCGAAGGGTACGAACCAGTCCCCCAGGTCCAAGTCCCCCCGCGACACGTCCTGCCGCGTCTTCACGAACGTCACGATCAACGTGCCCACCAGCGACATCCCCGCCAGCGAGGCGATGATCCGCCGGGGCAACTCGGCGGCGGCCAGCGTGTACAGGCCGACCACGCCCATCAGGAAGCCCATCTCGGCCGGCGTGATGGCGATCGAGACCAGCACGACGGCGATCGGCCAACGCCGCCGCACCACCAGCACGGAACCGGCCACCAGCCCGAACAGGATCCCCGCCGGCACCGGAATCCCCGCATCCCTTGCGAACGGGATCCCCTCCAGCCCGCACTCCAGCGCGGACACCACGGCCAGACTCACATCGAACACGGCACTACGCCGTCTGGCCCACCACCACGGCCCTCCCCGGGCCGTCACATGGTCTTCCCCCGTCGCGGTCATGCCTCCAGCCTACGGGCGGCCCCGGCCGGTTTTCCGGCGAGTTTCCCGGACTGGCCCACACCACACTCCGTGACCGTTCGGCTGCGATACGGCCCGATATCCCTCGAACTGCTGAATCGCTCACCGTTCGACCCCGGAGCCCTCCATTCCGCCCGAACGGTATGCGTATGACACATGCACCCGGCAAATACGCCGACTTCGAAGGACTGCGGGAACGGGCAGTGACCCTGCGACGCTCGGGCTGCAGCCTCCGCCGGATCCGCGACGAGCTGAAGATCTTCAACAACGACATCCCCCAACCAACTGGTGAAGGGCGAGCCGCCACCGGCCTGGACGAAGCGCCCGAACGCGAAGGACGACCTCCGGGAAAGGGCCCGGGAACTCCGGCTCCAGGGCTGGACGTACGACCAGATCGAGGCGGAGCTGGGGTGCTCGAGGAGCTCGGTGTCGCTGTGGGTGAGGGACCTCCCGAAGCCGGAGCCCCGGTACACCCCGGAGGAACAGCGGGCGCTCATGCAAGCGGGTCTCGCCCGGCTCCGCGCCTCGCAGGACGAAGAGCGCAAGCGCACCAAGGAAGTCGCAACACAGGAGGTGGGTGACCTCACGGACAGGGAGCTGTTCCTGACGGGGGTCGCGCTCTACTGGGCGGAGGGCGCCAAGAGCAAGCCGTACGACCGGCGCGAGAGGGTCGTCTTCGTCAACAGTGACCCGGGAGTGATCCGTGTCTACCTCGCCTGGCTCGACCTGCTCGGAGTGAGCCGGGAACGCCTGCGCTTCCGGGTGCTCATCCACGAGTCAGCGGACGTGGACGCGGCGCAGCGCTATTGGGCAGACCTGGCTGACGTCGACGTGTCGGTCTTCGCCAGGCCGACGCTGAAGAAGCACAACCCCAAAACCGTCCGTAAGAACACCGGCGCCGACTACCACGGCTGTCTCGTCGTGACGGTTGCCCGAAGTGCCGAGCTGTACAACCGCATCGAAGGCTGGTGGAGCGGCATCGTTGCCCACGCTCAGGCACGTCTCCGGTAAGGTCTGAGGCGCTGTCCCCCGTGGTGTAACTGGCAGCACACTGGTTTTTGGTACCAGCAGGACAAGGTTCGAATCCTTGCGGGGGAGCCAGCGGCCCCCAGAGCCTCAGTTCGGGTCCTGCCCCCGTGACCCCCCGGTCAGGCCCCACACCCTCACCCCCCACAAAACCCCCCGGTATCCTGCGGATGTCACCCCACCCCATCCACAGCCGAAGGGCATCCCGTGAGCGCCAACCGCCCGGCAGCCGTCGTCGTTCTCGCAGCGGGTGAGGGCACCCGTATGAAGTCGGCCACACCCAAGGTCCTGCACGAGCTCTGCGGCCGCAGTCTCGTGGGACACGTGCTCGCCGCCTCGGGCGAGCTGGACCCCGAGAACCTGGTCGTCGTGGTCGGCCACGCCCGTGAGCAGGTCACCGCCCACCTCGGCGAGATCGCCCCGGACGTCCGCACGGCGGTACAGGCGGAGCAGAACGGCACCGGGCACGCCGTACGGATGGGACTGGAGGCGCTCGGCGGGTCCGTCGACGGGACGGTCGTCGTCGTGTGCGGGGACACTCCCCTGCTGACCGGCGAGACGCTGCGGGTGCTCGCCGCCACCCACGCGGAGGACGGCAACGCGGTCACCGTGCTGTCCGCCGAGGTGCCGGACGCGACCGGCTACGGCCGGATCGTGCGGGACGACTCGGGTGCCGTGACGGCGATCGTGGAGCACAAGGACGCCACCGAGGCCCAGCGGTCGATCCGGGAGATCAACTCGGGGGTGTTCGCGTTCGACGGGCAGTTGCTCGCCGACGCGCTGAAGAAGGTGCGGACGGACAACAGCCAGGGCGAGGAGTACCTGACCGATGTCCTCGGCATTCTGCGTGAGGCCGGGCACCGGGTCGGGGCGTCCGTGGCGGGCGACCACCGTGAGATCGCCGGCATCAACAACCGTGTGCAGCTGTCCGAGGCTCGTCGCATTCTCAACGACCGGCTGCTCACCGAGGCGATGCTGTCCGGTGTGACGGTGATCGACCCGGCGACCACGTGGGTCGACGTCACGGTGACGTTCGAGCAGGACGCCGTCGTGCATCCGGGTACGCAGCTGCACGGGTCGACCCATCTCGGGGAGGGCGCGGAGGTCGGGCCCAACTGCCGGCTGACCGACACCCGGGTGGGTGCCGGTGCGCGTGTGGACAACACCGTGGCCGTGGGTGCGGAGGTGGGGCCCGGGGCGTCCGTCGGGCCGTACGCGTATCTGCGTCCGGGGACGCGGCTCGGCGCGAAGGGCAAGATCGGGACGTACGTGGAGACGAAGAACGCGTCGATCGGGGAGGGGACCAAGGTGCCTCACCTCTCCTATGTCGGTGACGCGACGATCGGTGATTTCTCCAACATCGGTGCCGCGAGCGTGTTCGTGAACTACGACGGTCAGGAGAAGCACCACACGACCATCGGTTCGCATTGCCGTACGGGCTCGGACAACATGTTTGTGGCGCCTGTCACGGTCGGGGACGGCGCGTACACCGCCGCCGGGTCCGTGATCACCAAGGATGTGCCGCCCGGTTCGCTGGCCGTGGCCCGTGGTCAGCAGCGGAATATCGAGGGTTGGGTGGCTCGGAAGCGTCCGGGGAGCGCGGCCGCGAAGGCGGCCGAGGCGGCTTCCCGGGGGTCGGCCGAGGAGGGCTGACCGGAAACCGGTGCCTGAAACACGGCGTACGGTGATAAGTGCACACCCGCACCCCCACCAGCTGAGACGGCCTCTCGCAAGCCGGCTGAGAGGTCTCTCGAAACCCCAGCTGCGACACCTCTGAGGAGACAGTGCTGTGACCGGGATCAAGACGACCGGCGAGAAGAAGTTGATGTTCTTCTCCGGCCGCGCCCACCCCGAGCTTGCCGAGGAGGTCGCCCAGCAGTTGGGTGTCGGGGTTGTCCCGACGAAGGCCTTCGACTTCGCCAACGGTGAGATCTATGTGCGTTATCAGGAGTCGGCACGCGGTGCCGACTGCTTCCTGATCCAGAGCCACACGGCTCCGATCAACAAGTGGATCATGGAGCAGTTGATCATGATCGATGCGCTGAAGCGCGCGTCGGCCCGCTCCATCACCGTCATCGTGCCGTTCTACGGTTACGCGCGGCAGGACAAGAAGCACCGGGGACGTGAACCGATTTCGGCGCGTCTGATCGCGGACATGATGAAGACCGCGGGTGCGGACCGGCTGCTGACCGTGGATCTGCACACGGACCAGATCCAGGGCTTCTTCGACGGTCCGGTGGATCATCTGTTCGCGCTGCCGCTGCTGGCGGACTACGTGGGCCGGAAGGTGGACCGGCAGAAGCTGACGGTCGTGTCTCCGGACGCGGGCCGGGTGCGGGTCGCCGACCGCTGGTGCGACCGGCTGGGCGCGCCGCTGGCGATCGTGCACAAGCGCCGGGACAAGGACGTCGCGAACCAGGTCACCGTCCACGAGGTCGTGGGTGAGGTGAAGGGGCGCGTGTGTGTCCTGGTGGACGACATGATCGACACGGGCGGGACGATCTGTGCCGCGGCGGACGCGCTGTTCGCGCACGGTGCGGAGGACGTGATCGTGACGGCGACGCATGGTGTGCTGTCGGGTCCGGCGGCGGACCGGTTGAAAAACTCGCGGGTGAGTGAGTTCGTGTTCACGAACACGCTGCCGACGCCGGGTGAGCTGAGCGCGGACCTGGACAAGATCTCGGTGCTGTCGATCGCGCCGACGATCGCGAGTGCGGTGCGTGAGGTGTTCGAGGACGGTTCGGTGACGAGCCTGTTCGACGAGCAGTAGGAGCCCCTGGGCGGGCTGCTGTAGATCGTTTTGGGTGCGGCCTCCCTCGCCGAGTAGACTGCTGAAGTTGCTCGGCGAGGGAGGCCGTACCGCTTCTTCTGGAAGTTTGTGCGGCTGTCCGTTATCGACGCGCTCTTCGTAGCAGGCCGTTCGTGGCCGGGTGACCACGTCCGTTTCTGACTTCGAGGAGTGAGTATGTCCGAGGTGAAGATCTCCGCCGCGACGCGCACCGAGTTCGGCAAGGGTGCCGCGCGCCGTATCCGTCGTGAAGACAAGGTTCCGGGTGTGCTGTACGGGCACGGTTCGGATCCGCTGCACCTGACCCTGCCGGGTCACGACCTGCTGATGGCGCTGCGTACGCCGAACGTGCTGATCGCGCTGGACATCGACGGCAAGCAGAACGAGCTGGCGATTCCGAAGGCCGTGCAGCGTGACCCGCTGAAGGGTTTCCTGGAGCACGTGGACCTGCAGCTGGTGAAGCGCGGCGAGCAGGTGAACGTCGAGATCTACGTGCACACCGAGGGTGAGCTGGCCCCGGGCGGCAACCTGCTGGAGCACGTGCTGAACGCGCTGCCGGTGGTGGCTGAGGCGACGCACATCCCGGAGTCCGTGACGGTCTCCGTCGAGGGTCTGACGGCGGGTGACTCGGTCCTGGCCAAGGACATCCCGCTGCCGAAGGGCACGACGCTGGACGTCGACGGGGACACCGTCGTTCTGCAGGTCCTGGCCGCGCAGGCCGAGGAGACCGAGGGTGAGGAGTCCGGGGGCGACGAGGCTGCCGAGGCCTGATCCTCTTCGTCGTCGTTTCGTCGGCCGCTGTTCCGGTGCGGAGCAGCGGCCGACGCGTATGAAGGAGACATGGACGTGACGACCGATGCGGCCGCTCCGTGGCTGATCGTGGGGCTGGGCAATCCGGGGCCGGAGTACGCGGGGAACCGGCACAACGTGGGTTTCATGGTGGCCGATCTGCTGGCGGACCGGGTCGGGGGGAGGTTCAAGCGGGCCGGGAAGGCGCAGGCGCAGGTCGTCGAGGGCCGGATCGGGCCGCCGGGGCCGTTGAGCCGGCGGGTGATCCTGGCGAAGCCGATGTCGTACATGAATCTGTCGGGCGGGCCGGTGAACGCGCTGCGGGATTTCTACAAGGTGCCGGTCGCCCATGTGGTGGCGGTTCATGATGAGTTGGACATCGATTACGGGGTGTTGCGGCTGAAGCTGGGCGGCGGGGACAACGGGCACAACGGGCTGAAGTCGATGACGAAGGCGTTCGGGGCGGATTATCACCGGGTGCGGTTCGGGATCGGCCGGCCGCCGGGGCGGATGCCGGTGGCGGACTTCGTGCTGCGGGATTTCTCGTCGGCGGAGCGCAAGGAGCTGGACTACTTCGTGGACCGGGCGGCGGACGCGGTGGAGTGTCTGGTGATCGAGGGGCTGGAGCGGGCGCAAAGCACGTACAACTCCTGACGTGTCGCCCACGGGAGTTGACCGGCCGTGCGGGTATGGCCAATGATCCCGGCCATGCCTGCCTCTGTCGCCGCCACTCACCAGAGCGCCCATGCCGTGTTGCGGTTCGGGCGGTTCGCGGTGATGGGCACGGTCGCGGTGCTGATCCTGATCGCGGGTGTGTGGGCGTCGTGGGGTACGGCGCAGCACGTGATGCTGACGAAGGGCCGGGAGCACGGCACGGTCGATGTGACGCGGTGCGGGGCGGAGACGTGCACGGGCCGGTACGCGCCGCTGTCGGAGGGTTCGCAGCCGCGGTCGCAGGTGGTCCTGGAGAAGTCGGTCGCGGTGCAGAAGGGCCGGACCTACACGGTGGTCGTGAAGCCGGGCAGTGACGACGCGGTGCGCTCGGGTCCGGCCGGGGTGCTGTACGCGTGGGTTCCGCTGGGCGGTGCGCTGTTGCTGGCGTCGGTGGTGGTGGCGGGCGGTCTGCTGCGCACGCGGGCGGCGTGGGTGATGGCCTTGTCGGGGGTGGCGTTGCTGACGGCGGCTTTCGTGTCCGTCTGAGGGGTTCCGGCGTTCTCCATTTCTGTGGGGGGCCGAGCGTTGTCGGTTCGTGATTGACGGGCGGTCGGGCGGGGCTGGAAGCTGAGCCGCCCCCTCCACATCTTCCCGGTCACTTCTCGAAGATGGATGACTTCTCGATGCGAACTCTCTCGCGTGCCGGCGCTGTCGCCGCCGCTGCTTCCGCGGTCCTCCTGCTCGCTCCGGCCGCCCACGCGACCCCTCCCGGGGACAATGGCACGGTCAAGATCCACGACGCCTCGACGGGCGAGGAACTGCGCCGCAACGAGCCGCATGTGTGCACCTTCTACCTGGACGCTTTCGGTTTCGACGGCGTCCAGGAGGTCGACTGGCACATCAACGCGATCCCCCCGAGCGAGAACAAGGGGGAGACGGTGAAGTCCGGCGCGCTCACGCTGGACGACCAGGGCCACGGCCGTACGGAGGATCTGTCGCTGCCCGACGGGCACTACAAGCTGTTCTGGAACTTCGACGGCGAGAAGGGTGCCGCCAAGCACAAGGTGTTCTGGGCGGACTGCGAGGAGGAGGAGCCCGGCGGTTCGACGCCGTCCGGGTCGGCTTCGCCGTCGCCGTCGTCCGGGGCGTCCGAGTCGCCGTCGGCCGGGCCGGGAGCGTCGGCGTCCCCGACGTCCTCGGCGTCCCCGAGTTCGCCGGCCGGCGGGGGCGTGACCGCGTCCTCGTCGCCGCAGGGCGGTGCGGACGGTGATCTCGCCGAGACGGGCAACGGGGCGCCGGTGGGTCTGCTGTCCGGTGTGGCGGCGGCGCTGGTCGCCGGCGGTGGGTTCCTGGTGCTGCGTCGCCGGAGGCTCGGCCGCGGCTGATGTGGAACGCGCCGTGCCCCCGAGCCTGTACGGGCTCGGGGGCACGGTCGTGTCCGGGGAGCGGCTCAGCCGGTGTTGCGCAGGCCCGCTGCCACGCCGTTGACGGTGAGGAGCAGGGCGCGGGCGAGCAGCGGGTCGGGCTGCTCACCGGCGGCCGCCGCGTCGCGCTGCCGCTTGAGCAGGGCGACCTGGAGGTAGGAGATGGGGTCGAGGTAGGCGTCGCGGATGGCGAAGGTCTGCTTGAGGACGGGCTCGGCGTCCAGCAGTTCGTTCTCGCCGGTGACGCGGAGGACCTCGGCGACGGTCAGTTCGTGTTCGGCCTTGATGGTGTCGAAGACGTGCTTGAGTTCGTCGGGGACGAGGGTGTCGACGTAGTGCTGGGCGATCCGCAGGTCGGTCTTGGCCAGGGTCATCTCGACGTTGGAGATGAAGTTGCGGAAGAAGTGCCACTGTCCGTACATCTCGTCGAGGACGGTGTCCAGGCCCGCCTCGCGCAGTGCCTTGAGGCCGGAGCCGACGCCGAACCAGCCGGGGACGATCTGCCGGGACTGGGTCCAGCCGAACACCCACGGGATGGCGCGCAGGCCGTCGAGCGAGACGCCGGAGCCGGGGCGGCGGGAGGGCCGGGAGCCCAGGTGCAGGTCGGCGAGCTGGTCCACCGGCGTCGACGCGAGGAAGTACGTCGGCAGGTCGGGGTCCTCGACGAGGCGGCGGTAGGCGGCGTGGGCGGCGTCGGAGACGACGTCCATCGCGGCGTCCCAGCGGGCGAGGGCCTCGGTGGACTGGCGGGGGGCGGTGTGCAGGGCGGAGGCCTGGAGGGTGGCCGCGACGGTGAGTTCGAGGTTCTCCCGGGCCAGGGACGGGATGAGGTACTTGTCGGAGATGACCTCGCCCTGCTCGGTCACCTTGATCTCGCCCTCCAGGGTGCCCCAGGGCTGGGCGAGGATGGCGTCGTGGGTGGGGCCGCCGCCGCGGCCGACGGTGCCGCCGCGGCCGTGGAAGAGGCGCAGGCGCACGCCGTAGCGGTGGGCGACGTCGCGCAGGCGGCGCTGGGCGCGGTGGATCTCCCACTGGCTGGTGGTGATGCCGCCGAACTTGGAGGAGTCGGAGTAGCCGAGCATGACCTCCTGGACGTCGCCCCGCAGCGCGACGAGGCGCCGGTAGGACGGGTCGGAGAGCATGTCCTCCAGGATGGTGTCGGCGGCCTTGAGCTCGTCGGTGGTCTCCAGCAGCGGCACGATGCCGATCTTGGCCCAGCCGGCGTGCAGGTCGAGCAGGCCGGCTTCGCGGGCGAGGACGGCGGCGGCGAAGACGTCGTCGGCGCCCTGGCACATGGAGATGATGTACGACTCGATGACCTCGGGTCCGAAGACCTCCAGGGCCTTCTTCACGGTCTGGAAGACGCCGAGGGTCTTCTCGCCGGGGGCGTCCACGGGTGCCGGGGTGGGTGCGAGGGGGCGGCGGGAGCGCAGTTCCTTGGCGAGCAGCTTGGTGCGGTAGTCGCGGGGCATGTCCGCGTACCGCCAGGATTCCTCGCCGAGTCGGTCGAACAGCTGGCCGAGGGCGTGGTGGTGGGCGTCCGCGTGTTCGCGTACGTCCATGGTGGCGAGCTGGAGGCCGAAGGCGGCCAGGGTGCGGATGGTGCGGGCGAGGCGGCCGTCGGCGAAGAGGCCGCCGCGGTGCTCGCGCAGGGAGGTCTGGATGATCCGCAGGTCGCTGATCAGCTCGCTGGTGCCGAGGTAGTCGCGGCCCGGCACGTGTGCGGTGCCCTTGGCGAGGCGCTGCTTGGTGTTCTCCAGCTTCTGCCGGATGCAGGTGGCCTTGAGCCGGTAGGGCTCCTCGGCGTTGAGGCGCTTGTAGCGGGGGCTGATCTCGGGGAGGTTCTCCAGGTCGGCCTGGAGGGAGCTCAGCAGTTCCTCGGTGGCGCCGGCGTAGCGGATGGAGTTGGACAGGAAGCCGCGCAGCTCGTCGATCGTGTCCAGCGCGTCGTTGATGCCGTGCTCGTGCTGGAGGATGAGGACGTCCCAGGTGACCTGGGGGGTGACGTTGGGGTTGCCGTCGCGGTCGCCGCCGATCCAGGTGCCGAAGGTGAGGGGGCGGGTGTCGTCGGGGAGCTTGACCCCGGCGCGCTCCAGCTCGGCGGTGAGGTCCTCCAGGACGTCGCCGACGGCGCCGGCGTGCAGTTCGTCCAGGTAGTAGATGGCGTTGCGGGCCTCGTCGGCGGGCTCGGGGCGGACGACGCGCAGTTCGTCGGTCTGCCAGACGAGGTCGATGTTCTCGGCCAGGCGGGTGTCGAGGCGGCGGCGGTCCGACTCGATGACCGGGGTCTCCAGGAGTGCGGCGACGCGCCGGAGCTTGTTCAGGACCGACCGGCGGGCGGCCTCGGTCGGGTGGGCCGTGAACACGGGGCGGACGTTGAGGTTGCGGACCGTCTCGCGCAGGTGCTCGGGGTCGGCGTCCTTGAGCCGGTCGGCCGTGCGGGCGAGCAGTCCGCCCTCGGCGGCGCGCCGGGCGCGCAGCTCGCGGCCGCGGTGGACCTGCTCGGTGACGTTGGCCAGGTGGAAGTAGGTGGAGAACGCGCGGACCAGCTTGGCCGCGGTCTGGAGTTCGGTGCCGCGCAGCAGCTCGGCGGCGGCCTCGCCGTCCTCACGGGTGAGGCGGCGGACCTTCTCGACGAGTTCCAGGAGCTCGGGACCCTCCTGCCGGACGAGGGTCTCTCCGAGGAGGTCACCCAGTCGGCGGATGTCGGCACGCAGCTCGCTGCTCGTGGTCGTGGTCTGGTCGTCGGCACTGCTCACAGGTGCGGCTCCTTGCAGTGTTGAAGCTCGTCTGGGAGGGGGTACCCGGACGGCGTCTCGCGCGGCGGGTGCCGCATATGGATCGGACATCCGGGAGGAAATCAGAGCGGACCGCGCTGTCCGACCGACTCCAGGATAGGTGTCGGCCGAGACGCGCAGCTGGCGGGCTCTTGTCGCCGGGCGTCGCGCTGCCATACTTACGAAGCCGTAGGTTACGGAACCGTAGGAAGCACTGCGGGGTTCCCGTGACCGGCAACCCCCTTCTCCATCCACATACCCTCCAGGGGACGCGTATGACCAGTAGTTCCGACGTGATCGAGAACGCCCCGAAGGCGTCCGGTCAGGCAACCGATCAAGCTCCCCCCGCCACGCTGGGCGGCGAGCGGAAGCGGTCCATCGAGCAGATCGCCCTCCTCCTTTTCATCACCGTCCCGTTCCTCGCGCTGCTGGCGGCGGTGCCGCTGGCCTGGGGCTGGGGTGTGAGCTGGCTGGACCTCGGTCTGCTGGTGTTCTTCTACTACCTGGGATGCCACGGCATCACGATCGGTTTCCACCGTCACTTCACCCACGGCTCCTTCAAGGCCAAGCGGCCGCTGAAGATCGCGCTGGCGATCGCCGGATCCATGGCGGTCGAGGGTCCGCTGGTCCGCTGGGTGGCCGATCACCGCAAGCACCACAAGTTCTCCGACGCGGAGGGCGACCCGCACTCGCCGTGGCGGTTCGGCGAGACGCTCCCGGCCCTGGTGAAGGGCCTGTGGTGGGCGCACATCGGATGGATGTTCGACGAGGAGCAGACA
This sequence comes from Streptomyces sp. NPDC045955, assembly GCF_056430805.1. Taxonomy (NCBI): domain Bacteria; kingdom Bacillati; phylum Actinomycetota; class Actinomycetes; order Kitasatosporales; family Streptomycetaceae; genus Streptomyces; species Streptomyces sp. NPDC045955. The sequence continues at coordinate 153,906 of NZ_JBWKKY010000001.1, forward strand.
TCGCAGGAGAAGTACGCCCCGGACCTGATCAAGGACAAGACGCTCCGCGCGATCTCCCGCCAGTTCGTCCTGTGGACGGTCGTGTCCCTGACCCTCCCGGCGCTGATCGGCGGGCTGGTCACGATGTCCTGGTGGGGGGCGTTCACGGCGTTCTTCTGGGGCTCGCTCGTCCGGGTGGCCCTGCTGCACCACGTGACGTGGTCGATCAACTCGATCTGCCACGCGGTGGGCAAGCGCCCCTTCAAGTCGCGTGACCGCTCGGGCAACGTGTGGTGGCTGGCGATCCTGTCCTGCGGCGAGTCCTGGCACAACCTGCACCACGCCGACCCCACCTCCGCGCGGCACGGGGTGATGCGCGGCCAGCTGGACTCCTCCGCCCGGCTGATCCGCTGGTTCGAGATGCTCGGCTGGGCGTACGACGTGCGCTGGCCGTCACGCTCACGTATCGATTCGCGCCGGAACACCGGGGAAGGCGGCTCCCCGCGCGGGAAGGAGCCCGTCAAGGCGGCATGATGGTCGCTGTGGCGACCGACTCGAGCAGCACCCCCAGCAACGACAAGCCGCGGCGAGTGCGTCGCACCCGGATGACCGGTGCCGAGCGCCGCCAGCAGCTGCTGGAGATCGGTCGTACGCTCTTCGCCGCGAAGGGTTTCGAGGGCACGTCGGTGGAGGAGATCGCGGCGAAGGCCGGGGTATCCAAGCCGGTGGTGTACGAGCACTTCGGCGGCAAGGAAGGGCTGTACGCGGTGGTCGTGGACCGCGAGATGCGCCGCCTGCTGGACATGGTGACCAGCTCTCTCACGGCCGGTCACCCCCGCGAACTGTGCGAACAGGCGGCCTTCGCCCTGCTGGACTACATCGAGGAGTACACGGACGGTTTCCGCATCCTGGTCCGCGACTCCCCCATCCCCCAGTCGACGGGATCCTTCGCCTCGCTCATCTCGGACATCGCCACCCAGGTGGAGGACATCCTGGGCCGCGAGTTCAAGAGCCGCGGCTTCGACCCCAAGCTGGCCCCGCTGTACGCCCAGGCCCTGGTCGGGATGGTCGCCCTGACCGGCCAGTGGTGGCTGGACGTACGCAAGCCGAAGAAGGCCGAGGTGGCCGCGCACCTGGTGAACCTGGCGTGGCACGGCCTGGACGGCCTGGAGGCCAAGCCGCATCTGATAGGGCGCCGCAAATGCTGAAGCCAGTGGAAATCATGGGCCACGAGATTAATCTTGTGGCACCATGTGCGCATGACTGAGATCACGATCAGCTCCGCCCGTTCCCAGCTCGGCGACCTGGTCCGGCGCGCGGCCCACAGCCGCGAGACCATCGCCATCACCGACCACGGCCACGTGGCCGCGCTGCTCGTGTCTCCGCAGGTGATAGAGGATCTCGAAGACGCCCTCGCCGTCGCGGACTATCAGCGACGCAAGGCGGAGGGCACGCTTGGCCCGGGCATCCCCATGGACGAGGTACGCAGGCGGCTGGGGCTCGAGAAGAAGTGACCTACGAAATCGTCTTCGAGCCGCACGCCCTCGACGCCGCGGCGCGGTTCCTGAAGGCGGATCCGAGCGGCCTCGCCCTGGTCCTGGACACCATCGACAAGCTCGCCGATGACCCTCGTCCGGCGGGTTCGGTCCCTTACGGCCTCGACATCCGCCGCCTCCGCGTCGGCGACTACCGCGTCATGTACGTCATCGACGACGAAGTGATCCGCATTCTCGTCACCCACCTGGGCCGCACGACCTGACCACCACTCACCCCCGTTTCCGGGCCACCGCGAACACCCGGCGGAACGGAAACGGGGTGCCGTGCGAACCTGCCGGATAGGCCTCGCGCAGGGCCGCCCGGTACTCGGCGACGAAGGCGTCCCGTGCCTCGGGGTCGTCGGCGAGGGCGGTCAGCACGGGCCGCAGGCCGGTCCCTTTCACCCAGTCGAGCACGGGGTCCTCGCCCTGGAGCAGATGGATGTACGTCGTCTCCCACACGTCGGCGGTGCAGCCGAGCGAGGTGAGCCGCTCCAGGTAGGTCTCGGGGGTGTGGACGGCGTCGCCGTGGCGCAGGGTGCCCGCGAGCCGGTCGCGCCAGTGCGGTGCGTGCGCGAGGTCGCGCATGAGCCGGTGGCTGGGGGCGTCGAAGTTCCCTGGCACCTGGAAGGCGAAGGTCCCGGCGGGTTTCAGCGCGGCCACCCAGTCGGTGAACCGGTCGAGGTGCCCCGGCACCCACTGGAGCGTGGCGTTGCTGACGATCAGGTCGCAGGGCTCGTCCGGCGTCCAGGTGCGGGCGTCGGCGTGGGTGAAGTCGAGACGGCCGCCGCCCGGGGTGGGCCCCTCGTGATCCACATGGGCCTTGTCGAGCATCTCGGGCGAGTTGTCGTAGCCGGTGATCCGGGCGGTGGGCCAGCGGGCGGCGAGCAGCGCGGTGACATTGCCGGGGCCGCAGCCGAGGTCGGCGATGCGGGGAGGGTCGCCGGGGAGGTCGGGGACGCGGACGAGGAGGTCGGCGAAGGGGCGGGCGCGGTGGCCGGCGTGGCGGAGGTACTGGGCGGGGTCCCAGGTGGGGGCGGCTGCGGGCATGGGTGCTCCTGGTGTCCGTGATGACCGTATGGGACGCACACACAGCGTGACAGGCAATTTATCTCGACGTCAAGAAAATGGATGTCAAGAGACTCTACGTCGACACAACCACTACACTGATCGTCATGGAGGACGAGGTCGACCGGCTGGTCGCAGCATGGCGCCGGGAGCGCCCGGACCTCGACGTCGAACCGCTCGAGGTGCTCAGCCGCGTGAGCAGACTGGCCCGGCATCTGGACCGGGCACGCCGGCTGGCCTTCTCGGAGCACGGCCTGGAGCCGTGGGAGTTCGACGTCCTGACGGCGCTGCGCCGCGCGGGCACGCCGTACCAGCTCTCGCCGGGACAGCTCCTCACCCAGACCCTGGTCACGTCGGGCACGATGACGAACCGCATCGACCGCCTGGCGAAGAAGGGCCTGGTGGAACGCCTCCCCGACCCCAGCGACCGCCGTGGCGTCCTGGTCCGGCTGACGGCCGAGGGCAGGGACCGCGCGGACCAGGCCCTGGCGGGCCTGCTGGACCAGGAGCGCGCGATCCTCGCGGAGCTCACCCGGGCCCAGCGCGGCGAACTGGCGGGGCTGCTACGCCAGCTGACCGCCCCGTTCGACAACATCCCCGGCTAGGTCGGCGGGGCCCACTCCGGCCCGCCGGGCCAGGGCGACGGCGGCGAGCGTGGAGTGCACGCCCAGCTTGCCCAGCACGTTCTGCATGTGCGTCCGCACCGTGTGCGGCGACAGGAAGAGGCGCTCGGCGACGGCTTTGCGCCCCAGCCCCGCCACCATGCACCGCAGCACTTCCCGCTCACGCGGAGTGAGGGACTCCACCAGCCGCTCGCTCTCCGTGCGGTGCTTGCGGGCGGCGGTCAGTTCCCGCAGCACGCCGGTCAGCAGGGCCGGCGGCAGATGCGTCTCGTCCCGCAGCACGCCCCGGATGACCGTGAGCAGCCGGGACAGCGAGCAGTCCTTGGCGACCCACCCGCAGGCTCCAGCCTGAAGGGCGAGCGCGGCCCGCCGCGGGTCGTCCTTCTCGGCGAGCACGACGATTCGTACGTTCGGCTGCGCGGACCGCACCCCCGTGACGAGGGAGATCCCGTCCACGAGCCCGTCCTCGTTGCCCTCCTGCACGGGTACGGCCGGGCGGGCGCCCGGCACCTTGCCGCCGAGATCGGCGTCGACGAGCAGCACGTCGAACCGCCGCCCCTCGGCGACCGCCCGCTCCAGGCTGCGCAGCGCGGCGGGACCGCTGCCGGCCGCGGAGACCTCGACATCGGGCTCGGCGGCGAGGGCCGCCGCGAGTGACTCGGCGAAGATGCGATGGTCGTCGACGACCAGGACTCGGATGCGAACCACGTAACCCCCTTCCCCAGGCTCCTGAAGAGCAGGGGATACCCCATCGTCGGAAGACGGCACCGCGCGGGTACGGCACCGGGGTGCCCGGATCTGCTGCATCTGTCCGTCCGTCCTCACAGCAGTCCGGCCGGGTCGCCGCAGCCGCACGGCCGCCGCCGTGCAGAAACCGCTACCCCCACCCCGGGTGTCGTACCCGGCTGTCTCGCCCCCTGATCGGCACCGGCCCCCACCGGTGCTGTTCATCAGGGTACGGCCGGGGGCCCGGAGCGGAAGGTTATTTGCAGAACTGACTGCCCTGCGCGTTTATGGTGTGCCGCATGTTCCGTCTTGAGACAGAAGTCGACAAGGCCCGACGTGATCTGCTCCGTACACGCCTGCGGGAAACGAACACAGCCGCCTCTCCGGTGCTGCGCGCCCTGCGCGGGACGCCGGACGAACGGGACGTCCCGTTGCACGTGTGGGCTGTGAACGACACGGACGACGGCCTGGCGGGCGGCCTCGTCGGCTACACGTGGGCGACCTGGCTCCACGTCACCTACCTGTGGGTCGACGAACGCCTTCGCGGCGGGGGCCTCGGGGCCGGGTTGCTTCGGGAGGCGGAACGCATCGCCTTCGAGGAGCGGGGATGCCGCGCGGCCCGCCTGGAGACATGGGACTTCCAGGCCCCCCGCTTCTACGAGAAGCAGGGGTACGAGGTGGTGTGCGAGGTGCCGGACTATCCACCGGGGATCACGGAGTACATGCTGACGAAGCGGCTGGGCTGAGGAAGACCTCGTTGCCGTCGCGGTGAGGCCCACGGATAGCGTTTGGTTCGCTCGACTTGTCCCCCCACCTCAACGGGAGCACACAGTGAACCGCCCTGCTCGGCTCGTGACAGCCGCGCTCACCGCATCCGCGGCCCTGCTGCTGACCGCCTGCGGCTCGGGGGAAGGTGACGGGGCGTCGTCCGACAAGATCGCCGGTGCGGATTCGGCCGATTCGCCATCGGCTTCGCCGTCGGTGTCCGCTACGGCGGACGGGATCGATCGGCCTGAGATCAAGCTGCCTGACGACATGAAGAACGTCTTCGAAGACAGGCAGACCGGAGACCCCCAGAAGGACGCCATCCTCGCCGACAACGAACGGGCCATCAGCACTGTGGATCAGGCGATGGCGTACGGCGACCTGAAGAAGTCCGGGATGGGCTTCTACTACACGGACAGTGCGCTGGCCGGCGTCTACAAATACGCCAAGGACAACATCGCCAGAAAGACCAGCTGGGCCGGTACCCTGCGCTACTTCGACCGTCAGGTGACGGTGTTCGACAAGACGTCAGCGGCGGTGACGTACTGCGCGGACGAGAGCAACGCGAACGTCAAGGACCTCAAGACCAACAAGGTGAACGTGGTCGAGACCTCGCCCGAGAGCTACGTCTATTACAACACCGGCGTCAAGAAGAACAAGGAGGGTGTCTGGCAGATCTGGAGCCTCCACGAGGACCGGGGTGCCAAGAGGTGCCAGCCGTGACCCGACGCATGGCGCTCGCGGCTCTCACCTCCGCGCTGCTCCTCCTCGGGGTGGATACAGCCGTCGCCGGAGGCATCGGCAGCAACGGATCCCGGGATGTCGAGACATCCGGTGACTCCTCAGGCCGGGTGCTGCAGTCGCGTATCACCTTCAACGTGAAGGGCGCAGCCCCCTCCAAGGACGGCGGCCCGATCACATCCGACGCCGTGGACTGGGAACCACCGGCCTGCTGGTACGAGCCCTACTGGAAAGCCAAGGACTTCAAGACCTACACCGAGGCCAACTGGTCGATGTACGAGTCCGTCGGCGGCGATCCCGCGGGCATCGCGGACGACAAGGCGCGTTACAAAGAAGGCGACCCCTACAAGGACTTCAACGTCGACAAGAACGACGAGGGCATGTGGTGGGTGGCCGTCACGAATCCGAAGATGAAGGATGACCCCGCCTCCAGGAACTGCAAGCGTGAACCCTTCTGGGTGGACAACGGCAAGAACCCCGGCGTCCCCCAGGCCATCGACACCGAGACGCTCGCCGGGCTTGCCCATCAGCGGACCGTCGTGCCGCCGACCAAGGTGACCCTCGCGCCGAACGGCAAGTCCACCGTGAACGCTCCCACCTGGGTCTGGCTGGACAAGGGCACCTTCAAGCCGGTTTCCGTCACGGCGAGTCTTCCCGGGACCGGGCTGTGGGCGACCACGACCGCCAAGCCCGTGAGCCTGCACCTCGATCCGGGGACGGAGGACGCGGAGAGCCTTCCGGTGTCCGGTGAGTGCGGGATCAACGACGACGGGTCGATCGGAGAGCCGTACGCCAGGGGCAAGGCGGAGCTGACGCCTCCGTGCGGGGTGCGGTACCTGCGCTCGTCGGGGGACGGTTCCTACAGCCTCAAGGCGACTCTCACCTGGGACATCAGCTGGGAAGGCGCGGGCGGCACGGGCGGCGACCTGCCCAGCGGCACGTTCGCCACCACCACCGACGTGGCGGTCCAGGAGTACCAGGCCGTCAACCGCTGACGTCGCGGACAGATGATCGGGCGCCCTTCCTCCTGGAGGACAGGGCGCCCGGCCGATTCGTCAGCGCAGGCGGCGTGCCCCCGCCGACGGCACCGCCTCGAAGACGCGGGGTGCCGTGAAGCCCGCCGCGGCGAAGGCTTCCTGGACCGCCTTGGTGATCGGGTCCACGTCCGGCTCCTCCGCGAGGACGATCGCCGAGCCGCCGAAGCCGCCGCCGGTCATGCGGGCGCCCAGGGCGCCGGAGGTGAGGGCCGTGTCGACGACCAGGTCCAGTTCGGGGCAGGAGATGCGGAAGTCGTCCCGGAGGGAGGCGTGGCCCTCGACCAGGACCGGGCCGATCGCGCGCGTGTCGCCCGACTCCAGCAGGGACACCACCCGCTCGACACGCTCGTTCTCCGTGACGATGTGGCGGACCAGGCGGCGGACCTCCTCCTCGTCGCCGAGGCGGGCCAGGGCCGCGTCCAGGTCGGCGTAGGGCACGTCCCGCAGGGCGTCGACGCCGAGCAGCGCCGCGCCCTTCTCGCAGCCCTCACGGCGCTTGCCGTACTCGCCCTCGCTGTGGGAGTGCTTGACCTGGGTGTCGACCACGAGGAGGCGCATGCCCTCCGCCGCCAGGTCGAAGGGAATCTGGCGCTGGGAGAGGTCGCGGGTGTCGAGGAAGAGGGCATGGCCCGCCTCGCAGCACGCCGACGCGGTCTGGTCCATGATGCCGACCGGGGCGCCCACGTAGACGTTCTCCGCGCGCTGGCACAGGCGGGCCAGTTGCCAGCCCCGCAGGCCGAGGGAGAAGAGGTCGTTGAGGGCCAGCGCCACGACCACTTCCAGCGCCGCCGAGGACGACAGGCCCGCGCCCGACGGGACCGTGGAGGACAGGTGGATGTCCGCGCCCGTCACCGCGTGGCCGGCCTCGCGCAGCGCCCACACCACGCCCGCCGGGTACGCCGTCCAGTTCTTGTCCGACTCCGGGGACAGGTCGTCCAGGCGGAGTTCGGCCACCCCGCCCTCGACGTCCGCCGAGTGGAGGCGGAGCACGCCGTCCTCGCGGCGTGAGACCGCCGCCACCGCCTGGTGCGGCAGGGCGAACGGCATGACGAAGCCGTCGTTGTAGTCGGTGTGCTCGCCGATGAGGTTGACGCGGCCCGGTGCCGCCCAGACTCCGTGCGGCTCGGCGCCGTACAGCTCCGTGAACCGCCCGGCGACCGCTCCGGCGGCCTCGTCGGCAACAGCCTCGCTCATGCCTGACCCCTGACCCTTCGTTCCGTACTAGTTGCCGCGCCGCTGCGCGAAGTCCCAGGCGTCCGCGACGATTCCGTCGAGGTCCGCGCGGGACGGGTTCCAGCCCAGTTTCTCGCGGGCCGTGGCGGCCGACGCCACCAGGATCGCCGGGTCGCCGCCCCGGCGGGGGGCGACCACTTCCGGGATCGGGTGGCCGGTCACCCGGCGGACCGTCTCGATGACCTCGCGGACGGAGAAGCCGTTGCCGTTGCCGAGGTTGCAGATGAGGTGCTCGCCGGGGGCAGCGGCCGTCAGGGCGAGCAGGTGGGCCTCGGCGAGGTCCGCGACGTGGATGTAGTCGCGCACGCAGGTGCCGTCCGGCGTCGGGTAGTCGTCACCGAAGACGGAGATCGCCTCGCGCCTGCCCTGCGCCACCTGCAGGACGAGCGGGATCAGGTGGGACTCGGGGTCGTGGCGCTCGCCGTACGCGCCGTACGCGCCCGCCACGTTGAAGTAGCGCAGCGAGACCGCGCCCAGTCCGTGGGCCGCCGCCTCGCCGGTGATCATGTGGTCGACGGCGAGCTTCGAGGCGCCGTAGGGGTTGGTCGGGGACGTCGGCGCCGACTCGGTGATCGGAACCTGCTCCGGCTCGCCGTACGTCGCCGCCGTGGAGGAGAAGACGAGCTTGCGCACGCCCGCCTCGCGCATCGCCGCGAGCAGGGCCATGGTGCCGCCGACGTTGTTGTCCCAGTACTTCTCCGGCTTCACGACCGACTCGCCGACCTGCGAGAACGCCGCGAAGTGGAGCACGCCGTCGAAGGAGGGGTCCAGCCACTTGGCTGCGTCGCGGATGTCGCCCTCGATGAAGGCCGCACCGGCCGGGACGCCCTCGCGGAAGCCCGTGGAGAGGTTGTCGAGGACGACGACCTCGTGACCGGCTTCCAGCAGGTGCTGGGCGACCACGCTGCCGACGTAACCCGCGCCGCCCGTCACCAGGTACTTCCCGCTCATGAACTCGCTACCTCTCGCAGTCGCTCGGCCGCGCGCTCCGGCGGCACGTCGTTGATGAACACGTTCATGCCGGACTCGGAACCCGCGAGAAACTTCAGCTTGCCGGAAGTGCGGCGGATGGTGAAAAGCTCGAGGTGGAGCGCGAAGTCCTCGCGCACGACTCCGTCGAACTCCTCCAGCGCGCCGAACGGGGCCTGGTGCCAGGCCGCGATGTACGGGGTCGGGGGCTCACTGTCACCGAAGATCCGGTCGAAGCGCCTCAAGAGTTCCAGATAAATCTTGGGGAACTCTGTGCGCGCGGCCTCGTCCAGCCCGAGCAGGTCGGGCACGCGGCGCTTGGGGTAGAGGTGGACCTCGTACGGCCAGTGCGCCGCGTACGGCACGAAGGCCACCCAGTGGTCGCCCTCCAGGACGACCCGCTCCTCGGCGAGTTCACGCTCCAGGACGGCGTCGAAGAGGTTCTCCCCGCCCGTCATCTCCTTGTGGGCCGCGACGGAACGCAGCATCAGGGCGGTGCGCGGGGTGGTGAAGGGGTAGGCGTAGATCTGTCCGTGCGGGTGCTGGAGGGTCACGCCGATCTCGGCACCCCGGTTCTCGAAGCAGAACACCTGCTCGACGGAGGGGAGATGGGACAGCTCCGACGTACGGTCCGTCCACGCCTCCAGCACCAGGCCGGCCTGCTCCTCGCTCAGGCTCGCGAAGGACGCGTTGTGGTCGGACGTGAAGCAGACGACCTCGCAGCGGCCGGAGTCGCCGGCCAGCGAGGGGAAGCGGTTCTCGAACACGACTACGTCGTACGAGGAGTCCGGGATCTCGCTCAGCCGGTCGCCCTCGGAGGGGCACAGGGGGCACTCGTCGGCCGGCGGATGGTAGGTGCGGCCCTGGCGGTGCGAGGCGATGGCGACGGAGTCGCCGAGCAGGGGGTCGCGGCGGATCTCGGACGTGGTGACGGTGCGGTCCAGCGGGCGGCGGTCGGCCGCGTCCCGCACGCTGTCGTCACGCAGGTCGTAGTAGATGAGCTCGCGACCGTCGGCCAGCCGGGTCGAGGTCTTCTTCACGCCGGACTCCTCATCCTTCAAACATAACCAAACATATCAAAACACGACTCCCCCCAATCGTCAACATCACAATCAAACAAAGAGCATCAGCAGACGTGTTCACTGTCTGAAGGCGGAGGCGTAGATTCCGCGACGTATCGGTTCGCGCAACGAAGCGAGGGCTCATGCATCCCCCCACCCACCTGGCAGCCGAGCTGCGACTCCCCACGAACTGGCTCGACTACACGATCCTCGGCATCTACTTCGCCGTCGTCCTCGGCATCGGCTTCGCCGCCCGCCGCTCGGTGAAGACCAGCCTCGACTTCTTCCTCTCCGGCCGTTCCCTGCCCGCCTGGGTCACCGGCCTGGCGTTCATCGCCGCCAACCTGGGCGCCACCGAGATCCTCGGCATGGCCGCCAACAGCGCGCAGTACGGCGTCTACACCACGCACTGGTACTGGATCGGCGCCATCCCGGCCATGGTCTTCCTCGGCCTGGTGATGATGCCCTTCTACTACGGCTCCAAGGTCCGCTCGGTCCCCGAGTTCCTGCTGCTGCGCTTCGACAGGGCGGCGCACCTGCTCAGCTCGGTGCTCTTCGCCTGCGCCGCCATCCTCATCGCCGGCGTCAACCTCTACGCCCTGGCCATCGTCGTCGAGGCGCTGCTCGGCTGGCCGCAGTGGGTGGCGATCGTGGTCGCCGGCTTCTTCGTCCTGGCGTACATCACGCTCGGCGGACTGTCCTCGGCGATCTACAACGAGGTCCTGCAGTTCTTCGTGATCCTCGCCGCGCTCATCCCCATCTCGGTGCTCGGCCTGAAGAAGGTGGGCGGCTGGGACGGCCTGTCCGACTCCCTCACCCGGTCCCATGGCGCCGACTTCATGACCTCCTGGGGCGGCACGGGCATCGGCAGCGCCAACCCGCTGGGCGCGAACTGGCTGACGATCGTCCTGGGCCTCGGCTTCGTACTCTCCTTCGGCTACTGGACGACGAACTTCGCGGAGGTGCAGCGCGCCCTGTCCGCGAAGAACCTCTCGGCGGCCCAGCGCACCCCGCTCATCGCCGCGTTCCCGAAGATCTTCATCGTGTTCCTGGTGATGATCCCGGGTCTGGTCGCCGCGGTACTGGTCCCGAAGATCGGTACATCCGGTTCCGACCTGCAGTACAACGACGCGATCCCCTACCTGATGGAGCAGTTGCTGCCCAACGGGGTGCTGGGCATCGCCGTGACCGGTCTCCTCGCGGCCTTCATGGCGGGCATGGCGGCGAACGTGTCGTCGTTCAACACGGTGTTCACGACCGACATCTGGGCGAAGTACGTCGTGAAGGGACGGGAGGACGAGTACTACGTCCGCTTCGGCCGCCTGATCACCGCGATCGGTGTCCTGGCCTCCATCGGCACGGCGTTCCTGGCGTCGTCCTTCTCCAACATCATGAGCTACCTCCAGACGCTGTTCTCCTTCTTCAACGTGCCGATGTTCGTCGTCTTCATCATCGGCATGTTCTGGAGGCGGACGTCGATGAAGTCGGGCTTCTGGGGTCTGCTCGCCGGCACCACGGCCGCGATGGTCAACTACTTCGTCCTCTACAAGCAGGACATCGTCGACATCCCCTCCGACCAAGGGGCCAACTTCGTTTCGGCCATCGCGGGGTTCGTCGCGGGCGCGGTCGTCATGGTGGCGGTGTCGCTCTTCACCGCGCCGAAGCCGGCCGAGGAACTCCAGGGGCTGGTCTACGGCACGACCTCGCCCGGCATGGCGGAGCCGCCGGCGCCGGGGGACGAGGCCTGGTACCGCAAGCCGGCGCTGCTGGGCTGGGGCGCGGTCGTCCTGGCCGCGGCCTGCTACATCCCGTTCTCGTTCTGACCCAGGGAGGCTGACAGAACATGTCCGAGTTCTACTCCGAGAAGGACGTGCAGCGGGAAGTCACCGAGCTGCAGGGCAAGTCGGCGACCGCCGCGCGGCTGTTCGACATCCGGCGGATCATCGGCGGGCTGTTCGTGGTCTACGGGGTGATCGTCACGATCGCGGGGTTCACGGCGTCCGATGCCGACCTCGACAAGGCGGAGGGCGTGAACATCAACCTGTGGACCGGGCTGGGGATGCTCGCGCTGGGGGTGTTCTTCCTGGTCTGGCTGAAGCTGAGGCCTGTGGCTCCTCCGCCGCCGGGGGTGGAGCCGGGGGACGATGAGCGCGTGGAGTAGCCCTGCGCCGTCCGGTACTCGGCGCCGGCGCTGAGGCCGGGCGGGTGCGCAACTCGGCGCGACGAGGTGCCGGGGTGCTGGTCGCCTTGAGGCAGCGCCTGGCCGCGACCACGCGCTGAGCCGATCATGCTCGGAAAGTTTCTTTACTGAGGCAAGAGGGCTCATGCAGCGTGGGGCGCATGGATGCGGGCCTCAGTCGTGTACCAGCTTCCCGCCTCGTAGAAGGGCTGCCCATGCAACCACCCGTCGCAGCCGTGATCGAAGCCCACGGCACCCTGGAACGGCTCGTCGCCGGAGTGACCGACGAGCAGGTCGCCGAACCGTCCGCCCTTCCCGGCTGGTCCCGTGGCCACGTACTGGCGCATCTCACCGACAACGCGAGGATGTTCGCCCGTCTCGCGGAGCATGCACTGCGCGGGGACCTCGTGGCGGCCTACGACGGTGGCGTGGACGAGCGCAACGCCATCATCGAGGCCACGGCCGGCCGCAGCGCCGCCGAGCACCGGGCCGAACTCGCCGCCCAGACAGCCCGCCTGGAGGCGGCCTGGGCACGCGCCGGCGACGAAGACTGGAAACGTCCGGTCACGTTCCGGAACGCCGACCTGGCCGCGACCGTCTGGGCACGCTGGCGCGAGGCATGGATCCACCTGGTCGACCTGGACCTCGGCGTGCGGTCGGACGACTGGCCCGAGGGCCTGGCCACGCACGCCATCGCGTTCCTCCTCGGCCGTCTGCCGGCAGGCACGCGCCTCTCCGCCGAAGACGTGCGCGGAGAGTGGTCCGTCGGCGACCGGCCGGGCACGGTGGTCACCGGGCGGGTGCGCGACCTGGCGGCCTGGCTGGCCGGGCGCACGCCCGCGATCTCACCGGTAGCGGCGCACGGACTCCCCGCGCTCGGTCCCTGGCCGCCCCACCCACCGTCCTCCGGCAACGGTCAGCCGGTACTCCGCTCATGAAAGGCCGAGCGGTCGGCACCTGGTCAGGCCTCCGGCCCCGCCCCCGGGTCCGGCGTCACTGTCCGCTGGAGCGATCCCGCGCGGTCCAGCAAGCCCGTCCGGGCCGCCAGGGCCGCTGCCTCCAGGCGCGAGCCCACGCCCAGTTTCATCAGGACCCGTTGGACGTGGGTGCGGGCCGTGGAGGGGGCGATGCCCATGCCCGCCGCGATCAGACGGGTGTCCTCGCCGTCGGCGACGCGGACCAGGACCTCGACCTCCCGCGGCGTGAGCATCGACAGCAACCGCTGGCCCTCGTCGTCCGGTTGGGCCGCCGGGTTGAGCAACTCGCTGAACGCGCCCTGCAGCAGTTGCGGCGCCACCGCCGCCTCCCCCGCTCGGGCCTTCATGATCGCCCGCTCGACACCCTCTATGCGCTCATCGTGCCGCACGTAGCCGGAAGCGCCCGCGGCGAAGGCTGCCGCGATGCCGCGCGGGCTGGGCACCGGACCCAGGACCAGGACCGCGACCTGCGGACGCTCCCGCTTGATCCGCACCACCGGGTCGAAGATCCCCGGCTCCGCCGGCGTGGCCGTCCCCAGCAGGCACACCTCCGGCGCCCGCGTGATCACCAGCTCCGCCGCCCCCGCGGCCGGCGCCGCCGCGGCCAGCACCCGGTGCCCCCGTAGCTTCAGCGCCGAGGCCAGCGCCTCGGCCAGCAGTCGGTGGTCGTCGACCACCATGAGCCGCACTCCCATCGAGTAACCCCCCAGTCACCCCGGTCCCCCCAGATGGAAGCCCCCCGGCTCCCCCGCCTTCATGCCCCCGGAAGCTACACGCTTGTTCGACGTTGCGCTCCCCCTACCGGCGAGAATCGCCCCGATCGTCGAAATTCCTCTCATACGAGGTTGACCCAACCAAACGCGAACGGTCCCGCCCCTGAACAGGGACGGGACCGTACCCGCACTCAGTCGATCACCGAGCGGACACCGAGCGATCAGTTCGTACCGAAGCCGACCGCCAGATACTCCTTCTCCCTCGTACTGCTGGTCCGCTTGCTGGCGTACACCTTGGACATGAACAGGTGCCCGTCGCCGTACAGCAGCTCGGAGTACTCCGGCGACATGCTCGCCTCCACGTCCCGCACCGAGTCGTTCGCCGGGTTCTCCAGCAGCTTCGTCTGCTTGAAGCTGCCCCCGTCGATGCTGACGATCTGCCCGCCCTTGTCGTACGGCGGCCGCTTGTACGCGATCAGGTTGCCGCCGTCCATGCGCAGCGGCGAGATCCTGTAGCCGTCGCCCGCGTCGGCCCGCTGCCCGGTCTGCTTGCCGGTGGTGAGGTCGAAGGCGACGATCTCGTTGGTCTGGCTGTACTCGCCGGTGCCGTCGTGCTCCTCGGTCGGCAGGTACAGCCGGTCGTTGCCGACCGCCAGCTGGGTGCAGTACTCGATGCGGGTGACGCCCTCGCAGCGCGCCGCGAACTGCTCGCCCGGCGCGGAGATGCGCGTGCGCAGCTTGCCGGTCTTGTTGTCGATGGAGAAGAAGTCGGAGATGCCGCTGCCGTCGCCCGCGGAGTCGCCGACGTCGGCGGCCACCACGAGCGGGTCGGTCGACACGATGCTCGCGTACTCGATGCCCTGGGCCATCTTGTACTCCGAGATCACCTTCCCCGTCTTCGGGTCGATGGTCTGGATGTGCAACTGCCGCTGCTCGTACGTGCCGCACTTGCGCACGGCGACCAGTTTCTCGCCGCCGCCGTACCCGGCGTCGTAGCAGGAGTCGATCGGCTTGGGGCTCCACAGGAGCTTGCCGGACAGGTCGAAGGCGGCGCCGCCGCTGGTGCTGCCGACGGCGACGGTGTTTCCGCTGATCGTGACGTTGTCGAAGCTGATCAGCTGGTCACCGGTCTTGACGGTCTTGGTCCACAGCCTCTTGCCCGCGTCGAGATCGATCACGGCGAGCTGGCTGCACCCGTGCGACGGGTCGGCCTTGGTCGGCATCGCGGGCTGGTAGAGGATCGCCGTCTTGTTGTCGTCCGTGACGTGGCGGCTGGCCTGGCAGACCGGGCCGTCCAGCGGGATCGTCCACTGCTCGGCGCCCTTGTCGCGGTCGTAGCCGACGATCTCGGCGACGCCGCTCTTGGCGTACGTCTTGTCGGTGAGCCACGAGCCGGAGACGACGACCGTGCTGTCGTTCTTCACCTCGGGCATCGGGACCTGGAAGAGGACCTTGGCGCCGGTGTCGGCCGGGGCCTTCTCCTTGCCGCCGGAGGTGGTGCCGCCGTTGTTGTCGTCCGTGCCGCCGGTGGTGCCGCCGGAGCTGGCCGTGTCGTCCTTCTTGCCGCCGTCCATGGACGTGGAGTACCAGACGCCGCCGCCGACGATCAGGGCGATCGCCACGACAGCGGCGACGATGATGGCCAGCTGCGCGTTGAACTTCCCTCCCCCGCCCGGCTGTCCGGGCTGCGGCTGGAGCGGCATGGTCGGCTGCTGATAGCCGTAACCGGGCTGGCCGTATCCCGGCTGCCCGTAGCCCGGCTGGCCGTAAGGCGCCTGCGGCTGCTGCTGGCCGGGATAGCCGTAGCCGGGCGGCGCCTGCGGCGGCTGGGGCGCCTGTGGAGCTCCCTGTGGATAGCCGTACCCGGGCTGCGGCTGCTGAGCGGGGGGCGGGGGCGGCGTCTGCGGAGCCTGCGGGTAGCCGTACCCCGGCTGCGGGGTCTTCCCGAGGTTCGGCCCACCCGCCGGCGGGCCCTGCGGGGGCTGGTCCTGGGGCGGCCCGAAGCCACCCCCGGGCGGGGGCTGTTGAGGCGGCGGAGGCGGTGGCTGGGTCATGGCGTGAGTACCTCGGGGAAGGGGACGGACGACGAACGCGAAGGCAGAAGCGGGAGGGGAAGCGTCACTTGCCGTAGGCGAGCATCAACTTCTCCTTCGTGTCGTCGTTTCCGCTCAGCCGGGTGGTCGAGATGTAGAAGCGCCCGTCGACCCAGTCGGTGTCCTTGGAGAAGAAGCCGTTCTCGATGTCCGCCGCGCCCTGCGGGTTCTGGAGGAGCTTGACCGGCTTGTGTCCGCTGCCGCCGGTCGGGATGGACACGACCTGGCCGCCCGCGTCGTACGACGGCTGCACATAGGCGATGAGCTTGCCGCCCTCGACCTTCATCGGCAGCATCGATTCGTCGGCCGGGGACTTCACCCGCCACTTCTCCTTGCCGTCGGCGAGGTTGACCGCGACGATCTCGTTGGCGCCGGTGGTCGCCTCCGTCGGGAGGTAGAGCGTGGTGTCGTCGACGGCGACGCCCTGGCAGCCCTGGAGGTCGCGTTCGAGGATGGCCCAGCCGCACTCGGGGGCGAAGTCCTCGTCGAAGCCGACCTGGGAGCGGAACTTGCCGCCGGAGGTGAAGGTCGAGATGTTCCAGGCCTTCTTGTCCTCGTTGGTGCTGTAGACGACCAGCGGGCTCACCGAGTAGGTGCGCGCGACCCGCCAGCCCTTGTCGAACGGCTGCGTCCACTTGGCGTCGCCGGTGCGCGGGTCGAGTTCCTGCACCT
Organism: Streptomyces sp. NPDC045955; assembly: GCF_056430805.1. NCBI lineage: Bacteria > Bacillati > Actinomycetota > Actinomycetes > Kitasatosporales > Streptomycetaceae > Streptomyces > Streptomyces sp. NPDC045955. Next base: position 170,277 of record NZ_JBWKKY010000001.1, read on the forward strand.
CGTCGTGCTCCTTCGAGGTGCCGGCGCCGCAGGAGGAGACGGCGATCAGCTTCTCGCCGCCGGCGAACGCGGAGGGGAAGCAGGAGGCGCCGTACTTCTTCTTGTCGAAGAGCTTGTCACCGCTGGTGACGTCGTAGGCCGTGCCGGACTGGGAGCGGCCGACCATCAGCGTCTTGCCGGTGATGGACAGTTCGACGGAGAGCGTGGAGTCGAACAGGGCGCCGTCGGCGACCTCCTCCTTCCAGCCCTTCTCGCCGGTGTTGAGGTCGATCTCCTGGAGCTGGTTGCACTTGGCGCGGTCGCTGCCGCCGCTCATGTACGCGACGACGATCTTGTCGTCGGACGTCTTCTGCGGGGTGGTCGCGCAGATCTTCTGCGGGAAGGTGATGGCGTCCCAGGTGGGCTTGCCGTCACCGACGTTGTAGGCGAAGAGCTGCTTGTACGCCGCCTTCACCGCGGTCTTGTCGGTGATCCACATGCCGGGGGCGTCGGCGCCGGACCCGGGCGCGTCGGGCGCCTCCTTGTACCAGAGGACCTTCGCCTCGCCCGCCTGGCGGCCCTCGTTGAGGTTCTCCGGGTCCTCGCCGCCGTCGCCGCTGCCGTCACCGGGGTTGACCGGGGCGGAGGAGGCGGGCTTGCCGTCGTCGGTCGGCTGGGCGACGGGCTTCTTCTCGTCCTTGCCGTCGTCGCCGCTGACCGCCCACACGGTGCCGCCGACCAGGAGCAGCGCGGCCACGGCGGCGCCGATGATCAGGGCGGGCTTGCCCTTGAAGGGGTTGCCGGAGCCGCCGCCGGGCGGAGTGCCGGGCGCGCCGGGGTACTGCGGCTGCTGCGGGTAGCCGTAGCCGGGCTGGGCGTACGGGCCCGGCTGCTGCGGCTGGCCGTAGGGGCCGGAGTTGTAGGGTCCCGGCTGCCCGTACTGTCCCGGCTGCCCGTACGGCCCGGGCTGCTGCGGGGGCTGCTGGGGATAGCCGTATCCCGGCTGCGGCGGCCCCTGCGGAGGCGGCGGCGTGTGGGGCGGTCCCTGGGGCGGTGGCGGGGTCTGCGGTGCCCCGAAGCCACCGCCCTGCGGCGGCTGGTTCTGCGGTGCTCCGAAGCCACCGTGCGGTGGCTGATTGGGCGGCTGGGTCATCAGCGGCTCCCCCGTTCGATCACTGATTTTTAGCCACGCCCTGAGGTACGCGATGTGCTCAGAGTCGCTTCATAAAGTTCTAAGACGGCTCTTTCTATCACCCCGTTCCGACAGCGCACCGGGCCGTATCACCCCCTGTTCCCAAGGGAGGACCGGCCCGTGATGCCGTCGTTATGCGCCTTCACGCACCCTTCACGCGTCCTCGGCGAGTTCCAGCCAGCGCATCTCCAGCTCCTCGCGCTGACCGGCCAACTCGCGCAGCTCGGCGTCCAGTTCGGCCACCTTCGAGAAGTCCGTGGCGTTCTCGGCGATCTGGGCGTGGAGCTTGGTCTCCCGCTCGGAGACCTTGTCGAGCTGCCGCTCGATCTTCTGGAGTTCCTTCTTGGCGGCGCGCTGGTCGGCGGCGCTCTTCTCCGGGGCGGCGGTCCGCGGCGCCGCGGCGGGCGTCGATGCGGCCGCGGCCTCCTCCATGCGCTGCCGCCGCTCCAGGTACTCGTCGATACCGCGCGGCAGCATCCGCAGGGTGCCGTCGCCGAGCAGCGCGAACACCCGGTCGGTGGTGCGCTCGATGAAGAACCGGTCGTGGGAGATGACGATCATCGAACCGGGCCAGCCGTCGAGCACGTCCTCCAGCTGCGTCAGCGTCTCGATGTCGAGGTCGTTGGTGGGCTCGTCGAGGAAGAGGACGTTGGGCTCGTCCATGAGCAGCCGCAGCAGCTGGAGCCGCCGCCGCTCACCGCCGGACAGGTCCCCGACCGGCGTCCACTGCTTCTCCTTGGTGAAGCCGAACGTCTCGCACAGCTGACCGGCCGTCATCTCGCGCCCTTTGCCGAGGTCGACGCGCTCGCGCACCTGCTGCACGGCCTCCAGCACGCGCGTGGCCGGGTCGAGTTCGGCGACCTCCTGGGACAGGTAGGCCAGCTTCACGGTCCTGCCGACGCGGATGCGCCCGCCCGCGGGCTGGGCCTCGCCGTCGGTCCGGGCCGCCTCGGCCATGGCCCGCAGCAGGGACGTCTTCCCGGCGCCGTTGACACCGACGAGACCGATCCGGTCGCCGGGCCCGAGCTGCCAGGTGACGTGCTTGAGGAGGACCTTGGGACCGGCCTGGACGGTGATGTCCTCAAGGTCGAAGACGGTCTTGCCGAGCCGCGTGGACGCGAACCGCATCAGTTCGCTGCTGTCCCTGGGCGGCGGTACGTCCTTGATGAGCTCGTTGGCGGCCTCGACGCGGAAGCGCGGCTTGGACGTACGGGCGGGTGCCCCGCGGCGCAGCCAGGCCAGCTCCTTGCGGACGAGGTTCTGCCGCTTGACCTCCTCGGTGGCGGCGATGCGCTCGCGCTCGGCCCGGGCGAAGACGTAGTCGGAGTAGCCGCCCTCGTACTCGTAGACGTCTCCGCGCTGGACGTCCCACATGCGCGTGCACACCTGGTCCAGGAACCAGCGGTCGTGGGTGACGCAGACGAGCGCCGACCGGCGGTTCTGGAGGTGCCGGGCGAGCCAGGCGATGCCCTCGACGTCGAGGTGGTTGGTGGGCTCGTCGAGGACCAGCAGGTCCTGCTCCTCGATGAGCAGCTTGGCGAGCGCGATGCGGCGCCGCTCACCGCCGGACAGCGGACCGATGACGGTGTCGAGCCCCTTGGGGAACCCCGGCAGGTCGAGCCCGCCGAACAGGCCGGTCAGCACGTCCCTGACCTTGGCGACGCCCGCCCACTCGTGGTCGGCCATGTCGCCGATGACCTCGTGGCGGACGGTGGCCTCGGGGTCGAGGGAGTCGTGCTGCGTGAGCACGCCGATGCGCAGACCGCCGGAGTGCGTGACGCGCCCGGTGTCGGCCTCCTCCAGCCTGGCGAGCATGCGGATCAGCGTGGTCTTGCCGTCGCCGTTGCGGCCCACGACGCCGATGCGGTCCCCTTCGGAGACGCCGAGGGAGACGCCGTCGAGCAGGGCGCGGGTGCCGTACACCTTGCTGACGTTCTCGACATTGACCAGGTTGACGGCCATTTCTCTCCTGACAGGGGGGACGATCGACCCTCCAGGGTAGTCGGGCGGGGCGGTGCTCCGTCCGGGGTCGTCAGGAGCCCCCGGCGGTCTCCTGGCGGCGCTGGTAGCGCCACACGTCCAGCAGCCTCTCGTCGAACGGCTGCTCCGCGTCGACGGACCCGATCCGGTGCTCGGCCTCCACACAGCGCGGATCGTCGCGGTAGGCCAGGCCGGACACGGCGCAGATGCGGATCGGCTGCCGCTCGTCATGGGTGAGCGCGACCAGCGCGTCGCCCACCTCGGGCTCGCGCCCTCGGTAGTGGGCGAGCCAGCGGCACGCCGCCTCGCGTACGCCGGGGTCCTCGTCGCGGGCCAGGGTGAGTACGGCGGTGAGGCTCTCGGGACGGACCTCGGACCGGCCGTCCTCGGACCGTCCCAGGGCGTCCGTCACCAGGGCGCGCACCCGGGGGTCCGGGTGCGCGAGGTGCGACAGGCCGACGGCCTCGATCTCCGGGGCGCTGTCGTGGGTCATCGCCTGGAGGATGACCGCCAGCACCTCCGGGTCCTTCTCCTGTTCGGCCCAGGGCACGAGCTCCCTGCCCCGGTCCCAGAAGGGGTCGCCTCCCTTGACGGGGTCCCCGAGGATCAGGAGCAGCATGACGTCGGCGGCGAGCAGGCGGTGCAGCCGGTCGGGGTGGTTGAGCAGGTCCCTGGTCCACTGCCAGGTCTCCTCGTCCAGCCGGCGGCCGAGTGTGAACACCACGTCCGACCAGACGACGTGGTCCCGGTCGGGATGGGCGAGGGCACGCGCGACGAGTTCGTCGAACGGGGTACGGACGCCGTAGCGGGCCTCCATGCTGGTGAGGACCGCCCGGTGCTCGTCGCGCACGGTCAGCCCGCCGAGCGTGAGCTGCTCACACCACCAGCCGATCTCGTCGTCCTCGACCCGGATCCGCTCGGCGGGCCCCGTGAGCCCGGTGAGCCGGCGCAGCTCCGCCTCCACGCCCGCCTCGGTCCAGCGCCGGGCCCGGGCCAGCAGCTCCTCGCGCTCCGGCGCGGGGAGCGGCACCCGGTGGGAGGCGAGCGCGTAGACCAGGAGGTGTGACCCGCCGTCCACCGCCCGCAGCAGCGGGGTGCTCCCGTCGGGCAGCCGGCGCAGGGGGTCGGCGCCGGCCTCCAGCAGCGCTTCGGCGACGGTCAGGTCGTACGCCGCCACGGCCAGGCAGAGGACCGGGAGGCCGTCCTCGAGGGTGTCGGGGTCAGCGCCGGACTCCAGCAGCGCCGTGACCTCGTCCACGTCACCGCGCCGTACGGCCGCGACCAGTTCCCGCACGCTTGTGCCCCCCTCTTGAAACGACTGGGAGAGCCTAGGCTCCCGGCCGCGGCCGGGGCACGTGATTAAGGGGTCCTTCGACTGTGCCCGGCGAGCGTCGCCCCGGGTGCCGGGCTGGACGCCGTGCGCACCGTCCGGCACGTCCCGGACGCCAGCAGGGCCTGCGCCACCGCGGCGGCCGACTCCGGGTCGCGGACCAGGAACGCGGTGGTCGGGCCGGAGCCCGAGACGAGAGCCGCGAGGGCGCCGGCGGCCCGGCCGGCCGCCAGGGTGCCGGCGAGTTCCGGGAAGAGGGAGAGGGCGGCGGGCTGGAGGTCGTTGGAGACGGCGGCGGCGAGCGCGTCCGGGTCGCCCTTCGCCAGGGCGGCGAGGAGTTCCTGGGAGGCGACGGGCTCGGGGATGTCCGTGCCCTCGCCGAGCCGGTCGAACTCCCGGAACACGGCAGGGGTGGACAGGCCGCGGCCGGCCATCGCGAACACCCAGTGGAAGGTGCCGCCGACCTCCAGGGGCGTCAGCTGCTCGCCCCGCCCGATGCCGAGGGCCGCCCCGCCGACCAGGCTGAACGGCACGTCACTGCCCAGCTCGGCGCAGATGTCGAGCAGTTCCTCCCGGGATGCGCCGGTCCCCCACAGCGCGTCGCAGGCGACCAGCGCGCCGGCGCCGTCCGCGCTGCCGCCCGCCATGCCGCCGGCGACGGGGATGTCCTTGGCGATGTGGATGTGGACGTCGGGCGTGCGGTCGTACCGCCCGGCGAGCGCCTCGGCCGCCCGGGCGGCCAGGTTCGTACGGTCCAGGGGGACCTGGTCGGCGTCCGGGCCCTCGCAGGTGAGGCGGAACTCGTCGGCCGGGGTGACGGTGACCTCGTCGTAGAGGCCGACGGCGAGGAAGACGTTGGCCAGGGGGTGGTAGCCGTCGGGGCGGGCGGGGCCGACCGCCAACTGGACGTTGACCTTGGCGGGGACCCGGACCGTCACGCTCACGCGGACTCCTCCTGCTGGTGCTGGTTCTGCTTGTGCTCGGCGATCCGCGCGAACTCCTCCACGGTCAGCGACTCGCCCCGCGCCTGCGGGGAGACCCCGGCGGCGACGAGGGCGGCCTCCGCGGCGGCGGCGGACCCGGCCCAGCCGGCGAGCGCGGCCCGCAGCGTCTTGCGGCGCTGGGCGAAGGCGGCGTCGACGACGGCGAACACCTCGCGCCGCGAAGCCGTCGTCTTCAGCGGCTCGGCCCGGCGGACGAGGGAGACCAGGCCGCTGTCGACGTTGGGCGCCGGCCAGAAGACGTTCCGTCCGATGGCGCCGGCCCGCTTGACCTCGGCGTACCAGTTGGCCTTGACCGACGGGACGCCGTACACCTTCGAGCCGGGCGGGGCCGCGAGGCGGTCGGCGACCTCCGACTGGACCATGACGAGGGTGCGCTCGATGCTCGGGAAGGTGTCGAGCATGTGCAGCAGGACCGGGACGGCCACGTTGTAGGGGAGGTTGGCGACCAGCGCGGTCGGGGCGGGGCCGGGCAGCTCCGTGACGTGCATCGCGTCGGATTGGACGAGGGCGAAGCGGTCGGCGCGGTCGGGCATGCGGGCCGTGATGGTCGCGGGCAGGGCGGTGGCGAGCACGTCGTCGATCTCGACGGCCGTGACGCGGTCGGCGACCTCCAGCAGGGCGAGCGTCAGTGACCCGAGGCCCGGGCCGACCTCGACGACCACGTCGTCGGGGTGGACCTGTGCGGTGCGGACGATGCGGCGGACTGTGTTCGCGTCGATCACGAAGTTCTGGCCGCGTTGTTTGGTGGGGCGTACGCCGAGGGCTGCCGCGAGTTCGCGGACGTCGGCGGGGCCGAGGAGGGCGTCGGGGGTGGGGCTGGTCACGGGACAAGGGTACGGGGGGTCTGGGGGCGGGTTTCCTGGTGCTCGGCGTTGGCGCCGGGGGCGGGTGCGTGCGCGGCCCGGCGGTGCGGGGTGCCGCTGCGCCCACCGGTGCCGCCTGGGGGTACCTCCCAGGCCCTCAGGGCACTGGGGGGCACGAGTGCCCGCAGCCAGGTCACCCGTGCAGGCGGCCTCCGCAGTGGGGCCACGGGCTTGCGCCCCGCCGCACATACAGCTTCTTCGCGCGGTACGTCTGTTCCGCCGCCGGGGCGTCCTGGGGGCGGCCCTTGCCGCCGAGGGCCTGCCAGGTGTGGGTGTCGAACTGGTACAGGCCGCCGTAGGTGCCCGACGAGTCGACCGCGTCGGGGCGGCCGCCGGACTCGCAGGCCGCGAGGGCCTGCCAGTCGAGGTGGTCGGCGCCCTCGACGGACGCCGGTCGCGGCTTGGTGCCGACCCTCACCAGCTGCGGGCGCGGTTCGCGCACCACCTCGGACCTGATCCGGCGCGGCTTCTGCTTGACGCCGTTGACACTGCGCAGGGCGTAGGTGACCCGGCGCAGGCCGGGCCGGCCCGCCTCTTCGACGACCTCCGTGCCGCGGAACAGGGTGGGGTCGTCGGTCCGCCGCACCTGGAACGGGATCGGCTCCTCGCGGACCTCCCTGCCATCGGTGATCCGCAGCACCGTGACGGTCTGCCCGTCGCGCGGGAAGCTCCCCTGCGGGACCGACGTGGTGTCCTGGCCGCGCAGGGTGATCCCGGCCTCCTCGACGGCCTCCCGCACGGTCGCCGCGTTGGTGCGGACGGTGCGGGCCCGGCCGTCCGCCATGATCGTGACCGTGCGCTCGGTCCGCACGTCCAGCGCGAGCCCTTCCCGCCCGATACGCCGGGAGCGCGAGGTGGACACGTACGCGCCCTCCTGTCGCACCCCCAGCTGCCGGAGCGCCCCTTCCACCGTGTGAGCCGTCGTCCACACCTCGCTGCGCTGTCCGTCGAGGGTGAGCCGCACCGGCCGGCCGTAGCGCACGGCGACCTCGTCGCCGCTGGCGATCTCCGTGCCGGAGCGGGGCGCCACCACGTCGTGGGCGCCGACATCGACGCCCTCCTCGGCCAGCAGCTCGGTGACGTCGTCGGCGAAGGTGTGCAGCGTGCGCGCCTTGCCGTCGACGTTCAGCTCGATCGCCTTGTCCTTGGCGACGAACGCCGTGGTGCCGCCCGCCAGGAAGGCGACGACCAGGGCCTGCGGGAGCAGCCGCCGCATGGAGCCGTCGCCCGGCCGTTCGACGTACCGCGCCTTGCGGCGGCGCGGTGACCGCCGGTGCGAGCCGGTGCGCGACGCGGCGCGGGTTTGGGCGCGCGCCTGCGCGCGCGAGGTGCGCGGGGGAGGCACCTCGTAGGCGGGCCGGTAGGTGTCCTCATAGGCGGCGGGCGCCCGAGGCGCCGTCCCGTACCCGAACGTCCCGGCACCGTGCGGATCGGCGGGCGGCGCGTCGAAGCCGCCGTACAGCGGGTCCGCGTGGGCCGGGCCGGACGGCTCGCAGGCCGTGTGCGCCTCGTAAGTCTCGTACGTCTTGTACGTCTCGTATGTCTCGTACCGCGAGTTGCTCACGCCGACACGCTCCAGGGGCCGGATGGGGTCCAGAGGGGTCCGGATCGGGCCCCCAGAACCTAGCGGAGCGTTCGTCACTCTCCAAAGCGACGCGACTACGCACAGTAGTGCGGTGAGGCGGGCGGGAGGGTCAGTAACCGAACGCCCGTGCCGTGTTCGCCGCGAGAGCCGTCGCCAGCGTGTCCTCGTCGATGCCGCGCACCTCGGCCATGGCCCGCACCGTGATCGGCACGAGGTACGGGGCGTTGGGCCGGCCGCGGTACGGCACCGGCGTGAGGAAAGGCGCGTCCGTCTCCACCAGCAGCAGCTCGAGCGGGGCCACCGCCACCGCGTCCCGCAGGTTCTGGGCGTTCTTGAAGGTGACGTTGCCGGCGAAGGACATGAAGTAGCCGGCGCGCGCGCAGATCCGCGCCATCTCGGCGTCGCCGGAGTAGCAGTGGAAGACGGTCCGCTCGGGGGCGCCCTCCTCCTTCAGGACGCGCAGGACGTCGTCGTGGGCCTCGCGGTCGTGGATGACCAGGGCCTTGCCGTACCGCTTGGCGATCTCGATGTGGGCGCGGAAGGACCTCTCCTGCGCCTCCTTGCCCTCGGGGCCGGTGCGGAAGTAGTCGAGGCCCGTCTCGCCGACGCCCTTGACCTGCTCCAGCGCGGCCAGCCGGTCGATCTCGGCGAGCGCCTCGTCGAGGGCCGCCTGGCCGCCGGGTCCGCGCGCGCCCTGCCTCGACCAGCCGTCGGGGTCGCCGTGGACGATCCGGGGCGCCTCGTTCGGGTGCAGGGCGACCGTCGCGTGGACGGCGTCGTACTCCGCCGCCGTCTCGGCCGCCCAGCGGGAGCCCTTGAGGTCGCAGCCGACCTGCACGACGGTCGTCACTCCGACGGACGCCGCCTTCGCCAGCGCCTCCTCGACCGTGCCGGACTGCATGTCCAGGTGGGTGTGGGAGTCGGCGACCGGCACCCGGAGGGGTTCCGGGAGCGGGGGCGCGGCCTGCTTGCCGGAGTCATTCGAAGGCATGCCCCGATCCTACGAAAGGGGTACGCCCTCCCCGATGGGGGAGGACCGGGGAGGGCGTCGACAAGGGGAGCCGGACGGGTCAGCTCGCCTTGCGCTGGAAGGGGTGCAGCAGGTCGGACAGGTGCCAGTGGTGGTCCTCGCGCTGTTCCCGCTCATCGGTGCCCTCGGCTTCGGCGTCCGCCGTCGGGGCCTGAACGGGGCCGGCCTGCGGGGGCACGCGGTGCGGCCGGTGCGCCGCGTTGCGCGCCGACTCGACCCGCCCGGGCCGCATGATCCGCACGATGTGTCCGTCACAGTTCTGGCACGTGGGCTTGCTCAGCGGGGAGGGCACGACCTGCCCGTCCGCCACGTAGAGGACGAACTCGTGCCCCGCGGCGTCCGTGTGGTGCTCTATCTCGTACGACTGCTCCCAGCCGTAGCCGCAGCGCATGCACGCGAAGGAGTACGACTCGTTGACGACGGCACTGGCACCGGCGCGGAGCCCGGTCTGCCCTGTGATCTCACTCATGCCAGCTCCTGTTCCGCTGTGGCGTGAGGACGATTCCGCCCCCGCAGCCCAGTGGACTCCTCAGCCGGACCGATGGCAGCAGACCTGTCGACTAATTGGCCCCGATTTGGGCGTCCCTTGCCCCGGACCCCCGTCGCCTTTGCTCACCCATGGGGCGCACGCTCAAACGACATGCGCCCTGCTCAGAGGGTGGTCAACCGCCCTTCAGGGGGGCGGGACCGTATCCGTGTGCGGCTCCGCCGCGTGGGCGCGCTCGACCCCACACCACCCGCACCCCGCAAACCACTCCGGCCCCCACCCCGAACCCGGCTACCCGGCGGCGTTCTTCGCAGCAACCACCGCGTCGAACACCACCCTCTTCGGCACCCCGGCCTCCTGCGCGACGGCGGCAATGGCCTCCTTACGCCGCTCCCCCGCCTCCTCGCGCACCCGGACCCTCCGCACGAGCTCCTCGGGCCCGGTCTCCTCGGGCCCCTTCTCGGGCGCCCCCTCCACCACCACGGTGATCTCCCCGCGCACACCCTCCGCGGCCCACGCGGCGAGCTCCTCAAGCCCGCCCCGCCGGACCTCCTCGTACGTCTTGGTCAGCTCCCGGCACACCGCGGCCCGCCGCTGCGCCCCGAAGACCTCGGCCATCGCCGCGAGCGTGTCGTCGAGCCGGTGCGGAGCCTCGAAGTAGACGAGCGTGCGCCGCTCCCCGGCCACCTCCCGCAGCCGCCCCAGCCGCTCCCCCGCCTTGCGCGGCAGGAACCCCTCGAAGCAGAACCGGTCGACGGGCAGCCCCGACAGCGCGAGCGCGGTGAGCACGGCCGACGGCCCGGGCACGGCGGTGACCCGGACGTCCCGCTCCACGGCGGCGGCGACCAGCCGGTACCCGGGGTCCGAGACCGACGGCATCCCGGCGTCCGTGACGAGCAGCACACGTGCCCCGCCCACCAGTTCCTCGACCAGCTCCGGGGTCCGCGCGGACTCGTTGCCCTCGAAGTACGACACCACCCGCCCCTTGGGCGTGACGCCGAGCGCCTGGGTCAGCCGCCGCAGCCGCCGCGTGTCCTCGGCGGCGACGACATCGGCTCCGGCCAGTTCGTCGGCGAGCCGGGGCGGGGCGTCCGCGATGTCGCCGATGGGGGTGCCTGCGAGTACGAGGGTTCCGGTCACGCCCTCCATCCTCCCAGGGGCCGGGGACGCACACTCCGCCCAGGGGCGGAGGATGGGGACGCATACCGGCCATGCACGGGACTCACACAGCACGGTTCCCTACGATGGCGCGGTGACCAGTACCGCGTCCTCCACGGACACCCGGCAGGGCCAGGCGCCGCACGAGCAGCGGCCGTCCTGGCAGCAGCGGCTGCGCCGCTTCGGCTACCAGCAGCCACGAAGCGACGCCGGTGACGTCCGTGACCGGCTGGTGCCGCCGTACACCGAACCCGGTCCGCGCCTGTGGGCCGCGCTCGGCATCCCGCACACACTCGCGGGGCGGCTGGTGCGCTGGTCGGGCTGGATCGGCCCGCTGCTCGTCACGCTGCTGGCGGGGGTGCTGCGGTTCTGGAACCTCGGCAACCCCAAGGCGGTGATATTCGACGAGACGTACTACGCCAAGGACGCGTGGGCGCTCGTCCACCGCGGCTTCGAGGTCAACTGGGACAAGAACGCCAACGACCTGGTCCTCTCCTCGGGCGGGCACGTGACGATCCCGACGGACGCGGCGTACGTCGTGCATCCGCCGGTCGGCAAGTACGTCATCGGGCTCGGCGAGCTGCTGTTCGGTTTCGACCCGTTCGGCTGGCGGTTCATGACGGCGCTGCTCGGCACGCTGTCGGTGCTGCTGCTGTGCCGGATCGGGCGCCGGCTGTTCCGCTCCACCTTCCTGGGGTGCCTGGCGGGCGCCCTGATGGCGGTGGACGGCCTGCACTTCGTGATGAGCCGCACGGCGCTGCTCGACGGGGTGCTGATGTTCTTCGTGCTGGCCGCGTTCGGCTGTCTGCTCATCGACCGGGACCACGCGCGCGGGAAACTCGCCGCGGCGCTCCCGGTGGACGCCGACGGCCGGGTCCGTCCCGACCGGCACGTCGCCGAGACGGCCCGTCTGGGATGGCGCCCCTGGCGCTGGGCGGCGGGCCTGATGCTGGGCCTGGCCTTCGCCACGAAGTGGAACGGCCTCTACATCCTGGCCGCGTTCTGCCTGATGGCGGTCCTGTGGGACGTCGGCTCGCGCCGGGTGGCCGGCGCCCGGCACCCGTACTCGGCGGTGCTCAGGCGCGACACGGGCCTGGCGTTCGTCGCCACGGTCCCGGTCGCGGTCGTCACCTACGTGCTGTCCTGGACCGGCTGGATCCTCTCCGCCACCGACGGCAAGGGCGGCTACTTCCGCAACTGGGCCGCGACCGACGGCAAGGGCGGCGACTGGACCTTCCTGCCCGACTGGCTACGCAGCCTGTGGCACTACGAGCACCAGGTGTACGAGTTCCACGTCGGCCTGTCCTCGCCGCACACCTACCAGTCCAACCCGTGGAGCTGGCTGGTCCTGGGCCGCCCGGTGTCGTACTTCTACGAGTCGCCTGCGCCCGGCAAGGACGGCTGCCCGGCCGACGCCGGTGAGAAGTGCGCCCGCGAGGTCCTGGCCCTCGGCACGCCGCTGCTGTGGTGGGTCGCCTGCTTCGCGGTCCTCTACGTGCTGTGGCGCTGGCTGCTGCGCCGCGACTGGCGCGCGGGCGCCATCGCCTGCGGCATCGCGGCCGGCTACCTGCCCTGGTTCATGTACCAGGAGCGCACGATCTTCTTCTTCTACGCCATCGTCTTCCTGCCGTTCCTGTGCCTGGCGGTGGCCATGCTCCTCGGCGCGATCATCGGCCCGCCCCGCTCCACCGACACCCGCCGCGTCGTCGGCGCCACGGCCGCGGGCGTCCTCGTCCTGCTGATCGCGTGGAACTTCATCTATTTCTGGCCCCTCTACACCGGCACCGCCATCCCGATCGACGACTGGCGGGCGCGGATGTGGCTGGACACCTGGGTCTAGCTGGACAGACACACCATGAGGGCGCGGCCGTCTGCCGCGCCCTCACGGTCGTTGTTGGTCGTTAATGGCTGTCGTGGGCCCCCTCGGACGGCCCGAAGACGGCCGCGTTCCGGGCCCCGGCAGATGAACAGACCGCGCGATGAGTGATGGGGGGGACCTGCGGCTTACGTTGCTCGACGGCTCACTGCCCCATGGATACCCCAGAACCACCGTGTAGGCGGGCCCACTCTGCGGCAGAATCACTCACGCTTAATGCAAGCGGCCGGGGGGCCGACACGCTGCGATGACGACAACCGGGGGGAACAGTTGCCGCTGGGCGGGCCCATCCCGATTCCGAGCCACCTGAAGTTGCCACCAGGGCGCCAGCGTCTCCTCAGGCGACTTCGCCGAGCCTGGCGGTCACGGAAGGCCTTGAAGGGTGTCACCCAGTGGATTCTGGACTGGGGGCTCCCGATGGCCGCCGGCCTAACCGTGCTGTACGTCTTCGCTGCCCGAGCTGAGAGCCCCAGCGGTGTGTATCGAGTCTTCGCCCTGATCGATGCCCCGCAGCATGTCCTGCTCTGGTTCGCGTCGCTCATCGGCTGGCTCCTTGTGCCTGCCATCATCGGTGGATTCGCAGGGCACGTGATCGCCGAACGCATCAGTCGAGCGAAGTCGATCTCGACGCACACCCTCTTCAAGCAGCGTAAGTTGCGGCAGCGCCTTCGTCTCCCCGGGCTCATCGATGACTTGACCGCCTACTTTCACGGAACCATCGCGCAGCAGGACTTCGTCGATGCCTGGGTGCGAGTAGCTCATCGCAACGACTGGTCTAGAGCACAGGATCACTGGGAAGTCTTTGTCCGGGATGCCATGTCGACCCAGCAGTACGCCCATCTCGACCGCCACGAGTGTCTACGCCAGGTGCAGAACACCACAAAAATGACATTGCGCGTCTTGGCTCGCAGCTACGGGGTCTGCATCGTCTGTGAAAGGAGGCGGTGAGTCGTGCGATCAGATGATGCCGTAGAGATTGTGCGAGCATCGCTGGCACTAGCTTTCCCAACAGCAAGCACCGAAGGCCTTACACGAGCTGCGGAAACGCTGATTCGCTGGGGCGCAGAGGATGTTGAAGAACACCTTGATCAGCCATTGATCGCTCGTATGTTGCTCGATCTGCTCGAGCTCGCTGGGGTGGAGCCCGAGCATTTCCGGCCTGCAGAACGAAGCTGGAGGGCAGGCACCCTCATGGAGGTTGCAGCGCGATACCGCACCTGGTCGCACTCCGAGGGCATGGAACCGCTGCCGTTCCTGCCAAGGCCTCCAGACGAACCTAGCGGCCCGCACAACCCTGACGACCCCTTCCGGCCACCCCGCAGTCCGCGAAGGGGCTGAGGTCATCCGGTGGCCTTCTCACTCCGCGACTCCGGAGGTGCGCGGGGTCGATCGGGGTGGGGAACGCACCATCTCGGACCGCTATGCGGAGGTCCTGCGTCCCCTGCAGCTCATCACCCTCGCCGCCGTCATCTTCGGCGGATGGATCGCTGTGCGGTGTTCAGCGAGAGCAGCCATCAGGGCGGGGCCACGGTCAACATCCGCAAAGCGGTAATCAAGCGCAACCACTTCCACCGCTGAGGGTTGCAGCGTTGCCGCCATCCATGCGTTTAGGGTGCGCCGGTGATAGCGCCAAGAACCTCGATCACTCGTCGGATGTTGCGGCCGAAGGCAATCGTCAGTGCGCCAGCGACGATCAGAGGGTAGACGATCGCTTCCGCCGCCACCGCCCTACCGCGGACGACTATTTAGGTCCGACCATGAGCTGGCAAGAACGTGCCTTTTCGCAAGACTGGCGGCCCAATTGGGGTGCGCGGGCCCTTTAGAACAGGTGGCGCCTCCACACTTTCGCTGACCACGGAAGTCTCGTACCGTTCCGGGCGGCCAGCCACCTTGTAGGTCAATCGTGAGCCGGGAAACACCACGGGGTACCACTCGTCTCCCCTCCCGGCGGTCGTAACGTTCACCTCGACACCGAACTCACAGTCCTTATTCATGGTGAAGAAGGAGAGGTCGAATGCTCTGGCGTCAAAATCTTCGCCCCCATCAAGGTAGATGGCCTTGGCAAAGGCGTTTCCAGAGAGCACGTACGCGTCCTCGTTAGCTACCCAGCCTTGGTTCTTCCACGGCCTGGGACTGGGCTCTGTAAGGTCGAAGGCGACTGCCGTGGGAAGCGCCTCACCGCCGCTGTCTCCAAAGTTGGGCGGAACTACAGCAGTGCCGGTGTAGCGCGTGGGTTTGCAGGAGAGGTTGGTGATCCGCATGTTTTGGATCACCACCGTGCCCCGGTGGATGGGAAAGATGGTGACGCGGACCGTGGCTTCATTAACTCGCAGGCCCTTGTTCTTCGCGAACCAGGCCCAGTATTCGTGCGACAGAAATCCGCCGTCCGGAAGACTCTCCGCATTCGTGGTGCGCTGAGCGAGCGCATACCGGCGGCTGAAATAGAGGTTCGGCTCTCCAGCCGCGATGTCGATCGCAGGACCGATCGTGAGGCGATCCTCCTTCGCGTCGTCCTGCTTATCCTGGTTCTGTTCACGGGTTTCGGCCTGCTTCGCGACCTCGGAACTCTGTAAGGCCGCCGGAAGCCCCCAAATCGCAACAGCCGATGAGACGAGGACACCAATAGCGCCGATCACCGCAAACACCCTGAGAGTCCACTGCCAGGCCGTGCTCGGCGGGGCGTCATCGCCATCCCCCTCACCGGACGCAGCGGACCGAGTACCTGGGCGAGTTGCTCCCGGACCACATGTTGGCGGCCCGACCGTACCGGCACCGCCCGAAGCCGGCTGGGTAGAAGGCCTAGCCTCAGGCGAGGATGGCTCGGTCGAAGATGAACCGCTTCTCGGCGGCTCACTGCCCGGGGGTGGCACCGAGGGAGTTGGAGTGGATGACATGAAGGCCCCCCTAATGTCGCCGGCGTCAACACACTTCATGACCGCCCGCCGGGCGCTCTTCGCTATTCCGCACATGCGCGCTCAGGCTCAAACAGTTCCCGGGCAGCCGAACTCGTCGGGCTTAGGCGACTTCAACGTAACAGCGCTGTCGACAGCCGGGAAGCGGCTTACGCGATCGAACAAGAACAGCCGTGAAGTGTGCTCGTGCGATCAGGGCGGGACACTATTGATCCGAAACGGTAACTGTTCTGGGTCGTTGATCCCTGCGTGAGCGAACTCGTATGTGCGCGACGGTTGCCGCCGTCAGCGCAGGAGGCCCTTCGGTTACGGGCGGTGGCCGCGCTGGTCGGAGGCCGGACTCGCGAGGATGTCTCGGCGGTGTTTCAGGTCTCGCTCAAGGCTGTGGACAACTTGTGGGCGAAGTGGCTGGCCGGCGGGCGTGGGGCGCTCTTGGCCCAGCCGAGGGGACGGCGCCCCCACGAGCACCAGGTTCTCGATACGGTCGAGCAGCAGGCGATCCGGCAGGCCGTACTGGATCACCACTCCTGACCTGGGGCTGGCGGGGCAGATGTGGGCACGCGCCGGCGTGGGGGACCTGATCGCGAAGTTGTTCCGGGTGCGCCTGACGGAGCAGGGCGTGGGCAAGTACCTGCGCTGCCGGGGGCTGTCGTTCCAGCGGCCGGACAAGCGGGGCGGGAGCAGGACGCGGGAGCAGTCCGCGTTGACCGGAGGAAACCTGGCCGGGATCCAGGCGAAGGCGAAGGCCGAGGGTGGGGAGTTGCTCTTCGCCGACTCGGTCGGCATCCGTTCCGACCAAGTGACCGGCAGCACCTGGGGGCGCCAAGGGACACACTCCGGTCGTGCGCCGCACAGGCAACCGGTTCTCGGTGAACGCGATGTCCGCGCTCCGGCGCCAACGTCAGCCACACATCGTCCGCGGCTACTTCGGCGGCCCCCACGTCCGCTACACCCTCGAATGGAACCCTTTGAGTTTCGGATCAATAGCCCCGTCCGGCTTCGCGTCCCGGCAGCATGATCGCCATGGGATCGGAGATATGGGCGGGGCTGTTCGTTCTCGTAGGACCCTGATCGGTGCGGCCGTCTCCACAGGTGCAGTCGTGTGGCAGCAGCGCCGGACTGCACACGACTCCGAGCGGATATACCTGCTGGGTCTGGCCGAGTCGGCAGCCACGAGTGCATCAGGCTGAGCTACGAAATCCACGCCCACTGCAAGAAGGGCGTCGGAGATGAGCGAAGCCCAGACGGCCGGGAGTGGCACGCAGAGCTTCAGCGGCTGAACCAAGCTCTGGAGGAGCAGGCGCTCAGGCTCCACGACAAGCAGATACGTGACCTCCTAACACCAACCACCAGGTCGTCATTGACGCGGATACCCGCCTGGTCGTTGTGGTCGGTGAGCCTTTGCCCGGCAATCGCAACGACTGCCGGGCATGGGAGGAGTCTGGCGCGAAGGCCGCCGTGGGCAGGACCCTCACGATGGCCGACGGCGGCTATCCGGGCACCGGCCTCCTCATGCCCCACCGCCGCACCCCGGGCGAAGAGTTGTCGGGCTGGAAGCGCGAGCACAATCGCTCGCACAAACAGGTCCGGGCCCGCGTCGAGCACGTCTTCGCCCGCATGAAGACCTGGAAGATCCTCCGCGACTGCCGTCTCAAGGGCGACGGGGTCCGACACGCCATGCTCGGCATCGCCCGACTGCACAACCTCGCTCTCACGGGATAGCTTCTGCCGCATACGAGACCTGAGAGGTCCCCGGGAGACGGCTCCCCCCTCGCAGTCTCGGAGGAGAATCAGGCGAGGCAGAACTCGTTGCCCTCGATGTCCTGCATCGTGATGCACGACTCGTTGACGCCATCGGCGCGCTGCGTCAGCACGTGTTTCGCGCCGAGCGCCATCAGCCGTGCGCATTCGGCCTCGAGTGTGGCCAGGCGCTCGTCACCCACGAGCCCTGTGCCGACCCGCACATCAAGATGCACCCGGTTCTTGACGACCTTGCCTTCGGGAACTCGCTGGAAGAGCACGCGCGGGCCCACACCCGAGGGATCAGCGCACGCGAAGTAGACCTCGTCCTCAGGCGGCAGCGAGTGGTGGTACTCCTCCCACGTGGCAAAGCCCTCCGGGACTGTCGGTACGACGTACCCCAGCACCTCGCACCAGAAGGCGGCGAGGCGCGCAGGTTCCGCGCAGTCGAAGGTCACTTGGAACTGCTTGATCGTTGACATCGGCGCACGATAACAGGGCCCTGCTCATCTCCCCGGACGGGTGGATCCACACATTGCCGGGAGGACGGCCCCTGCCATCCGCTGCTGTGTCGTGCGGTCACAGGGGTGAACCGAGGTCGGCGCCCCTTCCAAAGGGTGGGCCCCAGGATCCGTTCTCAGCCGACCACTCTCGTGCCAAAGATCAGTTACGGGACAGCCCTTAGCGACCTGCCTTCGGTCAAAAATCGAAAACGCCCGTGCCGACAGCAACCGCTTGTGCTTAGAGTGCTCCAGGATCGAGCTTTCTGAACGCGTTCAAAGGGGCGTGTGAAGCTCAAACGGGGAGGGGACCGCCTCATGGGCAGGGGGGTCAAGGCCGCCGTCATAGGCGGTGTGTTCGCGGTGATGGTGGGCGGGGCCGGGTACGGGGCCTACAACATCCTGAGCGCGCTGAGCGGTGACGGGGGCGGTACGAGCGGGGTGGCCGCGCAGAAGAAGTCGGGGCCGCCCGACAAGGACGAGGTCAGAAAGACCACGGCCGAGTTCTTCGCGGCCTGGGAGAAGGGCGAGGCCGCGACGGCGGCGTCGTACACGAACAACGACGCGGCCGCCGAGCAGCTGCTGACCGCCTTCGGGGACGACGCGCACATCACCGACGTGAAGATCACGCCCGGCACGGCGTCCGGCACCACCGTGCCCTACACGGTGAAGGCGAAGGTGGCCTACGGCGGGACGTCGAAGCCGCTGAGCTACAGCAGCAAGCTGACGGTCGTGCGCGGTCTCACCAGCGGGCGGGCGCTGGTCGACTGGCAGCCGTCCGTCGTGCACCCGGAGTTGAAGAAGGACGACACCCTCGTCACGGAGCGGTCGGACAGCCCGCCCATCGAGGCGGTCGGCCGTGACGGCTCCGAGCTGACGAAGGAGAAGTACCCCTCCCTCGGCCCCCTCCTGGACGCCCTGCGCGAGAAGTACGGACGGAAGGCCGGCGGCTCCTCCGGTATCGAGCTGGTCGTCCGGCACAGCGGGAGCGCTCCCGACACCTCGCTGCTGACCCTCGCCGAGGGCAAGCCCGGCAAGCTCACCACCACGATCAGCCCGAGCGCGCAGGCGGCGGCCGAGATGGCGGTCAAGCGGTTCGCCCAGTCGTCGGTGGTGGCCGTCAAGCCGAGCACCGGTGAGGTGCTGGCCGTGGCGAACAACCGCACGGACGGCTTCAACGCGGCCTTCGAGGGCCAGAGCGCACCCGGCTCCACGATGAAGATCATCACCGCCGCGATGCTCATCGACAACGGCGTGACCTCGATGAACGGCCCGGCACCCTGCCCGCCCACGGCGACGTGGCAGAGTCAGACCTTCAACAACCTCAAGGGCATGAAGCCCAACGAGAACGCCACCCTCGCCGACAGCTTCATGCGGTCCTGCAACACCGCCTTCATCAAGCTCATCGACGAGAAGCCGCTCACGGACGCCTCGCTGAACCAGGAGGCCGAGCAGCGCTTCGGGCTCGGGCAGGACAACTGGAAGACCGGCGTCGTCTCCTTCGACGGCAGCGTCCCCGCGGTCGGTGGACCGGACCGGGCGGCCGGTGCCATCGGGCAGGGCCAGGTGCAGATGAGCCCGCTGAACATGGCCTCGGTGACCGCGACCGCGATCACCGGCACCTTCCGCCAGCCCTATCTCGTCTCGCCGAGGCTGGACGACCGGCAACTGGCCCAGGCCCAGGGCCTGAAGGCGAGCACCGCGGCCCAGCTGAAGCAGATGATGCGGCTCACCGCCACCCAGGGCACCGCCCAGGAGGCCATGGCCGGACTCGGCGGCGACATCGGCGCCAAGACGGGTTCCGCCGAGGTCGACGGGAACGCCAAGTCCAACAGCTGGTTCACCGGATTCCGGAACGACATCGCGGCGGCGGCCATGACCGAGGAGGGCGGCCACGGCGGCGACGCGGCCGGGCCGATTGTCGCAGCCGTGCTACGAACGGGTGGCTGATCTCACCTCCACGGGACGGGACTCTAGGGTGGTGGCCGTCGTTGGGACAGCCGAGGGCAACGGGGACCCTGGGAATTCGTGGAGGAACGAACAGCAGTGGGCAACAGAAGGCGCGTCGCCGAGCGAGGGAAGACGAGACCCGCCGTGATCGGCGGGATGATCGCCGTGGTCGTCGGCGGTGCCGGGTTCGGCGCCTACGCGCTCTACGGCGCGGGCGCGGCGGCCGACGACGGCACCCGTGCGGCCTCCACCGACCAGAAGCCCAAGGTGAAGACCGGGCCCCTGTCGGCGACCGAGGTCACCACCACCGCCCGGACCTTCCTCACCGCCTGGCAGTCGGGGAAGGTCACCGAGGCCGCCGCGGCCACCGACGACTCGGCGGCGGCCAGGTCCCAGCTCACCGGCTACACGAAGGAAGCCCGCATCAAGGACGTCACCCTCACCCCGGGCAAGCCCACGGGTGACAAGGTGCCGTTCTCCGTCAAGGCCACGGTGGCGTACAAGGACACCGAGAAGCCGCTGGCGTACGACAGCGCGCTGACCGTCGTGCGCCGTACGAGCGACGGGAAGCCGCTGGTCGACTGGCACGCGGCGGTCGTCCACCCCGACCTGAAGGACGGCGACAAGCTGATCACCGGCGAGGCGGGCACGCCCCCGGTCAAGGCCCTCGACCGGGACGGCGGCGAGCTGACCAAGCAGAAGTACGCCTCGATCGGCCCCATCCTGGACGGGCTGCGCGAGAAGTACGGCAAGGAGGCCGGCGGCAAGGCCGGCATCGAGCTGCGGGTCGTGCGCGGGAAGTCCGCCAAGTCGGACGACCTGTCCGACAAGACCCTGCTGGAGCTGAGCAAGGGCACGCCGGGCACGGTGAAGACCACGCTGGACCCGGCCCTCCAGGCGGCGGCCGAGCAGCAGGTCGCGAAGAAGGCCCGGTCGTCGGTGGCCGTGGTGCGGCCCTCGACCGGCGAGATCCTGGCCGCCGCCAACGCCTCCCCCGGCTTCAACACCGCCTTCCAGGGCTCCCTCGCGCCCGGCTCCACGATGAAGGTCATCACCTCGTCGCTGCTGATCGAGAAGGGCCTGGCCGCGGCGGACAAGAAGCACCCGTGCCCGAAGTACTTCACGTACGGGCACTGGAAGTTCCAGAACGACAAGAAGTTCGAGATCAAGAACGGCACGTTCAAGGCGAGCTTCGCCCGCTCCTGCAACACGGCCTTCATCAGCCAGGCGCCCAAGCTCAAGGACGACGACCTGACCAAGCAGGCCCAGCAGGTCTTCGGCCTGGGGATGAACAACTGGGCGATCGGAGTGCCGTCCTTCGACGGCACGGTGCCGGTGCAGTCGGCGGCCCAGATGGCCGCCTCGCTGATCGGGCAGGGCGGCGTCCGGATGAACCCGCTGAACATGGCGTCGGTGTCGGCGACGGTCAAGTCCGGCACCTTCCGCCAGCCGTACCTGGTCTCCCCGGACGTGGACGGCCGCAAGCTCGCGACGGCCTCGCGCACGCTGTCGGCGGGCACGCTGTCCCAGCTGCGTGAACTGATGGCGTACACGGCCGACTACGGCACGGCCGCGGAGGCGATGGCCGGGATGGGCGGCGACGCCGGCGCGAAGACGGGGTCCGCCGAGGTCGACGGCCAGAAGAAGCCGAACGGCTGGTTCACCGCCTACCGGGGCGACCTGGCGGCGGCGGGTGTGGTCCAGCAGGGCGGGCACGGCGGATCGACGGCCGGTCCGATCGTGGCGGCGCTGCTGAAGGCGGGCGGCTGAGCCTCAGGGCCTGACGCCCGGGCCGGGCTCAGTGCCTGACCGGTTCCGCGGCGGCCGTGTACGTCCGCCGCAGGAACCGCAGCAGCGGCTGCCGCTCGAACTGCACCACCGACACGCCCTGCGCGGAGTGGAACTCCACGACGGCCTGTACCCGGCCGCACGGCCACACCCGCACCTCACCGCTGCCCGTGGGGGCCCGCAGCCCCTCCTCCAGCAGCCGGCGGTCGAAGGTCCACTCCCGTTCCCCGGCCCCGGGCAGACGGATCCGGACACTGCGGGGATCGCGCTCGGGGTCGTACCGCAGCGTCACCGGAACCGCTTCCAGCTCGTCGGTCAGCGGGACGGCCGCGTCCGTGACGATGTGGGCTCGCGTGTACTGCTCGACTACGGACATCGGACAGACCCTTCACCGTGCGCCACCTGTGCGGAGACTGTGCGTCCATTCCCTCTCCAATGTCGCATATTTTCCGCATAGCGCTCCCGGAGGCCGGAGATATCGCACGTGAGGTAAAACAAGGTTCCCGCTCTTGCACATCATTCGCATCAAGCCACATCATCGAACGGTGCATGTACCCGACGGATTCATCAACGCGCCCACCTCCGCCGCCACCGGTGTGATCGCGGCGGGCGCCGTGGCCGTGAGCCTGCGCGGCGCCCGCCGCGAACTCGACGAGCGGACGGCACCGCTGGCCGGACTCGTCGCGGCGTTCATCTTCGCCGTGCAGATGCTGAACTTCCCCGTCGCGGCGGGGACCAGTGGCCATCTGCTCGGCGGTGCGCTCGCCGCGATACTCGTCGGCCCCTACACCGGGGTCCTGTGCGTCTCCGTCGTCCTGCTCATGCAGGGCATCCTCTTCGCGGACGGCGGCCTGACCGCGCTCGGCGTGAACATCACCAACATGGCGATCGTCACGACGGTCGTCGCCTACGCCCTCTTCCGCGGCCTGGTGAAGGTACTGCCCCGCAGCCGCCGGTCGGTCACCGTGGCCTCGTTCGTCGCCGCCCTGGTCTCCGTCCCGGCCGCCGCCCTGGCGTTCACGCTGATGTACGCGGTCGGCGGCACCACCGACGTGTCGATCGGCAAGGTCGCCACCGCCATGATCGGCGTGCACGTCCTGATCGGCATCGGCGAGGCCGTGATCACCGCGCTGACCGTCGGCGCGGTCATCGCCGTCCGCCCCGACCTGGTGTACGGGGCGCGTGGCCTGACGCAGAAGCTCAAGCTGCGGGTGAACGGCGAGCTGGTCGACGCGCCGGGCTCCGAGCCCGCGCCCGTGGCCGCCCGGACCTCGCACCGCAAGGTGTGGGCCGCGGGCCTGGCCGCTTCCCTGGTCCTGGCCGGGTTCGTCAGCTTCTACGCCTCCGCGAACCCGGACGGCCTGGAGAAGGTCGCCGCCGACCACGGCATCGACAAGAAGACCGAGGAGCACGCCGTCGCGGACTCCCCGCTCGCCGACTACGGCGTCAAGGACGTCGACGACGCCCGCCTCTCCGGGGGGCTGGCCGGCGTCATCGGCGTGGGCGTCACGGTCGTCGCGGGCAGCGCGGTCTTCTGGGCCGTCCGCCGCCGCCGTGACGACGACGCCTCCCCCTCGAACACGACGGGCACGATGGACACGCCGGGAGCGACGGACGCGTCGGACGCGTCGGACGCGACGAGCACCACGAGCGTCTGACATGGGAGCAGGGCACGCGCACAAGCTCTACCGGCACGGGCACTCGCCCGTGCACGGACTGCCGCCGCACACCAAGCTCGCCGCCGTGTTCGCCTTCGTGGTGGTCGTGGTGTCGACGCCGCGCGAGGCCATGTGGGCCTTCGGGCTGTACGCCCTGCTGCTCGGGACCGTCGCGTACGTCGCGCGGGTGCCCGCCGGGTTCCTGCTGCGGCGGCTGCTGATCGAGGTGCCGTTCGTCGCTTTCGCGGTGCTGATGCCGTTCGTGGCGGAGGGCGAGCGGGTCGACGTCCTCGGTCTCTCCCTGAGCGTCAACGGCCTGTGGGGCGCCTGGAACGTGCTCGCCAAGGGCACGCTCGGCGTCGCCGCCTCCGTACTCCTCGCCGCCACCACCGAACTGCGCGAACTGCTCCTCGGCCTCCAGCGGCTCAAGCTCCCGCCGCTCCTCGTCCAGATCGCCTCCTTCATGATCCGCTACGGCGACGTCATCACCGACGAGATGCGGCGCATGCGGATCGCCCGGGAGTCCCGCGGCTTCGAGGCGAAGGGCGTCCGGCACTGGGGCGTCCTGGCCAAGTCCGCGGGCGCCCTGTTCATCCGCTCCTACGAGCGCGGCGAGCGCGTCCACCTGGCCATGATCAGCCGCGGGTACGCCGGCTCCATGCCGGTCATCGACGAGGTGACCGCGTCCCGGTCGCAGTGGTCGTACGCCCTCGCCCTGCCCTGCGCGGCCCTCGTCGTATGTCTGCTGGGATGGACCCTGTGACTGATGTGACGCCTTCCCTGGACGTGGCCGGACTGGCCTTCGCCTACCCCGACGGGCACCAGGCCCTCTTCGGGGTCGACTTCTCGATCGCGCGCGGCGAGCGGGTCGCGCTGCTCGGTCCGAACGGCGCCGGCAAGACGACCCTGGTGCTCCACCTCAACGGCATCCTGAGCGGCGGCACCGGCACCGTGAAGGTGGCCGGACTGCCCGTCGGCAGACAGCACATGGCGGAGATCCGGCGCCGGGTCGGCATCGTCTTCCAGGACCCGGACGACCAGCTCTTCATGCCGACCGTCCGGGAGGACGTGGCGTTCGGGCCCGCGGCGGCCGGGCTGAAGGGGCCGGAGCTGGAGCAGCGCGTGGACCGGGCCCTGGAGCGGGTCGGCATGGCGGAGTTCAAGGACCGCCCGCCGCACCACCTCTCCTTCGGGCAGCGCCGCCGGGTGGCCGTCGCGACCGTCCTCGCCATGGAACCGGAGATCCTCGTCCTCGACGAGCCCTCGTCCAACCTCGACCCCGCTTCCCGCCGCGAACTGGCCGGCATCCTGCGGTCGTTGGACGTGACCGTGCTGATGGTCACGCACGACCTGCCCTATGCCCTGGAGCTGTGCCCGCGCTCCCTGATCCTCAGCGAGGGCGTGATCGCGGCGGACGGCCCGACCGGCGAACTGCTCTCCGACGAGGACCTGATGCGCGCCCACCGGCTGGAGCTGCCGTTCGGCTTCGATCCGCGTGCCGTGCCGGCCGCTCCGGCCCGTCCGTGACAATGGGCGCGTGACGAACGAGGAGACCGAGAGCCCGCTGCTGCTGGACCGGCAGCTGTGCTTCGCGCTGTACGCCGCCCAGCGCGCGGTGACGTCGGCGTACCGTCCGCTCCTCGAGGAACTGGGCCTCACCTACCCGCAGTACCTCGTCCTGCTGGTCCTCTGGGAGCGCGGGGAGACCACGGTGAAGGAGCTGGCGGCCGCGTTGCGCCTCGACTACGGCACGGTGTCGCCGCTGCTGAAGCGGCTGGAGTCGGCGGGTCTGGTCCGGCGTGAGCGGTCGGCGCGGGACGAGCGCTCGGTGCTCGTGGCGGTGACCGGGCGCGGAGAGGAACTGAGGGAGCGGGCCGCGAGCGTGCCCGGCGCGCTGCTGTCGGCGACGGGGTTCGACGACACGGAGGTCGCGCGACTGCGCGAGGAGCTGTGGCGGCTGGCGGAGCGCCTCTAGGTCGTGTCCGCAACGTCCCGTCGTCCGCCTGGAGGGCGGGCCCCGCGGCGTCTGGTGCGTGCTCTCGGCGCGCCGGGCGGAGTCCCTCGTACTGGATGTACTTGGGGCTTCGTCCGGTGCGGCGAGTGGGGGCACCTCCCACGCCCTTGAGGCAGTGGGGGAGCGTGCCAGGCGTCGCGGGGCAGGCGGGGCTTTGCGGACACGGCCTAGGAGCGGTTACCCACGGTTGCCCACCCCTGGTGGCGGACGGTCGGTTACCGGCCAGTATCTTGTGCACGATGTGTTTGTGCACACTTGTTTCCCGGGGGAGGACAGCATGATGGACGGCCCCGCCGTCGACACCCGCCCGACGAAGATCATGTACGTGGCCGAGGCCACCGCCCACGGCGGCCGCGAGGGCTATGTCACCAGCCAGGACGGCCAGCTCGACCTCAAGGTCGCGATGCCCCCGCAGCTCGGCGGCGACGGCAACGGCACCAACCCGGAACAGCTCTTCGCGGCCGGCTACAGCTCCTGCTTCCACAACGCGCTGATCCTGGTCGGCAACCGCGAGGGATACGACCTGACCGGTTCGACGGTCTCCGCGAAGGTCGGCATCGGCCCCAACAAGCAGCGCGGCTACGGCCTCGCGGTCGCCCTGAGCGTCTCGCTGCCCGTCCTCGACCCGGACCTCGCGGGCAAGCTGGTGGACGCGGCCCACGAGGTCTGCCCGTACTCGAACGCGACCCGCGGGAACATCGACGTGACCATCCTGCTTGGCTGAAGGGGAACGAGGAGAGCACCGCAGCGATACGAGGAGTTGTGGACGTGGACGTGCACGGCACAGTGGCCGAGGGCTTCGAGCCGGTCAGGGACGCGTTCGTGCGGAACTTCGCCGAGCTCGGGGAGCGGGGCGCGGCGGTCGCCGTCTACCGGGACGGACAGCGGGTCGTCGACTTGTGGGCCGGCACGAAGGACGTCGACGGCACGGCCCCCTGGGAGCGCGGCACCGCCCAGGTCGTGCGTTCGGCGACGAAGGGTGTCGCCGCCGCCGTACTCCTGCTGCTGCACCAGCGCGGACACCTGGACCTGGACGCGCCGGTGGGCCACTACTGGCCGGAGTTCAAGGCGCGGCACAAGGAGCGGGTGCTGGTCCGGCACGTCCTGAACCACCGGGCCGGCCTGCCCGTGCTCGACCGGCCCCTCAGCCCCGAGGAGGCCCTCGACCCGCTGCGGGGGCCGGAGGCCGTCGCCGCCCAGGCCCCCGCGTGGGAGCCCGGCACCGACCACGGCTACCACGCGCTCACTTACGGCTGGCTGCTCGACGAACTGGTGCGACGCGTGACCGGGCAGGGTGCCGGCGCATGGCTCGCCGCGCAGCTCACCGGCCCGCTGGGCCTGGACCTCTGGCTGGGTCTGCCGGACGCGGAGGCCGGCCGGGTCGGACGCGTGGGCCGCGTCGAGGGACCCGAGCCGGCCGGCGGCCTGCGCACCCGCCCGAAGCGCTCGGTCACCGCGGCCTACGAGGACCCGGCCTCCCTGACCCGCCGGGCCTTCGCCGCGATCACCCCGTTCCCGGACCAGAACGACCCGGCCTATCGCGCGGCGGCCCTCCCCGCGACCAACGCCATCGCGACGGCGGACGGACTGGCCCGCTTCTACGCGACGCTGATCGGCGATACCGCCGGCGCGGCACGCCTGTTCACGCCGGAGACGGTCGCACTGGCCCGGGCCGAGGAGTCGGCGGGCCCCGACCGCGTCCTGGTGGTCGGCACCCGCTTCGGCCTCGGCTACATGCTGCACAGCAGCGCCTCCCCCTTCCTCACGCCGGGCTCCTTCGGCCACCCGGGCCGCGGCGGCGCCCTCGGCTTCGCCGACCCGGACACCGGGATCGCGTTCGGCTATGTCACCAACGGCTTCCGCAAGACGGTGACGGCGGATCCGCGGGCGCAGGGGCTGGTGCGCGCTGTGCGGGGAGCGCTGGGACTCTAGACGTCTTGGACGTCTTGGACTTCTTGGACGTCTTGGACGTCTCTAGACGTGAATCGGGTGGGAGGTCCGCCCGGACGCCTGGTCGATCTCCTCGTGCGCCTTGGTCAGCAGTTGCATGGCGAGCTCGTTGAGTGCCCGGGCGCCGGCGATCTCCTCCCCGACTCTGGGCTGATTGACGTCGGTCCGGTGCCGGCTGGCGTGCCCGCGCGCCCGTACCTCGGTGCCGTCGGGCAGCCGGACCATCGCCACCGCCTGGGTGTGCTGGTCGTCCTCCCGGAACTCCATCTCGACGTGCCATCCGACTCTGGTGTGCATCATGTCGATCACCTCCGGAACGCCTAGTTCCAGGGTCCTCCTCAGAAGGGGGATGCGCACCCGTCCGACCCGGACTATCCGGTGTGCAGCATCAGCCCGATCCCGGCGACGAGCAGCCCGGCCGCCACGATTCTCGGCGCCCCGAACCGCTCCTTGAAGAACACGGCCATGCTTTGCTGGTCAGAGGCTGGATGAGATCACACCCGCCCTCGTCCTGCGCCATGCGTGCTCGGTGCGGTCGTGACGCGACTTGTCCGGCGCGAGTCGGCTTGGTCACTGCGACGATTCCTGGTGCAGCTATCGCACTGTGAACGAACCACTCTTGGTGATCTTCCCGGATGGGCACTGCGGCGCCTTTTCAGTGGCGGTGTAGGTGTACGTGCCAGGCCGAGTTCCCTTACCTACCGTCACGACCGTCTGCCAACCGCCGCTAAGCCCAACCCGTGGTGTAGCCGACTGAGCAAGGAACTTGGCCGCGGAGCCCGCAGGCACTGTGAGATGCACCGTACCTCCAGGCAGCCAGTTGTTACCTTTTTGAACAAACCGCGACCCGACCACTCCAGAATCGGGGATCGTAGCCATCGTCGGATTCCTTGGGCAGCCGGGTGAGGAAGATTTTCTTACGTGATAGCAGCCCCAGGCCGTATCGACTTCATCACTTCGGACATCTTCTACCCTATCGATCGCATCACGCCCGTACTGCAACTTGCAGACCGTGGTGACGGTGAACCTCACCGGGGGACTGCATCGCCAGCCATAGGCGTCATAGCCCGACGGATGACCCACAAATACCAGTTTCGCCCCTTTGGATTCACAAAAGCTCTCCAGGTCGGGCGGCCCCGCGTAGCCAATCGCGTCCATACATTGCCAAGCAGAGTATGTTGCACCCATGGTTTTAAGCCTGCTGGTAGGGTCGTTCATTTCCGGATAGGCGGATGCGCAAACTTTGTCGACGTCGATATCCACTTGATTCCCGTCACCATCAATGCAGCGCAGGGATTCTGCGTCGCTCCCGATTGCCGTAACGCCCTTCCCGTGCCCTGCAGCGAGGCAGTATTCGTCGAACTGGCTCTTTGAAAGAGAGTGGAGGTACCTTCCCTGGGCGTTAGCGTTTGAGGCCACGATGAGACCCGATCCTGCAAGTGCAAGGCTCGCGATGAAGATCATCAGGAGGCTTTTCATCTCAGCCCCTCTCCCTCGGTGGACACCAGATAGGGTGACTGGATTCGTTCGCGGCAGGCCCTAGCTAGTGCGGGCAAGGTGCAAAGGTGGCCCAGTCCCGCTGCCCGGCGACAATCTGCTCGACTTTTCCATTTCTCATATTGAACCTGATGACCTTCCCCGCAAACTCCCGCACTGTGGGCGCAAATACGAGTTCCTCAAGTCCACCCTCCAAGGGTGTACTGGAGACCTCGCGGGCATAGGTCCGCATGACGTCAGCTCGTGTGCTGCCGATGCGAATCCCAGATGCAGTTGAGTTCGAGACCGCTGGCTTCGACACGGAGATGGCGGCGAGGCTGTCATTCACAAACCGCAGCAGCATCCCGTCTGGTCCTCCGGACACGCTCAGATCCGCACAGGCCGGCTCGCCTACCTTGGGGATTGATCGACACTCGCAGGGTCTGAGGAATCTTCAAACCCCTTGGGCTCGCAGTAGGATGGAATGTCAGGTAGCCTGCCCAACACGCGGACATGTGGGGCCGATGCTGCGTGAGCCGAGGCGCTGAGCGTGATCATCAACGCCGACACTAGTGTGAGGTTAAGGATTCGAGTCGCCTCGGGCTCATGGAATTGCAGGTCCTAGTTGCTAAGCCGAACGTCTCCCCATACGCCGTAGCAATAAGTGTCTATTTCTTCGGACGAGTCATAGGATACTTTGAGTATCAGCCGTAGCTTCCCTGATACGTTGAGGGAAATCTCACTCGACTCGCCGATTTGCATTCTTTCCTCGTGCAGTCTTGTTCCGTCTGCGAAGACCTCAAACTTCAATGCCGCTTCACTCGGAGAATCGTCACGCAGCCCGATAGTGGCATCGAGATTATGCCATTTGCGGCCAAGGTTATATTCCGCGTCACCATAGGGTACGTAGCCCTTATCGGCTTGCATGACGACGCTCTGCGCATACTGCTCGCCATTGATCTCTGCAGGCTCGTTTGCCACTCCGTACTCGGACCTCAGTGGATCAATATCGCTTAGATACTGCACTTGAGATCCCTGGTTGACCGTTTCTACTTCCGCGATGGAAGTAGCGGAAAAGGAAAGGCCGACCATCGAGGCTAGCATGATTGTCGCGAAGATTCGCCTTTTCGTTTTCATGGTCACATCTTTCTCTGTGCATCACTCATAAGTGGCGATCATTAGGCAAATGAGAAAGATAAGCGTTGCACCAGAGGCCGGAAAACCCTCACGGCATTGAGCGGAGCGTGGCGAGGCGTCGCTGCTTCCAGGATGGACCCGTTCGAGTTCCGGCGCATCTTGCACCTGCGACCGACATCCGCTTGCCCCGTGCAACGCACCACGCACCGCGTGAAAACAACAACTGTGACGGTCGCCAACACGCGCATTGGATCGTGGCGCAGATCCCTGCGAAGTGGACCAAGCAATCGGCCATGCGCGCGGTTGCCTCTCGTCGCGGCTCCAGCAACTGGGTACGGTCGTGGTCGTGTCCGGTGCACGTCGGGGTTGGTCACCCGTGGGCGTGCGCCGGTTGATCGCGCGCGACTAGGGGAGCTGGTACGGGCATGGCGGTTGACGCTGCTCGATCGGATGAGGGGTTCACGTCTGCGAGGGCTACGCGAGTGATGGCGTCCGCGTGCCGGGCGGCGGGGCTCGACGACAGGGGAGCCGAGTTGATCCGGCTGGGAGAGAACGCGTTGTTCCGGCTGGCCTCGGCCCCGGTGATCGTGCGTGTGGCTCGTGGGCAGGAGTGGCTGCCCAAGGCTCGTGTAGAAGTGGCCGTTTCGCGGTGGCTGGCAGAGGAAGGGTTCCCTGCCGCGCGCATCATTGAGGATCTTGAGCAGCCTCTCGTGATCGAGGGGGCACCCCGTGACGTTCTGGCATCTGATCGTTGAAGGTGATCGGAAGGCCACCTACGGAGAGTTCGGGGGCATCCTGCGGGATCTGCACTCTCTAACGGTGCCGGAGGGGCTTGAGCTGCCTTCGTTTGATCCGTTCGACAAGCAGGAGCTGCGGCTGGACCGGGCCGTGATCCAGGAGGATGACAAGGTCTTCCTGCGGAAGCGGTGGCGGGAGCTGCGGGACAAGTATGGCGAGTTGCGGTTCGAGACCCCCAAGGGGCCCGTGCACGGTGATGCCCACGTACAGAACCTCATGGTCGACGATCAGGGGAAGGTGATCCTGATCGACTTCGAGGCCTTCTGCTTCGATCACCCTGAGTGGGATCTGATGGTCACGGCTGTTGAGCACCACAGCCTTGGGTGGCAGACCGATGAGCAGTACGCCGACTTCGTGGCCGCGTACGGTCGGGATCTGTACGACTGGGACGGCTACGAGACGCTGCGTGGCCTGCAAGAGTTCGGGATGACAACGTGGCTCATGCAGAACGTGCAGGAGGACGAGCGGACTGCGGCTGAATACCGCCGGCGCATTGCTGGTCTGCGTGATGACGATGCGCCTCGGGACTGGCGGCCCTGGTAGCTGCTACTCGTCGTCCTCCAGGCGGGCGAGTGCGTCTCGCACCTGGTCGTTGAAGGCGGCCACGGCCGGGTTCGTGGCGTGGGTGCTCACCTTGGCTTGGAAGTCGGTGATGTAGCGCTGGAAGCGTGTTGACTGGAGGGTGTCGCCGCCGTCCACGGCCAGGCTGGCTGTTGTGACGGCGGCTTCCAGTTCGCCGTTAAGTAGCTGGCTTTGGGCGAGTACCAGGCGGCAGAAACCCAGGGTGCGGGCGTACTTCGGGTCGGTGCTGTCCACGGCGCGCTGCGCCTGCTCGACCGCTTCACGGCGCATCTGGAGGTCGCGGAAGCAGTGGCAGAGCTCGCCCATGAGTTCCGCTTCGTCGAAGTAGCCGAACCATGCCGGGTCTTCTGCGGTGTCGGCGCGCTCGAAGTGGCGCTCTGCTTCGTTCATGGCCCGGCCTGCTGCGATCGGGTCGCCTGCGTTGGACAGGGCTCGCGCTTCCATGGCCGAGTAGTTCGCCATGGCGCGCGGGGTGGCCCGGCCCTTGGCACCCTCGACGGCGGCGCGGGCGAGCTGGATGGCTTGGGTGTGGTTGCCAAGGTAGTTGGCCTGGTGGCTGAGGTTGCCGAGGATGCGGGCGCCGAACATTCGGTCGTCGATGACCTGGGACAGGCGCAGTGTGGATGTCAGGTAGCGGTGGGCGAGCTTGTGGTTTCCGGTGTCGTACGCGGTCCATGCGAGGAGCTGGGAGACCTCGGCGGCGGCACCGAACAGTGCGGTGCCCACCTTCTCGCTGTAGCTGGCGTCCAGCAGGGGCAGGACCTCGTGGCGGAAGTAGTGGCGCAGTGCCTTGTGGCCGTGGCCTCCGCCGTACTTGAAGTCGAGTTGCATGAACATGCTGGCCGCGTCTCTGATGGCGCGGACCTCGCGCATGCCGATGCGCTGGTGGGCGGGTCGGTGGGCCTGGATGCCGTCGGGGCGGGCGATCATCCATGACAGGACGGTGGAGCTCAGGTCGGCGTCCGCGATGATCAGTTGATCGCCGGGGTTTCGGCGCGTTCCTGGGTGATTCCCTCCAGCATGGACAGGGCGTCGGGGACGGTGGTGGGGTAGCCAATCGGCTGAGGTGCGGGCGGCTGGGTGTGGTCGAAGAATCCGAGATCGCCGGGTGTGATGCGTCGGCCGAGCTTGGCGCCGAGGACGTCCGCCATGATCGCCGCTGTCCGGGGTTGGATGCCTGCGCCGTCCCGCCATCGCTGTACGGCGATGTGGGTTGTCCCGAGGGTGGTGCCGCGTTGCTCGGCGGCGTCCCGCATGCGTTTCGCGAGGCCCTTGTTCGAGACCTTCGCCTCGGCCATGACAGCGATTAACTGCGCGTTTGGCTCTCGGTTCATGCTCCCCTGCCAACCCGAGAATGACGGCGAGTGTTCATGGTGTCACAACTGAGGTGTCGCGGGGGTTCGTTGGTGAACCCCCTTCGCATTTCCGGTGCTCACGTGAACCCCCTGGTGAACGCTGCCGGTCACGCACCTCAAGCCGTGTACTGGCTTGCGTGACGCAAGCGATGGGTGAGCCATCGGAGGCTCGAAAGGGGGCGTGATGGACGCCGGGAAGACCGAGCACTTGGCGAAGGAACTGGACGCATACGCGCACTGGTACGTGGCGCCGGATCCGTCCTCCAACGGGCACTATCTGACGCTGACGCTCTTCGCCGAGTTCGACGACACGGCACGTGTCGCACGTGACCTGACGGCGGTGTTCCTTCGGGGCGCGGGTGCTGATGCGCTCGTGGACGATGCGCGGGTGGCCGTTTCGGAGCTGGTCGGGAACGTGGTGAACCATGCGGTGCCGGAACGCCACCTCGCCCTTCCGGGCAGCTGTCGGCGTATCGACGTGACGTTCAAGCTCTGGCCGAAGTGGCTGTTCATCGGGGTCACGGATGAGGATTCGACCCCTCCCGTGCTTCCGCTGGGAGAGACGTTCTCCCCGGGGTTGCTGGGTGAGATGTCCGAGGCGGTGCTCCCTGTGAGCGGTCGAGGGCTGCTCATCTGTCAGCGGCTGGCGACGGCGGTCTGGTGGACGCCGCATGAGAAGGGCGGCAAGACGGTCTGGTGCCGCTTCGACCGCGACAACGGGGCCGACGACAGACCGGATTAGAGATCTCCGGGTCACCGTGCCGGTCTGCTCCCACGCGATCGGGAGCGGACGGTGATCCGGACGGCCGGACTGACCTTTCCGGCCGGGGCTGGGGCCTGGACAGCACCCAGCCTGGGGGCGCGGCTCCTGGTTCCCCTCGGGGGCTCCCCTCCCGAGTAGGGGCCGCGCCTTACAACCCCATACCGAGACCGGGCCACCCCATCAGCCCTGGAAAGCGAAGGGTGGCCCGGCAGGGGACGCGACGGTCCCCGGTGCCTGATGGTACCGGGGTCGTCGCATTGCGTTGCTTCCGACCCCTGGGCCAAGGAAGTTGACGATCCGTTATCTCGGAAAGGGCTGAGGTGGACGCCGTGGCTGGCGCGGGTGAGGACTGGCTGAGCGATGGGCTCGACGACATCGCGGGCGTGGACTCCGGGCTGTGGGTGTCCGGTGTCGACTACGTGGCGGGGTGGCGGGTCGCGCCGGAGGCTGCCGACCGGCTGAACCGGGCGCCTCGTCGGCGGGCGGACGACCACGGCGGCGAACAGGAACCGGTAGATCGCGTTCATGCGGGCGTAGTCCTCCTCCTTCTCCAGCCGCTCCCAGTTGGCTTCGGCGTAGGCGGGGATCACGACGCCCTGCACGGCCATCAGCCAGGCGATGTAGCCGAGGGAGGATCTGGAGGCCCGCACGCCGAGCCCGTCGACGACGGTGTACGCCGCGATCGTCAGCCCGGTCGCCAGGGCCGCCCCGATCGCCGCCCAGTCGGGCCGGCGCCCGCGCAGTCCCCACACGGCGACGCCGGTCAGCCCCGCGCACGACAGGGCGATACCGGCGGCGGCCCATCCGTCGGGCACCTCGTGCGCGAAGACGGCGGCGAGCACGGTCACGACGAGCGGCGCGGTGCCGCGCGCGATGGGATAGGCCTGCCCGAAGTCGCCCAGCCGGAAAGACTTCATCAGCAGCGCGTAGTAGGCGATGTGTATGGCGGCGGAGCCGAGCAGGTACGGCCAGGCCCGGGCCTGCGGAAACGCCACGAAGGGCGCCAGGGCCAACCCGATGACCACCCCGCCGCCCGAGATCAGCGCGAACCCGGCCAGCTTGTCGGTGATCTTGTGGGCGATGGCGTTCCAGCTGGCGTGGGTGACGGCGGCGAGCAGGACGGCGGCGGTGACCAGAGGTTTCACGCGGAGAGCTCGCGCACGTCCACGAGGGTGGCGCCGGCGTGGGCGACGAGGTCGCGGGGCGCCATGGGGAACACGGTGTACGGCGTCCCGGCGGCGGCCCAGACGACGTCGTGGGCCAGCAGGGACCGGTCGGCGAGCACGCGCGTCCTCGTCCGGTGCCCCAAGGGCGGCACCCCGCCGATGGCGTACCCGGTGGTCTCCCGCACGACATCGGCCCTGGCCCGCGTGACCTTGTCCGCCCCGAGCTCCTTGCGCATGAGCTCGAGGTCGACCCGGGAGGCCCCGTCCATGAGCACCAGCACCGGCACGCCGTCCGCCGCGAAGATCAGCGACTTGCAGATCTGGCTCAGCTCACACCCGAGCGCGGCGGCGGCCTCGGCGGCGGTACGGGTGGCTTCCGGGAACCGGCGGACCTGGCGTACGAGGTCCCCGATCCCCAGCTCCCGCAGGGCCTCGGCGAAACGGGGGTGCGCTCCGGGGTTCTCGGCGTCCGTGGCGTCTGTCGTCGTCATGCGGGCACGCTAGCGGTACGTGCGTGAGGCACGCGAGGTGGTTTCAGCCGGTGGCGTCCTCCGGCCGGACGTCCGCGAACTCCCACCACGCGAGCGGCAGCCAGTCCCCGTCGACGAAACCGTCGACGGACCCTCCGGTGCCCTGGATGGTCACGCGCGTGCCCTCCGGATAGACGATGCCCGACAGGCCGGGGACCGCTACGAGCAATGTGCCGATACGTCGTGACAAGGCTGTACTTCCTTCCGTCTGTAGATGCAAATCGTCTCATCATGCACCAGCCTGGTATATGACCCACGGCACAGTTGGAGGTGCGTGACGATGAGGGCTGTCGTGTACAAAGGCCCCTTCGAGGTAGCGATAGAGCAAGTGGAGGACCCACGGATCCAGCACCCGAACGATGTGATCGTCCGTGTCACCTCGACCGCCATCTGCGGCTCGGACCTGCACATGTACGAGGGCCGTACCGCCGCGGAACCGGGGATCGTGTTCGGCCACGAGAACCTCGGGGTCGTCGAGGAGACGGGAGAGGGCGTCACCTCGCTCAGCCGCGGCGACCGGGTGGTGATGCCCTTCAATGTGGCATGCGGCTTCTGCAAGAACTGTACGGCCGGCTTCACGGGCTTCTGCCTGACCGTGAACCCGGGCTTCGCCGGCGGCGCCTACGGCTATGTCGCGATGGGGCCCTATGTGGGAGGCCAGGCGGAGTACGTGCGCGTGCCGTACGCCGACTTCAACTGCCTCAAGCTTCCCGAGGGCACCGAGAAGGAGACCGACTTCGTCCTGCTCGCGGACATCTTCCCGACCGGCTACCACGGCAACGAACTGGCCGACGTGCGTCCCGGTGACAGCGTCGCCGTCTACGGCGGCGGACCGGTCGGGCTCATGGCCGCCTACTCCGCGATGCTGCGCGGCGCGAGCAAGGTGTTCGTGGTCGACCGGGTGGCTGAGCGGCTGGAGAAGGCGCGGGAGATCGGTGCCGTGCCGGTCGACTTCACCCAGGGCAGCCCGGCGGAGCAGATCAAGGAGCAGACCGACGGCCAGGGCACGGACAAGGGCATCGACGCCGTCGGCTACCAGGCGCAGGCGCAGGGCGAGGACCGCGAGGAACCGGCGACCGTGCTGAACGCGCTCGTCGAGACGGTCCGGCCGACGGGCGCGCTCGGCGTGCCCGGCCTCTACGTCCCGCGTGATCCCGGCGGGCCGGACGAGCAGGCGAAGCAGGGCATGCTGATGGTCTCCATCGGGCGCCTCTTCGAGAAGGGGCTCCGCATGGGCACCGGCCAGTGCAACGTCAAGCGGTACAACCGCCACCTGCGTGACCTGATCATCGAGGACCGCGCGAAGCCGAGCTTCGTCGTCTCGCACGAGCTTCCTCTCGACCAGGCGCCGACGGCGTACGAGAAGTTCGACAAGCGCGTCGAGGGTTACACCAAGGTCGTCCTCCACCCGCACGCCTGAGAAACACGCATGAGAAAGCAGAGCCGGTGAGGGCTCCCCGTCCCACGGGGCCCTCACCGGCCGGTCTTTCGGGGTGCGGTCAGGCGCGTGCCGGCTCCCTGTCCTGATCCTCGCGGTCGGTGTCCGCGCGCAGGCCTTCGCCCTCGACATCCACGTTGGGCAGTGCCCGGTCCAGCCACTTCGGCAGCCACCAGGCCTTGCGGCCGAGGAGGGCCAGGACGGCCGGGACGATGGCCATGCGGACGACGAACGCGTCGAAGAAGACCGCGATCGCGAGGCCGAAGCCGATCATCTTGACCATCGACTCGGACGAGCCGATGAAGCCGGCGAAGACCGCCATCATGATGACCGCCGCGGCCGTCACCACCCGGGCGCCGTACCGGAAGCCCGTCACGATCGCCTGGCCGGCCTTCTCGCCGTGGACATAGGCCTCGCGCATCCGGGTCACCAGGAAGACCTCGTAGTCCATCGCCAGGCCGAAGACCACGCCCACCATGAAGATCGGCATCATCGACATGACCGGGCCGGTCTGCTCGACGCCCATCAGGTCCGCCAGCCAGCCCCACTGGAAGACCGCGACCACGGCGCCGAGGGCCGCCATCACCGACAGGAGGAAGCCGAGGGCCGCCTTCAGGGGGACCAGGATCGAGCGGAACACCACGATCAGCAGGAGGAAGGCCAGGCCGACCACCAGCACCAGGTAGGGGATCAGGGCGTCGTTGAGCTTCTCGCTGACGTCGATGTTCATCGCCGTCTGCCCCGTGACCAGCACGTTCGCGTCCGAGTCGGCCTTGATCCCGGCGCCCTTGCCGCGGATGGAGTGGACCAGGTCCTCCGTCGCGACCGATGACGGCTTGGAGTCCGGGATGACGGTGATCGTCGCCGTGTCACCGGCCTTGTTGGGCGCCGGCGGCGTCACCGTGACGACGTCCTCGAGGCCCTTGATCTCGTCGCCGACCTGTGTGAAGGCCGCCTTCGGGTCGTCGCTGTCCTTGGCGTCGACCACGACCATCAGCGGGCCGTTGAAGCCGGGCCCGAAGCCCTCGGAGAGGAGGTCGTAGGCGCGGCGCTGCGTCGTGGACGTGGGCTGGGCGCCGTCGTCCGGCAGGCCCAGTTCCAGGCTCGCCGCCGGGACGGCCGCCGCGCCGAGGCCGAGGACGCCGAGCAGCAGCACCGCGACCGGGCGGCGGACGACGAAGCTCGCCCAGCGCGTGCCCAGGTTCGGCTTGGCCGGCTCGTCCTGCCCGTCCTGCTTCTTCGCCCGGCCGAGCAGCCTGCCCTTCTCCCCCGCCGGCTTCACCCTCCGGCCGGCGTACCCGAGCAGCGCCGGGATCATGGTCAGTGCGATCAGCACCGCGACGGCCACGGTGCCCGCCGCCGCGACGCCCATCTTCGTCAGCATCGGGATGTTGACGACGGACAGGCCCACCAGGGCGATCACGACCGTGAGGCCCGCGAAGACCACCGCGGAGCCCGCCGTGCCGACGGCCCGGCCCGCCGCCTCCTCGCGGTCACGGCCCTCGGCCAGTTCCGCGCGGTAGCGGGAGACGATGAACAGCGCGTAGTCGATGCCGACCGCCAGGCCGATCATCATCGCCAGGGTGGAGGTCGTCGAGCCCAGGTCCAGCGCGCTGGCCAGCGCCGTGATCGTCGAGACGCCGATGCCCACGCCGACGAGCGCCGTCAGCAGCGGCAGACCGGCCGCGACCAGCGAGCCGAAGGTGATGACGAGGACGACGGCGGCGACCGCGATGCCGATGATCTCGGTGGTGCCGGTGTGCGGGACCGTCTGGAGCGCGTCACCGCCGATCTCGACGGTCAGCCCGGCCTTGCGGGCGTCCTGCGCGGAGTCCTCCAGGGCGTCGCGGGAGGAGTCCTCCAGCTCCATCCCGGAGACCTTGTAGGACACCTGCGCGTACGCGACCGTGCCGTCCTTGCTGACGGCCCTCGCCCGGTACGGGTCGGTGACGCGGACGACCTCGGAGCCGTCGGAGAGTTCCTTGACGGTTTCCTGGACGGTCGCCTTGTTGCCGGGGTCGGTCATCTTCTCGCCGCTCGGCGCCTTGAAGACGACGCGTGCGGTGGCTCCGTCGGCGCTCGCGCCGGGGAAACGCTGTTCCAGCAGGTCGAAGGCCTTCTGCGCCTCGGTGCCGGGGATGGAGAAGGAACTGTTGCCCGCGGCGGGTGCGCCGGCCGCGCCGGCACCGGCGAGGGTCAGCAGGGCCACCCATATCAGGGCGACGAAATGCCGCCGCCGGAAGGAGATCCGGCCGAGTTTGTAGAGGAATGTGGCCACGAGGGCGTACTCCCGGTCAGGTCGTGGGGTCGGTTCTGGGCAGGGCTGATCAGCCCGACGACGTGAGCGGTGACGTCAGGTGGGGATGTGCTGAGGGGGTTTGTCAGTCGACGGGAATGCCGAGGGCGGGGAGGACCACGGCGTCGATGTACGAGGTGAGGAACGCCTGCGTGGGTGGCTGGTCATCGATCAGGGTGCGCGTGGCGAAGGCGCCGACGAGCATGTGCACGATGTAGTCCAGCGCCGGGCGGCCGGCCTCGACCTCACCGCGGTCGACTGCTCTTTGCACCACCCGGTGGAACTCCTCCATCTCGGGCTCGATGAGCAGTTCCTTGAAGGCCTGGAGCAGGTCCGGGTTGCTGTGGACCGCCATGAACAGACCGCGCATCAGCGCGGCGTTCTGCTGCATGGTGCAGTCGTCCTCACGCGAGGTGAGGGCGTGCAGGTCGCCCCGCAGGGATCCCGTGTCGATGTCGGCGACGCTGCCCGGCTTGTTGTGCCGGATCGCCTTCGCCACCAGCTCCGGCTTGCCGCCCCACTGGCGGTAGAGCGTCGCCTTGCTGGACCGCGTGCGGGCGGCCACGGCGTCCATGGTGAGGGCGTCGTAGCCGACCTCGCGGAGCAGGTCGAGCACGGCCGCGTACAGCTCGGCCTCACGCTCGGGGGTGATCCGACTGCGACGCGCGGCGGCGACCTCAGCCATCTCGCTCACCTTCCTGCTCCGAACGACACGGTTTCGTACACCACGAAGATAGCGCACGCCCTTACGAAACGAAACCGTTTCGTACGTGTCCTGGGTCACGACCGCGGCCCCGGCCATGACAGCGGTCCGCTTTGCCTGAACTTGCTGCACTCCGTCCCCCGGCAAAGCATGAAGACGTGACCTATCTGCGTCTGCCTCATCTCCATGACGACCTGCTCTGCTTCGTGGCCGAGGACGACCTCTGGCTCGCCCCGCTGGACGGCCCCGGCCGCGCCTGGCGGCTCACCGTCGACCGCACCAAGGTGGGCCACCCCCGCTTCTCGCCCGACGGACGGCACCTCGCGTACACGAGCTGGCGCAGCCTGGTGCCCGAGGTCCATCTCGCGCCGGTGGACGGCGGCCCGGCCCGACAGGTGAGCCACTGGGGCAGCCCCGACACCCGGGTCTGCGGCTGGACTCCGGACGGCGAGATCCTGGCCGTGGCCTCGCACGGCGAGCCCTTCTCGTACTTCACCTGGGCGTACAAGGTCTCCCCGGACGGCGACCCGGGCCGCAAGCTGCCCTGGGGGCCGGTCGCCGACATCCAGGTCGCCGATCTGGACGGGGAGCGCAAGTCGCTCCTCCTCACCGGCACCCCGCCGCACGAACCGGCCGCCTGGAAGCGCTACCGGGGCGGGGCCATGGGCAGGCTGTGGCTGCACGGCGAACGGCTGCTCGAAGGCCTCGGCGGCCATCTGCACTCCCCCATGTTCGCCGGCGGCAGGATCGCCTTCCTCTCCGACCACGAGGGCGTCGGCAACCTCTACTCGTGTGCCTACGACGGCTCGGACCTGCGCCGGCACACCGATCACGACGCCTTCTACGCCCGGCACGCCGCCAGCGACGGCACCCGGGTGGTGTACCAGTGCGCGGGCGACCTGTGGCTGGTCGACGATCTGTCACCGGACTCCGAGCCGCGCCGGCTCGACGTACGGCTGAGCGGGCCGCGCGCGGGGCGGCGCCCGTACCAGGTGCCCGCGGCGCAGCACGTCGACGGCATCTCGGTCGACGAGACCGGGCGGGCCAGCGCGGTCGTCGTGCGCGGCAGCCTGTACTGGCTCACCCACCGGGACGGGCCGGCCCGCACCCTCACCGACACCCCGGGTGTCCGGGTGCGGATGCCGGAGATGCTGGGCGCGAGCGGGCGGGTGGCGTACGTGACGGACGCCGAGGGCGAGGACGCGATCGAGATCGCCTCCCTGCCCCGGGCGAGCGGCGACCGCGGGCCGAGGCGGCTGGCCTCGGGCGGACTGGGCCGGGTGCGCGAACTGGTGTCGGATCCGGAGGGCGAGCGGCTGGCGGTCGCCTCGCACGACGGGCGACTGCTGCTCGTGGACGTGGCCGAGGAGTCCGACGGGGAGGTCACCGAGTTGATCCGGTCGATCAACGGGCCCGTGCGCGACCTCGCGTTCTCCCCGGACGGGGCATGGCTGACCTGGTCGCATCCGGGGATCGGGCGGACCCTGCGGCAGATCAAGATGGCCCGCCTCGCCGGAACGGCAGAAGGGGACACGTTCATCGTCGACGTCACCAACGGCCGTTTCGAGGACGAGAACCCGGTCTTCACGCGCGACGGCCGCTACCTCGCCTTCCTCTCCTGGCGCGGCTTCGACCCCGTCTACGACGTGCACACCGGCGACCTGTCCTTCCCGCTGGGCTGCCGCCCGTATCTCGTGCCGCTGTCCTCCGCGACGCCCTCCCCGTTCGCGCTGAACCCGGAGGGCCGCCCGGCCGCCGGGGGCCTGGATCCGGTGGAGGACGATGAGAACGGGGACAACGGGGCGGTGACCGTCGAGGTCGAGGGGCTGGAGAACCGGGTCACGCCGTTCCCGGTGGCCGCCTCCAAGTACTCGGCACTGCACCCGGTGGCCGGCGGCGGGTTGGTGTGGCTGCGCTGGCCGATCTCGGGGGCGCTGGGCGAGACGTTCGCGAACCCGGACGACACCAGCGGCCGCCCGACCCTGGAGCACTTCGGCATCACCAAGGCCAAGAAGTCCGAACTCGCCGTGCACCTGGACTTCTTCGCGGTCAGCGGCGACGGCACGCGGCTGGTGATCGTCGACGAGGGCGAGCTGCGCGCGGTGCCCGCGACCGAGCCCGGCGACCTGGACACGACGGTGTGGATCGACGCGCGCCGCATCCTGCACGTGGTCGACCCGGAGGCGGAGTGGCGGCAGGCGTACGAGGAGGCCGGGCGGCTGATCCGGGCGTACTTCTGGGAGCCCGGCATGTGCGGCATCGACTGGGACGGGGTGCTGGACCAGTACCGTCCGCTGGTCGAACGGGTCGCCTCCCCGGACGAGTTCGCCGACCTGCTGCGCGAGGTGCTGGGGGAGCTGGGCACCTCCCACGCCTACGTCACCGCCGCCCGGCGCAACGAGGGCCCGCCGCACTACCAGCGCCGGCAGGGTCTGCTGGGCGCCAACTTCGTACGCCGGGACGGCGGCTGGATGGTCAAGCGGATCCTGCCCGGCGACTCCTCCGACTCCAAGGCCCGCTCCCCGCTGGCCGGTACGGGCATCCGCGAGGGGGCGATCCTGACCCACGTCGACGGCCGCCCGGTGGATCCGGACGCGGGCCCGTATCCGCTGCTGGCGGGCGCGGGCGGTACGACGGTGGAGCTGACCTTCTCCGCCGCGGAGAGCACGGGACCGCCCCGGCGGGTCGCCGTCGTCCCGCTCGTCGACGAACGGCCGTTGCGCTACCAGGACTGGGTGGCCAAACGCCGGACGGTGGTACGGGAGTTGAGCGGCGGGCGATGCGGGTATCTGCACATCCCGGACATGGGGGGTTCGGGCTGGGCGCAGTTCAACCGCGATCTGCGCATGGAGGTGTCGCGGCCCGCGCTGATCGTGGACGTGCGCGGCAACGCGGGCGGCCACATCAGCGAGCTGGTCATCGAGACGCTGAGCCGCACGATCCTGGGCTGGGATCTCACCCGCGACGCCCAGCCCGTGTCGTACACCTCGAACGCGCCGCGGGGCCCGGTGGTGGCCCTGGCCGACGAGGCGACCTCCTCCGACGGCGACATGATCACCGCCGCGTTCAAGCTGCTGAAGCTGGGCCCCGTGGTGGGACAGCGGACCTGGGGCGGTGTGGTCGGCATGACCGGCCGGCACGAGCTGGGGGACGGCACGGTCATCACGGTGCCGATGAACGCGGCCTGGTTCGACGCCTACGGCTGGTCGGTGGAGAACAAGGGCGTCGCCCCCGACATCGACGTCCTGCGCACCCCGCTGGACTGGGCGGAGGGCCGCCACGCCCAGCTGACCGACGCGGTGGAGCTGGCGCTCGGGCTGCTGGAGACCAACCCGCCGGCGAAACCGCCGACCTACAGCGACGTACCGGACCGCTCCCGTCCGAAGCTGCCGCCCAGGGCGTGAGGACGGCCCGAGGGTCCCGGACGTGAGGAAGGGGCGCCCCGCGCGAGGCACCCCTTCCCTTCAGCACGCAACGTCAGGCGTCGTAGTCCTGGTCGAAGCGGTCCTCCTGCTCGCGCTCCCGCTCACGCTCGCGCTGCGAGGGCTGCGAGGGGTCCATGTCCTCGTCACGCCGGCGACCGCGGCCCTGCATCTGCTCACGGGCCTGGTCGGCCTTCTGCTTGGCCTGGTTCTGCCACTGCTCGGACTTCTCCTGGAACTGGTCCTTCATACCCATGTGGGTTCACTCCCGTTGGGGGTGAGGGGATCTGGCTCGACCAGATTCACACGGCCCGTGACGCTGCGCATGTCGATCATTTACGGAGCGTAGTCCTCTGCTGTTCATCGGCCGCTCCGCCCGCCCCGACCAGGCCCGTGCGCATGCCGGTCAGCCGGTCCGCGAACCGCCGCATCTCGCGCTGGCCCACCGTCCCGATGATCCCGGGCAGATATCCGCGCACGCCCTGCATGCCGCGCAGCCACCACTGCCCGTAGACATGGCTCGACCGGCTCTCGATCCCGGCCACGAGCCGGTCCACCGCCGGGCCCAGCGGGTAGGTCTTGTTGGACGGCCAGGGCAGCCGCTGCCTCAACTCCCGCATGACGTCGTCCTGGTCGGCCCCGCGCACCATGTCGGTGTCGGTCCACGACAGGTAGCCGACGCCGACCTTCACACCCCGGTGCCCGACCTCGGCGCGCAGACTGTGCGCGTACGCCTCCACACCGGACTTGGACGCGCAGTACGCGGTCATCATCGGCGCCGGGGTGATCGCCGCGAGGGACGCGATCTGCAGCAGATAACCCCGGCTCTCCAGCAGCGGCGGCAGGAAGGCGCGGGCCGTCACCGCGGAACCGATCAGGTTGACCTCAATCACCCGCCGCCAGGACACCGGGTCGGAGTCGACGAACGGACCGCCCGTGGCGACACCGGCGTTGGCGACGACGATGTCGACCCGGCCGAAGCGCTCCATGACCTCCTGCGCGACCCGGGCCATCGCCTCGTGGTCGGTGACGTCGGCGTGCCAGTGGTCGCTGTCGCTGTGCAGCCGCCCGGAGACCTCCTTGAGCGCGTCCGGTTCGAGTCCGACCAGCGCCACCCTCACACCGCGCGCGGAGAGCTTGCGGGCCAGCAACTCCCCGACGCCGCGCGCCGCCCCGGTCACCACGGCGACCCTGCCTTCGAGGCTCACCCTGCTCATGCGCTCTCCTCGGATACGACCTGGATGTGTGCCTGGATGTGTGCCCGGACGAGTTCACGTATCTTGCCGGTGACCAGCTCGGGCGCCTCGATGGGCGTCATGTGGCCGATGCCGGGCAGCTCGGTGAGAGCGGTGCAGTGCGGCAGCGCGGCGGCCAGGGCCCGGGCGTGCACCGGCGGCGTGAGCCGGTCCGCCGTACCGGCCACCACGGCCGTGGGGACGTCCAGCTCCCGTACGCCGTGGTCCAGGTCGAGCAGGTCCAGCACGTGCGACCAGGCGTAGCGGACCTTGCGGGGGCAGGCGTGCACGATGCGGGCGCAGGCCTCGACCATGTCCGGGGCCGAACCCGGGCCCATCGTCCCGTACTTGAGGATCCGGCGGGCCAGGGGCGTGACCGGGCCGAGCGGCGCCCGGGAGCCGAGGATCCGCCGGGTCAGCCAGGTCCGCAGCCGCCCGGGCCGGAGGGGTACGACGGTGGAGGCCACGACCAGCTGCGAACTGCCCGTGCTGCACAGCAGGACGGCGGCGGCGTGCTCGCGGAAGGCGGTTCTCCCGGAGGTCGCCATCACGGTCATGCCGCCCATGGAGTGCCCGGCGATCACGGCCTGTTCGCCGGGCGCGAGGGTGGCTTCGAGCACGGCTTCCAGATCGTCGGCGAGGGCATCGGTGGTGCACGCGGGGCTCGCGGGGCTGCGTCCGTGGCCGCGCTGGTCGTAGGCGATGACCCGGTGGTCGGCGGCGAGGTCGCGTATCTGGGCCGCCCAGAAGGCGGTGGAGCAGGTCCAGCCGTGGGCGAGGACGACGGCGGGGGCTCCGTCGGGCCCGTGGGTCTCGACGTGCAGCCGGGCGCCGTCGGCGGAGACGGCGG
The DNA here is from genome assembly GCF_056430805.1 of Streptomyces sp. NPDC045955. NCBI lineage: Bacteria > Bacillati > Actinomycetota > Actinomycetes > Kitasatosporales > Streptomycetaceae > Streptomyces > Streptomyces sp. NPDC045955. The sequence continues at coordinate 215,024 of NZ_JBWKKY010000001.1, forward strand.
TCAGTTCGCGCGCGGGGGCGGGCGGGGCGTAGCGCCCGGAGTCGACGGACAGGAGGCGGCTCACGCGTGCACCCCGGCCTTCTGTTCAGCAGCCTTCTCGGTCTCCGTCACGGGAGCCCGCAGGACGTCGTACTCCGCGAGGTCCACCCGCCGCGTCGCCTGCCGGAACTCGGCTGTCGTGCCGGGCCAGATGGTGGTGTTGCGGCCGCTCGCGTCGAGGTACCAGCTGGTGCAGCCGCCGGTGTTCCACACGGTCCGCTTCATGCGCTCCTGCACCCGGTGGTTCCAGGCACGCACGGCGCTCGGCCGGGCGTCGAGGGCGACCCGGCCGCCGAGGACGTCGACCTGTCGGACGAAGTCGGCCAGGTAGTTCAGCTGGGACTCGATCATGAGGATCATCGAGGAGTTCCCGAGGCCGGTGTTGGGCCCGATGATCGTCATCCAGTTCGGGAAACCTGCGGCGGAGGCGCCGCGCAGGGCCTCCATGCCGCCCTTCCAGCTCTCGGCGAGGGTCCGTCCGTCGGCGCCCACGACCCGCTCGGCGATGGGCATGTCGGTGACGCGGAACCCGGTGCCGAAGACGATCGCGTCCGCCTCGGCCTCGCTGCCGTCGGCGGCGACGAGGGTCGATCCGCGGACCTCGGTCAGCCCGCTCGCGACGACGTCCACATTCGGCTGCGCGAGCGCCGGGTAGTACTCGCTGGACAGCAGGATCCGCTTGCAGCCGATGCGGTAGTCGGGGGTGAGCTTCGCCCGCAGCGCCGGGTCCTTGACGGCGCGGGCCATGTTGCGCTTGGCCAGCCGCTCGACGAAACCGAGTTCGTTCGGCCGCTTGGTGAACGCCTGGACCTGCACCTCCCGGATGCCCCACAGCAGTCCGCGGCGCAGCTGCGAGGTGAAGGGCAGCTGCCGGTGGAGCCACCGCTCGGCGTCGCTGATGGCCCGGTCGACGCGGGGCAGCACCCACGGCGGGGTGCGCTGGAAGAGCGTGAGCCGCGACACGTCGGGCTGGATGGCCGGCACGATCTGGATGGCCGAGGCCCCCGTCCCCACCATCGCGACGCGCTTGCCGCGCAGGTCGTAGCCGTGGTCCCAGCGGGCCGAGTGGAAGACCTTGCCCGGGAAGGAGTCCAGCCCGGGGATGTCCGGGACCTTCGGGTCGGACAGCGGCCCGGTGGCGGAGACGACGATGTCCGCCGACAGGCTCCCGCTGCTGGTCTCGATGTCCCAGCACAGCCGCTCGGCGTTCCACGTCATCCGCTTCACCTCCGAGTCGAAGCGGATGTGCGGCCGCAGCCGGAAGGTGTCCGTCACGTGCTCCAGGTAGGCGCGGATGTGTTCCTGCCCGGAGAAGGTGCGCGGCCAGTCGGGGTTGGGCGCGAAGGAGAACGAGTACAGATGCGACGGCACGTCACACGCGCACCCCGGGTAGCTGTTGTCCCGCCAGGTCCCGCCGACGCTGCTCGCCCGCTCCAGCACGACGAAGTCGGTGACGCCCTCACGGCGCAGCCGCACGGCGGCCCCCAGCCCGCCGAACCCGGACCCGACCACCGCGACCCGCACATGCTCGCGTTCGTGTTCGCGTTCGCCCATGCCGACACCTCCACACACCACGAGAACCATGCCAGTGAACACTGGCGCAATGGGAGAGTAGGGCAGTCACGTACTGATGGGTAGGGGGCGGCCGAGGAAAGCTACCCTCGGTACGCCTTAAGGTGCCCAGGTGGCCGAGAAGCGTGAATACCGCATGGAAGAGCTGGCCCGCCTGGCCGGGATCACGGTGCGCACCCTGCGCTTCTACCGCGAACGCAAGCTGATCCCGCCGCCTCGCCGCGAGGGCCGTATCGCCTGGTACGACGACCATCACCTCAATCGCCTGCGCACGATCACGGCCCTGCTGGAACGCGGCCACACCCTCAGCGGCATCGCGGAGCTGGCGGAGGCCTTCGACCACGGCCGGGACGTCGGCGACCTGCTCGGCGTCGGCGCCCCCACGGAGGAGGAGCCGGTGCACCTCACCCCCGAGGAGCTCGCCGACCACTTCGCGGGCGAGGCGACCCCCGAGAACCTCGCCGCCGCCATGGAGCTCGGCTACCTCGGCACCGACGGCGACGAGATCGTCCACATCAGCCGCCGCCTCCTGGACGTCTCCTCGGCCCTGGTCCGCGAGGGCATCCCCCTCGCCGAGGTCCTCCGCGCGGCCAAACAGGTTCGCACCCACGCCGACGCCCTGGCCGAACTCTTCACCGGCCTGGTCCTGCGCCACGCCTCGGAGGACGACCTGCCCCGCCTGCGCCCGCTGGCCCGCAGCGTGGTGGAGGCGGAACTGTCCCTGGCGATGGACCGCAGGATGCGCAGGTCTTAGGCCGTGTCCTGACGGTCGTAGACGACGGTCACCGGCGCATGGTCGGACCACCGCTCCGCGTGCGTGGCGGCCCGCTCCACGAATCCCTTGACCGCCCGCCCGGCGAGACCCGGGGTGGCCACGTGATAGTCGATCCGCCAGCCGGTGTCGTTGTCGAAGGCCCGCCCGCGGTACGACCACCACGAGTACGGCCCCTCGGTGTCCGGGTGCAGGGCGCGTACGACGTCGACGTACCCGCCGTCCGCGGGATCGAAGACCTGGGACAGCCACTCCCGCTCCTCGGGCAGGAACCCGGAGCTCTTGGTGTTGCCGCGCCAGTTCTTCAGGTCGGCCCGCTGGTGGGCGATGTTCCAGTCGCCGCAGACGAGCACCTCGCGCCCCTCGGCGGCGGCCCGCTCCCGGAGCCCCTTCAGATGGGCGAGGAACTCGCCCATGAAGCGCTCCTTCTCGTCCTGCCGCTCGGTCCCGACCTCACCCGAGGGCAGATACAGGGAGGCGACGGTGACTCCCGGCAGATCGGCCTCCACATACCGCCCGCTGCCGTCGAACTCGGACGACCCGAACCCGACCTGGACCCGGTCGGGCTCACGCCGGCTGTAGAGGGACACCCCGGCCCGCCCCTTCGCGGCGGCCGGCGCGTGCACCACGTGCCAGCCCTCGGGGTCCCGGACGTGCTCGGGCAACTGCTCCGGCTCGGCCCGCACCTCCTGGAGACACAGCACGTCGGCATCGGTCTGCGCGAGCCACTCCACGAAACCCTTCTTCGCGGCGGCACGCAGCCCGTTCACATTCACAGAGGTCACAGTGAGCACCCCGGCACGATACCGGCACACTGGACGGCGTCCAGTTCCGGATCGAATACGGTAGCCGTCATGCAGATACGCCGGGTCTCCTTCGACCACCCCGACGCCGTGAAGCTGAACGACGAGGTCCAGGCCGAGTACGCCGTCCGCTACGGCGACGACGGCGATGCCACGCCCATGGCCGCCACGGACTTCGACCCGCCGAACGGCATCTACCTGGTCGCGTACGACGAGCTCGGCACCCCCGTCGCCTCGGGCGCCTGGCGCTCCCAGGACGCGAACGACGAAGGCAACCTGGACGGCGACGCCGAGGTCAAGCGGATGTACGTGATCGAGCAGCTGCGCGGCCGGGGCCTCGCCCGCCGCATCCTGGCCGCCCTGGAGGAGGACGCCCGCACGGCCGGCCGCATCCGCATGGTCCTGGAGACGGGCCTCAAGCAGCCGGAGGCCATAGCCCTGTACACGTCCAGCGGCTACGAGCCGTGCGCCAAGTTCGGCTATTACCGGCACCACGAGTCGAGCCGGTGCTTCGCGAAGCGACTCTGATCCCTGGCTGACGGGGGCTCAGCGCTCGCCTCGAGGTGAGATCGTCAAGAAGATCCACGGCGAGACCAAGCTTGGGCAAGCATGTGGTGCTGAACATACGTCAGAGCCCGGTCGGTTTCCCGACCGGGCTCTGAGCTGCGTGGACCTGAGGGGATTTGAACCCCTGGCCCCCTCGATGCGAACGAGGTGCGCTACCGGACTGCGCCACAGGCCCTTGCAACGAGTGAAACTTTAGCACCCCGATCGGCCTGCTTGGAAATCCGTTCCCGAGGGGCGGTCACCTGCGGCTTCGCGGGGCTACTCGTTGGCGGCCCGGGGCCGGTCCCCGTCCTCGTACTGGTCGAACAGCGGGGTGCGCCCGCGCTCCCGGGCCCGCCGTGCGGAGGCCGCACGGCGGGCGTCACCGCGGCCGCCGCCGTCCGCCCTCTCCTCCGTGCGGGCCTCCGCCTCGCCGGGGTCCGCGCTGTCGGCAGGGGCCGGGGCGTCCTCGTGATCGGGGGTGACGGTGCTCGACCGCGCCGAGCTCCAGGTGTCGGGCGCCGTGAGGTCCACGTCGCTGGTGGCCCGGGGCGCGACGGGTGCGGTCACATAGGTCGGCAGGGGTACCGGCACCGGCTCCCAGCTGTCGCCCTGTCCCGGGCGCCGCTGCCGCTCGCGCTGCTGGTCGACCCACTCGGCGTGGTCGGTCTGCTCGACGAGTGCGCGCCGGTCCGCCGCGAGGGCCGACAGGCCGGGGTCGGTCGCCGGCTCGGGTCCCGCCTCCGGTTCGTCGGCCGCTTCGTCGGTGGCGGCGTGCCGGCGGGGCTGCCGCTGGCGCTCCCGCAGCTGCTGGGCCGCGACCTCGGCCCGGCGGCGGTCCATCTGGTAGGTGAAGCGGCGGCGCTCCTGGGAGCGCAGGTACGCGATGTACACGCTGAGCATGACGGCGGGCACCCCGGGCGCCCACAGGAACGCGAGGCCCCCGACCGCGGCCACGATCGCACCCAGGGTGAAGGCGAGGAACAGCATGGTGGTGGTGCGCCGACGGCGGGCGAGCACCTTCGAGCGCCGGGCCCGCGCTGCGGCCGCCTGGTTCGCCTGGTTCGTCTTGTTCGCCCGGGGGGCCGCACCGCGCCGGGCGGCGGGCATCTGGCCCCGGCCGCGTTCGGCGCTCGCCCGGTCCTGTCCGGGTGCCGGGCGGGCCGGCTGCTCGGGGGCGGGCGACGGTACGGGCACCTGGGTCTGCGGACGCGTCTTGGACACGGCGAAGGCCCGGACGTCCACCGAGTCGGTGACGGCGTCCAGGTCGTCGGCGTCCTGCTCCCCCTCCTCGGCGGAGCGCGCCCGCAGGTCCTTGGCGTACCGGCGCTCCATGGCCGCCTTTCCGGACAGAAGCCGGATGGCGGTGCTGAAGCGTTCCGTCGGACGGGCCTCGTTCAGCTCGTCCTGCCTACGGAGCCACATCGGCACCAAGTAGGCGGCCCAGGCCCCGACAATGACTGCGTAGATGAGGCCGCTGCTGCTCACGCCTCACACGGTAGAGGGGTTTGCGTGAGGCCATCTGCCAATTGAGCCGGTGTGTCGCACGATCTGGCTGATATTTCTAACTTTTTTTGCGACCGATGCGATCAGCAGACCGCCCACGCCAGGAATTCAATGCCCCAAGATGGTCATCAGTCGATCAATTTCGAACACATATTCAATTTCCGGGGTGGTGCCGGATTCCCGGATTACTCTGCGATCGTGCCCGGTGCCAGCGCCTCAGCAACCCGTCCGGCACCTCTTCCGCCGTGAGCGCGAAGACGAGGTGGTCGCGCCAGGCCCCGTCGATGTGGAGATACCGCGGCCTGAGCCCCTCCTCGCGGAATCCGAGTTTCTCCACGACCCGGCGGCTCGGCCCGTTCTCGGGGCGAATGCAGACCTCGATGCGGTGCAGCCCGACCGTGCGGAAACAGTGGTCCACGACGAGCGCCACCGCCGTCGGCATCACGCCCCGGCCGGCCACCGCCTCGTCCACCCAGTAGCCGACATGCCCGGAGCACATCGAGCCCCAGGTGATTCCGGCCACGGTCAACTGCCCCACCAGCCGCCCCTGGTACTCGATGACGAAGGGCAGCATCCGGCCCGCGTTCGCCTCAGACCTCAGGTGGCGGACCATCTGGCGGAAGGTCGGGCGGTGCGCCAGCGGCCCGCCGGGCGTGGGCGGCGGAATGGTCGCCTCCCAGGGGCGCAGCCAGTCGCGGTTGCGCCGGTTGACCTCGCGCCACGCCCGCTGGTCGCGCAGCTTTATCGGCCTGAGGACGACATCGCCGTCCACCAGCTCGACGGGCCAGGATGGGCTGTTCAGCTCGCACCCCCACTGCCGGGTCTGGGGTGGTCACCGCCGCGGAGCTGCTCGACGGCGTGGACCAGCAGCGGCTCCAGGACCGCCAGGCCGTCCTTCACGCCGCCGCTGGAGCCCGGCAGGTTGACGATCAGCGTGCCGCCCGCCACTCCGGCCAGGCCCCGGGAGAGCGCCGCGGTCGGCACCTTCTCCCGGCCGAAGGCCCGGATGGCCTCGGCGATGCCCGGCACCTCGTGGTCGATCACCCGGCGCGTCGCCTCGGGGGTGCGGTCGGTGGGCGAGATGCCCGTGCCGCCGGTGGTGACGATGACGTCGTAGCCGGTCTCGACACCGGCGCGCAGGGCCGCCTCCACGGGGTCGCCGTCGGGGACCACCTGGGGGCCGTCGACCTCGAAGCCGAAACCCCTCAGGCCATGCGCGATCAGCGGACCGCCCTTGTCCTCGTAGATACCGGCGGCGGCCCGGTTGGAGGCGGTGACGACGAGAGCGCGATAGCTCATGCCCGGCTCCAGTCGCCCGACTTGCCGCCCGTCTTCTCCTCCACCCGTACGTCCGTGATGACCGCTCCCTTGTCGACCGCCTTGACCATGTCGATCACGGTGAGCGCGGCGACGGAGACCGCGGTGAGGGCCTCCATCTCGACGCCCGTGCGGTCCGTCGTCTTCACGGTGGCCAGGATCTCCACCGCGTCGTCCGCGACCGACAGGTCCAGTTTCACACCGGACACCGACAAGGGGTGACAGAGCGGGATCAGGTCCGGGGTGCGTTTGGCGCCCATGATCCCGGCGATCCGCGCGGTCGCGAGGGCGTCGCCCTTGGGGACGCCCTCGCCTCGCAGCAGTTCGATCACGCGGGGCGAGACGAGGACGCGTCCGCTGGCACGGGCGGTGCGGGCGGTCACGTCCTTCTCGGACACGTCGACCATGCGGGCGGCACCCGCCTCGTCGATGTGCGTCAGGCGGTCCTGCGTAGGGGGGTCCTGCATGCTCATGCTGTGTGGCGCTCCCGGTCCGGGCCTGCTGTGCGCGACACGGTACCCCCAACCAGCGCCTATCGGCCGAGCAGGACCACCTCGACCTCGGTGCCGGGCTCGACGGACTCGGTGTCCTCGGGGACGACGATCAGCGCGTCGGCGTGGGCGAGGGCCGCGATCAGGTGGGATCCGGCGCCGCCGACCGGGGTGACCCGGCCGTCGGCGTACGTGCCGCGCAGGAACTGGCGGCGGCCCTTCGGCGAGGTCAGCGTCTTGTCAGCGGTCAGGGTCGCCCGGGTCACCGGCCGGTGGACGTCCGCCAGGCCCATCAGGGCACGGATGGCGGGGCGGACGAACAGTTCGAAGGAGACGTACGACGACACCGGGTTGCCGGGCAGCGCCAGCAGCGGCGTGTGGTCGGGGCCGATGGAGCCGAAGCCCTGGGGCTTGCCGGGCTGCATGGCGAGCTTGCGGAACTCGATGCCGCTGCCCGCCTCGTCCGCGTCGGCGACGTGGGACAGCGCCTCCTTGACGACGTCGTACGCCCCGACGCTCACCCCGCCCGTGGTGACCACCAGGTCGGCGCGGACCAGCTGGTCCTCGATGGTGGAGCGCAGCGTCTCGGCGTCGTCGGCGACGGCGCCCACGCGGTAGGCGATGGCACCGGCGTCGCGGGCGGCGGCGGTGAGGGCGAAGCTGTTGGAGTCGTAGATCTGACCGGCGCCCAGTTCCGTGTCGGGCTGGACGAGTTCGCTGCCGGTGGAGAGCACCACCACGCGCGGGCGCGGGCGCACCCGGACCGTGCCGCGGCCGATCGCGGCGAGCAGGGCGATCTGGGGCGGGCCGAGGATCGTGCCGGCCTCCAGGGCGCGGTCGCCGGCCTTCACGTCACTGCCTTTCGCGCGCACGTGCGCGCGGGCCTCGGCCGGGCGGTACACCTGCACGTGCCCCGTGGCACCCTCGGGGCCGAGGCTGCGGGCGCGCATGCCGCGCACCGGGCCCTCGCCGAGCCCGCCGTCGGTCCACTCGACGGGCACGACCGTCTCGGCGCCGGGCGGCAGCGGGGCGCCGGTCATGATGCGGGCGGCCTGGCCGGGGCCCACGTGGAGCAGCTCGGCCTGGCCTGCGGCGACGTCCCCGACGACCTCCAGGGCCGCCGGGAACTCCTCGCTCGCTCCCGCCACGTCCGCGACACGTACCGCGTATCCGTCCATCGAGCTGTTGTCGAAGGGCGGCAGGGACACCGGCACCGTGACGTCCTCGACGAGGACGCAGCCCTGGGCGTCGAGCAGATGCAGCTCGATGGGTTCCAGGGGACGGACGGTGGCGAGGATGTCCTCCAGGTGCTCCTCCACCGACCACAGGTGGTCGGGGCCGGAGTGGTCCTGGCCGGTGACGCGGGTCGCGGCGCTGCTCAACGTGCTACATCTCCTCGGCTACGTAACTGCGAAGCCAGGTCCGGAAGTCCGGGCCCAGGTCTTCACGTTCGCACGCGAGTCGGACAATGGCACGCAGGTAGTCGCCGCGGTCGCCGGTGTCATAGCGGCGGCCCTTGAAGACGACGCCGTGCACCGGGCCGCCGATGGTCCCCGCGGCGGTAGCCGCTGATGCATGCGTCTCGGCGAGCTGCTGGAGCGCGTCCGTGAGCTGGATCTCGCCGCCGCGGCCCGGCTGGGTCTTGCGCAGTATGTCGAAGATGTGCGGGTCGAGGACGTACCGGCCGATGATCGCGTAGTTGGACGGGGCGTCGGCCGGGTCGGGCTTCTCGACCAGGCCGCTGACCTTGACGACGTCGCTGTCCTCGGTGGTCTCGACGGCCGCGCAGCCGTAGAGGTGGATCTGCTCCGGGGCGACCTCCATGAGCGCGATGACGCTGCCGCCGCGCTGCTCCTGGACCTCGACCATGCGCTGGAGCAGGGGGTCGCGGGGGTCGATGAGGTCGTCGCCGAGGAGGACGGCGAAGGGCTCGTCACCCACGTGCGGGGCGGCGCACAGGACGGCGTGTCCGAGGCCCTTGGGGTCGCCCTGGCGGACGTAGTGCATCGTCGCGAGGTCGCTCGACTCCTGCACCTTGGCGAGGCGGCCGGCGTCGCCCTTCTTCTGAAGCGCCGACTCCAGCTCGTAGTTGCGGTCGAAGTGGTCCTCGAGGGGGCGCTTGTTGCGACCCGTCACCATGAGGACGTCGTCGAGACCCGCGGCGACGGCCTCCTCGACCACGTACTGGATCGCCGGCTTGTCGACGACCGGCAGCATCTCCTTGGGAGTGGCTTTGGTGGCCGGCAGGAACCGGGTACCGAGGCCTGCTGCTGGAATGACAGCCTTGCTGATCCGAGGGTGCGACTGAGTCATGCCCGCCACCTTATCCGGTGCCTTTGCATGGAATCTGCGGCTCCGGTTCATAGGCGCTCATATGAGCGTATTGCAACGGTACGGGAGCAACCTTTGAGTCACATCGGACGTCCGGGCGAGCCTGACAAGCGGAGTTTGCGGCTGGAGTTCCTCGCGATGAGGAACAGGTTGACGGCGGATGACCTGCGGGAAACGTCCGCCGCGCTGGCCGGGCGGGCACTGGAGCTGCCCGAGTTGGCGCGGGCCGGGACGGTGGCGGCGTACGTCTCCGTGGGGAGCGAACCGGGGACGCCCGCGCTCCTGGACGCGCTGCGCGCCCGGGGCGTACGCGTCCTGCTGCCGGTCCTGCTGCCCGACAACGACCTGGACTGGGGCGTCTACGAGGGCGAGGGCTCGCTCGCGCGCGTCCAACACGGCGGCAGGATGGCCCTCTTCGAGCCCGCCGGCGAGCGCCTCGGGCCGGACGCCGTGACCACCGCCGACGCCGTGCTGCTGCCGGGGCTGGCGGTCGACGCGCGCGGCATGCGGCTGGGACGCGGCGGAGGCTCGTACGACCGTGTGCTGGCGCGGCTGGAGCGGGCGGGTGCGCATCCCGCGCTGGTGGTGCTGCTGTACGACTCGGAGGTGGTCGAGCACGTCCCCGGGGAGCCGCACGACCGGCCGGTGCACGCGGTGGTGACGCCGTCGGGGGTGCGGCGGTTCGGGCCGGAGACCTGACGCGAAAGCGGCCCGCCACGCACGCGTGGAGGGCCGCTTTCGGTTTCCGGTGTCAGCGGCTCACGGCTTGAGCACCAGCTTGTCCTCCGTGCCGTCCTCCACCGCCTTGTCCGAGAAGGACCACGGGAGCAGTTCGCCGTCGGCCCACTTGTCCGTCTGGTCGACGTAGTGGGCGCTGTAGGCGTGCCCGGAGGCGCCGCTGAGGTTGATCCAGCGGGACTTGTCGAGGTCGCCGAGGTTCACGACCATCCGCATGGACGGCACCCACACCACGCCGTAGCCGCCGGCCGCGTTCCAGCCGGTCGCGTTGACGGTGGCCTCGCCGCCGCTGAGCTCCCAGGGGCCGCGGTTGAGGGCGTACTGGACGAAACCGGGTCCCTCGGTGCCGAGGGTCTGGTTCTTCAGGAACAGGCGGTGCAGCCGTCCCCAGGTCCAGGTGTCGATGTCCTTGCCGAGCTTGGCGGTCAGCTCCCAGCGGGCGTCGATCATCGCCCGCTTGAACAGCTGGTCGCGGTTGACGGCGGCGGGTCGGGTGCCCGCCTTGGGCGTCTTCCACCAGTCGCTGTCCGGCTGGTCCATCAGCTTGCGGACGACCTCGAACCAGCGGTCGCCGCCGTCGGGCTGCGCCTGGTCGGGGTCGCGCTCGCCGCACTCGCGCACCTCCTCCGCCTCATCGGCGGGCCCGGTGGTGTTGACCGGCTTCACCCACAGGCACTGGCCCTTGACCCGCAGCTCCTTGGGCAGCTTGTTGCCGAAGGCGAGCTTGAGGATGTTGCGCCAGACCGCGTTGAAATAGGCGGCGGCCGCCGAGTCGGTGTCCTGGGTGTAGTCCCAGCCCTCCAGCAGCTTCTGCGCCTCGCGGACGTCCTTGTTCTCGGGGTCGATCTTGAGCAGCGTGGGCACCAGCAGCCGGGCGATCTCGCTGCTGTTGTCCAGCTGCATCTGGCGCATGTCGTCCGTCGAGATCTTGCCGCCGTCCTTGATCTTCGACTGGATCAGGTCGGTGATCCGCTGACTGCGCGTGCCGTAGCCCCAGTCCTCGGTGAGCGTGTAGGGGTACTTGTCCGGGTCGATCACGGCCTGGTTGGCGGTGACGATGTAGCCGCGGTCCGGGTTGTACTCGTACGGCAGCTCGTCCTGCCCGATGTAGCCGGTCCAGCGGTACTTGGGGTCCCAGCCGGGCGCCGGGACGGAGCCGTCGTCGTCCTGGGAGCGCTTGGGGATCCTGCCCGGCAGGGTGTAGCCGATGTTGTCCTCGGTGTCCGCGTAGACCAGGTTCTGCGAGGGCACGTCGAACAGGGCGGCGGCCTTGCGGAAGTCGGTCCAGTTCTTCGCCCGGTCCATGGCGAAGACGGCGTCCATGCTGGTGCCCGGCTGAAGCGCGGTCCAGCGCAGCGCGACGCCGTAGCCGTCGCCTCTGTCGGGTGCGGCGGTGTCGACGGTGGCCTTCTTGCCGACCTTCACGAGCTCCTTGGCCCGGTCGGACAGCAGGGGCCCGTTGTTGGTCTCGCGGACGACGATCTTCCGGGGCGAGCCGCCGGCGACCTTGATGGTCTCCTCGCGCGTCTCGAAGGGCTTGACCTTGCCGTCGTACAGGTAGCCGTCGCCGGTGATCTTCTCCAGGTAGAGGTCCGTGACGTCGACACCGGAGTTGGTCATGCCCCAGGCGATGTCCTGGTTGTGACCGATTATCACGCCCGGCACACCGGCGAAGGTGTAGCCGCTGACGTCGTACTGGCACGCGCTGGAGACGCTGCGGCAGTGCAGGCCCATCTGGTACCAGACGGACGGCAGCGAGGGCGACAGGTGCGGGTCGTTGGCCAGCAGCGGCTTGCCGGTGATGGTGTGCTGCCCGCTGACGACCCAGGAGTTGGAGCCGATGCCGTCGCCGTTCACGCCGACGGCCGGCGGGAGGTCGCTCAGGGCATCGCTGAGGCCGGTGAGCTGGCTGTCCAGTCCCGAGGTGCCGGAGGCGGTGCCCGAGGCGCCGGAGGCCGTGCCCGCCGTGCCGGCCGCGGTGCCGCCGGTTCCGCCTGTGCCCGTGCCGCCGGTGCCGGTGCCCGTGCCCGTGCCCGTGCCGGTGCCGCTCGTGCCGCCCTGTTCGAACGCGCCCGTCAGCTCGTCGTACTGGCCGTCCTGGACGATCGCCTTGTTCCGGCTGTACGGGTACCGCGGGTACAGCTCGGCGATCTGTTTCGGGCCGAGGCGGCTGGTCAGCAGGGCGCGGTCGATCTCGTCCTGCATGTTGCTGCGCAGGTCCCAGGCCATCGCCTTCAGCCAGGAGACCGAGTCGACCGGGGTCCACTTCTGCGGCTTGTAGTCGTTGGTGAAGCCGAGCGCCGCGTACTCCAGGGAGATGTCCTCGCCGTCCTTGCCCTGGAGGTAGGCGTTGACCCCCTCGGCGTAGGCCTGGAGGTACTTCTTGGTGGCGGCCGACAGCTTGGTGTCGTACTCCTCCTTGGCGACCCGCTCCCAGCCGAGCGTCCGCAGGAACTCGTCGTTGTCGACCTGGCTCTTGCCGAACATCTCCGACAGCCGGCCGGCCGCCATGTGACGGCGTACGTCCATCTCGTAGAACCGGTCCTGCGCCTGGACGTAGCCCTGCGCCATGAACAGGTCCGCGTCGGAGGAGGCGTAGATCTGCGGGATGCCGTAGCCGTCCCGTTTGACCTCGACGGGTCCCGAGAGGCCCTTGAGCGTGAGGGAGCCCTTGGTCTGCGGGAAGGAGGCCCGGACGGTGCTGATGGACCAGTACGCCCCGAAGGCGAGGCCTCCGATCAGTGCCAGCACCAGGACGAGCACGATCAGACGTGCTTTGCGCCCCTTTCTCCTGCCGGACTTGCCGGGCTGCTGACCCGTGGAGGCGGTGGTGTTCGGGGGCATCGCTGTCCTTGCTGTCCTAAGTCGAGCGGCAGGTTCGGCTGTGCTTTTAACTGAGCGCTGGAGCAACGATAGGCGCAGGGCCCTGCGCCCCTTGACGCGGAGTCGGGAACCAGCCCGGACGAGCGTTCGATCCCAGCCCCGGAAGTGTCAAGAAATCGTCAAGAGTTAGGTAAGGTAACGAAGTAGTTGGCGCGATGCGCCACAGCGTCATGTGCGATGTACGTGAGCCCACGCGCGCGTGCGGGTGGGCCAGGGAAGGATTCGGCCGCTGACTGTTCACCACCTCAACCAGCTCCTGCTCGTCTGCTCGCTCGTCCTGCTCGTCGCCGTCGCAGCGGTACGGATCTCCTCGCGCAGCGGGCTCCCCAGCCTGCTCGTGTATCTGGGGATAGGCGTCGCCATGGGCCAGGACGGCATCGGCGACATCCACTTCGACAACGCCGAACTGACCCAGGTCATCGGATACGCGGCCCTGGTCGTGATCCTGGCCGAGGGCGGTCTGGGCACGAAGTGGAAGGAGATCAAGCCGGCCCTGCCGGCCGCCACGGCACTGGCGCTGGTCGGTGTCGCGGTGAGTGTCGGGGTGACGGCGTCGGCCGCGCACTACCTGATCGGGCTGGAGTGGCGGCAGGCGCTCATCATCGGGGCGGTCGTCTCCTCGACCGACGCGGCGGCCGTGTTCTCCGTGCTGCGGAAAATCCCCCTCCCCGCGCGCGTGACGGGCACCTTGGAGGCGGAGTCCGGCTTCAACGACGCCCCGGTGGTCATCCTCGTGGTCTCGCTGTCCACGGCGGGCCCGATCGAGCACTGGTACGTGCTGCTGGGCGTGATCCTGCTGGAGCTGGCCATCGGCGCGGCCATCGGCCTCGCGGTGGGCTGGCTCGGCTCCTGGGGGCTGCGGCACGTGGCGCTGCCCGCCTCCGGCCTCTACCCGATCGCCGTCATGGCCATCGCCGTGGTGGCGTACGCGGCGGGCGCGCTGGCCCACGGCAGCGGATTCCTCGCCGTGTACCTCGCCGCGATGATGATGGGCAACGCGCGGCTGCCGCACTGGCCCGCCACGCGCGGCTTCGCCGACGGGCTGGGCTGGATGGCTCAGATCGGCATGTTCGTCCTGCTCGGCCTGCTGGTCACCCCGCACGAGCTGGGCGACGACATCATGCCCGCGCTCGCCATCGGGCTGGTGCTGACCATGGTGGCGCGCCCGCTGAGCGTGCTGGTCTCCCTGCGGCCCTTCCGGGTCCCCTGGCAGGAACAGGCCCTCATGTCCTGGGCGGGGCTGCGCGGGGCGGTGCCCATCATCCTTGCGACCATTCCCATGGTGGAGGGCGTCGAGGCGAGCCGCCGGATCTTCAACATCGTCTTCATCCTGGTCGTCGTCTACACCCTGGTCCAGGGCCCGACGCTGCCGTGGCTGGCCCGCAAGCTGCATCTGGGCGACGGTTCGGAGGCCGCCGACCTCGGCATCGAGTCGGCACCGCTGGAGCGACTGCGCGGGCATCTGCTGTCCGTGGCGATCCCCGAGGGGTCGAAGATGCACGGCGTGGAGGTCGCCGAGCTGCGGCTGCCGCCCGGTGCCGCCGTGACGCTCGTCGTGCGCGAGTCAGAATCGTTCGTTCCGCTCCCTACGACGGTGCTGCAGCGCGGGGACGAGCTCCTCGTCGTGGCCACGGATCCCGTACGGGACGCGACGGAGCGCCGGCTGCGCGCGGTGGGCCACGGCGGCAAGCTGGCCGGATGGCTGGGGACGGACGGGGCGAGTCAGTAGGGACGGTTTTGCGCCGTTCATGCTCATGATTTCACAGGTGGACGCACCCGCAGTGCTCTTTTTCACAGGCTGGCCACCCCCGGGCGCCTGTACGATGAAGGCATCACCCCAAGATCGAACCAACTCTGCCTGACGCAGAGCTGGCGCGACCGTATGGCGGTCGGGTCACCCCTCCTCACCGGGCCCCGGCATCTACCGCAGTTCCGCGCAAGAGGACAGCTCTCGGCGCCGCCCGCTCACGGGCCCGCGCTACCAGGCGGCAGAAAGGCACGGGCCGTGGCGTCCACGGTCACCTCGAAGAAGTCGAAGAACTCGACGGACTCGAAGAACTCGACGGACTCGAAGAAGTCGACGGACTCGAAGAAGTCGACGGCTTCCGCCCGCCCGGGATACGGCCGGCTGCTGCGCACCCGCGGCGCCTGGACCTTCCTGCTCCCCGGCTTCGCGGCGCGCCAGCCGTTCGCGATGCTGACCATCTCCATCGTGCTGCTGGTGCAGCACACCACCGGCTCGTACGGAGCGGCGGGCGCCGCCGCGGCCGTCACCGGTGTCTCCATGGCACTGTTCGCGCCCTACAGCGGCCGCCTCGCGGATCGTCACGGGCAGCGGGCCGTGCTGATCCCCGGCGTGCTGCTGCACGCGCTGTCCGGGCTGACGCTGACGGCGCTGGCGCTGACGGACGCCCCCTTGTGGGCGCTGTTCGCGGCGGCCGTCCCGACGGGTGCCTCGGTGCCGCAGGTCGGGCCCATGGTGCGGGCCCGCTGGGGAGTGAAGCTCAAGGACTCGCCGCTCATGACCACCGCGGCGGCCTTCGAGTCGGTCACGGACGAACTGACCTTCGTCGTCGGCCCGCTGCTGGCCACCGCCCTGTGCACGGCCGTCGACCCGGCCGCCGGGCTGGTCACGGAGGCCTCGCTGACCCTGATCGGCGGTCTGCTGTTCGCCGCGCAGAAGAGCACCCAGCCCTCGGTCGCAGGCGGCAGCGGCCACGCGCGCGTGGAGCACGCTTCCGCGCTGCGGATCCCCGGGGTGCGCGTGCTGATCGTGACGTTCCTGGGCATCGGGTCCGTCTTCGGCGGGATGCAGGTCTCGCTGGCCGCGTTCACCGAGTCGATCGGCGAACCGGGCCTCAACGGCGTCCTCTACGGGGTCTTCGCCGCGGGCAACATGCTCTCCGGCGTCGTCTGCGGGGCGATCGCCTGGAAGGTGGCCCCGCAGCGACGCCTCGTCGTCGGCTACACGGCGCTCGCGCTCACCGCGTCGGGCCTGTGGGCCGCCCACTCGGTGCCGGTCCTCGCCGGGCTCGGCCTGCTGGTCGGCATGTGCATCGCGCCCGCCCTGATCACCGGCTACACCCTGGTCGAGGGGCTGGTCCCGGCCGGTGCCCGCACCGAGGCCTTCACCTGGCTGACCGGCGCGGTGGCGCTCGGCCAGGCGGCCGCCGTCACGGTGGCCGGACAACTGGAGGACCGCTTCTGGGACGGTGCCGGTTTCCTGGTGCCGATGGGCGGTACCGTGCTCGCCCTGGCGACCCTCCTGGCCCTGCGTTCCCGGCTGGCGGGACGCGCCCAGGGCCGCACCGTCGCGCGTGGCGTGGGTCACCGCGTGCCGGTGGCAGTGGACTGAACGGCCGGAATACGTCAAGATGGATCGTCGTTAGCACTCATCGAGTGAGAGTGCCAGGAGGAAGACAGTGCCCACCTACCAGTACCAGTGCACCGAGTGCGGCGAGGGCCTCGAGGCGGTGCAGAAGTTCACCGACGACGCCCTCACCGAGTGCCCCAGCTGCAAGGGCCGCCTGAAGAAGGTGTTCTCGGCGGTCGGCATTGTCTTCAAGGGCTCCGGCTTCTACCGGAACGACAGCCGCGGCTCCTCGTCGAGCAGCGCCCCGGCGTCGAAGTCGTCGAGTTCCTCGTCGTCGTCCTCGGACTCCGGCTCGGCTTCCAGCTCCGGCTCGAGCTCGTCGTCGAGCACCGGCAGCTCCACCAGCAGCAGCACCGCCGCCTGAAGTCTGCTTCTCGAGGCTTCCTGAGGCTTCTCGAAGGCCTGTTTCTTACGGGACCCTGTCGCCTTTCGGCGACGGGGTCCTCGGCGTTTCCGCCTGCGGTTAGGGTGCGGGCATGGCGAACAAGGCGAACGTGGCGAACAAGGGGGACGCCGGGATCGGCGTCATCGGCGGCTCCGGGTTCTACTCCTTCCTCGACGACGTGACCGAGATCCAGGTCGACACCCCGTACGGGCCGCCCAGCGACTCCCTCTTCCTCGGCGAGATCGCCGGCCGGCGCGTCGCCTTCCTGCCCCGGCACGGGCGGGGGCACCACCTGCCGCCGCACCGGATCAACTACCGGGCCAACCTGTGGGCGCTGCGGTCGGTCGGTGTGCGCCAGGTGCTCGCCCCCTGCGCCGTGGGCGGCCTGCGTCCCGAGTACGGGCCGGGCACGCTGCTGGTGCCGGACCAGCTGGTCGACCGGACCAAGTCCCGCGCGAACACGTACTTCGACGGGCTGCCGCTGCCCGACGGGACGGTGCCGAACGTGGTGCACGCGTCGCTGGCCGACCCCTACTGCCCCGCCGGGCGGGCCGTCGCGCTGAAGGCGGCGCGCGGCCGTGACTGGGAGCCGGTGGACGGAGGCACGCTGGTCGTCATCGAGGGGCCGCGTTTCTCGACCCGTGCCGAATCGTTGTGGCACCAGGCGCAGGGCTGGTCGGTGGTGGGCATGACCGGCCATCCCGAGGCGGCTCTCGCCCGTGAGCTGGAGCTCTGCTACACGTCCCTGGCCCTGGTCACCGACCTCGACGCCGGCGCCGAGACCGGGGAGGGCGTCTCGCACGACGAGGTGCTGCGGGTGTTCGCGGCGAACGTGGACCGGCTGCGGGGCGTGCTGTTCGACGCCGTGGCGGGGTTGCCGGAGGAGGACAAGCGGGGCTGTCTGTGCGTGAACGCGCTGGGCGGGATGGATCCGGGGTTCGCGTTGCCGTAGGTGGCGGACTGTGCACTGGGGGCGGACCGCGGCGCGGAAGTTGCCGTTCGGGTGAAGGAGTTGTCCACAGGGCGGCGGTAGGTCCACAGGCCTGAGCGGGCGGTCGCGGGAAGCCTCATCGTGGGGAGCGCAAGCCGGTCGCTCGTCACAGGTGGTGGTTCCCCATGTCCCTCGCTCCGTCTTCCTCGTTCCCGACCCTGCCTTCCTGGTCTGCTGCCGCATGCCCGCCCGGCCCCGAGGTGCCGGCGACCCGTGAGGTGCCGCGGTTCGACCCCGTACGGGTACGCGGGCGGGCCGGGCGGCTCGTGCGCAACCGGCGGCGGGCCCTGGCCGTGGGACTCGCGGTCACCGCGACCGCGCTGGTGGCGGCGGGACCGCGGGGTGCCGACGGGGCCCGTGGGCATCCCCGGGCCCAGCCGCCCGCGCACGCAGCCCCGGTGTCCGGGGGGCAGGCCGTGCGCACGCGTCGCGCCGTGGGGGCTGTGACGGCCCCGGTCCGGATCGCCGACGCGGCTACCGTGCGTCTGCTGCGGCCCGGTGACCGGGTCGACGTCATCGCCGCCGCTGAGACGGTGCCGGGTGGCGATGCCCGGGTGATCGCGCGCGGGGCCCGGGTGACGAAGGTGCCGGAGCCGCTGGAGGACGCGAGCGGCACAGGGGCGCTGGTCGTGCTGTCGGTGCCCCGTGCCACTGCGGCCCGGCTGGCCGGCGCGAGCACCACCGCGCGGTTGGCGGTGACCCTGTGGTGACACCCCTGGTCTCGTCAAGTCGCTCGTTCGACGGACCCAGGTGCTCCGTTCGGAGCACCGTTGACGTAGGTTGCGGAGCGTTTTGTTCCGCAAGCTCGTGCGAGGAGAGACCCCGAGGTGAGCGAGAAGAAGGATCCGAGCGTCTGGGAGGGCTTCAAGGCCTTCCTGATGCGCGGGAACGTCGTCGATCTGGCCGTGGCGGTGGTGATCGGCGCCGCCTTCACCAACATCGTCAACGCCGTGGTGAAGGGGATCATCAATCCCGTCGTCGGGGCCATCGGGACCAAGAACCTCGACCACTACAGCTCATGTCTGAGCTCGACGTGCGAGGGCGAGGAGGGCATCCGGATCCTGTGGGGTTCCGTCCTCGGCGCCACGCTGAGCTTCGTGATCACCGCGGCGGTCGTCTACTTCCTGATGGTCCTGCCGATGGCGAAGTACCTGGCCCGCCTGGAGGCCCGCCGCAAGGCGAAGGAGGGCACGCAGGAGGTCATCGAGGTGACCGAGCTGGAGGTGCTGAAGGAGATACGGGACGCGCTGGTTGCACAGCGCGGCGCCGGGCACGACCGGCAGTAACGCCGGCAGGAGCGCAACGGGCGGCCGCCCGGGCGGCTCAGAGGTGGTGGGGCGGCTTCTCGTCCAGGAAGCGCTTGAGGTCGGCCGCGCCGCCACCGGTGTCGGAGCGCTCGCCCCAGCCGCGGTCGGTGTCGTCGGAGGACTGCTGGTCGAGGGGGTCGTCGAAGACCAGCGCGGGCTTCGGCGCGCGCGGCTCGGGATCGGGGGCGGTGGTCATGCGTCCAGGGTACGGTCGCGGTGAAAGTCGCGGTGAAATTCCCCGCTCCTTCTGTTGTGCTGGGAACCATGACGTCCAGCTCCGCTCCCCCGCCCGTCCCCTCCCCTGCGCCCGACCCCTCCGGCCTGCCCGGCGACCGGGGGCCGCTGCGCAGGCTCACGGCCCGGGGCCGGGACGAGGCGCACCGGTCCGCCTCGCCGCTGGAGCTCTTCTTCGATCTGTGCTTCGTCGTGGCGGTGGCCCAGGCGGGCATCCAGCTGGTGCACGCCGTCGCCGAGGGGCATGCGGGCGAGGGGATCCTCGACTACGCGATGGTGTTCTTCGCCCTGTGGTGGGCGTGGATGAACTTCACGTGGTTCGCCTCGGCGTACGACAACGACGACGTGCTCTACCGGGTCGTCACGCTGGTGCAGATCGCCGGTGTGCTGGTCCTCTCGGCGGGGGTCTCCCAGGCGTTCGGGGAGCACGAGTTCTTCGTGGTCTGGCTGGGCTACCTGATCATGCGGCTCGCCCTGGCGGCGCAGTGGCTGCGGGCGGCCCGCTCCAGCGAGGGCCCGGAGCGGACGACGGCTCTGCGCTACGCCGGTGGCGTGCTGGCGTGCCAGGTCGGCTGGCTGGGGCTGCTGTTCCTGCCCGAGGGGGCCCGGCCCTGGTGGTTCCTGGTGATGGTGCTGCTGGAGCTGTGCGTGCCGCCGCTGGCGGAGAAGGACCGTCCCACGTCCTGGCATCCGCGCCATATCGCGGAGCGGTACGGGCTGTTCACCATCATCGTGCTCGGCGAGACGATCGCCGCGGCCACGGTCGCCGTGAAGTCGGGCGTCGACGAGAACGACGCCCTGGGCGAGCTCCTCCCCATCGCGGCGGGCGGGCTGCTGATCATCTTCGCCGCGTGGTGGGTCTACTTCGTCGTACCCATCCACAGCCATCTGCGGTCCAACCGGCAGGCGTTCCTGTGGGGCTACGGCCACTATCTGGTCTTCGCCTCGGCGGCCGCGATCGGTGCCGGACTGGAGGTGGCGGTGGAGCAGACGGTCGGCAAGGCGCACATCTCCACGCTGGCGGCGTCGGCCGCCGTGACCCTGCCGACGGCCCTGTACCTGCTGACCTTGTGGGCCCTGCACTCGCGCCACTTCAAGTCGGGCATCGCCCAGCAGCTGGTGCTGCCGACGACGGCACTGCTGGTGATCTGCTGCACGTTCCTCACCGACTGGGCGGTGCTCGCGGCGGGCGTGGTCTGCGCGCTGTCGGTGGTGGCGGGAGAGACCCTGGCCCTGCGCAGGGCCACCCGGGCCGCCCGGTCCGACGGGCAGAGGGCGCCGACCGGGTGACGGGGCGTCCTCCCTACGGCCGGGGAGGCTGACGGCATGGTCGGCCGGGCCGGGTGCGCCCGACGGGCCAACCGGCTGGGTACGCCCGGCAGGTACCGACCGGCTGGGTACGCCCGCAAGGGCCGGCATGTGGACAAGACTGGGCGGCATGACAGTTGACGCTCTGGTGGACGCTCTGACGGATGTCTCCGGCCTGCGGGTGGGGCACGCTACACGCGCCGGTGACGGCTGGCTCACCGGCACCACGGTGGTGCTGGCCCCGGAGGGCGGGGCGGTGGCCGCCGTGGACGTGCGGGGCGGTGGTCCCGGCACCAAGGAGACGGACGCGCTGGACCCGCGCAACGTGGTGCGGAAGGTCGAGGCGATCGTGCTGACCGGCGGCAGCGCGTACGGGCTCGACGCGGCTTCGGGGGTGATGGCCTGGCTGGAGGAACAGGGGCGTGGGATCCGGGTCGGGGCGGATCCGGGGCATGTCGTGCCGGTGGTGCCCGCCGCCTGTGTCTTCGATCTGGGGCGCGGCGGCGACTTCCGGGCCCGGCCGGACGCGGCCACCGGACGTGCGGCGGTCGAGGCGGCCGCCGCGAGCGAGCCCGGCGCACCGGTGCCCGAGGGGTGCGTGGGCGCCGGCACGGGGGCGGTGGTCGGGGTCGTGAAGGGCGGGGTCGGCGGCGCGAGCACCGTGCTCGGCTCGGGGATCACGGTGGCCGCGCTGGTGGTGGCCAACGCGGCGGGGTCGGTGCTGGATCCGGAGACGGGGGTGCTGTACGGGGAGTTGTTCCAGGGGCGGGTGGAGTACCCGGAGGCGCGGGTGCACGAGGCCGCACGGCGGCGCCTGGCCGAGACGGCCGCGAGAAGTTCGACTCCGCCGCTCAACACCACACTGGCGGTGGTCGCCACGGACGCGGACCTGTCGAAGGCGCAGGCGCAGAAGCTGGCCGGTACGGCACACGACGGCATCGCCCGCGCGGTGCGGCCGGTGCACCTTCTCAACGACGGGGACACGGTGTTCGCGCTCGCGACCGGGGACCGCGCCCTGGACGCCGCGAACCCGCTCGCCCTCAACGAGATCCTCGCGGCGGGCGCGGACGTCGTGACCCGGGCGATCGTACGGGCCGTGCGCGCCGCGGAGCCGTCCGACGGTCCGGGCGGGGCGTGGCCGTCGTACGGGGAGCTGTACGCGGGCCGCTGAACGGACGGCACCGCACAGCGGCTGCACAGTGGCGCCGGACATTGTCCCGGCCCTGTAACGGTGATGTCGCTCATGGCAGCCGGACGGAACCCGGCCGGCCGCCCGTCCCCTCTTCTCTCACGTACTGGAGCGGACCACGCACATCACACGAACTGGGAGCAGCCCGTGACAACGCCGGACATTGCAGCGCGGCGCAAACTGGGGGCATGTGCCGCCCTGATGGTCGGCGCCCTGACGCTCACCGCCTGCGGTGGCAGCGCCAACGCCAAGGACGACGCCAAGGGTGGCGGCGACTCGGCGAAGACGTCCGTCGCGAAGATCGCCATCTCGGCGAAGGACGGTTCGACCGACGCCTCCATCAACTCGACCGGCGTGAAGGTCAGCGACGGGAAGCTGACCGACGTGAAGATGACGGTGGCGGGCAGCGGTCAGGCCGTGCCGGGCTCGATCTCCTCCGACGGCAAGGCCTGGAAGCCGAAGGAGCAGCTGGAGCGCGGCACGAAGTACCAGATATCGGCGACCGCGAAGGACACGAAGGGTCGTACGGCCGCCGCGAATTCCATCTTCACGACGGTCAGTTCGGCGAACAGCTTCATCGGGACGTACACGCCGGACAACGGCACCACGGTCGGTGTGGGCATGCCGGTGTCGTTCAGCTTCGACAAGGCGATCACGAACCGCAAGGACGTGCAGGCGCACATCACGGTCACGTCCAGCAGCGGGCAGAAGGTCGTCGGGCACTGGTTCGGCGCGCAGCGGCTCGACTTCCGACCCGAGGAGTACTGGAAGGCCGGCTCCAAGGTCACGATGAAGATCGACCTGGACGGCGTCGAGGGCACGAACGGCGTCTACGGCGTGCAGAAGAAGACGGTCACCTTCACCGTCGGGCGCTCGCAGGTGTCCACGGTCGACGTCAACACGCAGACCATGACGGTCGTGCGGGACGGCAAGACCATCAAGACGGTCCCGATCTCGGCGGGCAGCCCGGAGCACACCACGTACAACGGGCAGATGGTGATCTCCGAGAAGTTCGTGCAGACCCGGATGAACAGCCGGACGGTCGGGCTCGGCGGGGAGTACGACATCCCGGACGTCCCGCACGCGATGCGCCTGACGACGTCCGGCACGTTCATCCACGGCAACTACTGGTACAACAAGGGAAATCCGCCCTTCGGCCGGCAGGGCACCAGCCACGGCTGCGTCGGCCTGGCGGACGTCCAGGGCGCCGGGGGCAACACGTCCGCCAAGTGGTTCTACGACAACTCGCTCATCGGCGACGTGGTGATCGTCAAGAACTCGCCCGACAAGACGGTGTCACCGGACAACGGGCTCAACGGGTGGAACATGGACTGGAGCCAGTGGGTCGCGGGCAGCGCCTCGTGAGCGGCTGAGCGATCGTACGAACTGGGATTTTTGACGGACCGTCCGGGCCGCGCGGGAACTTTTCGCGCGGTCCGGGCGTTTTCCTGGACGTACGTTTTCTCGGTTCCCGGACACGATGTCCGACCGAGGGGCTACGGTATGCACCCACAAGGTGACATGCAGCAACGCCGGGAGAAACCTTGAGCGTTCCGTACGAGACGGCAGCGTACGAACCCCACGACTCGCCCGAGTCTCCGGAGGAGCACCTCGCGCGACTCCTCGGCCGCGCGCTGAACTCCTTCGAGCTGCCTGACGAGTCGATAAGGCGGCTGGACTGCGCGCTGGCGCACGACGGTTCGCTGCACTCCGCGCACCACAGCGCGGGACTGCACCGGGAGACGTACCGGCACACCTGGCTGCTCGCCGACGGTTCCGCGCTCACGCTCTGGGAGCTCGTCCACAACACGGCGCCGGGCAGCGAGCCGCAGCACGAGGTGTACGTCGACGAGGAGGAGCTGCGCGCCGCCACCACGCGTCTGCCGCTGCCGCCGGACACACCCGACTTCGAGCTGCCGGTGGCGGTACAGCTGTCCCAGGTCCCCGCGCCGCGCCCCGCGTACGCCGGGGACAACTCGGCGGACCACGCGCGGCGTTTACTGCGCCGCGCGGAGAACGCGGACCGGCCGGGCGCGGACACGGCCGCCCTGCTGGCCACGGCGTCCGGCCACCAGATCACCCAGGCCTTCGGCCGCCCGTGCCGCGCTGGCCGGGCGGGGCTGGGTTACTCGCTCTACGAGCACGCGTTCCTGCTGCGTGACGGCGCGGAGGTCTCCCTCTGGGAGGTGGAGCACACGGCGACGCCGGACGGGCGGCACATGTGCGAGGTGTACGCCAGCGAGGACGCGGCACGCGAGGCGATGGAGCGGCGGGCGGCGCAGCTGTCCTAGGCGGCATCCGAGAACTTCGGGCTGCGCGGCATCGCCTCGTAGCGGGTGAACGCGGCCGAGGTGTCGCGCGCTGCACGGACCCCGGCAACCGGAGGCCGCCGGGCGGCTCTCAGGCCGCTCTGTCGCCGAGTCGGCGCGCCAGCTCCGTGAAGGCGTCTCTCTCCTCGGGGGTCAGTTCCACGGACTCCGACCGGGGGCCCGTCTGCCGCTGTTGCGGGAGGGCGGGGAGAGGGTGGCCTGCGGGCCATCGGGAGACGTGCTCGGGCATGCGCCCCAGTAGACACCACGGCCCGGGACTTCGGTCCCGGGCCGTGATTTTCGTGATCTATCTCGCAGGTGCCGTGAACGGTTCACACACCCCGAAAGGGGCGAACCCAGGGCCCTCGGGCGTGGGGCGTCACGCCGCCACCGGCTGCTTCGCGTCCGCCGACCGGGCCGCGGCCTCGCCGGAGCCCGGTGCGGTGCCCGCCGGCTTGCGCATGCCCTTGAGGATGACCACCAGGGCCGTGGTGACGCAGACGCCCGCGGCGATGGCGACCAGGTAGAGCAGCGGGTTGCCGATCAGCGGGACCACGAAGATGCCTCCGTGCGGGGCGCGCAGCGTGGTGCCGAAGGCCATCGACAGGGCGCCGGTGATGGCGCCGCCCGCCATGGAGGCCGGGATGACGCGCAGCGGGTCGGCCGCGGCGAACGGGATCGCGCCTTCGGAGATGAAGGAGGCGCCGAGCACCCAGGCGGCCTTGCCGTTCTCGCGCTCGGTGTGTGTGAAGAGCTTGCCGCGCACGGTCGTGGCGAGGGCCATCGCCAGCGGAGGCACCATGCCGGCCGCCATGACGGCCGCCATGATCTTCATCGCGGAGTCGCTGGGGTTGGACACCGCGATACCGGCCGTGGCGAAGGTGTAAGCGACCTTGTTGACGGGGCCGCCGAGGTCGAAGCACATCATCAGGCCGAGGAGGGCGCCGAGCAGGATGGCGTTGCTGCCGGACAGGCCGTTCAGCCAGTCGGTCATGCCCTTCTGGGCCTCGGCGATGGGTTTGCCGATGACGACGAACATCAGGAACCCGACGATCGCCGAGGAGATGAGCGGGATCACCACCACCGGCATGATGCCGCGCAGCGCCGTCGGGATGTTCACCTTCTGGATCGCGATGACCACGCCACCGGCGATGAGACCGGCCGCGAGACCGCCGAGGAAGCCGGCGTTGATCGTCAGGGCGATGGAGCCGCCGACGAAGCCGGGGACGAGACCGGGCCGGTCGGCCATGCCGTAGGCGATGTAGCCGGCCAGGACCGGGACGAGGAAGCCGAAGGCGACGCCGCCGATCTGGAAGAGCAGGGCCGCCCAGCTGTCGGCCTGGGCCCACATGAAGTGGTCCATCACCGACGGGGCCTTGTCGACCTTGTAGCCGCCGATCGCGAAGCCGAGGGCGATCAGCAGACCGCCCGCCGCGACGAACGGCACCATGTAACTGACGCCGGACATCAGCCACTTGCGCAGCTTGGTGCCGTAGCCCTCGCCGGCGTCGCCGGAGCGCTCCACCGGAGTGGCCGGGGCGGACCCGGAGGTGACCTCCCCGCGGGCGGCCTTCTCGCGGACCTCGGCGATGAGTTCCGCGGGGCGGTTGATGCCCGCCTTCACACCGACGTCCACGGTCGGCTTCCCGGCGAAGCGTTCCTTCTCCCGTACGGGCACGTCGTGGGCGAAGATCACGGCGTCCGCCGCGGCGATGACCGACGGGTCGACCCGGGTGAAGCCGGCCGAGCCCTGAGGCTCGACGGTGACCTCGACGCCCGCCTCACGGCCGGCGTTCTCCAGCGACTCGGCCGCCATGTAGGTGTGGGCGATGCCGGTGGGGCAGGAGGTGACGGCGACGATACGGAACGGACGCTCCGCCGCGTCGGCGGTGCCGTCGGTGCTGTCGGTGACCGTGGCGGCGGCGGGAGAGGCCGCTCCCGCCGACGCCACGGGGTCTTCGGAGGCGGCCTCGGCAGGCTCGCCGGGCTCGTCGCCGCGGATCAGCGCGGCGGCGGCCGTCGCGTCGCCCACCGCGCGCAGGGCGTCGGTGAACTCCGTGTTCATGAGCTGCCGGGCCAGCGACGACAGGATCGTCAGATGGGCGTCGTCGGCGCCGGCCGGCGCGGCGATCAGGAAGATCAGGTCGGCGGGGCCGTCGGCCGCGCCGAAGTCGATGCCGTCGGAGCTGCGCCCGAAGGCGAGCGTCGGCTCGGTGACGTGCTCGCTGCGGCAGTGCGGGATGCCGATGCCGCCGTCGAGGCCGGTCGGCATCTGCGCCTCACGGGCGGCCACGTCGGCGAGGAAACCGTCCAGGTCGGTCACCCGGCCCAGGGCCACCATGCGCTCGGCGAGCGCACGCGCCGCCGCTTCCTTGGTGTCGGCGGACAGGTCGAGATCGACCAGGTCCGCGGTGATCATGTCGCTCATCGCGGGCTCCTTAGCACGCGTATCGCCCGGTCAGTGGGGTGGGCGGGGGTGGGGACGGGGGTGCGGTGGGGGGTGACGGGGGTGGGAGCGGGGAGTAACGGGGCGACTCGCCGCTCATGGGCCGGTTCGGGCAGCTCGAGGTGGGTCATGAGACCGGCTCCTTCAACATGCGGTCCGCCGGGATGTCCGCCGAGACCGTCACCGCGGCCGGGTTCAGATCGCCGGGCTCGGGCATGACACTGCCGGGCAGCTGGACGGCCGCCGCGCCGTGGGCGACCGCGGAGGCGAGGGCCTCGGGACCGCTGCCGCCCGCGATCAGGAAACCGGCGAGGGAGGAGTCACCGGCGCCCACGTTGCTGCGTACGGCGCCCACGCGGGCGCTGCCGAACCAGGCGCCCTCGCCGGAGACCAGCAGCTGCCCATCGGCGCCGAGGCTCGCCAGGACGGCCCGGGCGCCCATCGCGCGCAGCTCCTCGGCCGCCTTCACGGCGTCGCCGACGGTGGCGAGGGGGCGGCCGACGGCCTCCGCGAGTTCCTCGGCGTTGGGCTTGACCACGTCGGGGCGCTCGCGCAGGGCCGCGAGCAGCGCGGGCCCGGAGGTGTCCAGGGCGATCCGGGCGCCGGCGGCGTGCGCGCGGGCGACCAGGTCGGCGTACCAGGAGGGGGCGAGGCCGCGCGGGAGGCTGCCGCAGCAGGCGATCCAGGCGGCGTCGCGGGACTGCTGCCGTACGGTCTCCAGGAGCAGTTCCCGCTCGGCCTCGGACAGTTCGGGGCCCGGCGCGTTGATCTTCGTCAGGACGCCGTCGGCCTCGGCGAGGGCGATGTTGGAGCGGGTGGCCCCGGCGACCGGGACCGGCGCGACCTCGATGCCCTGCGTGTCGAGCAGGTCGGCGACGAGCGCGCCCGGGGCGCCGCCCAGGGGCAGGACCGCCACGGTGCGCTGACCGGCCGCCGCGACGGCGCGCGAGACGTTCACGCCCTTGCCGCCCGGGTCCATCCGCTCGCCGGTGGCGCGGATGACCTCGCCGCGGTCGAGGGACGGCACCTCGTAGGTGCGGTCCAGGGACGGGTTGGGGGTGACGGTGAGGATCATGCGCGCACTACTTCCGTGCCGCCGCGCTCGATCGCGACGGCGTCTTCGGGGCTCAGCCCGCTGTCGGTGATCAGCAGGTCCACATCGCTCAGGTCGCCGAAGCGGGCGAAGTGCTCCTGGCCGTGCTTGGAGGAGTCGGCGAGCAGCACCACGCGGCGGGCGGCGGCCAGGGCCGCGCGCTTCACGGCGGCCTCGGCCAGGTCGGGGGTGGTCAGGCCGTGTTCGGCGGAGAAGCCGTTGGCGGCCACGAACAGCACGTCGGCGCGGATCTCGCCGTACGCGCGCAGTGCCCAGGCGTCCACGGCGGCTCGGGTGCGGTGCCGTACGCGGCCGCCGACGAGGTGGAGCTGGATGCCGGGATGATCGGCGAGGCGGGCCGCGATGGGCAGGCTGTGCGTGACGACGGTGAGGGCGGACTCCAGCGGGAGGGCCGTGGCCATCTTGGCCACCGTCGTACCGGCGTCGAGGATCATCGTGCCCTCGCTCGGCAGTTCCGCGAGGGCCGCCTTGGCGATGCGGTCCTTCTCGTCCGCGGCCGTCGTCTCGCGCTCGGCGAGGTCCGGTTCGAAGTCGAGCCGCCCGACCGGGATGGCTCCGCCGTGCACCCGGCGGACCAGTCCGGCGCGGTCGAGGGCCTTCAGATCCCGGCGGATGGTCTCCGCCGTCACCTGGAACTCCTCGGCCAGCGACACGACATCCACTCGGCCGCCGTCACGGGCGAGCCGGAGGATCTCCTGCTGCCGCTCCGGTGCGTACATGTCTGTTCGCCTCCGCCCTATGCCCGAACGTGTGGTTTCAGCGGGAGGCTACGCCGAGATTTCGGCGAAGTAAACAGGTTCGGACTCAATCGGGCATGATCGGAAATGAGGACGGGCTCGACACGCAGGTGCCGAGCCCGTCCTGCCCCGAGGGAACAGCCGCGGTCAGGAGACCAGCACCGGTTCCTTCCGCTCCGTCGCCGCCTGCTCCCCCTCGACGTGCTGCGCCGGCCGCTTCGGCAGGGCGAACATCAGCAGGAAGATCAGGCCCATCACCGCGGCCACCCAGCCCAGCGAGTTCCGGAAGGCGTCCGCGAAGGCCTGGCCCACCTGGTCCCGGCGCAGATGGTCGCCGATCGTGCCGAAGAAGACGACCGACACCAGGCCGAGCCCCAGCGCGTTGCCCATCTGCTGCACGGTGTTGAGCAGGCCGGACGCCGAGCCGGAGTGCTCGCGCGGCACCTCGGAGAGGATCGCGTCGGTCAGCGGAGCGACGATCAGGCCCATGCCCACGCCCATCACGACCAGCGGCAGCGCCATCTGCCAGGGCGCGATGCCGAGGCCGTAGTGCCCGGACTCCCAGAGGTAGAGCAGCACTCCGGCCGCCATCACCAGCGCGCCCGCCTGGAGCACCTTGCGCCCGAAGCGCGGGACCAGCTGCTGCACGGACATCCCGGCGGCCACGGACACGGCGATCGAGAACGGCACCCCGGTCAGCCCGGCCTTCAGCGCGCTCCAGCCCAGCCCCACCTGCATGTACAGCGTCCACACCAGGAAGAACACACCGAGCGCGACCCCGAAGACGGTCTGGACGGCGATGCCCGCCGCGAAGCTCTTGACCTTGAACAGCGACAGCTCGACCAGCGGGGAGCCGTCCCGTGCGCTCTTGCGCCGCTCGTACGCCACCAGCGCCGCGAGGACGACGAGCGCGCCGGCCATCGAGACGTAGCCCCACACCGGCCAGCCCAGCTCGCGGCCGCGGATGAGCGGGTAGAGCAGCATCAGCAGCCCCAGCGTCACGAGCGCGACACCCACCAGGTCCAGCTTCAGGGCCCGCGGCGCCTTGGACTCGGTGATGAAGCGGCTGCCGAGGAACAGACCCGCGACGCCGACGGGCAGGTTGATCAGGAAGATCGAGCGCCACTCCCACCCGAACAGGTTCCACTCGGTCAGCAGCGCGCCGAGCAGCGGACCGGACACGGCCCCGAGCCCGACGACCGCGCCGAACAGCCCGAACACCTTGCCCCGTTCGTGCGCCGGGAAGGTCGCGTGCACGATCGACAGCACCTGCGGCACCATCAGCGCCGCCATGGCGCCCTGGAGGAACCGCGAGGCGACCAGCATTTCCGGGTTCACCGCGAGGCCGCACAGCGCGGAAGCCAGGGTGAAGCCGCCGATGCCGACGAGGAAGATCCGCTTGCGGCCGTGGATGTCGCCGAGCCGTCCGCCGGTGATCAGCCCGGCGGCGAAGGCCAGGGCGTATCCGGCGGTGATCCACTGGATCTGGCTGAAGGACGCGCCCGACTCCCGCTGGATCGACGGTATGGCGATGTTGACGATCGTCACGTCGACGAGGTCCATGAAGGCCGCGGTCATCACGATCGCGAGGGCGAACCAACGGCGGCGGTCGGTCCCGCCCGCGGCGCTGAGAGGGGTCTCGGTGGAGGTCATGGGTCGAAGGTAGAGGGCGATTAGGTCAGATCGTGTCCTACTGGTGCGGCATCCTCTTCGGTATGACGACGGACACACCAGCCCGGCTGCTGACGCTCCTCTCCCTCCTCCAGACGCCCCGCGAATGGCCCGGCGGCGAACTCGCCGACCGGCTCGGGGTCTCCCGCCGCACGGTCCGCCGGGACATCGACCGGCTGCGCGAGCTGGGCTATCCCGTGCAGGCGACCAAGGGCTCCGACGGCGGCTACCGGCTGGTCGCCGGCAAGGCCATGCCGCCGCTCGTGCTCGACGACGAGGAGGCCGTGGCCATCGCGGTGGGGCTGCGCGCAGGGGCGGGGCACGCGGTGGAGGGCCTGGACGAGGCGTCGGTACGGGCGCTGGCCAAGCTGGAGCAGGTGCTACCGGGGCGGCTGCGCCACCGCGTGACCACACTCCAGGCCGCGACCACGCCCTTGACCAGCGGGGACGGGCCGAGCATCGCACCGGAGACCCTGACCGTCATGGCCTCGACGGTGGCCGGGCACGAGCGGCTGCGGTTCGCCTACCGGGCGGCCGACGGCACCGAGTCGCGGCGCCTGACGGAGCCGTACCGGCTGGT
Source organism: Streptomyces sp. NPDC045955 (assembly GCF_056430805.1). Taxonomy (NCBI): domain Bacteria; kingdom Bacillati; phylum Actinomycetota; class Actinomycetes; order Kitasatosporales; family Streptomycetaceae; genus Streptomyces; species Streptomyces sp. NPDC045955. The sequence continues at coordinate 245,666 of NZ_JBWKKY010000001.1, forward strand.
GTCCACGGGCCGCCGCTGGTACCTGGTGGCGTACGACATCGACCGGGACGACTGGCGCACGTTCCGCGTCGACCGCGTGAGCGAACCGTTCGCCACGGGAGCGCGGTTCGTGCCGCGCGAGCTGCCGACGGGGAACGCGGCGGACTACCTGCGGCAGTCGATGCAACGGCAGCAGGAGTCCTACGAGTTCGAGGTCACGTTCGCCGCCCCGGCCGACTTCGTCGCCGCCCGGCTGCCGAAGTGGCTCGGCACGCCCGAGCCGTTGGACGCCGGCAGCTGCCGGCTGCGCGGGTCCGCCGGGGACGCGGTGCAGTGGGTGGCGTTCCGGCTGGCGATGCTGGAGTGCGACTTCGTGGTCCGCGAGCCGGAGGAACTCGTGCGGGCGGTACGGGAACTGGGGGCGCGGTTGAGCAGGGCGGCGGGCTCGGGCTCCGCCTCCGGCTCCGGCTTGGACTCGGGCTCCGCCTCCGGCTCGGGCTCCGCCTCCGGCTCGGGCTCCGCCTCCGGCCAGGGCTCGGGCTCCGCCTCCGGCTCGGGCTCCGGCTCGGACTCGGGCTCCGCCTCCGGCTCGGACTCCGGCTCCGGCTCCGGCTCGGACTCGGGCGCGGGCTCGGACTCGGGCTCGGGCTCCGGCTCGGACTCGGGCGCGGGCTCGGACTCGGGCTCGGGCTCCGGCTCGGACTCGGGCTCCGCCTCCGGCTCCGGCTCGGACTCCGGCTCCGGCTCCGGCTCGGACTCGGGCGCGGGCTCGGACTCGGGCTCCGCCTCCGGCTCCGGCTCGGACTCGGGCTCCGGCTCCGGCTCCGGCTCGGACTCGGGCGCGGGCTCGGACTCGGGCTCCGGCTCGGACTCGGGCTCCGCCTCCGGCTCCGGCTCGGACTCGGACTCGGGCTCCGGCTCGGGCTCGGGCTCGGGCTCGGGCTCGGGCTCGGGCTCGGGGTAAGCATCCGGCGCCGGGCCGCTGTTCGGCTCCGTCAGGGGTCCCGGGGAAGTCAGGACTCCCAGGGAAAGTCCCGCAGCGCCCTCAGATTCCGCAGCGCGAGTTCCGCCGGGCCGCCCGGGCCCTCCACCGGGCCGTCCCCCTCCGCCCAGCCCTCCAGGGCCGTACGTACGGCGGCGCTCGCGACGGCGGCGGTGAAGCGCGGCTCGGCGGCGGCGGCAACGTTGTCGTCACCGGCAGCGGCCTCGGTCCCCCGTTCCGCCAGCACCTCCCCCAGCGTCCGTTCCGACGCCTGGCACACCTCCGCCCACACCCTGCGCAGGGAGGGGTTCTCCTCGGCGAGGCGCAGGAGCGTGCGGACCCGCTCCCAGGAGGACGCCGAGACGCCGGCGGCCGGTGTGAGGGTGTGCCGCACCCCGTGCTCCAGGGCCCGGAGCACGCCCACGTCGGCGGGGGCGGCGCGTACCGCCTCGGCCCAGCGCTGGGCGCCGGCCGCGTAGAGCGGGGCGACGGCCTCTTCCTTGGTGGCGAAGTACCGGTAGAACGTGCGCGGGGCGATGCCCGCGGCCTGGGCGATGTCCTCCGCGCGGGTGGCGCGCAAGCCGTGCCGGACGAAGAGGCCGGCTGCGGCCCGGGCGATCTCCATACGCGTCTCGGCCTTCCGCCGCTCGGTCAGCGAGGCCTGAGGAGGGGTCGGGGTGGTGCTGCTCACGCCCGGCAGGCTATGCCCATGTGACACAATCTGCCATCTGGCGGGCCACCCCGTGGTTCAGGTACGGGGTGACCCGCCCTTCACTTGCCCGCCCGGCGAAGGGGCGGGTTCCCCGCTCACGCGGAGAGCCGGGCCCCGGCACCCGGGGGGAGGGGCGCCGAAGCCCGGCTTTGGGAGAGTCCCGGCGCCGGGGGGAGTGCGACGGGACTTGGCTCTGTGGGCCAGGGGCGTGGCCCCGGCCCGAACTGGTGGGCCCGGAAGTCTTGTTCCCGGTGCCCCGCGGGTTGAAGCGGCGTTACATCGCCATGTTTGCGCGGTCTTTCGCCACCCGGCGTACGCGGCGGCCCCCGGGCGCACACCGCCCGTCACGCACAGGCACTCGGACAACACCCATGGGCCGTGGAACGAGCCGTACGCCCGGGCTCCCGGACGTCCGGACGCCCATCGGCGAACGCCGGCACCGTTGCCCGTGAACGCCGGCGGCGGCGTCACGCCGCCGCGTCGAACCCGGTGCTGCGAGCGAGCTTCTTCAGCTCCAGCAGCGCGTGCTTCTCGATCTGGCGGATGCGCTCGCGCGTCAGGCCGTGCTCCTTGCCGACCTCGGTCAGCGTGCGCTCCCGGCCGTCCTCGATGCCGTAGCGCATCTTGATGATCGAGGCCGTGCGCTGGTCGAGGCGGCCGATGAGGTCGTCGAGCTCCTCACTGCGCAGCAGCGTGAGCACCGACTGCTCGGGCGACACCGCCGAGGTGTCCTCCAGGAGGTCGCCGAACTGGGTCTCGCCCTCGTCGTCCACCGACATGTTCAGCGAGACCGGGTCGCGGGCCCAGTCGAGCACGTCGGTGACGCGCTCCGGCGTCGAGCCGAGCTCGGCGGCGATCTCCGCGGGCTCCGGGTCGCGCCCGTGCTCGCGGTTGAACTCGCGCTGCACCCGCCGGATCCGGCCAAGCTCCTCCACGAGGTGGACGGGCAGGCGGATCGTACGGGACTGGTCGGCTATGGAGCGGGTGATGGCCTGGCGGATCCACCACGTCGCGTACGTGGAGAACTTGAAGCCCTTGCGGTAGTCGAACTTCTCGACCGCGCGCACCAGGCCGGCGTTGCCCTCCTGGATCAGGTCCAGCAGCGGCAGACCGCTGCGGGGGTAGCGGCGGGCGACGGCGACGACCAGGCGCAGGTTGGAGCGGATGAAGACGTCCTTGGCCCGCTCCGCGTCGGCGACGAGGGCTTCGAGCTCCTCACGGGTGGCGTCCGCCTTGGTCTCCTCGTACCCGTCGAGGACCTGCCGCGCGAACACACCCGCTTCGATGACCTGGGACAGCTCGACTTCCTTGGCGGCGTCGAGCAGCGGTGTGCGCGCGATCTCGTCGAGGTACATGCCGACCAGGTCGCGATCGGCGATCTCGCCGCCATGGGCGCGAACACTGCTTGCCGCGTCGGCCGTCTCGCCGGTGGCGGACTGACGACGGGCGACGGCACGGGTTGCCATGCGTGCTCCCTTGCGATGGTGAGGTCAGCGGGTGGTCCTTCGGACGCTGGACTCCGTCTCCGGGACTCTCCGGACTCTCCTCGGGTGCCCTGCATCCGATGGAAACAACGACTGGAATCAGGACAGAATTCCCAACCTGTCCCCCAATTTTTCGGATCATGCAGTACCCTGTCGGGCCCGATGAGGAGGCGCGGTGCCGACGGAACGTACAGAGGTGCAGGTCAGGCCGGGAGTCGAGGCCGACCTCGAAGCCCTCACGGCCCTCTACAACCACTACGTACGTGAGACGGCGATCACATTCGATACCGCGCTCTTCACTCCGGAAGAGCGCCGCCCTTGGCTGCTCTCCCACCCTGTAGACGGGCCGTACCGCCTGATGGTTGCCACGGATGCGGACTCACAGGAGATTCTGGGCTACGCCACGTCCAGCCCCTTCCGGGCGAAGCCCGCCTACGCGACCTCCGTGGAGACGACGGTGTACGTCGCCCCGGACGCCGGCCGCCGCGGCGTCGGCACCCTGCTGTACAAGGCCCTCTTCGAGGCCCTGTCCGGCGAGGACCTGCACCGCGCCTACGCGGGCATCGCGCAGCCGAACGAGGCGTCGGCCCGGCTGCACGAGCGCTTCGGCTTCCGGCACGTCGGCACCTACCGGGAGGTCGGCCGCAAGTTCGGCCGCTACTGGGACGTGGCCTGGTACGAGAAGGACCTCATGTAGGGCCCGGCCTCAGCCGAACTGCACCGACCGCTTCGCCAGCCCCATCCAGAAGCCGTCGATCACCGACTTCTGCGCGTCCAGCTCACCTGTGGCGTCGGCCGCGCCCATGGTCACGAACAGCGGGGCGAAGTGCTCGGTGCGCGGGTGCGCCAGCCGCCCCGCGGGCGACTTGCGGGTGAAGTCCAGCAGGGCGTCCACGTCCCGCGCCTCCAGCGCCCGCCGGCCCCAGTCGTCGAACTCCGCCGACCATGCGGGGGTGCCGCCCTGCCGGAGCGCGGCCAGGTTGTGGGTGAAGAAACCGGAGCCGACGATGAGCACGCCCTCGTCCCGCAGCGGGGCGAGCCTGCGGCCGATCTCCATGAGCCGGACCGGGTCGAGCGTCGGCATGGACACCTGGAGGACCGGGATGTCCGCCTCCGGGTACATCTCGACCAGCGGGACGTACGCGCCGTGGTCGAGGCCCCGGTCGGGGACGTCCTGGACGGGAACACCGGGGGCGCGCAGCAGCTTCCGTACCGACTCGGCGAGCTCCGGTGCGCCGGGGGCCTCGTAGGTCACCCGGTAGTAGTGCTCGGGGAAGCCCCAGAAGTCGTAGACGAGCGGCACGGTCTCGGTGGCGCCGAGGGCGAGCGGGGCCTCCTCCCAGTGGGCGGAGACCATCAGGATCGCCCGGGGACGCGGCAGGCCGGCCGCCCAGGCGGCCAGTTCACCGGGCCAGACCGGGTCGTCCGCCAGGGGCGGGGCACCGTGGCTCAGGTACAGAGCGGGCATGCGCTCCTGGGTGGCGGCGGACATGCTGCGGCTCCTTCCAAAACATGGTTCCCTAACAAAACTGTACGGGGCATTTGTTTAAAGTTCAAGGAGGGGCCACGTAGAGTGGAAGACATGAAGGCACCCGCATCCGCACCGACCCCGGGCTCCGTGGCGGCGCCTCCGGAACCGCGCTGGCTCACCGACGACGAACAACTGGTATGGCGATCGTTCATGGAGGGCGTCACCCTCCTCGACGACCACCTCGACCGTCAGCTCCAGCGCGACGCGGGCATGCCGCACGTCTATTACGGCCTTCTGGTCAAGCTCGCCGAGGCGCCGCGGCGGCGGCTGCGGATGACGGAGCTCGCCATGCTGGCGAAGATCACCCGCTCCCGCCTCTCGCACGCCATCGCGCGCCTGGAGAAGAACGGCTGGGTACGCCGCGAGGACTGCCCCGACGACAAACGGGGCCAGTTCGCCGTGCTGACGGACGAGGGCTACGAGGTGCTGCGGCGGACCGCGCCGGGGCATGTGGAGGCCGTACGGCAGGCGGTCTTCGACCGGCTCACCCCGGAACAGCAGAAGTCCCTCGGCGAGATCATGCGGATCATCGCCGAGGGACTTCAGCCGGCCGAAGCCGGTGCGGACCTGCCCTGGCTCCGCTGAGCCGGGGCAGGTCCTGGAATCCGTAGGTACGAGGCGTCCCCTTCCCCGTACCTACGGAAGGGCCCGAAGGGGTTTTCCCGGTACGGCCGTCAGTGGGCGACGACCGGCACCTGCACCTCGTCCGCCACGCCCTCTCCGGAACCGGAACCGGAACCGGAACCGGTCACGGTGGCGCTGCCGGGACGGCCCGCGTTGACGAAGGTCAGGGCGATCGCGGCGGCCACGACCAGGATGCCGACGGCGAACCAGATGGCGCTCGTGTAGCCCTCGACCATGCCCTCCAGCTGGACCAGCTGCTGCTGGGACCGGCTGCCGGCCCCGGCGATGTGGTCCGCGATGTACGACGTGGTGGCCGAGGCGGCGATCGTGTTCAGCAGCGCCGTGCCGATCGCGCCGCCCACCTGCTGCGAGGTGTTGACCATCGCGGAGGCGACACCGGCGTCCCGCGGCTCCACACCCTGCGTGGACAGCGACATGGCCGGCATGAACGCCGTACCCATGCCCAGGCCGAGCAGCAGCATCGCCGGCAGCAGCAGGGCCGCGTACGAGGAGCCGATCTCCAGCCGGGTCAGCAGCAGCATGCCGAGCGCGGCGACCAGGAAGCCGGGGCCCATCAGCAGGCGCGGGGCGACCCGGGTCATCAGACGGGTGCCGATCTGCGTGGAGCCCGTGATCATGCCCGCGATCATCGGCAGGAACGCGAAGCCCGTCTTGACCGGCGAGTACCCCTTCACGATCTGGAGGTAGTAGGTCAGGAAGAGGAACAGGCCGAACATCGCGATGATCGCGAGACCGAGGGAGAGGTAGATGCCCCCGCGGTTGCGCTCGGTGATCACGCGCAGCGGCAGCAGCGGGGCCTTCACCCTGGACTCGACGATCACGAAGGTCGCGAGCAGGACGACGGACGCCACGAACATGCCGATGGTGACGGAGTCGCTCCAGCCCTCGGACTCGGCGCGGGTGAAGCCGTAGACGAGAGCGACGAGGCCGAGGGTGGACAGGACGACGCCCGGGATGTCGAGCGGGGAGCGGTTGCGGCCGCCCTCCGGCTCACGGATGACGAAGTACGCACCGGCCGCGGCGACGATGGCGAACGGGATGTTCACGAAGAACGTCCAGCGCCAGTCCAGGTACTCGGTGAGGAAGCCGCCCAGAATCAGGCCGACGGCGCCGCCGCCACCGGCGATCGCGCCGTAGATGCCGAACGCCTTGGCGCGCTCCTTGGCATCGGTGAACATCACGGCGAGCAGGGAGAGCGCGGCGGGCGCGAGCAGGGCGCCGAAGACGCCCTGGAGGGCGCGGGCGCCGAACATCATCGCCTCGTTGGTGGCCGCGCCGCCGAGCGCGGAGGCCACGGCGAAGCCGCCCAGGCCCACGACGAAGGCCTTCTTGCGGCCCCACAGGTCGGCTATCCGGCCGCCGAACAGCAGCAGACCGCCGAAGGCGAGCGCGTAGGCCGTGACGACCCACTGCCGGTTGCCGTCGGAGATGCCCAGGTCCTGCTGGGCGGAGGGCAGGGCGATGTTCACGATGGTGGCGTCCAGGACGACCATCAGCTGGGCCAGCGCGATGAAGACGAGCGCTTTCCAGCGGCCGGCGTCCGGCGAGGCCGCCGGAGCGCCGAGTGCCTTTGAGGCTGTTTCAGACATGGGGATACCCACTTCGGGACAAGATGACGGAAAAAATGGAAAAACCGGAAGAAAAAGGGTGTCGTTGAGGGACGACTCGACGACCGGCGTTGGTCGTGAGTTCTGCGTGTGGTGACTGGGGTGGCGCCCGGAACCAATCGGTCCGGCTGGTCAGGCTTGGCGGAGGTCCTCCATGGTCACTGTCGTGCCCGGCAGGACGGAACGGGCCGGGGCCCGCAGTCCGTCCAGGAACAGCTGAAGATGACGGTGTACGAAGGCGTCGGCGCTGAGGCACGCCGTACCGGCCGGGGGCCGGCTGAGCTGGGCCACGGCGACCATCAGGTCACCGACGCCGACGTCGGGGCGGAGCTGGCCGGCCGCCTTGGCGCGGTTCATGACCATCTCGAGGATCCGCTCCACGCGCTCGCGCGCCGCTTCGAGATCCGGGTGGTTCTTGTCGAACGTGCTGGAGACCATCGGGCACAGCGCGCTGATCCGCTCGTCGGCGGAGGTGTGCACAAAGCGCTCCAGGGCCTCGAACGCGTCCCCGGTCCCCGAGAGCGCGCGCTCGGCCGCCGCGACCGTACGGTCCAATACGGAGCAGACGACCTCGCGCACGAGCGCGTCGCGGTCCGGGAAGTTGCGGTACACCGTGGCGTTGCCGACGCCGGCCCGGCGGGCGATCTCGTCGAGCGGCACCTCGGGGCCGTGCTCGACGAACATCTCCCGGGCGGCGGTGACGATCCGCTCCCGGTTGCGCAGGGCGTCGGCACGGGGCCGGGGCGCCTTGCGCTGTGTGGGGGTGGCGGTCTGCACGGCGTACTCCTGGGTGGGTGGTGCGGTCTTGGTGTGCGGTCAGGCGATCCGGGGAGAGGCTCCCCGTTTCACTCGGACACTTGGCTAAACGGGGACTGGGTCCCCGGTATTTCCCGCACCCGGGCTTTTTGTTTGTGACCTGGCTCACGGTGCCGGCGGGGCCGTTACCGGCAGGCCGCCGGGACCGCTACCGGCAGGAAACCCACGATCGGTCTCCTCCAACGCGCGCCCCCCACACCCCTCGACGCAGGGTGATCGCATGGGTGCAGCCGGAGACCGGGAGGCTGCCGTGGCGCGGGAGGTCCCTTGCTGGTCCCTGGCATGCAGCCACAGCACCGGCGCCCCCGGCCGGACGGCCCGGGGCCGCCCGGCCGCCGGATACCCCGGCGGCGTCTGGCCGCTCTCACCTGCGTGACCGCCCTGACCTTCACGGTCAGCACCTCGGCCGGCACGGGCCACCTCGCCCCGGGCACCACCACGGCCGGAGCCGGTCCGGTCGTCCTGTCCCGCAGCTCCGCGCACGGCCCCTGCCTGATCCGCAGCGCCCGCAAGGTGCAGATGTCCGAGGGCATCCCCACCACCGACGGCTACGCCCGCTCCACCGGCACCGTCCGCGCCCTCACACTGATGATCGACTTCTCCGACGCACCCGGCGAGGGCAACGCCCTGGACCGCTACCGGGAGTTCTTCCCGCAGACCCGCCACTGGTTCCGCACCAGTTCCTACGGCCGCCTCGACTACCGCCCCGCAGTCCCGATCCGGGAGTGGCTGCGCATGCCGAAGTCCTTCCGCGAGTACGGCATAGACCGCGGCGCCCCCTTCGACCCCGGCTACCGCGCGCTGGTCCAGGACCTCGTGGCCGCGGCCGACCCCCAGGTGGACTTCCGCCAGTACGACCTGCTGAACGTGCTGGTCACCCCCAACGCGGGCCCCTCCGCCCTCGACACCGTCCTCTCGGTCACCTTCGCCGGCAACCCCGAGGCCCCGAAAGCCGACGGCATACCCGTGGCCAACGCCTCGTTCGTCTACTCCCGCCAGGACGACGGCTCCGGCTCCTACGACCGCACCGGCTACCGCGTCCTCCCCCACGAGAACGGCCACGTCTTCGGCCTGCCCGACCTGTACACCGCGGAGGGCGGCAGCGCGGTCGGTCACTGGGACATCATGAGCGAGGACTGGGGCGCCAACAACGACCTCCTCGGCTGGCACAAGTGGAAACTGGGCTGGCTGGACGCCGCGCAGGTGCACTGCGTGTCGGCCCCCGGCACCACGGAGTACACCCTGACGCCGCTGGCCCGCAGGGGCGGCTCCAAGCTGGTCGTCGTCCCCCTGGACAGCGGGACGGGCTACGCCCTCGAACTGCGCACCCGCGCCGGCAACGACGAGGCGGTCTGCCGCCAAGGCGTCCTGATCTACAGGATCGACGCCGCGGTGGACACGGGCATGGGCCCGGTCACCGTCCAGGACTCCCGCCGCGACAGCGGCGGCTGCACCCGCGTGCCGAACGTCCACGCGGAACTGTCCGATGCGCCGTTCGCGCGCGGGGAGACGTTCCGCGATCCGCGCAGGGGGATCGTGATCAGGGTGGTGGGAGCGGACCGGAAGGGGGACTACCGGGTGCGGGTGACGCGGGAGCCGATGGTGGCAGGTAGCAGGAGGTAGCGGTCGGCGGGAGCCGATAATGGCGGGTAGCAGGGGATAGCGGTCGGCGCGAGCCAATAATGGCAGGTAGCAGGGGATACTGGTCGGCGGGAGCCAATAATGGCAGGTAGCAGGGGATAGTGGTCGGCGGGAGCCGAGGTAGCAGGGGGTAGCGGTCGGCTGGGGTCGATCAGCGCCCAGTAGTCGGACGAATTCCGGATTACGGTAGGCCTGCCGCGACCGCCGTACCGGAGAGCCGATGCCAGCGAAGCCCACGAACGACGCCCACGAGGCGGCGGCCCCACGGGCCGAGGTGACGGGGGCGGCTGCCACACCGTCTGCCGGGGCCGTGACGGGGGCGGCAGCCGCACCGGCTGCCGGGGCCGGGGCGCCCACCGAGGCGGTCACACCGCTGATCCGCGGCATCGCGGTCCTGCGGGAACTGACCGAGGCGGACGGCACGCTGAGCCTCAGCGCCCTGGAACGCGCCACCGGCCTCGCCCGCTCCACGATCGACCGCATCACGGCCACGCTCGCCCGCATGGACTACGTCCGCGTGGACGGCAGGGACGTGCACCTGGCCCCCCGCCTGATGGAACTGGGCAACGCCTACCTCTCCGCCCTGCGCCTCCCCGCGCTCCTGTCCGCCCGAGCGGACGCCCTGGCCGACGAACTGGACGAGTCGGTGTCCCTGGCGGTCGCCGACCGCGACGGCATCCGCTTCATCCACCAGGCGACCCGCCGCCGCGCGATGTCCTTGAGCTTCCGCATCGGCGACCTGCTCCCCGCCGAACGCACCGCACCGGGCCCGCTGTTCGCGACGCAGTGGACGGACACCGACTGGCAGCGCTGGCGGGACCGCAGGGCGTCGGACCCGAGGGACCTGTCCTTCACGGCCGTACCGCCGCGTAAGCACGGAGCGGACCAGCGCAGCGACGCGGCCTTCGTCAGCCGTACGGAAGCCGCGGCCGCGAACGGCTGGGCCCTCGACGACCAGCTGATCGAACCGGGCCTGGTGGCGGTCTCGGTCCCGGTCCGGTCCGCGCACACGGGCGACAGCCGGAAAATCGCGTGCGTCGCGAGCGTGGTCAGCCACACGAGTCGGCACACGGCGGACGACCTGCGCACGACCCTGCTGCCGAGGCTGCGGACGGCGGTGACGGAGATGGAACGCGAACTGCGCCGCACGCCGCCCCCGGAGCCCGGCCCGCCGCCCTCGGACCTGGCGCTCTGGACGGGCGCGTCCAAGCAGCAGCTGGGCCGCGACTTCATCGAATCCCTGGCCCGCGGCCTGACGGTCCTGACGGCCTTCGGCGAGGGCAGGCCGGAACTGACCCTCACGGAGGTGGCCCAGGCGACGGGCCTGGCCCGGGCGACGGCCCGCCGAGCCCTGATCACCTACGAACACCTGGGCCTGGTGACGACCCCGAACCCCCGCGCCTTCACCCTCACCCCCCGGGTCCTCTCCCTGGGCTTCCCGCCCCTCTCCCGCACGTCCCTGCCCGAGATCGCCCAGCCCCACCTGTCCGACCTGACGTCCCGCATCCACGAGTCGACGGCGCTGGCGGTGCTCTCGGACCCGGGCGAGGAGATCCAGTACACGGCCAGGGTGGCGACGGGCCGTGTGATGAGCGTGAACATCACGGTGGGCACGCGCCGGCCGGCGCACGCGACGGCCCCGGGCCGAGTCCTGCTGGCGGACACAGCCACGGATCACGAAGGCCTTGACCTGACCTCGATCCGCTCCCAGGGCTACGCCTTGGTCGACGAGGAACTGGAAGAGGGCCTCCGCTCCCTCGCGGTCCCGCTCCGCGACCGCTCCGGACGGGTGGTGGCCGCCCTGAACACGGCGATGCACGCCAGCCGCCACACCCTGCGCGAGTGCGTGACGGACCTCCTCCCCGAACTCACGTCGACAGCCGCCCGCATCGAGGCGGACCTCCACACCGCCGGCCGCTTCACCCATGTGCCGCTGACCTGACCCCCGCCCCGGGGGGAGCTACGGGTGTTCCATCCCGCTCACCGGATCGCCAGGTGGCCGAGGGAGGACCGGACATTGCGGCGGCTCTCCTCGACGTTGTCTCCGCCGACCTTCTCCGCCACCGCGTCCGCCAGCACCGGCGTCACCATCGCCTCGGCCACGACTGGCAGGATCCCGAACGGGCCCTGGAGATCCACCTTGCCCTCCACTGCACCACACCCGGCGCACGCTGCAGCAGGGGGTGCGGTCTCGGGAGGGCGTGGGGGATGCGGGCAGTCAGGGTGCAGAAGGGGCGGGTGGGTTGGGGTTGGGTGCGGAGGGGTTGGGTGCGGAGGGGTTGGGCGCACGGGGGTTGGGCGCACGGGGGTTGGGCGCATGGGGGTTGGGCGCATCAGGGTCGGGTGCGTAGGGCTCGGGTGTGCAGGGATCAGGCGAGGCCCGAAGCGCCCACACATGCCGTCGCGGGGCCGCGAGCCACAGGGCCGTCGGTGCCTTGGCTCGTTCGTGCCACTCGCCGATCAACAACAGCTCGAACCCGAAGCCCGGCCGGGGAAGTCGTACCCGGACCGCCGCCGCGAGCATGGTGCGCCGCACCGGCCCCTGGGCGGTGTCCAGCGGTCGGCGCAGACCCTCCCTCGCTCCGGCGCGGACGCACCTACGGCCCCAGCCCACCGCCCCACCCCGATCCGCTACCCTGTCAGGGGCTGCCACCTCGGTGGCGTCCCCACCCTTGTCGCGATCGGGGCGAATAGTCACTCAGAGTATTCAGCTACGGTTTCGCAAGGCCCGCCTTCGTAGCTCAGGGGATAGAGCACCGCTCTCCTAAAGCGGGTGTCGCAGGTTCGAATCCTGCCGGGGGCACCAGGTCAGAAGGGCTCGCACCTACGACTTTCGTAGGTGCGAGCCCTTCTGACATCTACGGCTGACATCAACGAGCCTGGTCACTGACGACCGGGGCGCCTCCTGAGCAGGCGGTCCATGTGGCTCATGGCTTCGCGCTGCGTGTCCTGGACGACATGGGTGTAGACGTCCGTGGTGATGCTGCCGCTTCGGGTCGCAGCGTCTCGTCTGGGCAGGCGTGTGCGGTCCGTCGCGCATTGCTCATCAGAACCCAGCAGGTCACAGGACACACGCCGGGATACGCTCACCGCCTTGGTAATGAGTCAGCCAGCCACCTTTATTCCGGGGGGAATTGTGACGATTTCATCGCATGGTTGCGTACCGCGCAGAGTGACGAGCGCGACGTTCGCCTCTGTGCTGCTCATTTGGGGAACGGTTGCCTGCGGAGGGGGCTCGGCGAGTGACTCCGCGGAGGGCTCGCCCAGGGTGACGCCCGCTACGGCCGTGGCAAAGGCGGCGGCGAACTCCGAGCGCATCAGGTCGCTCCACTACCGCGTCACCGGGACCGTGCCGGAGAAGGGCCGGCTGGAGGCCGAAGCATCCATGCACACGGAACCGGCGGTCATGAAGATGAGGATGAACGCGACCGACCAGGGCAGAGACGGCCGGCTGGAGATCCGGTTCGTCGACGAGGTGATGTATGTCCGCGGGAGCGGGATCGACTCCGAGAAGCTGGACGGCAAGAGCTGGTTCAGCGCCGACCCGGCTGTATGGGGACGCGGCGCGATGGACAACAAGTCCTACCGGGTACTGCCGACTCAGATCGAAGGTAACCCAGCCATGCAGTCCACGATCCTGACCGCCGCCAAGGACGTGCGGAGGATCGGGACGGAGACGATCGACGGCACCCGGACCACTCACTACAGAGGAACGGTCACCGGTCGCGGCATCAGTGCCGCCCGTGACACTGCAGCGAACAAGGCGGCTCGGGAGCGCCAGATCGACAACCTTGATCAGTTCATGATGCTGCGCGTCGACGACACGCTCACCATGGATCTGTGGATCGGGGACGACAACCACGCCAAGCAGTTCCGCATGCGGGGCGACACACGCGCCACACGGGGCGGCACCGACGGCAAGCCGCTCGAATTCATCGACGGTGCTCCCCTCGACTTGACCATCACCTTCCTCGACATCAACCAGCCGGTGACCGTCGAGGCACCACCGTCCGAAGACACCGCCGACCTCGCCTCGCTGGCGGATGAGGCACGGGCAGGCTGAGCCATACCAGGGAAGAGCTAAACGCCTGGCCCAGCGGAACCGTCTCACTTTCCGTCTCATTCAGCCCCGTTCATGGCCGTTCAGGGGAGGATCCGAGCCCCGGCCCACTCCTCCGACCAACCGGCCATGAACGCGGGCGAACGGCCCTGGACAGGCCCCAGCAGGCCACCAACACAGTTGGAAAGCGTGTTGGTCGATGCCACCTCACGCGCGGGCTGGGGAGGGCAGGGCAAGGTATCGGCTGAGCCCCAGTCCCATAACGGCAGCGTCGGGCCAGCCTACAAGCTCCACAATTCCCGATCATGGAGTGGCTTTCACTGACAATCGCACTGGTCCCTGCGGCGCTTGCGTGGGGCATCACCGTCTGGCAGGTACGGACACAGCGAGTTCGCCAGGTCGAAGACGTCTACGTGGCGCGCTACTGGTCGTTGCTGGACAGACTGTCGACTACCACCCTTCGTGGGATGGACGGACACACGCTCACGCCGCAAGAGGAGACGGCAATCCGGCTGTACTTTCGCCTGAGCGAGGATGAGGCAGATCTGCGTGCTCAAGGCCGGGTTTCCGACGACACTTGGCGCGATTGGAGCGGCGCAATCTCTTCACAGATGCATCGCCAGCCCTTCGAACGCCTATGGGCCGAGACCCTGGAGGACTCCGACGCCGGGCGCGATTACGAGGTCAGGCACCTACGCGAGCGGACCGGTACGACACATAGGGGGCGGGATGTCTGCATATGGCCGGGAGGACAGCGAGTGGGACTGCCTTGTGGACTCAGGGCGCGAGTTCCTCGTTGAGCGAGCGAAGTTGGGCAAGCTCACTTCATACACCGAGCTCAACGTCACCTTGGCCAGGCGAACTGGCTATCGGCTCTTCGACTTTGACCGTGCCGACGAGCGAGCAGCTATGGGACATCTGCTCGGTCTGATCGTGGAACGAGACCAGCAGATCGCGCCCTCTGATCCCCCGCTGATGCTGTCGGCTCTCGTTAACTACCTGACCGCCAACGATGCCGGCCCCGGCTTCTACCAGCTCGCCAAGGAGCTTCAACTCCTCCCCATGAGTGCGTCGAAGGACGAGAAGGACAGCTTCTGGATCAAGCAGGTACGACGGCTTTACGAACGCCACGGGGCAAGGCCGTCCCTGGCCTGAGCGGCACCCCTGAGTGTCTAACTGCGTGACAGCGCCCACGAACACCGGCGAACAATCGCGAACGCCTGCGGAACATCAGCACAGGTGAGAGCCACACCAGCCCAAGACAGCACCCCCACTCCAGTTGCTTCGGGACGAAGCGGTCCCGTCGCCAAGGGAGGTGGCGGTGCGCCGGTGCGACTGGAACCGAGGCGAATCCGGGGACCCTCAATTCCCGGCCCCCCATGGCCGCCGTACCCGTCAGTTGAAGCGGTGTGCGGACCTTCCGTAGGGGCGGCAGCTCCTGCAAGGAAGCCTGGATCTCGGCGAGGCAAACAGTGTCCGCCAGCCGGTTCACGGTAACGGACGCTCCCTGGGGGCGGCGGATACGTGGGATGCTTTTGAGTTCTCGTGCCACCCCCTCCGGATCCAAAGAAAGAGGTCCTGATGTCCCGTCGGCATGAGCCGTCACCGCCGTTGTCGCCACTGCCGTCGATCACGCTGCGCGGGTACGGCGAGACCATGTGGCTGGAGGGCCGGGCCGTAGTGTTGGAGCAGAAGGGGCTGCGGCGGCGGATACCGGTCGAGGCCGTGGAGGAGGCACGGGCCGTGGGCCGGGGGCGACGCTCGGTCGAGATCGCGCTGTGGGGCGTGGACGGCGCTCCGGGGCCCGTGTTCACCCTGGAAGGCCGCGACGCCGCCCAAGCGGGCCGGCTCGTTGAGGTGGCCAACGGGGCACGGTCAAGAAGCGGTCCGGCGCAGGGCGGGGCGGCCCTGGTCGAGGAGCAGCCGGTCAGCACATCCGGCCGGAAGAAGGGCCTGACCCGCCGTGAACGCGCCGCGGGGATCGTTCTCCTTCTCGTATACGCCGGCGGACTCGCCCTGCTGGCCTGGGCCGGCGAACCGCAGCAGGTGGCGTGGTGGCTGCTCGGGGCGGTACCCGCCCTCTTCGGTCTGCTGATCGTGGTGCCCTCGCTCCGGTGGGCGTGGAAGCGGTGGACCGTGCGCAGGCGGGGTGTCACGGTCGTCGCGGCATTCGCCCGGCGAGAGGGCAAGCGGACGTTCTTCCGGTACACCGATCTGGAGGGCGGGACGCACGAGATCGAGCCCGACTACGCGGCCAGACGCATCGGCGGCGACCCGAGACGCATCGAAGTCGTCTACGACCGTCAGCAGCCCGACAGGGCCGTCTGCTCACTGACAGCCTCGACCCTGCTGTGGCGCACAGCGGGCGTGACGCTGGCCGGCGGACTGCTGCTGTCGCTCGCGTTCGTCATGATGCCCCTACAACTGATCCTCCTGGTGCTCTCTGAATGATCTGAATGATCTGAATGACATCCAACGCCGACATCAACGGCTACGAACAGCCGCGGATGTCGGCGGTTGCTCGTAACCCCAGTGCACGCAGGAAGGCCCCACCGTGCCGGGGATGGATCGAACTCCTGACGGGCACCGAGAAACGCCTGGTCAGATGTCCTCCCGGCACACATATGGCACAAAGGGGGCTGCGGGCAGAGGTGGGAGCTATGCGAGATGCCCGCGAAGGACGAGCTGGCCCGACGCCGGTGCGAGAAGCTGGTCGACCGCTTGCGGACGTCGGGCCCCTTTCCGATCAGGCCAGGCCGAACTTCTCGGCGTGCACCTGTCGCGCGGGGACCCGCAGGTCTCGCAGGCCCGCGAGCACCGCCCTGGTCATAGCGGGCGGGCCGCAGACGTACACGTCGCGTTCGGTGATGTCCGGGACCAGGCGGTGCAGGCTGTCCGGACCGAACGGCGGGGTGCCGCACTCGTCGGTTCTGCCGGTGAGCAGGTGCAGCCGGCCGCCCCGGAGCGCGACCAGGTGCCGTACCTCGTTCAGCAGCACCGCGTCGGCCTCGCTGCGTACCCGGTACAGCACGACGACGTCACCGGTCGCCTCCTCCAGCATGGCCCGCACGGGTGTGATCCCCACGCCGCCGGCGATCAGAAGGGTGCCGGGGCGGCTGCGGTGCAGCGAGGTGAACGCCCCGTACGGTCCCTCGACGAAGGCGCGGCTGCCGACGGGGACGTTCCGCAGGCCTGCGCTGGTGCTGCCCACCGCCTTCGCCGTGAGGCGCAGGCCCTGTCCGCCCGGTGCCGCCGACAGGGAGAAGGGGTTGGCCGACCACCAGTGGTTGTGTCCGGGGAACCGCCAGATGCAGAACTGGCCGGCGCGGGCCGGGAGTTTGTCGAGGTGCCGGCCGGTGACGTAGACGGAGACCACGTTGTCCGACTCCGGCACCACTGCGGCGACGGTGAACCGGTGGTAGGCGTTGCGCCACAGCGGCATGACGACCCGCCCGGTCAGCAGGGCGCCGAAGGCGAACAGCCAGAGGATCCACCAGTAGGCGGTGGCGAAGGCGGAGGACGTGAACGTCGTGGTCTCCAGCAGCTGGTGGACGAACGACAGGCCCAGGGCGATGTAGAGCAGCAGGTGCAGGCCGTGCCAGACCTCGTAGCGCAGTCGTCGGCGCAAGGGCCGGGTGGAGATCACGGCGACCACGAGGACGGTGGCCGCAGCCCACATGCCCAGCAGGGAGGCCGGTACCCCACTCAGTGCGACGAACGTCTTCGCCATGGTCGTGTCGTCGAGAGTAGCGTAGCCGAGCACCACCAGCGTGGCGTGGGCGAGGATCGTCCAGAGCAGGGTGAAGCCGAGCCAGCGGTGCCACACCGTGAGCCGGTCCATCCCGATGCGGCGGTCCAGCCAGGGCAGCCGGGCCACCAGCAGGAGTTGGAACAGCATCAGCACGGCCGCGTGCAGTCCGAAGAACTTGGCGACCGTGAGTACGTCGTTCTTGCCCGAACCGGCGCTGAGGAACAGCGTCTCGACGATCACCGCGTTGACGAGGACGAAGGTCCACATCGCCCAGCGCGCCGCGTTCACCGGAAGCATGGCGCCTCCGCGGACCGTGTTACTCGCCACCACCATGGTCGCCTCACATTCCCCCGAGGCCGCGACGCCCGCGACCCGTGTGCACAACCCCATGAAGATCGAGTGATTCGTCCGGATACGCACCTCGATCGGATAAGCATACGGAGCGTGGGTCCGATCCGTTCACGTCACCGTCCGAGTGCCTCCGAGCGGCACAGCAGGGTCAGATCCCGGAACTCCGCCCCAGGCTGCCTGCGCGAGGGCGTCCGCTCCTCCGGCCACCCACACCCGCAGATGGGAGGGGTGCGCCGCGTCCATGTGCACGGTGTTCGTGGCTATGGCGGTGCGACGGGCCGTCGCCTCCGACTCGCCGGTGTTGGTGTTGACGTCGAAGCGGGGGAAGTTGCTGGAGGAGATGTCGAGCCGGATGCGGTGGCCGGCGGCGAAGAGGTTCGCCGTGTCGGGGGCGGTGGCCTCGATCTCGTACACCTCGCCCGGGGTGAGCAACTCGGGCTTCTCGGCGGAGCGGTGCAGGCGGCAGCGGACGATGCCGTCGGTGAGGTTCATGGCGAAGCCGTGCGGATAGTCGGCGTTGGGCGGGTGGACGTCGATCAGCTTGATGGTGAAGTCGGTGTCCGGGGCCGTGGTCGAGATGTGGAGCCGTGCCGACACCGGGCCGGCCAGCACCACGTCCCGCTGGAGTGGCGGCGTGCTCAGGCTGATCACGTCCGGGCGGGAGTCCAGGGGGAGGTACGGCTCGTGTGCGCCGTACACCCGCTCGTCCGGGGCGTTCTGGTCGTAGGCGCCGCCCGTCATCACCGGCTCGCCCGAGGTGACCTGGCCGCCCATGGTGGGTACCGGGTGGCGTGGGTCGAAGTCGTAGGTCACCGACGCGACGGGCGTGGTGGGCGGGGCCGGGGCGAGGGTGCCCTCGGTGGTGAGGTAGAGGGCGACGGGGGATGCCGAGGCCGGTGGCCATTGTGTGTCGGTGCGCCACACCCCGCCGTGCCGCATTCGGCCCGCCGCGTCCCGTCTGCCGTCGCCGCCGCCCATCAGGAAGTACTGGACCGCCGGGAGTTCATCGGCGCCCTCCCGGCCCAGCGCCCGGTCGAACCAGCGGCGGCGGAACTCCAGGTACGACGGGGCGAGATTGCCGTCCAGGGTCGCCCGCGGACCGAAGTCCACGTCCCCGGCGTGCGTCTCGCAGCGGTGTCCGTGCGTCCACGGACCCATGACCAAGTACGAGGGCGCCGACTTCAGCTCCCGCAGGGCGGTGAAGTTCTCGATGGTGGAGCGGACGTAGGGGTCGTACCAGCTGCCCATGTGCAGGCTCGGCGCGTCGGGGAAGCGCTCGTAGAAGCCCCGGCCGTACAGCGCCGGGGTCCGGTAGTAGTCGCCGAAGGTGTCCTGCCGCCACTGCTCCAGCAGATAGTCCTCGTACGGCGACAGATGCCGCAGCGGCGTGCAGCCCGGCCGCCACGGCATCGCGCCGAACCACCCCCGCACGTCCACTCGCAGCAGCGCCTCGGTCAGCACCGGGTCCGCCGCGGCCTCCGGGCTGCGCACCGCGTGCCGCAGCGCCCAGGTCACCTGCTTCAGCTCGAAGGCGCCGCCCATCCGCATCCCCGCGTCGTACGCCGAGGAGAAGCCGCCCGAGTCCTGGAACATGGCGGCGAGGCCCTCCGCCCCCTCGGCGGCCGCGGCAGCCTGGGCGTGGGCGGAGTAGGACACACCCGTCATCACGACCCTGCCGTCGCACCACGGCTGCTTCCTGAGCCAGACGATCGTGTCCGCCCCGTCCGGGCCCTCGCCGAGGTACTTCACGAACGTGCCCTCCGAGTCGCCGCGGCCCCGGCAGTCCTGCCGTACGACGTGGTAGCGGGCCTCGGTGAAATGCCGGGCGATGTCCTCGGGGCGAGGGAGCGGGGCGTCGTGGCGGTCCTGGTCCGAACCGCGTTGTGCGCGCCGGCCGTACGGGGTGCGTTCGAGGAGCACGGGAAGCGGGGTCCACTCCGGCTCGGGTGAGGCGGAGTACAGGTCGGCGGCGAGCCGTACGCCGTCCCGCATGGGGATGCGCAGGGTGCGGCGCCACAGGGCGGCGCCCTGCAGGGGTTCGGACGGGCAGGCTCGGGAGGAGGTGTCGTACGAGGTCACTCCCGTGACGCTAGGCAGCGGGCCGGGGCAGGGCGATCACTTGACGTCATCAGGTCAACTGTTCCGCCGGACGGTGACGGGGCCGCATACGGGACCTACTGTGCAGCGCACCCCCTCGGGCCGCCTCCCCCCTTCCTCGCTCCCTTCCGCCCCCGTCCCGTCGTCCCAGGAGTCCGTCATGACCACATCCGACAGTCGCACCCCGGAGGTGCGGACCCGCGAGCCCGACGAGGAGGGCCGCGGCTCCCGGCTCCTCGACCTGGTCGAGCGCGCGGGGAATGCCCTGCCGCACCCGTTCTGGCTGTTCTGGATCCTGTGCGGGGTCGTCGCCGTCGCCAGCTGGGCGCTGAACGTCTCCGGGTTGAAGGTCGAGGACCCGTCCTCGGGCGGCCTGGTGGGCGTGCGCAGCGCGCTGTCGGCGGACGCCGTACGGGACCTGGTCACCGGGGCCGAGGAGTCCTTCGTCACCTTCGGCCCGCTCGGCACCGTGCTGATGGTGATGCTGGGCGTCGCGGTCGCCGAACGGTCGGGGTTGTTCGAGGCGCTGGCCCGCCGCATGCTGTCGGGACTTTCCCCGCGCACGGTCGTCCTGGGCGTGGCGCTGGGCGGCGTACTGGGGAAGTTCCTGTCCGACTCCGCGTACGTGGTCCTCATCCCGCTCGGCGCGGTGGCCTTCCGTGCCGTGGGCCGCTCCCCCATGCTCGGCATGATCGTCGCGTTCGTGTCGATCAACGCCGCCGGTGACGCCAACCCGCTGATCGCCCCGGGTGACGCGCTGTTCGCGTCCGTGGCCACCGAGGCCGCGCAGCTCGTCGACAAGGACGTGGTGGTCCGTGCGACGGACAACATGTACTTCACCACCGTCTCGGCGTTCGTGCTGGCCGGCACCATCGCCCTGGTCGTGGACAAGATCCTCGCCAAGCGCGAGCACCACCTGACCCCCGACGCGGACCTGGAGGCGGCCGCGACCCAGCAGGTGGTCGCCGCCGAGGTCGATGACGCCACCGAGCGGCGGGCCCTGAAGCTGACCGGGCTGACCGTGCTCGGCTACGCCGCGCTGATCGTGCTCGCGATGGTGCCCGTCTCGTCGCCACTGCGTGGCGAGGGGGGTGCAATCGTGGAGTCCACCTTCATGAACGCCATCGCCGTCTTCCTCACTGTCTTCTTCCTGCTCGTCGGTGCCGTGTACGGGCGGCTCACCGGGCGGATCAGGGGGAGCCGCGCGATACCGCAGTTCATGGCGGACGGGGTGCGCTCCATCGCGCCGCTGCTGGTGCTCTTCTTCGCCGTGTCGCAGTTCCTCGCCCTGTTCAAGTGGACCAACATCGCCACGGTCGTCGCGGTAGAGGGCGCGGACTTCCTCAAGGGGCTCGGCGCGTCCACGCTGGTGCTGTTCAGCCTGCTGATCGTCGCCGTCGCGCTGATGAACCTCCTCATCACCTCCGGCTCCGCCCTGTGGACCCTGGTCGCCCCGGCGCTGGTTCCGATGCTGATGCTGCTCGGCACCAGCCCGGCCACCACCATGGCGCTCTACCGCATCGCCGACTCCTGCACGAACTCCATCACCCCGATGAGCACCTCGTTCATGCTCTGTGTCGGCTACCTGCAGACCCTGCGCCGCAGGGCCGGCATCGGCACCCTGGTCTCCTTCACCCTGCCCGTCGCGATGATCATGCTGGTGGTGTGGGTGGCGCTGTTCTTCGCCTGGTACCTGCTGGGCATCCCGCTCGGTCCGGACGCGCCGGTCCGGTGAGTTCCGCCGTACGGTGACGACGTGAGCATCGTCCTCGACCTCGGGGGGCTCGGCCGCGCGGACCTCGCGGTCGGGCCCTCCGCGCTGTCGGAATTGATGGCGAGTCTGCATGTACTCGCCGAACCCGAGCACCACCCGGAGGCCGCCGGCTGGACGGCCCGCGCCGTCGCGGCGGGGGACGAACTGCGCGACGAGCTGTCGGTTTTCGCTCCGCTGTGGGCCCGTTTCCGCTGCCGGCTGTTCTTCCCCCGTGCGCTGCCGCCCGTGGCCGGTCTGGACGAGGAGCTGACAGCCCTCGCGGCGCTGCCGGCCGAGGAGTTCCTGGAGCTGGTGGCTCCCGGAGTGCTCGGCACCAACGCCCTGCCCGTGCCGTCGGCCCGCGAGCTGCACGCCGGTACCGCCGCCGCGGAGGACTACGCCCGCCGCTGTCTGCGTCGCTCCTACGCCCGCGGTGAGCTGGCGCGGCAGTTGGTGGCGGCGCCGCTGGAGCTTCGGGACCGGCTGCTGGCGGTGCTGCGGGCCGCCGACACGGCGTTCTTCGCCGAGGACTGGCGCACGCTGCGGCCGGCTCTGGAGGACCATGCGCGGGAGGTGCGTCGCCGCTTGACGGCCCGGTCGCCCGCGGAGGTGCTCACCGAGTTGCTGCCGACTGCGGCCCGGGTCGGTCCGGGGGAACGGGTACGGCTGGACAAGCTGCAGATCGACGAGGTGAAGGTGGCCCCACGCCCCCTCGTCCTCGTCCCGTCCGCCCGGGTGTGGCCGCATCTGACGGTCAAGCACGAGCACCGGTCGTGCGTGGTGGTGCAGTACGCGGCGCGCGGTACCGCTCCGGCCGGGCAGCTGACCCTGCGGGACCTGCACGACCGGCTGATGGCGCTGACCTCGCCCGCCCGGATGGAACTCTGCCGCCATCTGCTGGGCGAACCCATCACCACCTCGGAGCTCGCCGCCCGGCTCGGCTCCACCGAACCCCAGGTCTCCCACGCCCTGAGGACCCTGCGCGACGCGGGCCTGCTGCGCTCCACCCGGGACGGCAAGCTGGTACGGCACCGCCTCGCGACGGACGTCGTCCAGCGGCTGGGCCACGATGTCCTCGCCACCGTGGCCCGGTGAACCCCCGAGGCGACCTCGGCGGTTCAGCGCCCCCACCGGGGGGCACGGGCCGAAAGAGCACTCGCGAATCCCCGTGGGTGCTCCTTCTCGTCCAGGGCTCACTTGAGTCATGCACCTGGACCTACCGGGACGGAGACGTGTTCACCGGCGTCCTTCAGGTAGCGGCCCCCCTTCCCGGTGGAGATCGACCTCGGCCAGGTCTGGCCCACGCACTGCTCAGCAGCCGGCAGCGCGTGCCGAACAAGCGCGCCGCGAGGAGCAGTTCCTATTGCGACGCCAGGCGCTGTACCTGTTCGGCTGCGACGACCAGTCCGACACGTCGGGCCATTTCATCGACACCGTCCCCTGCTCGACGACGACCGCGGTGAGGCCGCGAACCTGAACTACTGGGCGTACGGGGTGGGCGAGAGCCGCCACCTCGAACTGTCCGACGACTTCATCGCTTCCCGCGAGCCCGGTCCCTGGCCCGGGGACAAGCTGCTCTCTCACCTCGCTCACGGGCTGGCTCCCACTACGGGTACGTCGACCTGACCATCCACTCCCTGTGGTCCTTGCTCGCCATCCGGCCGAATCTTCTGAAATCCGGGGCAGCGACCCGAGCCCCGCGCGAACGGCTGCCAGTGATGTTGGATAGCCGGGAGTTCTCGGCTCGCGCTCGCCGTGAACTGGACAGCATCAGGTAGGCGATCCGCCTTGCCGAGGCCTGAGAGGAGACTCGACCGTGGCCGAAGAGCTGACTCAGGTGGCACGGTTCTTGTACGAAGCGGGGACGCTCAAGCAGTCCAAAGGTTTGCAGGGTCGGCGGATCACGGGCACCCGGTTGCCGCCGGCCGAAGCGAGCAGCGTCATCGCGCGCCGGTAACGCACCGAGCCGGTGCTGCCCCGGCGCACGATCTGCTGCAGTTTCTGCCCTTCCTGGTCGGTCAGCCTGCGCACACGAACAGGCTCAGCCACCACACCCCCAGCAGTCGGATCGGATGACACGCCATTTCCAACCGCTCCGACCACCAACCCGGTGACCCTTCCTGGTCACAGCACTAGCCGCCGGTCGTGCCGTCGAGCATCTCGCGCAGGATGTCCAGGTGGCCGTTGTGGCGGGCTGTCTCCTCGGTGAGGTGGAGGAGGATCCAGCGCAGGTCGACGTGGAGGCCGTCACGGACGGCTCGCTTGGCCTGGTCGTCCAATCCATTCCCGGCAACCAGTTCGCGGTAGCGGGCGCTCTGTTCGGCGTATTCGTCGAGCAACTGCGTGAGCGGGAAGTCGACGGCGATACGCATCTCGCGGTCGGGGTCCTCCTCGGTCCAGGGGCCCCGGTCTTCCTCGCCGAGGAAGACCACCTGGAACCAGTAGTACTCGACCCAGCGCAGGTGGTTGATCACTCCGCTCACGGTCATCAGCGGCGAGCCCGGCAGGAGCGCCTTGCGAGCATGCTCCGCAGAGATGCCATCGCACTTGGCGCGGGCGGTGTCACGTGTGTAGTCGAGAAACGTGGTGAGCTGGGTGCGCTCGTCCCACGCGGGCGGCGTGTCGTGGATTCTGGTCATCGCGCGAAGCGTCCCCGATCACCGCGACCGATGTCGAGGTATTTATCGACGGGCCCAACCCGCTCCACCCAGCTCCGTGCCCGGCGGGTAGCTACAGCGATTCAACGCCGGGGCCGACCGGCCTGATCCGCCGGACAGGCCCTGACGGGTGCCTGCACGCCCTTTGGCTCAGCCGACGAAGCGGCAGCTCACCGGCCCGACGCCCCAGCCTCTCTCCTGACGTCGACGGACTCCAGGCACTCCTCGTCAGCAACAATCCCTACGGACGTGCCGTCGACGCGGCCCATCCGGGGCGCAGGGAACGGCTGGACCCGGGCCTGCTCGGCGTGGTGTGCGTGCGGGTCGGCAACACCGCTCAGGCGGCCCGGCTGGTGCGCGGCCCGCGCTCCGGGGGACTTGTCCGGCTGAGCGCCGGGGAAGTCGTCGTCGAAGCCGGCACGGACACCCTCCCGGTCGGCATCGACGGAGAGCACGTCGTTCTGCCCTCACCCGTCGTGTCCCGCAGCGCGCCCGGGGCGCTCCGGGTGCGTGTGCCGCAGCGCGCCCGGGGCGCTCCGGGTGCGTGTGCCGCACCGCCGCCCCCACGCACCGCGTGTCAGCGGCGGGGCGGCCGACTGGCCGCGGGTGGCACGGTCGGCGCTGGGGGCACCGCCCCCGCCGGGGCTGCTGACCTGTAACAACAGCACCAGTGACCTGTAAGAACAGCACCAGTGACCTGTAAGAACAGCACCAGTCGGCGCGAATGAGCACCCCCCCGGCGAGGGATCGCGGTCGTGCCACACAGGGTGCCGCCGTCAGGTCTTCCGGCGTGCCGTCATGGTCCGCTGGACCAGGATGAAGGCGCACAGCAGCACACCTGTGGCGATCTTCGTCCACCAGGAGCTGAGCGTGCCCTCGAACGTGATGACGCTCTTGATCAGGCCGAGCACCAGCACCCCGAAGAGCGTGCCCAGCACATAACCGGAACCGCCGGTCAGCAGGGTCCCGCCGATGACCACGGCGGCGATGGCGTCGAGCTCCATGCCGACGGCGTGCAGTGGGTCGCCCGACTGGATGTAGAGCATGAACAGCAGACCGGCCAGGGCCGAGCAGAAGCCGCTCACCGTGTACACGGCGATCTTCGTGCCGCCCAGCGGAAGGCCCATGAGCAGAGCCGACTGCTCGTTGCCGCCGATGGCGTACACACGGCGCCCGAAGCGGGTGTAGTGGAGCACGTAGCAGGCGACACCGAGGACGACCAGGGCCACGAGGGCGCCGATCGACAGTTCCCCCATGCCGAGCGACACCCGCGTCTGGGCCAGGGTGCCCACCGAGGCGTCGCTGATGGAGATCGACTCCTTGCTGATGACCAGGCACAGTCCGCGGAAGAGAAAGAGTCCGGCGAGGGTGACGATGAAGGGCTGGATCTCGAAGTTGTGGATGACGTAGCCCATCAGGAAACCGCCGAAGGCGCCGACGGCCAGTGCGAGGGGGACGACCAGGAGCAGCGGCAGTCCCTGGCGTTCCACCAGCCACGCCGTGAACATGGTGGTGAAGCCGATCAGCGAGCCCACGGACAGGTCGATGCCGCCCGACATGATGACGAAGGTGGCACCGATGGCGGCGACCAGCAGATAGCCGTTGTCGATGAACAGGTTGAGGAACACCTGGGGTTCGGCGAAACCGTAGTTCTGGTACCGGCTGAGGCCGCCGGCGTACATGGCGATGAACAGGGCGGCCGTGACCAGGACGGGCAGACGCCGGTCGCCGAGCAGGCGCGTGGCACGGGCACGGGAGGCGGTGCTGCCGCGCGGAGCCGCCTTGGGGGTCTGGGTGGTCGCGCTCATCGCGACACCTCCATCTTCGGGGCGGCGTCGGCCGCCGGAGCGGGCTCCACCGGGGCGGCGTCCCGGCGCGGCCCCTTGGGGCCCTTCGCGCCGAAGACCTTGGCCCGGAACTTCGGGGACTGCAGCAGGCAGACGACGATGACGACGGCGGCCTTGAAGACCAGATTGGTCTGGGTCGGCACGCCGATGGTGTAGATCGTGGTGGTCAGGGTCTGGATGACGAGGGCGCCGACCACCGTGCCGCCGATGGAGAACCGGCCGCCGAGCAGCGAGGTGCCGCCGATCACCACGGCGAGGATCGCGTCGAGTTCGATCCACAGGCCGGCGTTGTTGCCGTCCGCGGCCGAGGTGTTGGAGCTGATCATCAGGCCGGCGATGCCCGCGCACAGCGCGCAGAACATGTAGACCATGATCTTGATGCGGGTGGACCTGATGCCGACCAGGCGGCTGGCCTCGGCGTTGCCGCCGACCGACTCGACCAGCAGGCCGAGCGCCGTGCGGCGGGTCAGCGCCACGGTGACGGCCACGACCGCGGCCACCACGAAGATGGAGAAGGGCAGGGTCAGCCAGTAGCCGCCGCCGATCAGCTTGTACGGCTCGCTGTTGACGGTGATGATCTGGCCGTCGGTGATCAGTTGGGCGACGCCTCGGCCCGCGACCATGATGATGAGGGTCGCGATGATGGGCTGGATTCCCATCCTGGCCACCAGGAAGCCGTTCCACAGACCGCAGACGACCGCGGCCACCAGCCCGATGCCCATCGCCAGGAACACCGCGGACAGGGTGTTCTGGTCGGCCTGGTCGCTGATGTACGAACAGGTCAGGGCGCCGGTGATGGCGACCACGGCACCGACGGAGAGATCGATGCCGCCGGTGGCGATGACCAGGGTCATGCCGACCGCGACCAGGATCAGCGGCGAGCCGAACAGCACGATCGAGACGAGGCTGCCGTAGAGGTGGCCGTCCGTCATGTTGATCGAGAAGAAGTCGGGCGTGAAGGGGACGTTGACGAGCAGCAGGGTGATCAGGACCGCGACCGGCCAGAACAGGTGGTGATGCGTCAGTGCTCGCCAGCGGGAGGTGGTGGTCACTGGTGTTCTCCGCTCGCGATGGTCTCGAGGATCTTGCTGGTGGTGATCTCCGGCCCGTTGGTCAGCCGCGCCACCAGCCGGCGGTCGCGCAGCACTCCGATGGTGTGGCTGAGCCGGAGCACCTCCTCCAGTTCGGCCGCGATGTACAGCACCGACATGCCGTCCTCGGAGAGGGACACCACCAGTTTCTGGATCTCCGTCTTGGCGCCGATGTCGATGCCGCGCGTCGGCTCGTCCAGGATCAGCAGCTTCGGCTGGGTGATCAGCCAGCGGGCGAGCAGTACCTTCTGCTGGTTGCCGCCGCTGAGCCGGCCCACGCGGGCCTCCGGGTCGGCGGGGCGGATGTCCAGCGCCTTGATGTACCTGGCGACGAGTTCGTCGCGCTGGGAGGCGGGGATGGGCCGGGTCCAGCCGCGGGCCGCCTGGAGAGCGAGGATGATGTTCTCGCGCACCGTCAGGTCGGGGACCAGGCCTTCGCTCTTTCGGTTCTCCGAGCAGAACGCCACACCGGCCGCGATGGCGTCGTTCGGGGCGCTCATCGAGACCTGCCTGCCGCCGATGGTCACCTTGCCGCTGTCGGGCTGGTCGGCTCCGAACAGCAGCCGGGCGAGTTCGGTGCGGCCCGATCCCAGCAGGCCGGCCAGTCCGAGCACCTCGCCCTTGTTGATCTCCAGGTCGAAGGGGGTGATTCCGCCGGTGCGGCCGAGCCCCTCGGCCTTGACCAGTGCCTCGCCGACGTCGGAGTGCATCTGGTGCTCGTGCAGTTCCTCGAGCTGGTCCAGGGCCTTGCCGATCATCAGCTCGATCAGCCCGACCTGGTCGAGGTCGCGGACCAGGTGCTCGCCGACCAGAGTGCCGTTGCGCAGGACGGTCATCCGGTCGCAGACCTCGTAGATCTGGTCGAGGAAGTGTGACACGAACAGGATCGCGACGCCCTCGTCCCTCAGCTGCCGCATCAGACGGAACAGTTCGAGGACCTCGTCGCGGTCGAGGCTGGAGGTCGGCTCGTCGAGGACCAGCACCTTGGTGCCGAGTCCCGCACCGTCCCGGTCGCCGGTGCCCACCGACCGTACGATCGCGACCAGTTGCTGCACGGCCAGCGGGTACGAGGACAGCGGCGCGGCGACGTCGATGTCGAGTCCGAGCCGGTCGACCAGCTCCGCCGCCTCCTTGCGCATCCGCTTCCACTGGATGCGGCCGGCGCGGGTGGGTTCGCGTCCGATGAAGATGTTCTCCGCCACCGACAGGTTGGGGCAGAGGTTGACCTCCTGGTAGACCGTGCTGATACCGGCCTGCTGCGCCTGCAGCGGGCTGCCGAACCGTACGGACTCGCCGTCCAGGGTGATCGTGCCGCCGTCCAGGGAGTAGACGCCCGTCAGCACCTTGATGAGAGTGGACTTCCCCGCACCGTTCTCGCCCATCAAGGCGTGGATCTCACCGGGGAAGAGCCGGAAGTCGACGCCCGACAGAGCCCGTACCCCCGGAAACTCTTTGACTATGCCCGTCATCTCCAGGACGGGCTGCGGCTCTGCCATGGCAGCGCTCCTCGTGAATGGTCCAGGCCCGCGGGGAGCCTCCCGGCCGGGGATGCCGGCCGGGAGGCTCCCGCCGGTGGGGACGGTCGGTCAGTACTTGCGGGTGGGGAGCGCGTCCTTGGCCTGGTCCTGCATGAAGTCGCTCTCCTTGGTCTTGATCCAGCGTTCGACCGTCTCGCCGTCCTTGACCTTCTTGACGACCTCCATCAACTGCGGGCCGAGCAGTGGGTTGCACTCGACGATGGCGTTGATCTTGCCTTCGGACATGGCGACGAAGCCGTCCTTCACGCCGTCGATGGAGACGATGAGGATGTCCTTGCCGGGCTTCTTGCCGGCCGCCTCGATGGACTGGATGGCGCCGATGGCCATGTCGTCGTTGTGCGCGAAGAGCACGTTGATGTCCGGGTTGGACTGGAGGAAGGCGGCCATGACCTGCTTGCCGCCGGCCCGGGTGAAGTCACCGGTCTGACTGACGACGATCTTCCAGTCGTCCGCGTGGTCCGCCTCCATGACCTCCTTGAAGCCCTTGGCGCGCTCGATCGCGGGGGCGGCGCCGGTGGTGCCCTCAAGCTGGGCGATCTTCACGGCGCCCTTGTGGCCCGCCTTCTCCAGGACCTTCTCCAGGATCTTGGCGGCGCGCCGGCCCTCGTCCGTGAAGTCGGAGCCCACCAGGGTCACGTACAGGGAGTCGTCGGAGGTCTCGACGGAGCGGTCGGTGAGGACGACCGGGATCTTCGCGGCCTTGGCCTCCTTGAGCACCGCGTCCCAACCCGTGACGACCACCGGCGAGAAGGCGATGACGTCGACCTTCTGCGCGATGTAGTTGCGGATCGCGGAGATCTGGTTCTCCTGCTTCTGCTGGGCGTCGGAGAACTTGAGGGTGTAACCCGCGTCCTTCGCGGCCGACTTCACCGAGTCGCTGTTGGCGGTGCGCCAGCCGCTCTCCGAGCCGACCTGGGAGAAGCCGAGGGTGATCGCCTTGCTGCCGCTGCCGGCGGAGGCGGCAGCTTTGCCGTCCTCCTTGGCGCAGGCCGCGAGTCCGGTCGCAGCCGCCACGCCGACCGCCGCGGTGAGGAAGTTCCTTCTGCTGAGCATGCTTGATCTCCTTCGTTGAGCCGGCCCGGGGAACGGACGCGGTTGCTGCGGCTTCTGACGTTCCGTCGGGAACCGTGGACGTGACGACGTTCTGCGGACCGACCAACGTTCGAAATATTGAACATGCGGCGCGTGCCGTCAGAGGGTGGTCTGGGGCGGGGTGAGGCCGGGAGCGGCCGGATGCGGGGGTCGGGGAGCCGACGATGTGTGCGGCGCCGGAGGAGCCGATCAGGGGGGCAGGGAGGGGCCAGGGAGGAGCCGGCGATGTGGTCGTGGCGCCGGCGTCGTCCGGCCGGCGCGGGCGTCGAGTCGACGATGCGGGCGATGAGTCCGGGACGCGAACTGGAACTCGCGTGGCGTCGCAGGGAGTACGGGCGCTCACCTCGCCCGGCCTCCGCAACAAGGAGTGCCGTCTAAGGGGGGCCGTCTAATCGTTGGTCGCGACCTGCCAGGGAGGTGCTGCTGTGCCCCGGATGCGCCACGGCTGTACCTCCCTCAAGTGGTCAGTGATGCGGAGGTCATATGAGCGCCCACCGTCCCCCCTGGTCAAGAGGTTGCGCGAGAAGCAGGCCATCACGTTTGGGTAACGCGGAGCAGCGGGCGAGGCCGGCGGCCTGCCGGTCGCCCGACGCGGAAGCGGCCTTCTTCGGCAGAGATATTGACGCCCGGCAGGCATGGCCATACCTTTCCATCGCTGAACGAAGTATCGAACTCCGTGCGGAATGCCGGACGGACGGCTCGCTCACGGTCCCTCGCTGCATGCTGGTCCGGGTCGTAGCCGCGAAATGAGGGCAGCGCTATGACGGCGACAGTCCCGCTGCGAGGAGCGCGTACGCCGCGGCGGTACGGCGGTGGGGGCAAGAGGTCAGGGACGACGAGCAGGACGTCCCTGTGGCGGGACCGGGCTACAGCACTCGCAGGGCCTGGTGAACGTCGCGCTCGCGCCTGGCCAGCGCATGCAACACGGCCTGGTCCCCGTGCCGGTCGCGGGCGGCTGCGACGAGGACGTCCACCGCTATGGCGAGGGCGGCGTCGGGCGCCCGGTGATCAGTGCCCACGCTGAGCGCGAGGTCTTCGATGTGCACCGCCAGCTCGACACAACGAGTCTGCAGGTAGCCGTTGAGCAGCATCTCCTCTCCCGGCCGGTGGAGGACTTCCACCCGTCGATCGACCGGCTCCGTGCTCAGCCGTCGCGTCAGCCGCTCCCACGCCACCCGTGCCTGCTCGGCCACGGCAGCCGGACCGGCTGTGGCTGTTTCCTCGCTACGGGCACGCACCCCGACATTCAGGGCCGAGTCCGGCTTCGCCGTGCCGACGAGTCGCGCGTAGTACCGCACCGGCGACACCGGTTCCGCGCCGAGCACCTGGCCGTCGAGGAACCACTCGACCTGCAGGACGCTCCGGGCGAGGTGACCGGCCAGTCCGCCCACCGACATCCCGGCGAGCACGGACTCGTCCTTCCAACGGTGGGCCACCTGCTCGGTGGCCAGCAGGTCCACGGCCTTCTCGGCCGCCTCCAGATACGCGTTCCGTATCTCATCAGTCATGCGGGCATCGTCCCAGAATCAAGATCCGGACCGAGCTTGCGTCCACGCCGTGAACCGGCGGTCGCACAGCTGCGGAGCGGCCGGTCTTCCAGGGACGCGCTCCACGGCCGCCCGCCCGATGCACGCCGGCCACCGCAGCCGCGGTGTTGACCTACCGGGCCTGCGCCGGGCGGAGGCGGCCGTTGGTGCGAAAGCGCACGGATGACAAAGAGAGCGGGGGTGGACCGGCGCCGGAACCGGGCCCTGCGGCGGTCAACGTCACCGTGGGGCGGGGCGACCAGACGTAGCCGTCTTGATCACCGGCGGCACAGCGGCAGGTGTCAGCCGGCCGAGGCGTGGGTCGGAGAGGGCGTGGCGGTGGGGCGGGGCTCGGCGGCGGGCTTCCGGGGCGGCGGCTTCGCGTGGGTGTTCGCGGGGTCCAGGCGGAGCATGGCCGTTTCGTCCGGGGTGCCGGGGGCTGCCTGGTAGACCACCATGCGCTGGCCACCCGTCCGGGCCAGTCGCATGACCTCGTAGGTCAGGGTCATCGGGCCGGCCTTCGGGTGCTGGAAGCACTTCTGCCCGCCGCCACGTTCGCAGACGTCGTACCGCTCCCAGAGCTGCGCGAACTTCGCGGACTTCAGCATCAGTTCGCCGACGAGCGCGGTCAGCTCGGGATCGTCCGGGTCGGCACCGGCGACCGCCCGCAGATGTGCCACCGAGGAGGCGACGGTTTCCTCCCACGGCTCGTAGAGCGTCCGGCCGACCGGGTGCAGGAAGAGGTAGCGGGTCAGGTTGCGCTGGTTTTCGGGCCAGTCCCAGAGTCCGGGCATCAGCCGTCGGCCGGGCGGGTTCGCTGCCAGGAGGCGGTTGTAGCGGCTCACCACGTACGCGGGCAGCGGGCGCACCGACTCCAGCATCCGCAGGACCGACTCGCGGACGGTGTGGTCCGAGCAGGCCGGCAGCTCGGCGGGCCGGCCGGAGGCCAGCTCCGCGAGCTCGTGCAGGCGTTCGTAACCGTCGCCCCGCAGCCGCAGGGCGCGGCCGAGGGCGTCCACCACGGCGGGGGAAGGGTTGGTCTCCCGGCCGCGCTCCAGACGGATGTAGTAGTCGACACTCACTCCGGCCAGCGCGGCCAGTTCCTCACGGCGCAGTCCGGGAGTGCGGCGCAGGCCCGCGCCGGCCGGGAGACCGACGTCCTCCGGGCGTACCTGCGCCCGGCGGGCCTTCAGGTATCGGCCGAGCTCCGTGCCCCTCGTGTCCGCTGCTGCCATCCGGCCATTGTCGCAGGCGGTCGAGGAGCGTGGGGGGCCGTGTCAGGGCCTGGAACGCCGCACCCCGGGTACAGCGCGGTCTGCCGCGCGGCCATGTGCGGGAGGAGAGTCGAACTGCCGGAGCGGGCGGCCCGTCCGCCGGGGCCCAGGGGGTGCGTGACACCGGTCCGCGGCCTCGGAAACGGGCTGGCCGCCCGCCCGGTCTTCGCTGTTGGAGTCGTCCCCTTGCACCAGGAGTTCACCATGCCGGCCACCCCCGCCCCGTCTCCGTCCCCGGCCCGGACAACCGAGTCGCCGCCCGCCGAGGGCCCCGCCCGGCCGCGGCGCAGCGGCGTCGCACTGGTCGCTTCGCTGCTCGGGTTCACCGTGATCACCGTCGACGTCTCGGCCGTGAACATCGCGCTGCCCGCGATCCGGGACTCCCTCAGCGGCGGGATGGCCGGGCTCCAGTGGGTGGTTGACGCCTACACCCTGATGTTCGCGGCCCTGATGCTCTCCGCGGGCTCCCTCGCCGACCGCATCGGCGCCCGTCGCGCCTACGCGTGGGGCGTCGCCCTGTTCACCCTCGCCTCGCTCGGCTGCGCGCTCGCGCCCGGCATCGGCGTGCTGGTCGGGGCGCGCGTGGCGCAGGGTGCCGCCGCCGCGATCGTGATGCCGGCCTCGCTGGCGCTGATCCGGCAGGCCTACGACGACTCCCGGGCGCGTGCCCGCGCCATCGCGCTGTGGACGGTCGGCGGCTCGGTGGCGATGGCCGCCGGCCCGGTGCTGGGCGGGCTGCTCACCGACTCGGCCGGCTGGCGGGCGGTCTTCCTGCTCAACCTCCCGGTGGGCGCGGTGATCCTGGGCCTGCTGGTCCGGGTGCCGCGCTCCCCGCGCCGGCCAGCCGCACTGGACGGCGGCGGTCAGCTCACCGCCGTACTGGCCCTGGCCGGACTGGCGTTCGCGGTGATCGAGGGCGGCCACCGCGGCTGGACCAGCGGGCCCGTACTGGCCGCCGCCGCGCTCGCGCTCGCCTCCGGGTACGCCTTCTCCGTGGTGGAGGCCCGGCACCGGCAGCCCATGGTCCCGCTGGGCATGCTGGGGGACCGCCGGGTGGCCGTCCCGCTCGCGGTCGGTTTCGCCCTCAACGCCGCCTTCTACGGCGGGATCTTCCTGCTCGGCCTGTACTACCAGCAGCTGCGCGGGATGTCGGCGATCGCGGCCGGGCTGATGTTCGTCCCGATGTCGGCCGTGGTGACGGCGACCAACCTGGTGTCGCCGCGGCTGGCGGAGCGGATCGGGCGGCGGCCGGTGATCGTCGCCGGGCAGTTGGTCTTCGGCGGGGCGATGCTGGCCATGCTGCCGCTGGCCCCGCACACCCCGGTGTGGCTGGTGCTCGTCCTGCTGCTGCCGCTGAGCGTCGGCGGGGCGCTGGCGGTGCCCGCGCTGACCGCGCTGCTGATGGACGCCGTCCCGCAGGAGCGCGCGGGCACCGCGTCCGGGCTGCTCAACTCCCTTCGCCAGACCGGTGGCGCACTGTCCGTCGCCCTGTTCGGCAGTCTGCTCGCCGGCCCCGGCGGGGGTTTCTCCCTCCCGGGCATGCGCATCGGCCTGCTCGCCGTCGCCGCGCTCCTGTTCGCCACCGCCGTCCTCTCGCGCCTCGTCCTGCCCCGTAGCTGATCCCGTGCCCGGGGCCAGTTCGCGGCGGGAGCGGAGGGAAGCCGAGGTAAGCGGAGCGGAATCAGTCGGTGGTGAGGCCGTCGATCAGGCGGTTGAGGAAGCGGGTGAAGGTGGCGTCGGGGGTCACGGCGCGGACGGGGGACGCGAGGGCTTCGGCGAGTTCCGGGTGGTGGCCGTCCGCGGCGACGGTGGCGAGATAGCGGGCTTCCGCCGCGGCCCGGTCGGGGGACCTGGCCGCTGCCGCCTGCGTGATCTCGTAGGTGACGTGTCCGGCGACGAACGCGGTGAGCTGGGCGAAGACCTCCAGCTTCGCCGCGCCGTCCAGACCGGTGGGGCGCAAGGCGCCAAGCGCGTGTTCCAGGAACGCCAGGGTGTTGGGGCCCAGGCTGCGGCGGGTGGAGAGAGCGGCGGGCAGCCACGGGTGGCGGAGCATGAGGTCGCGCTGGCGGTGGGCGATGGTCTTCAGGTCGGCGCGCCAGTCGCCGGTGAGAGGTTCCGACGCCGGCAGTTCGCCGCTGACGTGGTCGACCATCAGCTCCAGCAGCGTCTCCTTGTCGGAGGCGTAGCTGTAGAGCGACATGGCTCCGGCTCCGACCTGTGCGGCGACCCGCCGCATGGTGACCGCTTCGAGCCCTTCGGCGTCGGCCAGGGCGACGGCGGCCGCCGTGATCGCCTCGCGGCTGAAGCCCGGCCTGCGGCCCCTGCGGGGCTGCTCGGGGGCCAGCCACAGCTGTTGTGGGTCGGTCCCCGGGGTTCCGGGCCCACCGCCGTCACGCGTCACCGTCTTCGTCCTCCCGTCCCGTGCACCGCCATCCAAGCATCCTCCATTCTCGTACGACGTACGAGAATGAGGAGTGAAGCATGGCATCACGACGTGGGAAGCCGCCGTTGTCCTCGCGGATGATGAGGGCGATCTGGCGCGGCCTGCCGGACAAGCGGCACGACGCCGGGTGGGAGCCGGGGCTGGTGGTGCCGGGCGCCGACGGCAGTCCGCTGCTCACGGACCACTACTTCCCCCGGACGGCCGGCGATTTCCCGACCCTCCTGGTGCGTTCGCCCTACGGCAGGGGTCTGCCCTGGTCCCCCATGTACGGCATGCTCTTCGCCGAGCAGGGTTTCCACGTGGTGCTGCAGAGCTGCCGCGGCACCGGCGGCTCGGGCGGCGTGTTCGATCTGTGGCGCAACGAGGCCGCCGACGGCCGGGCCACGGTGTCCTGGCTGCGCCGGCAGCCGTGGTTCGACGGGACGTTGGGGACGATCGGCCCGAGTTACCTGGGATACGTGCAGTGGGCGCTCGCCCTGGACCCGCCGCCGGAGCTGAAGGCCATGGTGGTCCAGGTGGGTCTGCACGACCCCTACGCCCTGTTCTACGCGGACGGCGCTCTCCGGCTGGAGAACGCCCTGCTCGTCGGCCTGGGCATGACGTACCAGCACCGGGGGATCGCGCCGTTCGCCAGGGCGACGCTGCGCTTCCAGCGCCGTATGCGCGACATCGTCACCGCGCGGCCCCTGCGCGGGGCGTACGCCTCCGCCCTCGGCGACGTGCCGTGGCTGGACGACGTGATGGCACACCCGGACGCCGGCGACCCGTACTGGGACGGCGCGTCCCTGGCGCGGGCGGCCGAGGGGCTGCGCGTCCCGACGAGCCTGATCACCGGACGGTACGACGCCCTGGTCGACCAGACCTTCGAGCAGTACGCCCGGTTGCGCCAGGCCGGATGCGACACCGCCCTGCTCGTCGGGCCCTGGACCCACACCTCCGCCATGCAGCAGGGCTGGCCCGAGGTCTTCGCCGAAAGCCTGGCCTGGCTGCGGGCACACCTGTGCGGCGAGCCCTCCGGGCTGCGTCCCACGCGGGTGCGGGTGCACGTCGGCGGCGAGGACGTGTGGCGGGACCTCGACGACTGGCCGTCCGGCTGCGCCGGCACCGCCTCCGGGACCACCTCATGCACCACCTCATGGGTTCCCACCGCTGAGGGGCATCTCGACCGGCGAGCCGACACGGGGTCCGCGGGCGGGGCGGGGTCCGCAGGCGGGGCAGGGTCCGCAGGCGGGGCAGGGTCCGCAGGCGGGGCAGGGTCCGCAGGCGGGGCAGGGTCCGCAGGCGGGGCAGGGTCCGCAGGCGGGGCAGGGTCC
>NZ_JBWKKY010000001.1:281952-301543 GCF_056430805.1 Streptomyces sp. NPDC045955
TCCGCAGGCGGGGCGAGGTCCGCGGACGGGGCAGGGTCCGCGGACGGGGCAGGGTCCGCGGACGGGGCAGGGTCCGCGGACGGGGCGAGGTCCGCGGACGGGGCAGGGTCCGCGGACGGGGCAGGGTCCGCGGACGGGGCAGGGTCCGCGGACGGGGCAGGGTCCGCAGGCGGGGCGAGGTCCGCAGGCGGGGCGGGGTCCGCGGACGGCCCAGGACCCGCGGCCCGCCCGGAGCCCGCGAACGGCCCAGGACCCGTGGCCCGCCCGGAGCCCGCGAACGGCCCAGGGCACGAAGACGGCGCAGGCGCCGCCCCCTTGGCGTCCCTGCGCTACGACCCCGCCGACCCCACACCGTCCATCGGCGGCCCCCTGCTGTCGCGCACGGCCGGTGCCCGTGACAACAGCGCTCTGGAGGGGCGGGAGGACGTCCTGACGTTCACCGGGCCGCCGCTGGCCGAGCCCCTGGATCTCCTCGGTCCTGTCGTCGCGCGACTGAGCGTCTCCACGGACACCGGGTACGCCGACGTCTTCACCCGCCTGTGCGACGTGGACGCGCAGGGGCGCTCCGTCAACGTCTGTGACGGGCTGGCCCGGCTGGAGACGGTGGGGCAGGCGCCCTCGAAGGTCACCGTGCGGATGAGCTCCACCGCCTACCGCTTCCCGGCCGGGCACCGGCTGCGCTGGCAGATCAGTGCCGGTGCCCATCCGCGCTACGCCCGCAATCCGGGTACCGGCAAGTCCCCTGTGGACGCGGTCGACTTCGCACCGATACGCGTCACCGTGCACACCGGCTCCGTGCTGCTCCTGCCCCACGGGACGCCCTAACGGTGGCTCCGCTGCGCGAGCCACCCCGCCATCGCCCGTACCCCGATGCCGATGGACCGCTCGTCCGGCGCGAAGTCGGGGAAGTGGGGGTAGCCGGTGGTGATGGGGGCACCGGGAGCCCGGACGCCGAGGAAGGTGTAGGTGCCGGGGACGCGGTCCAGGTAGAGGGCGTAGTCCTCGCCGCTGAAGGGCGGGAACGCGGAGTGGAGCGTGGCGACCGGATCACGGCCGGGTGCGCGGCGCAGGTGACGGGCGAGCGCACGGGCGTCGGGTTCCGGGCAGACCAGGGCCGGGAACGGCTCGGCGGGGAAGCTCACGGCGGCTCCCGCGTACGCCGTGGCCAGCCGGCGGATCTCCCCACGTATCTCCGTGTACCGCTCCTGCGGCCAACAGCGGTAGGACGCGCTCACCTTCGTGTCCTGCGCCGAGGCCCGCAGGGCGACGAAGCGGGCGAGCGGGCCGTCGGGCGTCTGGGCGTCGATGACCATCCGCTCGATGTCCGCGGGCGTCTGCGGGAGCGTCACCGTGGCGAGCGCGCCGATCTCGGCGGCCAGACGCCGTGCGGCCTCGGGTGCGTCCGGGCCCTGGAGCGTCACCTCCGCCTTGTCCTGGCCCGGCATCCCGTAGCCTCCGGTCACGGCGAACCGGCCGACGGGGAAGGGCCCGCAGTGCAGCGCGTGGATCTCCTCGACGCGGGTGCGCTCCAGCACGCCCGCCTCGATCAGCGCGCGGGCTCCGGACAGGCTCTCCTCGGCGGGCTGGAAGAGGAACACCACCGTGCCGCCCAGGTGCCGCCGCAGCCGCGCCAGGACCTTGGCGACGCCCAGGGCCACCGTCGTGTGGATGTCGTGCCCGCAGAGGTGAGCCGCGGCCCGGCCGCCGCCGACGATGTCCTGGGGCGGCACGGCGTCCATGTCGGCCCGGTACGCGACCGTCCGGCCCGGGCGCGTGCCGTGCAGGACGCCGACCACGCCGTGGCCGCCGATTCCGGTGCTGACGGTCAGCCCGGCCGCTCGCAGTTCCAGGGCCACCACGTCGGCGGTACGGCGCTCCTCCCCCGGCAGTTCCGGATGCCGGTGGAGGTCCCGCCGCAGCTCGATCAACCCGGCCTCCAGGCGGTTGACTTCGGTGTCCACCGCCCCGTACGCCACCGGTCCCTGCCACCCGTCGGCGACGGCCTTCCCCGTCGTAGCCCACACGGTTCCGGCACTGGCTGCTGCCGCCATGCCGGCCACCAGCAGCGTGCGGCGGGCCGGAGTGTGCTCCGTAGGACGCTTCACCGTTCCCCCTTCGCGATCCGTCTTCGTGGTCGCCCGGCGAGCGGGAAGCCCGTCATGAAAACCCGTTGGTACACGATCACTTCTCGCGCATGCCGCCGCCCATCCGGCGAGCCACCGCCCGTGAGTGGGGACAGCCCCCGGCCCCGGGCCCGGCCCCTCACCCGCCGCCGGTGCGCAACCGGCCTCTCTCCTGCTCGATGTCCTCGATCTCGTGCATCATCTGCGCCTCTTCTCCGCCGGCCTTCCTTGAGGGGTGACCGGCGTGCAACTCCCTGCCAGGCAGCTTCCTGGCGTGGCCGGATGCGGACAGCGGGGGTGGCGGGGTGGTTCTCTCTTATCAGCGGCCGGGAAGCGCGGGGAACGCGGAACGGCCCGGGGGAGCTGAAGCACTACTGGCTCCATGCATCGTCACAAAGGTCCTGACTCACGCATGGAATGGAGACCAGCCATGATCCGTATCACCAACCGCTGTTCCGCCGCCGTCGTCCTCGGTTCGGCCGTGCTGGCCACGCTCGCCTGGGCGGTGCCGGCGCAGGCCGCTCCGCAGGCCGAGGGGACGCAGGCGGCCGGTTCGGCCGTGTCGCAGGCGGACCGCTCGGTCGGCGACGTGCTGCCGCCGCTGCCGCACCTGCCCGGTTCGCCCGACGACTTCACCTGGACCCCGGTGCCCCTGGGCGGCACCGACCTCATCGGGATCCCGGGGCCGCTGCACGGCGGTGACGACTTCACCTGGCACCAGGTGCCGGTCGACAGCACCGAGGACTTCACCTGGCCGCTTCCGCAGGCAGAGCGGTGATCTCAGCGCATCCGGCGGACCGCACGGCGGCCGGCTGTCAGATCCACTGGCGGCGGGCCGCCTGGACTCCCGCCTCGAAGCGGCTGGAGGCGCCCAGGCGCTCCATGAGCTCCGCCATGATGCGGCGTTCCGTGCGGACTCCGATGCCGAGCGCCCGGGCCACCGCCTCGTCGGTGAGGCCGGTGGCGAGGAGCTGGAGAAGTTTGCGCTCCTGCGGGGTGAGCCCCTGTGGGTCGTCGTCGGGTGAGGAGTTCTGATGGAACGGGCTCGCGTGTTCCCAGTACGCCTCGAACAGGGCCCGCATCGCGAGCACCACCGGCCGGCTGTGGAACATCAGGGCCGCGGGGCCCGTCTGGCCGGGCAGGTTGGCCACGATGGCCGCGGTCGTGTCGATGATGAGCAGCCGCATCGGCAGGGTCGGCGACGTGCGGATCTCGCTGTTGTGCTCCGCCATCCACTGCGCGTGGGCTCTCGTCACCCGGTCGTTGACGGCGCTGTCGAGGTAGATCGACCGGAATCGGACGCCCCGGGCCAGTGCCCGCTCGTTCAGCGGCCGGGACGCCTCGATCGCCTCCTTGGTCAGGCCGCCCACGGGGTGGAAGACCAGGGACTCCTGCTGGCACGACTCGGCGAGCGCCTCCAGCCGGGTGCGGATCTCGTCCACGTTGTCGAGCTGTTCCGTGCCGTCCGAGCCGGACCCGGCCGACGCCGTGTACTCGGCGGCGAGCGCCGCGAGCGCGGCCCGGTTCTGCTCGATGCGCTGCTGCCGCCAGGCCAGTTCGTCCTGTTCCCGCTGGAGCAGGACCTTCAGGCCGAGCGACGGGTTCACCGCGCGCAGGGTGCCGGGTGAGTTCTGCGAGGGGGCCAGCAACGACAGGTCGGACAGGCGCGTGAGCGCGTTGTGCACCTCGTCGCAGCTGATGTCGAGGAGCTCGGCGAGCTTGTCCGGATCATGTTGCTTGTGGAAAAGGATCGCGCGGTACACCGCGAGGGTCTGCTGATCGAGTGGCGATACCTCGTCCACGTGGCGCCTCCCCCTTGAACCCACATGTCCGGACCGGGCGGCCGCGCCGACTTGCGAGCGGCGACGCGGCACGGAGGAGCGTCGCAAGGCATGCGAAGGACCCCCGCAGATCGTTCACATATTGGCCACGTTACCCGGTCAGGAGTTCCGGTGTCGCACACAGTCGCACATGTACTACCGCCTTTGCACGACTGTGTCGCCCTTGTCGTCGACGGCACGACCGGCGTCGGGCGGCGGGTCGCCAGTCAGCTGTGCGCGTTGGGTGCCGCGGTCGCGGTGGTCGGCGCGGGGCACCCCGGGCGCGGTGACGACGCCGCCACGAACGCGGCGTTCCTGTGCAAGGAACTGGCCGGAATCGGGCTGGTCGCACTGCCTTATCAAGCCGATGTGGAACGGCCGGAGAGCTTCGCCGCGCTGACCGATCAGATCGCCGCCGACCTCGGGCCGGTCACCGCCGGCGTCGTGGTCGTCCCGGACGAAAGCGGAAGCGAGGAACTGGCCCCGTTCTTCCGCGTCCTGTCGGGTGTCGTCGCGGCTTCCCTGCCGGCCGGCGCCGAGCACATCGAGGTCGACGTGGGCCGTGACGGCTCCAGCCTCGAGAAGGCGGCCCAGGCGGTGGTGGAACGGTTGGCACGGCTGCACTAGTCCTGGCGCGCCCCCTCCGCCTGAACCCACCTGACACACCATCAATTCCGCTGTTTTTTCTGAGTCTTTGCCTTAGTCCTGCCGTACGGGGGTCGAGCATGTCGATACGGATAGTCCTCGCAGGTGATCACCAACTCGTGCTGGAGGCCTTCGCCGAGACGCTCAACGGCGTCGACGGACTGGAGGTCGTCGGCCTGGCCACGTCGTACGACTCCGTCCAGCCGGCCGTGGAACGGCACCGGCCGACGGTGCTGCTGCTCGGCGAGTCCACGATGGGCGGCAAGGCGCTGCGCGTCGCCACCGACGTACGGAGCCGACATCCCAAATGCGGGGTCGCGCTGATGGTGGGGGCGGCAACGTCGTCGGTCGTGGACCGGGCCGTGGCGGCCGGCGCCCTGGGCGTCGTACCGAAGAACGCCCGGCTGCCCCAGCTCGTCACGACGCTCATGGGTGTCGCGGGCGGCTGTCTGACCGTCGATCCGTCGCTGCTGCGGCCCGTCGCCGTCGGGGAGTTGTCCCTGAGCACCCGGGAGATGGACGTGCTGCGGCTGACGGCCGGCGGGGCGACCGTGAAGGAGATCGCGGGCGAGCTGTATCTGGCGGCGGGAACGGTACGGAATCTGACGTCAGCCGCGATCAAGAAGCTGGGCGGACGGAACCGGTTCGACGCGGCGCGGATCGCCGGGGAACACGGGCTGCTGTGAGGACCGGTTCAGCAGGGGGCGAGGGAGGGGGCGAGCGCGTGCCGGTGCCGGTGCCTGCGGGGGGAGAGGGAGGGGGCGAGCGCGTGCCGGTGCCGGTGCCGGCGGGTGAAGGGGGCGAGCGCGTGCCGGTGCCGGCGGGTGAAGGGGCCGGGACGCGATCGACGGTGAGCCGGCGCTCGCCGGGGGTTGCGGCCTCGGAGACCGGGAGCGGAAGCGGGACCGGGACGACGGTGAGTGGGACCGAGACCGGGACGACGGTAAGCAAGCCCGGGACCGGGACGACGGTAAGCAAGCCCGGGACCGGTAGCGGAGCGATGGTGAGCGGGTGTGGCGCGCGGGTGACGGGTGCGCGGGCCCGGCCGTCGGCCGGGGGCGGACGTGCGCCGGCCCCGGCACGTGGGGTGCCGGGGCGGGGCGGGGCCGGGCGAGCGCTCGGCACGGGCCGGTGGGGCCCGGGGCTGGTGCGGTCGCTGCGGCGTCTGGTGTCGGGTCGGGTGCCGCGCTCACTTCTCCAGGCAGAACTCGTCGATCGGGTAACCGACATGACGGTCCGCCGTGGGCAGGTGCCCGAGGATGGTGTCGCCCGGCTTCAGCTCCGTGGAGTTGAGGACCGACGCGTTCGGGCCGAGGACCCGGACGTGCCAGTCGTCCTGGAGGATCAGGTTGACCGTCTGCCCGCTCGGGGCGACCGCGTCGATGGAGATCAGCGGCCGGGTCTCGATCTTGACGCGGCCGACGCTGACGGGCCGGGTGCGGCCCTTGACGTCGACGGCCAGCACCTTGCTGCCGGCGTGCAGTTCGCTCAGGTAGTGCGTGCGGCCGGCCTGCGAGACGGTGTACGAGTGCAGCGCGCCGGCGTTGACCCGGAACGGGCGGGTCGGCATGTACGGCAGCGGGTGGGTCTCGCTGACGCACAGCACCATGCCCTTGGAGTGCGAACCGACGAGGATGCCCTCGTCCTTGCGGAAGTGGGTCGTGGTGTCGACGCAGGCCCGCTCCCCCATGCCGATGTGCGTGGTCCGGGTGACGGTCAGTTCCACCAGGTCGATCTCGCCGCCCCGGGCGGTGGCGGCGGTACGCAGGGCCGTGGCGTCGCCGACGGTGTTGGCCCGCATCAGGACGCCGTCCGAGCCCAGTTCCAGGACGCCGTAGACGATCTCGGCCTCCTCGGTGTTGGACGCGGTGGTGATGATCGAGCCGGGAGCGCCGGTGGCGGCGGCGATCACGATCTCCAGCGGGATCTTGGTGGGGTCGCGGAAGTCCAGCACGCTCCACGGCTCCAGGCGGGCCGCGAGGCAGGCGTCCTCCAGGGTGTCGGCGTCGACGATCTCCACGTAGCGGCCGAACTCGACGTCCGGGTGGGCCTGCTGGAGCGCGGCCCGGTCCTCGCGGGGGCCCGGGACGACCACCAGGTCCGCTCCGCCCAGGTCGGCGGGGACGGAGTCGAGACCGTCCTCGAAGAGCAGGACCTTGCGGACGGTGGGCGGCAGGCCGGTGAAGGCGGTCGGGTCGGCGGCGACGATGCCGTCGATGCGCTGGTGCAGGGCCTCTTCGAGAACGGCCTGGGTGGCGGTTCCGGCGCCTCGGATGTCAAGCCAGCACAGTTTCGCGTCCGTCATGATGCGGACCTCCTGTCGAGTGTGAAGCGTGGGAAAGGTGGTGGGTGTCTCGGTCGAGCGGGGAGCCGGGCGCGCCGAGGTGGGCCGGGGCGTCCAGGTGATCGGGGGTCAGTCGCTCGTCCCGATGTGCGTCGGCCGGGAAG
This sequence comes from Streptomyces sp. NPDC045955, assembly GCF_056430805.1. Classification (NCBI taxonomy): domain Bacteria; kingdom Bacillati; phylum Actinomycetota; class Actinomycetes; order Kitasatosporales; family Streptomycetaceae; genus Streptomyces; species Streptomyces sp. NPDC045955. Next base: position 288,989 of record NZ_JBWKKY010000001.1, read on the forward strand.
GCGAGGGGGGCGAAGTGCTGCTCCGGGAAGTGGTGGATCAGCCGGGCCACCTTCGCGGCGAGCCGCCGTGGATCGGAGGCCTGGAAGATGTTGCGGCCCATCGCCACCCCGCCGGCGCCGCCGGCCAGGGCGTCCCGGACGTAGGCCAGCACGTCCTCCTCGGTGGGCATCGCGGGACCGCCCGCGACCAGGACGGGCACCGGGCAGGACGCGGTCAGGTCGAGCATCTCCGCGGTCGAGCCGAGGAAGACGGTCTTGACCAGGTCCGCGCCCAGGTCGGAGGCGACGGTGACGGCGTGCGCCACCAGGTCCGGGTCGCGCGGGTCGGTGACCCGGGGGCCGCGCGGGTACACCATGGCGAGCAGCGGCAGGTTCCACCGGTCGCAGGCGTCGGCGATCCGTCCGAGGTCGCCGATCTGCTGCCGCTCGTCGTCGGAGCCGACGTTGACGTGGACGCTCACCGCGTCCGCGCCGAGCCGGAGGGCCTCCTCGACCTGCGTCACCACGTACTTGGCGTCGGGGTCGAGCGCCTGGCTGGTGGACGCGTTGAGGTGGATGATCAGCGACATCGCGGCGAACCGCTCCGGGCTGATGTGGCGGACGCTGCCCTTGTGCACGACGACCGCGTCCGCGCCGCCGGCGGCGAGCTGCCCGGCGAGGTGGTCGAGGCTCGTGCCCTTGGGAACGAGGGGTCCGTCGCTGATCGAGTGGTCGAGAGGGGTGATCATCAGGCCGGCCGTGCTGTGACGGTAGAGCCGCCGCAGCCTCAGTGCCCTGGCGAAGTGGCCGAACGCGGTCATGGGATGCCCTTTCTGTTGCGCGGATCGGTACGCCTGCGCGGCTCGGTGCCCCGGCGGACGTCTGCTCCGGCGAATCCGCCGGCCCCGGGCGGCCCGGCACCACACCCCTCACCGAGCTCCGGCCCCGGTCCCCCACCTGCGGAAAGCGGGGATCCCGGACCGTCTGCACTGCGCACAGGCACCGGACTGCCGGCCGAGAGCGGAGGTACCGGGCCCCTGGCCGGGGACGGTGGCGCCGGACCACTCACCGAGGGCAGGGTCGCCGGGCCGTCTGACGGGCGCGGAGCCACCGGGTCCCCAGCCGGGGACAGTCGTGCCGGGCCACCCGCCGAGGCCAGGGTCGCCGGGCCGTCTGACGGGCGCGGAGCCACCGGGTCCCCAGCCGGGGACAGTCGTGCCGGGCCACCCGCCGAGGGCAGGGTCGCCGGGCCGTCTGACGGGCGCGGAGCCACCGGGTCCCCAGCCGGGGACAGTCGTGCCGGGCCGTCCGCCGAGGGCCGGCACGCCAAGTCCTCTGGGGGGCGCGGAGCCACCTGGCCGCCCGGTGAGGGCCGCGCCACCGGGCCCCCGTCCAGGGACGGTCGTGCCGGAGCACTTGCCGTGGGCCGGGGGTCCCCTCGGGGTGGTTCCGTTGCGGGGCGGGGACGTACCGGGGCCGTGGCGGAACGCAACCGTGTGCGGTCCGGTTTGCCCGTGGGGGTGAGGGGGAGTTCGGGCCAGACCGAGATGCTGAGGGGGGCGTGTTCCGGGGTGAGGGTGGCTGCCACGTAGCCGCGCAGGTCGCAGGAGGTGTGGCCGGCGCCCGAGTGGAGTTCGACGGCGGCGTGGACCTGCTCCACCAGGTCCTCGTCGCGCACTCCGAACACGGCCGCCTGGCGCACCTGCGGATGCTTCAGCAGGGCCGCCTCGATGGCGGCCGGGTCGAGCTTGAGGCCGCCGTGCTTGATGACGTCGCCGACCCGGCCGTCCAGACGGAGATAGCCATAGCGGTCCCAATGGCCGAGGTCGCCGGTGCGCAGCCAGCCGTCCCGGTAGGTCGCCGCGGTCAGTTCCGCGTCGTCGAGGTAACCGGCGGACACCGTCGGCGAGTTGATCCAGATCTCGCCGGTCTGGCCGCGGCCCAGTGGCGTGCCCGAGTCCGGTGCCCGGATCTCGACGCGTACCCAGGGGAAGGGGCGCCCGGCCGAACCCAGCAGTTCCGGCTCGCGGTGGTCGAGCGGGGTGAGGCTGCTGATGCCGCCCGCCTCCGTCGTGCCGTACACCTGGATCAGTACGTCGCCGAAGACCCGGACCGCCTGCCGGACCCGCTCGGGCGCGGCCGGGGTGCCGCTGTAGGTGATGCGGCGCAGGGACGACAGGTCGTACGAGGTGACGAGCGGGTGGTCGAGCAGGCGGTACAGGTGGGGCACCGCCAAGTAGACGTCCGTCACGCCCAGTTCGGCGATCGCCGTCAGGGTCGCGTCGGCGTCGAACTCGTCGTGCAGGACGACCGTGCCGCCCGCGCACAGCACGGCGTCGGCCATGGGCGCCGTGGTGTGGCTGACCGGCGTGACGGACAGCAGCGTCGCCGGCCCCCTCGGGTCGAGGCCGGAGGCGAGCCGGCCGACGAGGTGCTCGCGGGTGCCGTAGCGCTGCGCGACCATCTTGGGCCGGCCGGTGCTGCCGCTGGTGAAGTCGACGACGGCCAGGTCGTCGGGGCGCGGCGACAGGGCCGGAGGCACGGTGTCGTGCCCGTCCGCCGTGCGCGGGATCGCCCGCACGGTCAGGCCGGGCCGCCGCCGCGCCAGCCACCGGCCGCGGGCCGCGCTCTCCTCGTCCGCCTCGTCCACGAGCAGCAGCGACACCCCGAGGTCACGCAGCAGCCCGGTCTGGGTGGCGACCGAGAACGTCTCGGTGTCCGTGCGCGGGTTCATCGAGCGGACGTAGACGGAGGTGGCGCCGAGCAGATGGACGGCGTAGCGGGCGCTGAGCATCAGCGGGTGGTTGGGGCCGGTGAGGATGGCGACGGTGGTGCCGGGACGGACGCTTTGGGAGTGCAGCAGCGCCACGCTGCCCAGGACGGACGCCCGCAGCGCGCCGGCGGTTACCGTCATGTCCGGCCGGTGCAGGACGACTCGGGTCGGGTCCCGGCCCAGTGCCGCGAGAACGCGCCGGGCATAAGGGCGGGGAATTGCTTCGCTGGTCATGGTCCTCCTTTCCGGAAATCAAGAGAACGGTTCGGAAATCAAGAGATCTTCATTTGCGCCATCATTCCCATGGCACTGTGGTCGATCATGTGGCAGTGGTACGGATAGACACCGCGATGCGAATCGAAGGTGAGCTGGAGTTTGGCCGTCTGGCCGGGAAAGAGCAGTACGGTGTCCTTCCAGCCGCTCTCCGCCGGATACGGCGGCTGCCCGTCCCGTTCGAGAATGCGGAACTGCACCAGGTGCGTATGGAAGTTGTGCGGCACGGTGGCGCTCTTGTTGGTGACCGTCCACACCTCGGTGCTGCCCCACTCGACGTGGGTGTCGACGCGGTCCGGGTCGAAGGTCTTGCCGTTGATGTACGCCTGGTGGCCGCCGGAGCTGGGCTCGTCCATGGAGAGGTCGAAGCTGCGCTCCACGGTCGGCTTCGCCAGGGCCGGCAGCGTGGCGAGGGCGTCCGGCACCCTGCTGGTGTCGGCGGTGCGTTCACCGACGTCGAACCGCATGACCTGGCCGACCAGTTCGGTCGGGCCGGGGCCCAGCATGTTGGCGAGGGTGAGCTTGGTGCCGGGGGCGTACTTCGAGAAGTCCACGACGAAGTCGGCGCGTTCGCCCGGGGACAGCACCAGCACGGGGGTCTCGGCGGGGGCGGCGAGCAGGCCGCCGTCGGTGCCGATCTGCCGCACGGGGTGCTGGGTGGCCGAGCCGTCGGACAGCGCCAGGACGAAGATGCGCAGGTTGCACGAGTTGACCAGCCGGAAGCGGTACTTGCGCGCCTCGACCTTCAGGTACGGCCAGGGCCTGCCGTTGACCAGGATGGTCGTGCGGTTCTCCGCGTCGTCCATCGTGTAGACCAGCTGCGCGTTGCCGTCGAAGTGGGCGTCCCGCAGGACCAGTGGGATGTCGTACTCGCCGGACGGCAGGCCCAGCGCGTCCTCGGCGGGGTCCCGCAGCAGGTAGAGACCCGACAGGCCCCGGTAGACGTGCTCGGACTCCATGTGGTGCGCGTGGTCGTGCGTCCACAGGGTCGCGCCGGGCTGCTCGTTCTCGTACACGTACGTCCGCTTGCCGCCGGGCGCGATGGTGTCCATCATGCCGCCGTCGTGCGCCAGCGGGTTGTTGCCGCCGTGCAGGTGCACCGAGGCCGGCATGTCCAGTCGGTTGATCTGCTGGACGACGGTGGTCCGGCCGGTGCGGGCGCGGATGGTGGGGCCCGTGAACGAGCCGTTGTAGGTCAGGGCGTCGGTGCGGGTGCCCGGCAGGATCTCCACGCCGGAGCGGCGCATCGTGACGCGGTAGAAGTCGGCGGTTCTGGTGCGGCGGTAGGGGGCCAGGACCGGTGGGATCGTCAGCGGCACGGAGAAGGGTTCGACCGGCGCGGCGGCGTTCGCGGCGGCCCGGGTCGCGGCCGCGGCCGGCTGCTCGGCGGTGAGCGTACGGAAGACCCCGCCCGCCGCGCCGACCGCCCCGACGGCGCCGGTGGTCAGACCGAGACGTATCGCATGTCGACGAGTGAACACGAGGTTTTCCTTCTCTGCCGGTGGGCGTGCGGGTGGAATTCGTGTTCCGAGCATGCGCTTTGGGCGCCGAATGTCCGAGCGATTGAAGTCCGTCCCTGTCATCTGTCACGCATTCCATGACCTCGGTCACGAGAGGGAATGGTGACTGTCATGCGGTGCGGCCGGTGAGCGAGGAGGCGGTGTAGCGGGCCGCAGAGTGGTTTTCGACAGGTCGATCCATACGAGTCGATCCATACCAGTCGATCCACACGAGTCCGTACCGGAGGCCCGATGATTCCCGCGACCACGAAGAAACCCCCCGAGTGCGCCGCCCGGACGCTGCGCACCGACGTGCGGGTGACGTTCGACGACAGCACGGGCACCGTCCTGCTCCGGGGGCGCGTCACCTCCCTCGCGCTGCGCCCGGTGCGCGGCCCGCTGCGCACCGTCCTGCACCGCCTGGCCGAGGGCCCGTTGCCGCGCGAGGAGTTGTACGAGGGGCTCGACGACGCCGGGCGGGAGCGGGCCGACGCGCTGCTGGAGCGGGCCGGGCATCTGCTGGCGTACAGCGTGCTCACGCACGACGAGCCGCCGCTGCGCCGGGAGCTGGTCCGGCTGGAGCCGACCGCCCGGGACGCCCGGCACCGGGTCGCGGGCGTGGCCGCCGGCGCGCGCGTCCGCCTCTCGCGGTTCGCGTTCTGCCGTTCGCGCGAGGGGGTCCTCGTCCTGGAGTCACCCCTGGTGAAGTTCCGTGCCGTGCTGGTCGACCGGGCCGCCCGCGAGCTCGCCGCCGCCCTGGGGCAGCCGGGCCGGGCGGGCAGCGCCGGGGAGGCCACCGGGCTGAGCGAGGCGGAGGCCCTGGCCGTCCTGTCCCATCTGGTGGGTCTCGGCTTCGCCGAACTCGCCGGTCCCGACGGCACGTTCGCCTCCGACACCGAACCGGTGCTGCGGCAGTGGGACTTCCACGATCTGCTGTTCCACTCGCGTATCCGCTCCGGGCGCTACGACGAGGCCTTCGGCGCCCTCTACCCCTACCGGGGCGAGATCGACCCGCAGCCCGCCGTGAAGCCCGCGCCGCAGGGCCCCGCCACCGAGCTGTACCGTCCGCGCCGCGCCGGCATCGACGCCCGCGACCCGTCCCTGACCGCCGCCGTCGAGTCCCGCCGCTCCCACCGCACCTTCGGGGAGCGGGCGTTGACGGCGCGCGAGCTGGGCGAGTTCCTGTACCGGGTGCAGCGGGTCCGGGTGCACCGCACGCCCGGCCCGGACGCGCCGGGCGAGGACGAGGTCGTCTCACGGCCCTATCCGAGCGGCGGCTCGCTGTACGAACTGGAGCTGTACGTCACGGTGCTGCGCTGCGACGGGCTGGAGCCGGGCGTCTACCACTACGACTCGTACGCGCACCGCCTCGTCCTCGTCAGCGCCGCGGAGGCCGACCGGCGGGCGCTGCTGGGTGTGGCGTCCCGTTCGGTGGGCTTCGAGGTCCGCCCCGACGTGCTCTTCACGGTGACCTCGCGCTTCCAGCGCATGGCGTGGAAGTACCGGGCCATGGCGTACGCCACGACGCTGCGGCACACCGGGGTGCTCTACCAGACGATGTACCTGGTGGCCACGGCGATGGGCCTGGCGCCCTGCGGACTGGGCAACGGCGACGCCGACCTGTCCGCCCGCGTGCTGGGCCTGGACTACCTCCGGGAGTCGTCGGTCGGCGACTTCCTGCTGGGTACGCCGGCCCCGGGGACGGAGCTGCCCGCGGACCCGGGCGGGGAATGGCACATGGTGAACAGCCCTGAATGGGCAATTCCGCTCGACGGCACCGGAAAGCAGGGCGGCGACGAAAAGTCATTCGCACCGTGATAAATGTCAGCCGGCGCCCGGAAACCCTGGCGCAGGGATGACGGTCCGAGCAATATGGATGTCACAGCCCGACGGAAACGAAAGAAATTCCGGAAGGCAAACCAGGAATCAATGTCCGGGATTTCCGGCAAGGGAACTCCGGACTCGACGGAAGGAAAGCGAATGACCGCCAAGGACATCAAGGACCAGGACGTGGACCAGGCGTTCCAGGGCTTCGACGCGGACGAGCTGGAGACGCTCGACGTCACCGACGGCGTCGCCCTGCCGGAGATGGGCGCCTCCAGCGGCTCGATCGGCACCTCCTCCTCGTCCTCCAGCACCTGCTCGGCCTGCTGACCCACCCTCACCACGGATTCCCGGAAGGATTCGACATGAGCACCGACGGCATCAAGAACCAGGACGTGGACCAGGCGTTCGACGGCTTCGACGCGGACGAGCTGGAGACGCTCGACGTCACCGACGGCGTCGCCCTGCCGGAGATGGGCGCCTCCAGCGGCTCGATCGGCACCTCCTCCTCGTCCTCCAGCACCTGCTCGGCCTGCTGAGCCCGCGTGACCGCTTGAGCACGGCAGCGTGAACGCAGAAGGATGCGCCTGCCCGGCCTCGGCCGGTCGGGCACATCCTTGCGTTCAGGCGGTGGGGGACGTCAGCCGCGCACGGCCAGGTGGTACGCCGAGGCCCACAGCACCACCGCGCTGCCCAGGCCGACCACGAGCCGCACGGTCTCGCTCGCCAGGCCGGCGGCGACGAGGACGAAGCCGACGACCGCGACGGCCGTCAGCAGCGCCGCCGTCCACCGGTACTGCCACTGGTCGTACAGCCGGGCGAGCGGAAAGAAGTGCAGTCCCACGACCAGGGCGATGCCCGCGGGGACGGCCTCGGAATGACCCGAGGCGTTGGACACGGCGATGACGGCGAAGATGGCCACCAGCTCGACGGAGTTGACGATGCCCACGCCGCGCGCCCAGTTCGCCGGCAGGCTCACCATGCGGGGCGAGGGCGAGGCGCCCTCGCGGTATCCCAGGTAGATCGCCGCCGCCGTGAGCACGAGCGCCGCCACCTCGATACCCAACGGGACGACGTCCGTCGCCGAACCGGTCCCGGAGGCCGCCGCGACGGCCCACACCAGGGCGAACACGGAGAACACGAGGGTGCCCCTGCGGCGCAGGTTACGGGTGAGGGCGAGGCACTCGGCGTCCGTCGCGGAAGGGGTGGGGGGCGTTGTGGGGGACGTAGATGTCACTCGCGGAGAATACACCGGCCCATCCGCCTTCTTGGCGGTTTTCGGCCAGCCCTCGGACACCCCTGAAACGGAATAGGCCATTCCGATCATTCGGCCCGGTCGGGCGTCACGGAAACGATGACGTATGTAAGCGCCGGACCGTTTTCCCTTCCGGCTCGAATTTCCGGCGCCAATGATGTGACTCACGTTCTCGAATTCATTGCGGTACTTCTCGGAAGGTGAAAGGACATGGGGGTTGACGCTCCGGAGCGCATTGCCGTCAGGCCGGATTCCGCCGGCCTGACGGGGGTGCGGCTCCATACCCGGATGCCGGTGACACCGGCCTGGCTGGCGCGGCACGTCGTCCCGGTCGCCCGCGAACTGGGCGAGCGGGGCGTACCCGGCGTACAGGTGCGGCGCGGCTGGCTGCACGGACCGCACGTCGACGTGCTCGCCCCGGTCGGAGCGGGGGCACCCGGCGGTGCCGTCGACTGGGCGGGGATCGAGGCCCGGCTCGACGCCGGCCCCCTCGACCCGGCCCGGGCACTGACCGAGGAGGTGTACCTGGAGCAAGCCCGGGAGTTCGGCCGGCTCGAAGCGGTGGAGCCCCCGTACCTGCCGCTGCGCGAGCACGGCGCGGTGCGGCGCGTCACCCCCGGCGACCCCGAGCTGCGTTCTCGGGAATCACGTCTGGACGCCCTGCGCACCGTGGTGTACGGCGCCCTCGCGACCCCGGTGCTGTCCATGATCGAGGACCTGGCCGAGGCCCCGGCCAGCGGCACGATCCGCCTCGCGGAGGCGTTCGCCGCCCTCGTCGACACCCATGCGCTCGGGCCGGCCTACGGGGTGTTCTCGCCCCGGTCGCACGTGGAGGCGTTCCTCGCCTGGGCGGCTCCGCGCAAGGACATGCGCCCGGTCTTCCAGGAGCGCCTCGCCAAGGAGGCGCCCCGGATCCGCGAGGTCGTCGAACAGCGGCTGAGCGGCGCGGTGTCCCCGGCAGCCGCCCGGTGGCGCACCGCGTTCGCCTACGGCGCCGGGGTCCTGGACCACGCCGTCGCCACGGGCGCCCTCACCCCGGACCTGCTGGACTCCGTCACCGACGGCGTCGACCGCAGCCGGATGGGCCCGCCCGGGGCGGAGACGGCGGTGCCGCGCGGCGAGCAGCCGGACACCGACTTCCACCGGACCGTGCACGGCTCCGGGGCGATCAGTACCCCGTCCCCGTTCTTCGCCGCCTACCGCCTGCTGACGAACCTCTTCTACCAGCAGCTTCCCCTGCTCACGGTCTCGCCGATGCAGCGCTACTACATGTGCTTCGCCCTCGCCGAGACGGTGGACGAGGTGCTCGGCAGCAGCTGGCGGGAGCGCCTCACCACCACGGAACCGACGGGAGCCCTGCGATGACCAGCCCCGAGCCCCAGTGGTTCCTGCGCGTCAACCCGCTGCGCAGGGCCCGCCTCGCCGACCCGGAGCAGCGCCGCCTGCTCGGCGAACTCGCCCGCGCCGAAGCCGAGCTGGCGGAAGTCGCCGAGGTGTGCTCGCAGGAGCTGTACGAGCGGATCGGCGCGGCCGGCTCGGACACCGAGCGCCGCGAGCTCATCGCGCTGCGCCGCGCCATCCACAACGGCCGAGCCCCCAAGAGGACGCCCCAGGGCCCGGAGGCGACCCCCTCGGTGACCCGCTGGCTGGCCGCCCACGCCGGGCGGGAGCGGCTGCGCACCGCGATCACGGCGGGCTACCCGGCTGCGGCCGACCGCGAACGCACCGTTCTCGCAGGCCTGTTGGGCGACGGCGACCTGCTGCGTTCCCTCGCCCTCGTGGCGCCCGAGGTGCACCAGGAGGCCGAGCGCTACCGCGCCGCGGTCGAGGGCCCGGGCAAGGTGTCCGCCCGCACCCGCAAGTCGGAGCGCGGACTGATCCAGTACGTGACCCGGGCGATGGTGCGCACCAGCCCGCTGTCCCGGTTCACCGCGGTGGGCATGGCCGAACCGGCCCCGGCCGGCGACCCGGACGCCGTGCGCCCCGGCGAGGTGCCCTTCACCGGCGCGCGGGCCGTGCCGGGCCTGGACCGGGTCATGCTGCACTACGTGCTCGGCGGTCTGCCCGCCGACGGCACGGACCTCGCGGGCCTTTGGGTGGGGATGCCGCCCACCTCGGCGCCCGACCCCAAGACGGGCAAGCTGTACTTCCTGAAGATCTCCGAGCAGGGCATGCACCGCCTCGCCGTGCCGCTCGACGGGCCCGTCGGCGATCTGCTCGACGCGCTGTCCATGGGGCCGCGCAGGTTCCCGGCGGTCGTCGCGCACGTCGCCCGCCGGGCCGGCTGCCCCGCCGAGGAGGCCGAGCGGCGCGTCCGGCAGGCCCTGCACCAGGGCGTGCTATGCACCTTCGGCCGGCCCGAGGAGCAGACCGCCGCCGGCGACTACGACGACCTGCTGACGCTCCCCGGGCCAGAACAGCGGCCTGGTGTCCGGGAGTTGGCGGGCCGGGTGCGGGCTGGACTGCCCCGGGTGACCGAGGCGCCGGCCGCCGAGCGGGGCGCGCTGCTGGCGGAACTGCGCGGGGACCTCGGCCGGTTCAGCCAGGCGGTGGGCCGCCCGGCGCACATCACCGTCGAGGAGGACTACGTCATGCCGCCGCTGAAGGTGGCGGCCGCCGACTGGCACGCCCCGCTGGCCGACCTCGGCCCCGCGGTGGAGCTGCTGACGGTCTTCGACTGGCTGCACGACGTACGGGTCCTGATGACCGCCGCGTTCGTGGAGCGGTTCGGTGCCGGGGCGAACGTGCCGCTCGCCGAACACGCCGCGTTCATCGTCGGGGAGGTCTCCCGGCGGGCCGCCGCGATGGCTGCCATATACGGGCCCGAGGGCACCGGGCAGGCCGCCGCGCTGTCCGGGATCGGACCGGCCGACGGCTGCCTGGAGCACATGTACCTGCTGCGCCGCGAGCTGTCCGAGGAGGTGCACGCCCTGCTCACGAAGACGGCCCAGGCCGGTGAGGAGACCCTGAGGCTCACGGCGGGGGACGTCGCCGAACTGACCCGGTCGCTGCCCGACCGCTTCCGCAGCGACCCGCTGATCTACGGCGTGCTGCTCCAGCAGGCCGGCGACCAGCTCGTCCTCAACGACGGACTGCCGGGCCACGGCATGCTGTACGCGCGCTTCCTGGAGGCCGACCGACGCCAGGGCGGCCACGCCCTACCCCGCCTCGCCGATCATCTGCGGCGCTTCTACGGCCACGACGGCGCCCGCCTCACCGAGGACCTGGGCCTGCACCGCCTCAACGTCAACGCGCACACGCCGGTACTGCCGGGCGGCCTCACTTCCGAGGACTGGTTCGGCCTGCGCCTCGCACACGACCCGGAGACCGACACGCTGCGGGTGGAGGACGCCGACGGAGCCCCGCTGCGGGTGCTGCCGCTGGGCACGGGCCACCCCGGCCTGTTCCCGCCGCCGCTGTCGGTCGCCTCCGGCCTGGTGATCAGCGGCCGGCTCTTCAACAGCCTGCCCAACTCCTGGCACGCGGCGTCCCCGTGGGACGGCAAGGAGACCCGCGTTGCACCGCGCATGGCGGTCGGCGACGTCCTCATCGGGCGGCGGCGCTGGTACGGCGGCGCCGAACTGGACACGGCGGTGGCCGCGGGGCCCGACGAACACGAGCGGCTCCTCGCGCTGACCGCGTGGCGGGCCCGGTACGGCGTCCCCGAGGAGGTCGTCATCAAGTCGGCGCCGGAGGACGAGGGCCCTCTGTCGGTCGGTGCCCCCGACGTCCAGTCCAAGCGCCTCCAGCAGAAGCCGCAGTACGTCGATCTGTCCAGCGCGCTCGCGGTGCGGGTGCTGCCGCGGATGCTGGAGCGCCGCGGGGCCGGTACGAGCTACCTGGAGGAGGCCCTGCCCGGCGTCACGGACGGCACGCACGCGACGGAGTGGGTGCTGGAAGTGGGGCGCAGGGCCGGGGGGCGGTTCGTGTACGACCCGGTGAACAACGGCGAAGCGGAAGGAGTCCGGCCGTGACGGTGACCGATCTGGACAGGAGCCCGGCGGGGACGGTCCGCGCCGCGGTGCTCAGGGCACGGCCCGGGCTGCACTACGCGCCCGTGCCGGGGGGTGTCTACTTCAGCGGGACGCGCGGACAGTTCGTGCTGCGCGGCTCGGAGCTGCTGTACGCGGTGGCGGACGGCTGCGTACCCCTGCTGCGGGCGGGGACGACGGAGGACGCCCTGGTCGCCGGGTTCGGCACCGAGCGTGCCCGGCCGGCGGTACGGCACCTGCTCACCAAACTCCGCGAGAACGGCCTGCTGCTCGACCCGGCCGCACTCTCCGAGCCGGAGCCGCCGGCCGAGGTGGCCGCCCGCCACGCCGGGACGCTGGCGCGTCTCACCGCCCGCCTCGACGACCCGTACGCGGCGTTCACCCGCCTGCGCCGCGCCCGGGTACGACTGCACGGCCCCGCGACGGCGACCGCTCCGGCCGTGCGCGGACTGCGCCGGGCGGGCGTGACCGACGTGACGGCGACCGCCGCCCACGACGCGTCGAGCCCACTGGTCCCCGTCTGTGACCCCGCGATGTTCGCGGACCCCTCGCTGCTGTCCGGCGGCGGGTCCGTGGGCGGATCCCGGCCCCTGATTCCCGCCGGCGACCCGGCGGCGCACGGGCCCACCACCACAACTCCCGCCGGCGACCCGGCGGTGCGCAAGCCCGAGACTCTGACCCCCACCGGCGACCCGGTGTGGCACGGCACCACCACAACTCCCGCCGGCGACCCGGCGGTACACGGCCCAGGTGTCGGAAACCCCGCCGACAACCCGGCGGCGCACGAACCCACCACCACACCCCCCGCCGGCGACCCGGCGGCGCGCACGCCCGAGACCCTGCCCCCCACCGGCGACCCGGTGCGGCACGGCACCACCACAACTCCCGCCGGCGACCCGGCGGTACACGGCCCAGGTGTCGGAAACCCCGCCGACAACCCGGCGGCGCACGAACCCACCA
>NZ_JBWKKY010000001.1:301640-322325 GCF_056430805.1 Streptomyces sp. NPDC045955
CCACCACGACCCCCGCCGGCGACCCGGCGGTGCACGGATTCGGTGCTGGAACTCCCGTCGGCGACCCGGCGGCGCACGGGCCCACCACCACAACCCCCGCCGGCGACCCGGCGGTGCACGGATTCGGTGCTGGAACTCCCGTCGGCGACCCGGCGGTGACGGCACCCGGAGGAACCGAGGGCGTGCCACGGGTCGTCGTCGAGTTCCTCGACGGTGACCGGACCTGGACCGAGCAGGACGGAACGCTGCACGTGCCCGTGCTGCTCGGTCCCGGGCCGGTGCTCGTCGGGCCCGTCGGTGTGGCGCCCGGCCTCTGGGAGGTCTTCCGGGACCGCGCCAGGGCCTGGGCGGACGCCGAGGGCGTCGAACCGGCGGCCGGGCCCGTCGCCCACTCCCTCGCGGGAGCCCTCGCCGCACAGCTCCTGACCGACACCCTCACGGGTGTCGCGGAGCCCGGTGAGGCCCATGTCGTCCACGGCCCCGATCTGACGGCCGACCGCGTCACCGTCACGGGCGCCCCCGTGCACGAAGCGGTCGCCGTCCGTCTCGGCGACGCCCCCGCCGAGCCCCTCCCCGCACCGGAGGCCGCGCTCGACGCCGCCGGCGTCCTCACCGCCCGCTGGACCGGCCTGTTCGCCTCCGCGCGGGGCGAGCACCTGCCGCAGATGCCCCTCGCCCTGCGCGCGGCGGAGCACCGGGCCGACCGCACGGGCACGGTCACCGCCTGGGCCGCCCACCAGGAGACGGCGACCATCGCCGCCGCCCTGGCCGCCCTGCGCGACCGCGCCACCGGCACACCCGGCACACCCGCGGCGGGCCTCACCCAGGAGCACTGGCTGCTCGACGGCGCCCTGCGTCACCTCACGGGAAACCAGCAGGCCTTCGTCCCCGACGCGGACGCCCCGCTGCACGCCGAAGGCCGGCGCATCCGCGCCGAGTTGCGGTCGTTGCTCGGCGGTACCGCCCCCCTGCTCACCGTGGCCCGGTACCCCGGTGTCGGCTGGCCGCTGGCCCAGGTCACCGCCGAGGGGCGACCGCTCGGTGCCGGCTGGGGCCCGTCCCCCGCCGAGGCCGCGTATGCCGCACTGTGCACGGCACTCGCCGCCGCCCAGACCGGCGGCACGGCCGGCCGGCTCTCCACCGACGCCCTGCTGACCACGGACGACACCACCCGTGCCGCGCTGCGGGAACAGCTCACCGCGCTCGCCGGCTACCGGGGGCAGCCCCGCCGCACCGACCCGGTGCTCGGCGAACTCCCCTTCTGGCACGGCCCGGTGTCCGTCCCGACCGACCGCACCGCCGAGGAGCCCGCCGATGCCGACCGCTGACCCGACCACCGCGGTGCACGCCGGCCCCGCCCTGCCCCCGACGGCGCACGACGACTGGCTGCCCGCCCTCGCCCCACTGGCCCGCGCGAGCGGGGCCACCGTCTCCGTCAACCTCGGCTGGGACCTGGACTGGGAGCGCGACCGCCTCGCACCGGCACGGGGACCGCACCTGTCCGTGCGGGTGTACGACGACGAGGTGATGGTCGGCCCGCTGTGGGTGCCGGGCACTACCTCCGGCTGTGCCGCCTGCGCCGAGGTGCGCGAGCGCACCGTCCTCGACCACCCCCTCGTGGGCGACCTCACCCAGGCCACGCGGGTCCCCGCCGCCCCCGCCCCCCTCCTGCCCGACCTGCTGCGCACCGGCCTCGATCACCTGGCGGACCGCCCCCTCGCACCCGGCGAGGCCTACTCGGTGACCGTCCGGGGCACCCGCCGGCACCGCATCGCCCGCAGCTTCCACTGCCAGATCTGCGGCCCGTCCTCCGAGGACCTGGTGAGTACCGGGCCCCCGGCGCCCCGTCCCCTGCGCTCCCGGCCCGCCGTACCCGGGGACGCGACGCGCACCGCGGCGAGCCGTCTCGTCGAGCCCGGTTTCCTGCGGGACCGGCTCGTGGACGACCGCTTCGGGCCGGTGCGCGCGATCCTGCGCGAGTCGCACGCCCCGTTCGCGATGAGCATGGCGGTCGTCGCGGACGCCCCGGCGATGGGCCACGGCAGGGCGCGTACGTTCGCGGAGACCGAACCGGTCGCCGTCCTGGAGGCGTACGAGCGGCTCGGCGGCTACCCGTACGACATCCCCCTGGTCACCGGCCGCTCCCACCGCGAGGTCGCCGGGCAGGCCGTCGACCCGGGCAGCCTCGGCCGCTACACCGCCGAGCAGCTCGCCCACCCCACCAGCAGGGCCACGCCGTTCACGGACGACACCCCGATGGACTGGGCCTGGGGCCACGACCTGGCCAACGGCACGCCCCTGCTGGTCCCGGCCGACCACGCCTTCTACCAGTACGAGTACGCCTTCCGCCGCGACCGGCGCGCCGCCCGCGTGGCCGGTGCCGCGAACCGCAGGCACTACTTCTTCGACTGCTCCAGCGGCTGCGCGGTCGGCGCCAACTACGAAGAGGCCGCCCTGCACGCCCTCTTCGAACTGGCGGAACGAGACGCGTTCCTGACGTCCTGGTACCGGGCGCGCCCGCTCCCCCACGTCCCGGTCGCCACGCTCGCGGACCCCACGAGCCGGGCCATGGTCGAACTGATCCGGGCACGCGGCTACGACGTCCATCTCCTGGTCGCCACGCGGGACATCGGCCTGCCGGTGGTGTGGGTGATCGCCGTGAACGAGAAGAACCCCTTCCCGGCGACCTTCTCCTCCGCCGGTTCCGGGGCCGAGCCCGAGTCCGCGATCCGCGGCGCCCTGCGCGAGGTCGCCCAGCTGGTCACGAACCCGGTCGACTGGACCCGCGAGCAGGTCGAGCGGTTGGTCGAGGACCCGTGGCGCGTGGAGGAACTGGAGGACCACGTCCGGTTCTCCTCCATCCCCGAGACACGCGACCGCGCCCTGGCCGGGCTCGGCGGCCCGGCCGTCACGCTCGACGAGGCGTTCCCCGACTGGCCGGGCCGGCTGGAGCGTGCCGCGCGCGGCGATGTGCGCGAGACCCTGCGGTACGTGGCCTCGCTCTTCGCCGACGCGGGCCTGGACCGGATCGTCGTCGTCGACCAGACCAGCCGGGAGCACGCCGACGCAGGCATCGCCGTCGCCCGTGCCGTGGTCCCCGGCATCGTGCCGATGTGCTTCGGCCACGCCCAGCAGCGCCTGGACGGCCTGCCCCGGCTCCGCGCCGCCCTGCGCGGCACGGACCAGGAGCACCGGGCGATCCCCTACGACCCCCACCCGTTCCCGTGACGGCCCCCGCCGAGACCTGGGTGCGGCGCGCCCCGGTCGACCTCCCGGGCCCCGACGGCGACAACAGCATCGCCCGCGAGCCCCTGTGGTACGCCTACGGCGCGGGCGACGACAACCCCGAGCCGCCGCCGTGGACCTGGGCGGCCACCCCGCCCCCCGACGCCCACGTGCCGCCCCCGCCCCCGCGCCCGGCGGGGCCGGCGACCCTGCTGCCGCTCGGCACCACCGAGCGCCTGTCCGCGATGCCGTACCCGCGCGTCCTGGCACCCGGCCCTGCCACACCGGACGCCCTGCTGCACGCCCTGACGGCGACGTTCGGCCCACTGCGCCGCGAACCGGAGAACCCCTACAACGAACACCGGCCCTACGCCTCCCCGCGCTGCCTCTTCCCCGTCCACGCCTTCGCGGGCGACGACGGGGCCTGGCGCCTGATGGAACCCACCCGCCACACTCTCACGGGCCCCGGCGCGGGCACCCCCACCCGCATCGCCCTGACCGGCCGGTACACGTCGATCCCGCTGGCGTACCAGTGGTTCCGGGGCTCACTGGTGGCGATCGAAACGGGCATGGTGCTCAGGGCGTTGAGCCTCGGACTGGAACTCTTCGGCGTCCCGACGACCCTCACGCCCCCGACCGAATCCGGACCGGACCTGTTGCGCGAACTGGGCGTGGAGCACACCTGGGAGTGGTCGCTGCCATGGCTGGTCGACGTGGGCCGGCCACACCCCTCGGTACGCCGACCGGCTCAGCCGGAGCCGCCGGCCCCTGAGGGGGATCCGTCCCTCAGGCATGTGATCGACCTCAACAGAAGGTGCTTCAGGGGCGCGGGGAACCGCGCGACAAATCCCCCGCAGCCCGCACCCGTCACCACAGCCGTACCCCCCGCCCTGCCGACGTCACGACTCACCCCCACCTGGTCGGAACTCCTCTGGCACCGCCACTCCGGCCGCATGCCGAGATCCCTCCACGGCATGGACTCGGCCAAGTGCCACACTCCCCTCCCCACCCGAACCCTGACCACCGCCCTGGCCTGGCTGGGCGTCCCCCCACCGCACCCGGCCCTCGCCGCCGCCTTCGACGCGGTCACCATCACCGCGGTCGTCCAGCACATCGACGGCCACACCTCGGGCGTCCACCGCGTCCACAACGGCACCGCACACCTGCTCCGCGAAGACCCCACCGCCCCCGCCGGCCTGGAGGCCAACTACGGCTACGGCCTGACGCCGGTCAACGGCTGCGGCATCGCCAACGCCCCCCTCACCGTCTTCTTCTCGGTCCGCCCCCGCGACCTGTTCGCCCGCTTCGGCCCCACCGGCTGGAGCGCCGCCCAGCACGCCTGCGGCTGGGCGGTCCACGGACTGTGCCTCGCCGCGGCCGCCGAAGGCCTCTTCGCGCGGCCGGTCCGGGCGTTCAAGGAGATCCAGACCAAGGAGGTCGTCGGCCTGGACGAGGACGAGACGATCGTCCTGTCGGCTGTGGTCGGCGTACCGCGCGAGACCGGGGGTGCCGTGCTGGACCTGCGCACGTAAGGCCCTGGAACAGCCCACCGACCGACAAGGAACGCGTATGCCCACCACCGCACCGCACGACTGGAGCGCCTGGCACCTGCACCTCGGCACCACGGCCCGCAGCGCTCACGACCGTGTCCTGACGGACGTCATCGGCCCGACGGTCGGCGAACTGCCGCCCGGCACCCCCTGGTTCTTCATCCGCTACTGGCAGTCGGGCCCGCACCTGCGGCTGCGGATCGCCGGCCTGTCCCCGGACGCGTACGCGCGCGCGGAGCAGGCCCTGCGCGACCGGCTCGCCGTCGCGGGCCGGCTCGCTCCCGGCGAGGAACCGCTGGCACGGGAGACCTACCAGGAGGGCGCGGCCCGGCTCGCCGCCGCCGGTGAGACCGGTGTCAACGCCACCGTCCAGGCGCTGTTGCCGCCCGGCGTGCACCGCGCCGACTACGACCCCGAGTACGAGCGCTACGGCGGCCGCACGCTGATGCCGGCCGCCGAGGCCCTCTTCCACCGCTCCAGTGAACTCGCCTTGCGGCTGGCCCCCCTCGTCACCAGTGAGGCGCGGCGCGCCCGGCTCGCCCTGCGCGGCACGCTGTCCGCCGCCGTCGCCCTCGGCGGCCCGGACGAGCGCGCCCACTACTTCGCCCGGGGCCGGGACGCCTGGCAGGCGTGGGCGCGCGACGCCGGGCACCCCGGCGAGCTGCTCGACCGGATCACCGAGGTCGACCAGGACCCGGCCACGGCGGGCGTCTCACCGGACGTCCACGGGCCGTTCACCGACTGGTACGAGGCCCTGACCGCCCACGCCGCCGAGATCCGGCGCCACTCACCGGTCCATCCCGGCATGATCCTCTTCTCGCACGCCCACATGCTCCACAACCGCCTCGGCCTGAGCATGCTGGAGGAACTGCGCACCTACGCCTGGCTGTCCCACGTCTTCCCGATGCCGACCCCGGTAGCGGCCCGGGCATCCAGCCCGGCATCCGAGCCGGCCCCCGACCCGGCCCCCACGGGGTGATTCCCCCGCCCCCGTGGGCGCCCACGCGAGAGGCCCGGCCGGAATCCCCTCACCGGCCGGGCCTCTTGGCGTGTCCGTTCATCCCTCCCGTACGAACTCGGCCCGCACCCGCACCCGCAGTTCCGCTCCGACCAGGCCGCGTATGCCGCCGACCCCGCACGCGTGCCGATCGACCAGGGCGCCGGCCCGTACGACGGCCCGCTCGCCCCGCACGGTCAGCTCGTCGACCGTGAACGTCACCGGGGTGGCACGGCCCTTGACCTCCAGCAGGCCGGCCAGCCCCAAGCCGTCTTCGTCGAGGAGTCGTTCACCGGTGAGGCGCAGCTCGGGAAAACGCTCGGCGTCCAGGAAGCGCGGGCCGCGCACGGCCGTGTCGCGCTGCGGGTTGCCGCTCTCGAAGCCCGCCGCGCCGGCCGCGGCGTCGAGGCGGAGCAGCACGCCGTCGGCGCCGAGCTCGACACGGCCCGAGCGCACCGGCACGGAACCCCGCACGGGCAGGAAGAAGAAGTGGCGGCCGGTGAACTCCACGGTGGAGTCGGCCGGTTCGAGGCGCCAGGTCCCGCGGAGGGCGGGGTTCGGGCGGGTGGTGTGGTCCACGGACATGGTGGGGCCCCTTCTGATGGCGGGGTGGGGTCGGCGGGAAGCGCCGAGGGGGCCTCCGGGAGGCCCCCTCGATGTGGTCGGGTCGCGTCGGCTCTACTCGGGGCGCGGGTCCCAGCGGAAGCTGCGTACGGCGATCAGGGCGCCGACGACGCCCCAGGCCGCCAGCACGGCCAGTTCCTTCCACTGGACACCGGCGCCGTGCGCGAACGCCGCGAGCATGGCGTCGTTGAACGGCTTCACCGGCAGCACCCCGGCGATGGTGTTCATCACCTCGGAGTGGATCGGAAAGTAGCTGCCGGAGATGAACACCAGCGGGAACTGGATGAACTGCACGACCGCGGGCGCCGCTTCGGAGTTGCGGATCAGCGAGGCCACCCCGACGCCGAGGGCGCAGAAGCTGGCCGCGCCGAGCACCAGGGTGAGCGCGAGGACCGCCCAGTCGGCGGGCCACGGCACGCCGTAGAGCCGCCCGACGCCGATCACCAGCGCCACGTCGACGACGCTGACCACGATGCAGTGCACGAGCAGGCCCGCGAAGTACACCCAGGCGGGCAGCGGGGTCGCGTGCAGCCGCTTGAGGACGCCGGTCTGCCGGCGCATGGCGAGGACGATCGCCAGCTGGCCGTAGCAGGCGCCCAGCACGGACACGGCGGCGATGGTCGGCGTGTAGTACTCGAGGCCGCTCAGGCCGAAGAAGAAGTCCTGGCCCTCGCTGCCGGCGAACACGGCACCGAAGACCGAGATGATCACGATCGGCAGGACGAAGGTGAACACCATCGACTGCGGGTTGCGCCAGAACGACAGCTGCTCGTAGCGGATCTGGTGGGCGAGCAGGGCGAGGGAGCCGCGTTCGTCGGGCCGCTCCCGCCCGGTACGTTCGGCCCGTCGTCCGGTGGCGGTGGTCGTGGGGGGCAGGGTGCTGGTCATCGGCTGCTCCGTCCGGGTCGGCGCCCTCGGCGCGCACGCGCCGCCGAGGACGGTGTGCGGTCCCGCCCGGTGGACGGGGACGAGGCGTCCTGCTGTACGTACGAGCTGGTCATCCCCAGATAGACGTCCTCCAGGGTGGGCTGCTCGACGGTCAGCCGCTCCAGCGGTGTGCCCCGGTCCAGGGCCCAGGAGGTGAGCCGGTGCAGGGCGGCCGTCGGCTCCTTCGCCTCGGCCGTCACGAGACCGTCCTCGGCGTCGCTGACCGGGATCGGCACGTCGTCGATGGCGGCACCGGCCGGCAGCGCGAACCGGATCCGGGCGAGGGCGGTGTCCCGCCCGCCGATCGTGTCGGGCGTGCCCGTGGCGACGATCCGCCCGGCGGCGATGACGGCGACGGAGTCGGCCAAGGCCTGCGCCTCGTCCATGTAGTGGGTGGTCAGCAGGATGGTCGTACCGGCGTCGCGCAGGCTCCGTACGACCTCCCAGGCCCCGCGGCGGGCGCCCGGGTCGAAGCCGGTGGTCGGCTCGTCGAGGAACAGCAGCTTCGGGTCGCCGATCACACCGAGGGCGAGGTCGAGCCGCCGCTTCTGCCCGCCGGACAGGTCCTTGACCTTCGCGTCCCGCTTCTCCTGGAGCCCCACGAGGTCGATGACCTCGTCGACGCCGCGCGGGGCCGGGTAGTAACCCGCGTTGCGGGCGATGGTCTCCCGCACCGACAGGTACGGCTCGACGGCGATGTCCTGGAGCACGAGGCCGATCTGCCCGCGCAGCACGCGCCCGTCCGCCTTGTCGCCGGGATCGCGGCCGAGGACCCGTACGTCACCGCCGTCGCGGTGCCGGAAGCCCTCCAGGATCTCCATGGTGGTGGTCTTGCCGGCGCCGTTCGGTCCGAGCAGGGCGAAGATCTCCCCCTCCTCGACGGTGAAGTCGACGCCGCGTACGGCCTCGTGGTCCCCGTACTTCTTGAGCAGGCCATCGACGGCCACCGCGGTCACCGCGGTCGCTCCACTCGTCGTTCGCGTGTCACGGCGTGCCTCCAGGTGTCGTGCGTCATGGGGTCGTCTTCTCCTGGAAGTTAGGGCCGGACGGGGGTGCGGCAGCAGGTGTGGCGGGGTTTCGATGACGTCCGTCACGCAAGCGGCGACAGTTGTCAGCACGGCGGGGCGGGACGTTGCCGCCCGGTGGCGGGCGCCACATGCTCGGGACTCGACCGATGACAGTGCGTCCACGTCGGGAGCGCGCACCACGGCGGTGCGCGGACGTGGCGCGAAGACCCGGAAGGCGGTCCCTGAGGTGCTGTTGGGCGAAGACACAGAAGGGCGGCGGCAGCCCGGGAAGCCCGCGGGCCCGGCCGGCGGGGAGCGGCCGGTGGTCGCCGTCGTCGGCGCGGGCATCGGCGGACTGGCCCTGGCGAGTGCGCTGACCGCGAACGGCACGCCGTACGTGATCCACGAACAGGCCCGCGAACTGGCCGAGGTGGGCGCGGGCGTCCAGCTCTCCCCCAACGCGATCCGGCCTCTGCTGCGCCTCGGCCTCGGACCTGCGCTGGAGGAGCACGCGGTGCGGATCGAGGCGATGGAGGTACGCGGCTGGAACGGGCGGCCCATCGCGCGCACGCCGCTGGGCGCCGAGTGCGAGCGCCTGTTCGCGGCGCCGTACCTGACGATCCACCGGGCCCATCTGCACGGCGCGCTGCTGTCCCTGATCGACCGGGAGCGTCTGGGCCTCGGCCAACGGCTGAGCGCGGCGCGCGAACTCCCGGACGGCGCGGGCGTCCGGCTCACCTTCGACGACGGCACGGTCCGCGCGGCGGACGTGGTGGTCGGCGCGGACGGCATCCACTCCACGGTCCGTGAGACGCTGCGCCGCGACGAGCCGGTCTACTCGGGCCTCGGCATCTACCGCGGTCTGGTGCCGGTGGACACGTTGCCGGCCGAGGCCCGCGAACGGCTGGTGCGGCTGTGGCTCGGGCCGGGCGGGCACTTCGTGTGCTATCCCGTCGCGTCCGGCGCGTACCTCAGCTACGCCGCGACCGTGCCACTGCCCTCCGACGCCCCGCCGCGCGAGTCCTGGTCCCGGCCCGGCGACCCGGACGAGCTGCGCGCGGTCTTCGGCGCGTGGACGGGCCTGGTGGCCGACATCGTCGAGGCGGTCGAGTCGACCCACCAGTGGGCCCTGCACGACCGCCCGCCGCTGCGCACCTGGTCCACGAACCGCATCACCCTCCTCGGCGACGCGGCCCACCCCATGCTGCCGTTCATGGCCCAGGGCGCCAACCAGGCGATCGAGGACGCGATGGACCTGGCCGCCTGCCTGGCGGGCGCGCCGGCTCCGGCGATCCCGGAACGCCTGTCCCGCTACGAGTCCCTGCGCATCCCGCGCACCGCCGAGGTCCAGCGCGGTTCCCGCGGCAACGCGGGCATCCTCCACCTCCCCGACGGCCCCGCCCAGCGCCGCAGGGACGCCCACATGGCGGTCCACGCGGCCCTGCACGACCGGGCGGCGCTGTACGCGCACGAGACGGGGCGCAGTGTGGTGCCGGCGCCGGCGTGAGGACGTGATCCGGAAGCGTGATCCGGAAACGATCCGAAACATTCGAATAAGGGAATCCTGCCCTCCGCACCACAAGGGCAGGGATTTCCTCCTGCCGACACCTCTATGACCCACAAACTACCCACTTAACTGGGTGAATCCTCCACGCCCGCCCCGCAACGGCCGACGAATATTTCGCAACTCCCACCGAAACCATTGACAGTTGACAGGGCCCGGCCAACACTCCCGATGACACAGGCTCCCCATCGACCGACCCCCACGAGGACGAGGAGGAAGCACCCCCATGAAGAAGTCATCGAGCCGCTTACGGCTGCTCATCAGCAGCGCCTGCACCATGCTGCTGGTCGCCTTCGCCACCATCGGCATGCCGGGCACCGCCCACGCCGACACGGTCATCACCCAGAACCGGACCGGCACCGACAACGGCTACTTCTACTCCTTCTGGACCGACGCCCCGGGCACGGTCTCCATGACCCTGTCCTCCGGCGGCAGGTACAGCACGTCATGGCGGAACACCGGCAACTTCGTCGCCGGCAAGGGCTGGAGCAACGGCGCCCGCCGCACCGTGAACTACTCCGGCACGTTCAACCCGTCCGGCAACGCCTATCTGACCCTCTACGGCTGGACGGCGAACCCGCTGGTCGAGTACTACATCGTCGACAACTGGGGCACGTACCGGCCCACGGGCCAGTACAAGGGCACCGTCACCAGCGACGGCGGTACGTACGACATCTACAAGACGACCCGGTACAACGCCCCGTCCGTCGAGGGCGTCCGGACCTTCGACCAGTACTGGAGCGTCCGGCAGTCCAGGAGGACGGGCGGCACCATCACGGCCGGCAACCACTTCGACGCCTGGGCCCGGGCCGGCATGCCCCTGGGCAACTTCAAGTACTACATGATCATGGCGACGGAGGGCTATCAGAGCAGCGGCAGCTCCAACATCACGGTGCACTGACGATGGGAACCACACCACCGTCCTCGCTCCGCGCCCTGCTCACGAGGCTGACCGTCCTCACGACGGCCGCGGCCGCCGCCCTCACGGCCACCACCACGGCAACCGCGACCGCCACCCCGTCCCGGGCCGACGCCTGCACCGGATACGTCGGCCTCACCTTCGACGACGGCCCGTCCGGCAACACGACCGGGCTGCTCGACGCGCTCCGCCGCAACGGGCTGCGGGCCACGATGTTCAACCAGGGCCAGAACGCCGCCGCCAACCCGTCCCTGGTCCGGGCCCAGGTGTCCGCCGGCATGTGGATCGGCAACCACAGCTACACCCACCCGCACCTGACCGGCCTGAACCAGGCCCAGATCGACTCCGAGATCTCCCGGACCCAGCAGGCCGTCGCCAACGCGGGAGGCGGCACACCGAGACTGTTCCGCCCCCCGTACGGCGAGACCAACGCGACGGTCAAGTCGGTCGCGGCCCGCCACGGCCTGACCCAGATCATCTGGGACGTCGACTCCCGGGACTGGAACGGCGCGAGCACCGAAGCGATCGTCCAGGCCGCCGCCCGCCTGACCAACGGCCAGACCATCCTCATGCACGACTGGTCCGCCAACACCCTCGCGGCGATCCCCCGCATCGCCCAGGGGCTGGCGGCCCGGGGCCTGTGCGCGGGGATGATCTCCCCGCAGACGGGGCGCGCGGTGGCCCCCGGCTGAGCGAACGGCGCGATGGCCTCCGGCGGCCATCGCGCCACGCGGGCAGGATCGAACCGCCGGAACCCGAGTACCAGCATCCCCGCACCTCTCGGGACGGGAGGCGAGCAGGGCCCTCCCGCGTGGCCGAAACCCCACGCAGGCCCGGGGGCGGGGCCGGACACCATCCGTGTCCGGCCGGGGAGTTCACCTAGGTTGGTGGACCGGTCCCCCTTCCCCACCCCCAGGAGGCCCTGCCGTGCCCGACGACAGCCTGCGTGCCCGTATCGACACGTCCAAGCCGCACTCCGCCCGCTTCTGGAACTACTTCGTCGGCGGCAAGGACAACTACGAGGTCGACCGCGAGATCGGTGACCAGATCAAGTCGATCTTCCCGGGCCTGGTCGACGTGGCGGTCACGAGCCGCCGGTTCCTGGGACGGGCCGTCCGGTACCTGGCCGTGGAGCAGGGGGTGCGGCAGTTCCTGGACGTCGGCACCGGGCTGCCGACCGCCGACAACACGCACGAGGTCGCCCAGCGCGTGGCACCGGACTCCCGGATCGTGTACGTCGACAACGACCCCATCGTGCTGGCACACGCGCATGCCCTGCTCACCAGCACGCCGGAGGGCAGGACCGCCTACCTGGACGCCGACCTGTACGACCCGGAGGCGGTCCTGAAGGCCGCCGCGGGCACGCTCGACCTGTCCCGGCCGGTCGGTCTGATGATCCTCAACACGCTGGGGCATGTCGCCGACTACGAGCAGGCGCGGGAGCTGGTGCGGCGGCTGATGGCCGGACTGCCGTCCGGCAGCCACCTGGTGATCAGCGACAGCACCGCGACGAGCGAGGGCATGATCGCCGCGTCTCAGGCCTACAACGCGAGTGGGGCCGTGCCGTACTACGTCCGTCCGGTTGCCGAGATCGCCGGGTTCTTCGACGGGCTGGAGCTGGTGGAGCCGGGAGTGGTACGGGTACCGGAGTGGCGGGCGGAGCCCGCCGATGTCGACGCCGCCGGTGTGGATGCGTACTGCGGCGTCGGCCGCAAGCCGTAGGGGATCCATTGCGTCTGGCGTGCGGCGCCGTGGGGGCTGGTCGCGCCCACGCGGCGGAGCCGCATATCGGTGCAGCCCGCGCCCCTGATGATCCCCCACGCGATAATCAGGACATGTCCGCACCCCCAGCCCCCGAGCCGGTTCGGCGGCTCATCGGTGATCTTCTCGCGGTGGGTGAGGCGTACGGCCTCGTCCTCGCGGGCGGGTACGCCGTGCTGGCCCACGGGCTGGTGCGGCGGGGCGGCCGGGACGTGGACCTCGCCACCGAGCACCCCGCCGGGATGGACGACATCGCCGACACCGTCCGCACGGGCCTGGTGGCGCGCGGCCGGCTCGTGCGGACGCTGGAGAGCGATCCGCTGTCCGCCCAGTTCCTCGTCACCGACGCGGCGACCGGTGAGGAGTACGAGATCGGCCTCCGCAAGGAGGTGCTGTGGCGCCCGCCCGTCACGACCGGGCTCGGACCGACGCTGTCCCTCGACGACCTGGTCGGCACCCGCGTGCGGGACCTGGCCGACCGCGGACTCGCCCGCGACCTGGTCGACGTACACGCCGCCTCCGCCCGCTGGAGCCACCCGGAACTGGAGGAACTCGGCCGCCGGCACACCTCCGAGCCCTTCGACCTCACCGACCTCCAGGCCCGGCTGACCGGCACGGACTGGCTCGACGACAGCGCGTTCACCGCCCAGGGCCTCGACGCCGAGGCCGTCGCCGGACTCCGCCGCTGGGCTCAGGAGTGGGCCGACGACATCGCGGAACGGCTCATCGAGGGCGGTGCCCCGGAGGAGAGCGCCCCGGACGAGGAGTGAGCCGCGCGGGAACTGACCGGTCGGTACTCTGACCCGATGGGGAAAGGGGCAACCGGGCCGATGGGGGTCGTCTCCGCGCTCATACGGGTGGCGTTCCTGGTGGACGGGGTGTACGCGGAAGCCGGCCGGAGATACGGGCTGACACCCCAGCAGGGGCAGCTGCTCTGCGTGCTGATGCCGCAGCCGTACGGGATGGGCGAGCTCGGCGAGATGCTCGGGCTGGCGAGGTCGAGCCTGACCGGCCTGGTGGACCGGACGGTGCGGCGCGGTCTGGTGCGGCGGGCGGGCGACCCGCGCGACGGACGGGCCGTGCGGGTGGGGCTGACGCGGGAGGGCGCCGCGCTCGCCGAGAAGTTCCACGACGAGACCTGCCGCCGGATGGAGGCCCTGCTGTCCGGGCTCAGCGGCGCCGAACGGGAACGGCTGGCCTTCCTGCTGTCGCGGGTCGTGGCCGACAACGAGGTTCCCGAGGTGTTCGTCGAGCCCGAGCAGCGGACCGGCAACCGAAGCAGCTCATCGTCCTGACACCGCCGCCCTCGCCCGCCGCTCCCGCCCTGCCGCCGCCGTCAGCGCCAGCGTCACCCCGGCCGACACCGTCGCCATCGCCGTCATCGCCCCCGCCGGAGAGGTCAGTTGGGCCACCGAGCCCGCCAGCGTCGCCGCCACGCCCTGCATCGTGAGCATGCCGGCCGAGTGCAGTCCCAGGGCGTGGCCCATGAAGGCGTCGGGCGTCAGGGCCACCAGGCGCTCCTGCTGGACGAGGCTCGCGCCGAAGCCGACCGAGGCCAGCGTGACGGCGGCTGCCGCGAGCGGCAGTGGCGGATGGAGCAGGAAGGGCACGTACGGGGTGGCCAGGAGCAGCAGGAGCGGGAAACCCAGGCGGGGGCGCAGGCGCGGTGGGACCAGGCGGCCCACCAGGACGTCCCCGGCCAGCATGCCGAGCGCCGCGCAGGCGAACAGGGTGCCCGCGGAGTCGGGGGCGTAGGAGACGTAGAGGGACTCGCAGCCGACGACCAGGCCGTTGGGGATCCACAGGGCCAGATAGATCCGGCGGCGTGGTGCGGACGACCAGAGCAGGGCGTCGGCGCGCCACGTCGCCGACACCGAGGGCCGGCCGGCCGCACGGGGTGGGCGGCTGGTCAGGCCGAGGCGGACGACCGCGGCCGCCAGAAGGTAGAGGGCGGCTGATGCCAGCAGGGAGATCCGCGGGGACAGCAGGGCCACGAGCGCGCCGCCGGTCGCGTATCCGGCGATCTGCATGAGGCCGCTCATCATGTTGAAGACCGAACGGCCCAGCAGATAGCCGTCCTTGGAGAGGATCTCGTTCAGCAGGCCCCAGCGCACTCCCCCGCCCACCGACTTCGCCAGTCCCATGGCCAGGACGATCGCGAAGAGGACCCAGATCGGTAAGCCGGGCAGGGCCAGGGCCGCCGTGCCGGCCGCGAAGAGGAGGGGCAGGGCCGTGAGGGCCGCGCGCGGGGGCAGCCGGTCGGCCGCCGAGAGCAGGAGCGTCGCGCCCAGCACCTGCACCAGCGAGGAGCCGAACATGCTCACCGCGGACAGCAGCGGCGACTCGGTCGCCCGGTAGACCAGGGTGCCCAGCGCCAGTCCGCCCATCGTCTGGGCGACCGTCTGCGCCGAAGCGGCCAGGAAGAACGGGGTGAACTCGGGGGTACGGAACAGTTCGCGGTAGCTGCGCATGCCGGGAGTCTCCGGCGCCCCGGATCGCGTCGTTATTGTTTCGCGCAGGTGCGAAACGTCGGGGGTGCGCATGGGCTGGTGGCAGATCAACGCCGACACCCTGGCGGCAAGCCGGTTCGTGCTCTCCCCGCTCGCCGAGACCTTCGCCTGCCTCCAGTTGCTGCACCGGGGCACACCCGCGCACCCGGGCGAACGGGCGTGGCTGCGCGACCATCTGCCCGGCTACCGGGCCCGGCTGGCCGCCGACCCGGTGACCGCGCTGCTCGTCCGCGCCGGGCTGGGCCGGTCCTGGATCGCCGACTTCCTCACGCCCACCCCGGAAGACCGGGAGACCTTCGAGGAAGGGGTGGCACGGGTGCGGGCGGCCCGCCCCGACGAGGCCCGCGCCCATCTGCGGACCTCCCTCGCCGGCCCGCTTCCCGCCGCCCTGGACCGGGACGACCTCCCCGAGCGCGCGGCCGGCCTGCTGACGTACGTCTGGACCGAGACCGTGCGGCCGGACTGGGACCGGCGCCGGCGGGTGCTGGAGGCGGACGTGGTCGCCCGTACCGCGCAGGTGAGCCGGGGCGGTTGGGCGGCGGTGCTGGACGCACTGCGACCGGGCCGGACCCGGTGGCTGGGTGACAACCGGCTCCAGGTGAATCTGCACGAATATCCGCCCCGCGAGATCTCCGGCGCCGAGCTCCTGTTCGTGCCGGTGACGCCGAAGACCGGCTGGGTGTCCTGGGAGGAGCCCGGCCGGTACGCGGTGATCTACGCCTGCGCGGGGGTGCTCGCCGACCCCGGCGGCCGGACCGTCCCCGCGAGCCTCGGCGCACTGCTCGGGGCCGCCCGGGCCGGTGTGCTCGTCCTGCTCGACTCCCCGCTGAGCACCAGCCAGTTGGTCGCCGTGACCGGGCAGGGGCTCGGCTCGGTCGGCCGGCACCTGAGGGTGCTGCTGGACGCCGGGCTGGTCGAGCGGCGGCGCGCGGGCCGGTCCGTGCTGTACGCGCGGACGGCGGCGGGGCAGGTGCTGGTGGAGGCCGGAACCGGTCGGCCCGACACCCGCCGGAGTTAGCATCCGCTCATGACGACTGACAACGGTTCCTCTCCCCTCGACGTCGAGATCGGTGCCCTCCAGGGCGGTTCCGCCGACCTGTCCCAGTACGCGGGCAAGGCGGTGCTCGTGGTGAACGTGGCCTCCAAGTGCGGCCTGACCCCGCAGTACAACGGGCTGGAGAAGCTCCACGAGCGCTATGCCGAGCGCGGCTTCACCGTCCTCGGCGTGCCCTGCAACCAGTTCCTCGGGCAGGAGCCCGGCAGCGCCGAGGAGATCGCCGAGTTCTGCTCGGCGACCTACGGCGTGACCTTCCCGATGACCGAGAAGATCGAGGTCAACGGCGACAACCGGCACCCGCTGTACGAGCGCCTGACCGGCTTCGCCGACGCCGAGGGGCACAGCGGGGACATCCGCTGGAACTTCGAGAAGTTCCTGATCGGCCGGGACGGCACGGTCGTCGCCCGCTTCTCCCCGCAGACCGAGCCGGAGTCGGACGAGGTCGTGGCGGCGATCGAGGCACAGCTGTCCTGACTCCCCGTTGACCTTGCCCCTGGGGCAGGGCCGAGCCTCCTCGTCATCGGGCGGAAGAGCCGCCCGATGACGGAGGATGCCGTGGTGGACGTACCGGACCGTGACCTGCTCACCATCGGGGCGTTCGCCGCGCGCGCCCGGCTGTCGGCCAAGGCCCTGCGGCTGTACGACCGGCTGGGGCTGCTGTCCCCGGCGTACGTCGACGAGGCCACCGGCTACCGCTACTACCGCGCCGGACAGGTCGAACGGGCCCGGCTGGTCGCCCTGCTGCGGCAGCTGGACATGCCGCTCGCCCGGATCGCCGAGGTGGTCGCGGCGGACGACGGGCCGGCGGCGGCCGAGCTGCTCGGCACGTACTGGGCGGACGTCGAGGCGCGGGTGGCGGGACAGCGGACGCTCGCCGCGTACCTCCGTGGACGACTGTCGGGGAGGAGCTCCGAGATGTACCGGAAGTTCACGATCGAGACGGTGGACGTGCCCGAGCAGGTGGTGATCACCGAGAAGCGGCACACGCTGGCGGACGAGCTGCCCGCGTGGATCGGGGCGTCGCTGGGCCGGCTGGAGGCGGCGGCCCGGGCGTGCGGGGGTGTGGCCGGGGTGCCGTACGTCGCCTACCACGCCGAGGTGTCGATGGAGAGCGACGGCCCCGCCGAGGCGTGCGTGCCGGTCGCCGACGAGACGGCGGCCTGGGCGTGGGCACAGCGGCAGGGGCGCGCCTGGGAGACGGCGGTGCGGGTGGAGCCGGCCCGGCGGCTGGCGTACACCCGGATCACCAAGGCGCAGGTGGCGCACCCGCAGATCCTGGCCGCGTTCGAAGCGGTGGAGGAGTGGATGGCGGCGGAGGGCCTGACCCCGGCCGGGCCGTGCCGGGAGCTGTACTTCGCGGACTGGGAGGCGGCGGGAGCCGAGGATCCGGTGTGCGACGTGGCGTTCCCGGTGAGCTGATCGCCCTCTGGGGCGCGCGGGCACAAGCGGAGCCCCCTCGGCAAGGACGGCGAGGCTGGTCGAGAGGGCTCTTTCGGTGGTGCTTGTGCTGTTGTCGAGCGGTGGCTCAGGCCTTGACCGAGGCCACGAAGGCGCTCCACGCGTCGGCGGGAAACGCCAGTTTGGGGCCCTCGGGGACCTTGGTGTCCCCGAGTTCCAGGGCCTCTTCGACGGTCGACCTGACCATCACACAGGCGCCGTTGTTGTTGGTGTAGGAGGACGTCGTCCACGTTTCCGTGGCGCCCAGACGAATTGCCATGTTCGCTCCGTAGCAGTTGCGTTTACGCCAACCCGTGCTGGTGGTTGGCGTGATCGACGCTACTCGCCAACATCCTCGTACGGAGCAGTCATTCACTCGACTGGATGGCATATTCCAGGGGAGACTTCCAGTCAGGCGTATCCGGGTGTAGCATCCCGCACTTCGCCGGACGGAAGGTCCCGCGCCACGGACCTGCGCCACGGACGGTCAGCGCGCGTACTCCTTCGCCCGGCGCTCGATGAGCTGCCGCGACTGGTCCACGTTCAGCGACTGCGCCCGCAGGTGCTCGTACATCACCGTGTACTTCTGCACGTCCAGCGGCTTCTCCAGGTACAGGTCGCTGGTCACGCCCTCGATGTACACCACGCTGGAGTCGGCCGCGTCGGCGAACTCCAGGATCGAGTACTGGCCGTTGATGCCGGCGTGCGCACCGACCTCGAACGGCAGCACCTGCACGGTGATGTGGGGCAGCTGCGACATCTCGATGAGGTGCTCCAGCTGCTCGCGCATCACCTGCCGGCTCCCCACCGTCCGGTGCAGGGACGCCTCGTCCAGGACCACCCACAGCCGCAGCGGGTCCGTCTCGGCGGTGATACGGCCCTGCCTGCGCAGCCGGACCTCGACGCGCTTGTCGTTGTCCGCCTCCGAGGCCTCGGGCGAGCCGCCCCGGATGATGGCCTCGGCGTAGGCACGCGTCTGCAGCAGGCCGGTGATGATCTGGGGTTCGTAGACCCTGAGCGACTCGGCGTCCGTCTCCAGGCCGATGTAGACGCTGTACGGGATGTCCCCGAAGGCGTGCCACCAGCCCTGCTGCCGGGAGTCCTTGGCCATCTGCATCAACGAGTCGACGATCCGCTGGTCCTCGACCTCGTAGACCCCGCACAGGTCCCGCACGTCGCGCTGGCTGATGCTGCGCCGGCCGTTCTCCAGCCGGCTGATCTTCGACTGCGACACCAGCAGCCGCTCGGCGACCTCCTCGGCCGTCATGCCCTTGAGCTCACGGAGCCTGCGCAGCTCCTGGCCCAGCCAGCGCCGCCTGACGGTGGGATTGACATTGGACGCCACGGGACGTGCACCTCCGGCTGCGTGCCTCTACTTTGCGTATCTGCTGTTGAGCAGACTGCCACCAAGGTGCTTCCTACCGCTGGGAAACGGTGGATATGCGACGGGTACACGCCAGTTCGGACAGGGCACGCCGAGCGGGGCGGGGAGAGTGTGTGCTCTCCCCGCCCCGCTCGGACAGCGGCTCCCGTGACCGGGTTCTGGGGTGCTGCGGGTACTGCGTGGTGCTGTTGGGTCCGCGGCTCAGTGCGCCACGGCGCGCGCCATGCTCCCGTGGCGCGGCTGCATCGGAACGCCTCGGGCGGGCTCCGCTGCGGACCTGGCCCCGCCGGCGGCCTGACGGCCGGACGGTGCCGGGCTGCGGCGCGGCTGCGCCGCCACGCCGTTCTGGACGTCCATCACCGCGTGCGCGACGAGACCGCCCATGGGGTCGTGCCTGATCAGGTCCCGCAACCGGGACCGAGAGGAACGCCCCTCGTTGCCCGGGTACAGGTGCTTGCCGAGGCCGACCGCGTGTGCCAGGGCGGCGAGCGCGGCGGTCCGCGGGTCCGGCGGTACGCCGGTGCGGATCGCCGAGTCCAGCCGGGCCCTGATCTCCCGGCTGATCTCGTTGTCCGTCGCCTGGTAGCGAGTCGTCGGCAGCACCCCGCACATCTGACCGGCCACGGCATGCACCATGCCGCACCGCTCCAGATGCGAGAGGTAGGTCTGGCGGAGCCCGAGACGCGGCCCGCCAATCCAGTTCACTGCCCGCACGGGAGCGCCGCGCCTACGCAGCAACTCCAACGCGCAGTCCAACGTTGGATCTCCAGTCGGCCGTGGTACAACCACGGCGATACGATCCCCGTCTGGGGCTATCCGTCCGGCCAGTGCCAGCTCCACTAGCTGTGCTCCGGCCAGACCGAGGTCGAGCGACTGCGGCTGCGCAGTGGTACCCGTGGTCGGGTCCAATGCCAGCAACAGAAGCTCCTCCGGAAGTGTTCTGCGGCTCCTGCCCATCCATGCCTCCCCGCGTGGATGAATGACAGGGTGACCCCTCTCACATTGGTCTGTCGAGGGTGCGTGACCGGTTCGTAGTGGAACCAGTAGGTATGTCGTTCTCGTCTACCGGGTGGGTTCAGTGCGCGCACAGGACACTGGTACATGGTTCGGACAGCGCCGGAAGCGGTGTCACGGGCGGCGGTTCACGGTTCGGTACGCGCACGCGGGGAGTGCGGCGCGAGGAGGAGGCATCGGTGGCGGGCGAGTCCCCCGACAGGTCGAAGCAGCGCGAGTCGTCGGCAGAACCGACGTCGGGGAGCGCGAGTCCGGTTCCCGAGGCCAGGAGCGAGGTCCCGCCCAAGCGCGACCCGCGCCTCGCGGTGGCCCGGGACGCGGAGAGGTCCAC
Organism: Streptomyces sp. NPDC045955; assembly: GCF_056430805.1. NCBI lineage: Bacteria > Bacillati > Actinomycetota > Actinomycetes > Kitasatosporales > Streptomycetaceae > Streptomyces > Streptomyces sp. NPDC045955. The sequence continues at coordinate 321,948 of NZ_JBWKKY010000001.1, forward strand.
GAAGCGTGGCGGCGCCGACACGGCGACCCGCGTGCTCTCCACCCGCACGGCGGAGAAGCCGACGGAGACGACGGACGCGGAGCGGGAGGCCGACGCCGAGCGAGCCGCTGACGCCGAGCGGGAGGAGGGCGAAGCGGGCGCCGAGGTGACGCCGGCTGACACCGAGCGGGACGCTGGTGACGCCGAGCAGGACCACAGCGACACGGACGCCGTCGACACGGCGGACGCCGAGCAGGACACGGACGAGACGGACCCGGCGGCTGACACCGAGCAGGACACCGGTGACGCCGAGCAGGACCACAGCGACACGGACGCCGTCGACACGGCGGACGCCGAGCAGGACACGGACGAGACGGACCCGGCGGCTGACACCGAGCA
>NZ_JBWKKY010000001.1:322421-330305 GCF_056430805.1 Streptomyces sp. NPDC045955
AGCAGGACGACAGCGACGCCGGTGTCGAGGGTTCGGCGGACGACGCGCCCCAGGAGCAGGAGAAGGGTTCCGGCTCCAGTGAGCGCGGGGACGACGCCGCCGCCCGTGACGGGCGGCTGCGGGACGCCGTGGCCGCGTGGGTCGCGTCGGCCGACCAGGACGAGGAACCTGCGGCGGCCAAGGATGCCGACGAGGGCGCCGACAAGGGCTCTGAGGACGGCCAGGAGGCGGCTGAGAGGGCGGAGGAGGCCGCAGAGGCCGACGCGGACGCCCAGAAGCCTGAGAAGCCTGCTGAGGCCGACGCGGACGCCGGCGAGGACCGAGAGGCCGAAGACGCCGGCGAGGGTGCCGAGGACGGTGCCAGGGGCGAGGAAGAAGAGGCCGACGAGCCGGAGGCGGACCGTTCCGCCACCGGCGGCACGGGCGATTCCGAGACCGCCGAGCCGGACGACTCGGACACCGGCACCGGCACTGACACCGGCAAGGGCGCCGCCGCACCCCCCGTCGACCAGCCCACCGCCGTCTTCAAGGCCGTGCGGCCCCCGGTCGATCAGCCCACCACCATGCTGAAGCTCGGTGGCGCAACCAAGGACTCCAAGGACTCCAAGGACTCCAAGGACAGGTCCGAGAAGGAAGCCGAGCGGACCAGCAAGTTCGTCGCGCTCAAGCCGCTGGACGACCCGTCGACGCGGAAGCCGGCGTCCGGCGCACAGGCCGGACAGGCCGCCCCGGCCGAAAAGACCACCCCGCCTGCCCCCGCCGACGCCACCGCCCCCGTGCCCACCGTCGGCCCCGAGCGGACCACCCAGCAGCCCTTGCCGCCCCGGCCGCCGCTGGATCTGCTGGCCGAGCTGACGAACACCCCGCCGCCGCCGGACACGCCGCTGCGGACGGCCATGCGGCGGGTGAAGATCTGGACGCCGCTGGTGCTGCTGCTGGTGGTCGTCATCGGCGTCGTGCAGAGCGTGCGCCCGCTGCCGGCGCCGACCCTGGACCTCACCGCGAAGGACAGCTACACCTTCGAGGGCGGCAAGGTCGACATCCCCTGGCCGGCCAAGGGCCAGGCCGCGCTGGACGTGCAGGGCATCGGCTCGTTCGGGTCGTCCGGCGAGCAGAAGCCCGTGCCGATCGCGAGCGTCGCCAAGGTCATGACCGCCTATGTGATCCTGCGCGATCACCCGCTCAAGAGCGGTCAGGACGGGCCGAAGATCGACATCGACCAGGCCGCCGAGGACCAGTCCGACGCCGGCCAGGAGTCCACGGTCGACGTCACCAAGGGCGACAAGATCAGTCAGAGGGAGGCGCTGGAGAGCATCCTGATCGCTTCCGCGAACAACGTGGCGCGGCTGCTCGCCCGCTGGGACGCGGGGTCCGAGAAGGCGTTCGTGCGGAAGATGAACGACGCCGCCAAGGACCTCGGCATGAAGAACACGACGTACACCGACCCGTCGGGCCTGAACAACACCACCGTGTCCACGGCCGTGGACCAGGTGAAGCTCGGCAAGGCCGCCATGCAGCAGCCCGCCTTCCGCGAGGTGGCCGCGATGATGTCGTACGTCGACTACAAGGGCACCAAGCACGACAACTGGAACCGCCTGGTCGGCTACAACGACGTCACCGGCATCAAGACCGGCACCACCACCTCGGCGCTCGGCAACCTCGTCTTCTCGGCGAGGAAGGACGTCGACGGCGAGACCCGCCGGATCGTCGGCGCCGTGGTGCGCCAGCCCGCCGGCGGCCCGGACAACACCATCCTGGGTGCCGCGCTGTACGAGGGCGACAAGCTGATCAAGGCCGCGCAGGGCGCGCTGGAGTCGGCGACGATCCTGAAGAAGGGCACGGTCGTCGGCTACGCGGACGACGGTCTCGGCGGCCGTACGCCGGTCGCCGTCACCGAGGACGTCACGGCCGTCGGCTGGGCGGGCCTGTCCGTCAAGCTGACGTTCGCCGCGGACGAGCTGCCGCACACGGCGAAGGCCGGCACGAAGGTGGGCACGCTCACCGTCGGTGACGGCAGCACCAGCGCGGTCAAGGTTCCGGTCGCCCTCCAGAAGGACCTCGTGGAGCCGGGCTTCGCGGACAAGCTCACCCGCCTGGGCTGAGAGCTGAGCCGGCTCACCGGCCCGCAGCACCGCACCCCGCCGGTAACGGCCCGTCCGGGCGCCTCCCGGCGGGGTGCGTGCTAGCGTCGCGAACCGGGCAGGCCGCCGCCCGCGGCGGCGCGGCCGTGGACCGCTGACCGACGGGACACGGCCGGTGAGGCCCTATGAGAAGACGAGAACAGAAGACGGGACAACGGGGAGTGCCTTCGAGTGGCCACTGCGGAGCCGACACGCGCCGACGACGCCGATCCGGGCCCGGTATCCGCCGGCCCGCGAATACCCCTGCTCGCGGCCGGGGAAGACGGCAGCCGGGACGGCCTTGAGGAGCGGCTGCGCACCCTCGTGCTGACGCTGCGTGAGCGCATGCTGCGCCACCCGGTCCTGTCCATCACGGGGCTCGCCGGACTGCTCCACGTCCTCTGGTTCTTCACGTTCGCGAACAGTGGCGGCGATCTGGCCGCGCAGGACGCCTGGGCCGAGTTCGTCGGCCGGCACCCGGACTCGGCGTACAACCTCGCCTGGTACGGCGGGATGCACCCGGTGTCGTACAGCGTGGTGTCGCCGTATCTGATGTCGGTGCTCGGCGTGCGGACGACGATGATGATCGCGGGGACGGTCTCGGCGGGGCTGCTGACCCTGCTCCTGCTGCGCAGCCGGTCCGTCCGCAACCCCCTGTGGGCGTCCCTGGCGGGCGTGTTCGGGCTGTTCTGCAACGCGGTGTCCGGGCGGGTGACGTTCGGTCTGGGCATGATGTTCGCGCTCGGCGCGGTCGCGGTCGTGTTCTGCTGGCCGTACCGGTGGCGGTACAAACGCTGGGCGAAGGCCCTGTCCGCGGCGCCGCTGGCCGCGCTGGCCACCATGGCGTCGCCGGTCGCGGGTCTGTTCGTGGGCCTGGTCGCGGTGGCGTTGTTCCTCCAGAAGCGGCGGCCGGGCGCGTGGGCGCTGGGGCTGGCGCCCAGTGCGGTGGTGGGGGTGTCGGCGTGGCTGTTCCCGTTCTCGGGGACGCAGCCGATGATGATCGGCTCGGTGCTGCTGCCGCTCGCGTTCTCGGTCCTCGTCTTCGTCCTGGTGCCGGAGGACTGGAGGACGGTCCGGCTGACGGCCGCGGTGTACGGGCTGGGCGTCGTGCTGGTGTGGCTGGTCAGCTCCCAGATCGGTTCGAACATCACGCGGCTGGCGATGCTGTTCGCCGGTGTGGCGCTGGTCGCCGCGCTGCCGTTCACGGTGCCGCGGAGCCGCAAGTGGTACGCGGCCGTCGTCGCGCTCGTCGGTTTCGCCGGGTGGATCGGCTTCAAGACGGTCGACGACATCGTGCACACGGCCCCGGCGGCGTCCTGGTCGCGCGAGCTGGCGCCGCTGGTGAACGAGTTGCAGGAGGTCGGCGCCGAGAAGGGCCGCGTGGAGGTCGTCCCCGCCCGCTCCCACCGCGAGGCCTCCGCGCTCGCCCCGTACGTCAACCTGGCCCGCGGCTGGAACCGGCAGGCCGACATGGAGCGCAACCCCCTCTTCTACGACGACACGCTCAACTCGGCGAACTACCACGAGTGGCTGAAGCGCTGGGCGGTGCACTACGTGGTGCTGCCGAAGGACGAGCCGGACGGTGACGGGGGTCAGCGGGAGCGGGCGCTGGTGCGGCGCGGGCTGCCGTATCTGACCCAGATCTGGGGTGACGACCAGTGGCAGCTGTTCAAGGTGACCGCCCCCACGCCCCTCGCCGAGCCGAACGCCGTCGTCGACCGGGCCGAGCAGGGCGAGATGATCCTCCGGGTGAAGAAGCCGGGCCGCATCCTGGTCCGCATCCCGTACTCCCCCTGGCTGAGCATCGTCGACGCGGAGGGCAAGAGCCTGAAGCCGCCCCAGGAGACGCAGGCCTCCAAGGAGCGCCCTGAGAACGAACCGAAGACGTACGTCAACGTCAACGGCTGCCTGACGGAGACCGAGGAGGACGCCCACGGCGACAAGTGGACGGAGCTGCTGGCCCCCAGGGCGGGCACGTACCGCCTGGCGGCGCCGTACCAGCTGCCCAGGGGAACGCCCTGCCCGGAGGAACTGCGCTGAGCCTCAGCGGAGCCGGTCCACGTGGGTGTCGGTGCCCGGCACCGTCGGGATGAACGGTGCCACCAGTTCCACTCCGCCCAGCCCCGACTCGGCCACCGCCGCGTCCAGGCCTGTGAAATGGGGATCCCAGCACTCCCTCGGGTCCGTCTGGAGGAACCACAGCAGGGTCAGCCGGGTGTCGACGCCCTCGACCTGCTTGACGTAGGTCATGCGGTCGCCGGGGAGCGGGGTCGGGCGGAAGACGGTCACCAGCGCCGCCGGGGAGCCCGCGAGTCGCTTGGGCAGGTGGCGGCAGCGCAGCCACTCCAGCAGCTGCGGGCGCTGCTCGGGGGTGCCGGCCTCGACGACCTGGAGGACCAGGCCGGCGTAGGGGTGGTCGAGGGCGTGGACGTCGCGCGGGCCGGCCGCCCCGTCCCGGTAGACCGTCGTCTCGTGGTCCTGGAACGCGGTGAGGACGTGGGTGCGGTCGTGGTAGACGCGGCCGTCGCGGTTGAGGCGCTTGTTGATGGCGACCGTCCAGCGCATGTGGTCGTCGTAGCGGCCGGCGGTGATCCAGTACGTGGACAGGTAGCAGCCCGTGGTGACGGGCTGGGCGATCGCCGACTTCTCGGGGTAGCGCAGGAGTTGCAGGTCACGGGTGGCCACCCAGCGACGGCCCGCGTACATCCAGGGCATGGCCATCGCGCCGGCGTAGTAGTGGTCGTCCTCGTACCAGCGGTTGTAGGCGTACTCGTGGCCCGGGTGCGGTTCGACCATGGTGATCAGGGCGTGGCCGGGGTGGGTGCCGTAGGGGCCGACGGCGGCCAGTTCGGCGTACAGCTCGCTGCGGGTGTCGTCGCTCATGCCCTTCCCCTCTGTTGGCGGCTGGCTCATACTCTGACGCTCCGTCAGATAATGCGCCAGGGTTCCGGGGAGGCTTCGGTGTCGCTGCTCGCGGGGAAGACGGTCGTCGTGTCGGGGGTCGGGGCCGGGCTGGGGCGGCAGGTGGCGGCGGCCGTCGTACGGGACGGCGGGCGGGCCGTGCTCGGGGCCCGTACGGAGGCGAATCTGGCGAAGACGGCGGCCGAGATCGATCCGGACGGGTCGCGCACGGCCTACCGGGCGACCGACATCTCCGACGAGGCGCAGTGCCAGGCGCTGGCGGGGCTGGCGCGGGAGCGGTTCGGGCGGATCGACGCGGTGGTGCACGTGGCCGCGCTGGACGGCCACTTCGGCGGTCTGGAGGACGCGGACTTCGAGGCCTGGCGCTGCGTCCTGGACGTGAACCTGCTGGGCACGCTGCGGATGACCCGGGCCTGCCTGCCGTCGCTCAGACAAGGCGGCGGGTCCGTCGTGTTCATCGGGACGCAGTCGGCGGTGGCGGCTCCGTCGCAGGTGCGGCAGGCGGCGTACGCGGCGTCGAAGGGGGCGCTGACGAGCGCGATGTACTCGCTGGCGCGGGAGCTCGGGCCGTACCGGATCCGGGTCAACACCGTGCTGCCGGGCTGGATGTGGGGTCCGCCGGTGCAGGCGTACGTGCGGTTCGCCGCCGGTTCGCAGGGCGTGTCGGAGGCGGAGGTGCTGGGCAGGCTGACGGATCGGATGGCACTTCCGGAGCTGGCGACGGATGCGGACGTGGCGGACGCGGCGGTGTTCCTGGCCTCGGACCGAGCGCGGGCGATCACGGGCCAGTCGTTGCTGGTGAACGCGGGTGAGCTGATGCGCTGAGGGCGATTTCCAGTCAGGCGACGCGGTTCACGTACGTAAACGCAAGTCATCTCACCGAACTTTTTTACGGTCTCTTGACCTTCCTCTTCCTTGCCGTGCGCACGTCACGGAACCCAGAGTTCACATGCCTGACCCTGGCGGCGCACCCGTGGAAGGGGACTCATGAACGGTCTCGACTGGGCCGTGCTCATCGGCTACTTCGCCGTGATGGTCGCGATCGGCGTCTGGTCGCACAAACGCGTGGACAACGTCAGCGACTTCTTCACCGCCGGCGGCAAGATGCCGTGGTGGCTCTCCGGCATCTCGCACCACATGTCGGGCTACAGCGCGGTGATGTTCACCGGGTACGCGGGCATCGCCTACACCTACGGCGTCACGTCCTTCGTCACCTGGTCCTTCCCGATCGCCCTCGGCATCGCCATCGGGTCGAAGCTGTTCGCCCCGCGCATCAACCGGCTGCGCTCCCGGCTCCATGTGGCCTCCCCGCTGGAGTACCTGAAGAACCGGTACGACCTGAAGACCCAGCAGGCGCTGGCCTGGTCCGGCATGCTGCTGAAGATCGTGGACGTGGGCGCGAAGTGGGCGGCGATCGCGACGCTGCTGTCCGTCTTCACGGGGATCTCCCTCAACCAGGGCATCCTCATCACCGGCGGCATCACGGCGGTCTACTGCACGATCGGCGGCCTGTGGGCGGACGCGCTGACCGAACTCGGCCAGTTCGTCATCCAGTTGCTGGCCGGCGTCGCGATGTTCGTGGCGGTGTTCGTACGCCTCGACGACCACGGCGGCTTCTTCGGCGTCTGGGACTCCCCCGAGCTCCAGGGTCACGAGAAGCCGCTGGTCGGCCCGTACGGCACGGTCTTCCTGCTCGCCTTCCTCTTCATCAAGCTCTTCGAGTACAACGGCGGCATGCTCAACCAGGCCCAGCGCTACATGGCCACTCCGAACGCCAAGGAGGCCGAGCGGTCGGCCCGGCTGTCGGCGATCCTCTGGCTGGTCTGGCCGCTGGTGCTGTTCTTCCCCATGTGGATGTCCCCGCTGCTGGTCGAGTCGCAGAAGGCCGACGGCTCCGACTCCTACGCCCTGATGACCGAACAGCTCCTCCCCCACGGCCTGCTGGGCCTGGTCATCGTCGGCTTCTTCTCGCACACCATGGCCATGTGCTCCTCGGACGCCAACGCCATCGCGGCCGTGTTCACCCGGGACTGCGCGCCGGTGATCTGGGCCCGGGCCCGGGCCTGGAACCAGAGCCAGGGGCTTCGGGTCGCCCGGGTCGCGACGGTCGTCTTCCTCGGCCTGTCCATGGCGGCGGCGACGCAGGTCAACTCCCCGGCGTTCAAGGACATCATCACGGTCGTCATCAAGTGGGTGGCCGGTCTGATGGGCCCGATGGCGATCCCGATGATGCTGGGCCTGCTGCGGGCGTTCCGCCGCTCCGGCCCGACGGCGGCCCTGGTCAGCTGGTCGATGGGCCTGCTCGCCTTCTGGCTGGTGAACTACCCGATCCACTGGAACGTCGAGGGCGGCGTGCCGCTGCAGTACCAGGTGTCGATCCCGCTGGCGGTGTCGCTGGTCCTCTACATCCTCGTCGGCTACATCAAGCCGGAGGACACCCCGGAGCGGCTGGCGCTCATCGAGAAGATCAACACGGACGGCGACGGGGCGGCGTCGGCCGCGGTCCCGACGCCGGCCGGGGCGGCGGACGGCGTGGTGGGGGCCGCGCGCAAGGAGTAGCGGCGGAGTACGGACACCGGGAGAGGCGGCCGTCCTGCGGGGCGGTCGCCTTTCGGCCCACGAGCCGCCTTTCGGTTCACGCCTCGGGGAAACGCCGGTTCACGCCCGGAGGTGGCGCCGGTTTACGCCCCGGGGTGGCACGGGTTCACGCCCGGGGGGCGCGGGTTCACGCCCCGGGGTGGCACGGGTTCACGCCCGGAGGTGGCGCCGGTTTACGCCCCGGGGTGGCACGGGTTCACGCCCGGGGGGCGCGGGTTCACGCCCCGGGGTGGCACGGGTTCAC
>NZ_JBWKKY010000001.1:330401-330624 GCF_056430805.1 Streptomyces sp. NPDC045955
CACGCCCGGAGGTGGCGCCGGTTTACGCCCCGGGGTGGCACGGGTTCACGCCCGGAGGTGGCGCCGGTTTACGCCCCGGGGTGGCACGGGTTCACGCCCGGAGGTAGCGCCAGTTCACGCCCCGGGGGGCACGGGTTCACGCCCGGAGGTAGCGCCAGTTCACGCCCCGGGGGGCACGGGTTCACGCCCGGAGGTAGCGCCAGTTCACGCCCCGGGGGGCACA
>NZ_JBWKKY010000001.1:330719-685879 GCF_056430805.1 Streptomyces sp. NPDC045955
GCGCGGGTTCACGCCCGGGGGGCGCGGGTTCACGCCCCGGGGGGCACGGGTTCACGCCCGGAGGTAGCGCCAGTTCACGCCCCGGGGGGCACGGGTTCACGCCCGGGGGTAGCGCGCCAGCCATCCCGGGGAGGCGCCCGCCGGGCTGTGCAGGGCCGGGCCCTGGGTCATCTCCATGGCGAAGTCGTCGGCCAGCTCCAGCATCGTGGGACGGCCCTCCAGCTCGGCCAGCCAGGCCGGGGGGAGGGCCGTCTCGCCGTGCAGGGCCCCGAGCAGCGCGCCCGTCAGTGCGCCGGTGGCGGCGGAGGGGCCGTCGTGGTTGACGGCGAGGGTCAGTCCGTGCCGGACGTCGGCGGCGACGAGGGCGCAGTACACGGCGGCACCGACGAGGCTCTCCGCCGTCCCGGCCCCGCACAGCTCCGCCACGCGCTCCGGCCCGGGCAGCCCCTGCCGTACGGCACCCAGCGCGTGCTGGAGCGCGTCCGACACGGGCTGGTGTCCGGGCCGGGCGGCCAGCAGCGCGAAGCCCCGCTGCACGGCGCCGTCGAGACTCTCCCCGAGGGCGAGCGCGTGCACGATCACGGCGTACGCGCCCGCCGCGAGATACGCCGTGGGGTGGCCGTGGGTCTGCGCCGCGCACTCCACCGCGAGCTGGACGACGAGCTGCGGCTCCCAGCCCACGAGCAGCCCGAACGGGGCGGACCGGGCGGCGGCCTCGGGCCCGAGCTCACCGGGGTTCTTGGGCGCCTCGGGGGTCCCCATGGTCGCGTCGGCGAGCCCGAGGAGCAGCGCCTTGCTCGGGTCCCTGCGCGCGTACAGCCACTCCTCCCGCGCCAGCCACCCGTCGTCCTTGCGCCGCAGGTCGGGCCCCCAGTCGCGCTGGGTGGCGGCCCAGCGCAGATAGGCCCGGTGCAGGTCGGTGGGCGGATGCCAGGCGCCGGTGTCCCGCCGCACCTGGGCGCGGATCAGCCCGTCGACGGAAAAGAGGGTGAGCTGGGTGAGATGGGTGACGGCGCCGCGTCTGCCATAGGCGGGAGCCAGATCGACCAGCCCCTCCGCCCCGTACGCCTCCCTGATCCCGTCGATCCCCAGCCCGTCCACGGGCGCGCCCAACGCGTCCCCGACGGCCAGCCCGAGCAGCGTGCCGCGCACCCGGCTGCGAAAGTCCTGCTGCTCCGTACGCCCCCAGACGGCACCGGCAGTCGCACCCACCTTGACCTCCCAGGGACCGTCCATACGTACGACAGCTCAGCACTGTAATCGAACGGGGCCGACGGGCCGCCCGCAGTGCGTTCACTTTCCATTCATTGCAACGAGCACTCGCGGGTTGTTGCTTTGATTTCCAAGCCGTTGCAACGATTCTGCCGCTCTGACTTGCATATTCCGTGTCTACTCACCATGAAGCTGTTGCCGCATCCACGAACGCAACGTAGCTTTTCCATCGTTCGAAACGACGAGTCAGAGGAGAGCACAATGCCGAAGTTCGACACTCCCGCCCCGGTCACCGCGGTCCTCGACATCCCCGCCGGACGTGTCCAGTTCATCGCCGCGGACCGCGCCGACACCACCGTCGAGGTTCTGCCCGCCGACCCCGCCAAGAGCCGCGACAGCAAGGCCGCCGAGCAGACCGCCGTCACCTACGCCGACGGTGTCCTGCGGATCAGGGCCTCGGCCGCCGCCGGCCGGCTCCTCGGCCCCTCCGGAGCCGTGGAGGTCACGGTCCGGCTGCCCGCGGGCTCCCGCGTCGAGGCCAGGGCCGACAGCGCCGAGCTGCGTGGCGTCGGGCGGCTCGGCGACATCGTCTTCGAGGGCGCGTACCGCCGGATCAAGATCGACGAGGCGCAGAGCGTCCGGCTCACCGCGAGCGACGGCGACGTCGAGGTCGGCCGGCTGGGCGGCCCCGCGGAGATCAGCACCGCGCGGGGCGACATCCGGATCGCCGAGGCCGTGGGCGGCACGGTCGTGCTCCGCACGCAGTCCGGTGACATCTCGGTCGTGGCCGCCGCCGGCGTCTCGGCCGCCCTGGACGCGGACACCGGCTACGGCCGTGTCAGCAACGCCCTCAAGAACGACGGCACCGCCGGACTCGACATCCGCGCCACCACCTCGCACGGCGACATCACCGCCCGCAGCCTCTGAACGAACAGCGCCAGAACTGTCCGGCCGAGCCCATCACCAGGGGGAGACATGACGAAGAACAGCACGTCCGCGACCGGTTCGACATGGACCGGCATGGTGCCGGTCGACGACACGGCCCTGGCCGTCACCGACACCGGCGGGGCCGGGATCCCGGTGGTCTACCTCAACGGCCAGTTCGCCACCCAGGGGTACTGGCGGCGGGTCATCGCCGAACTGGGGGCGGGGTGGCGGCACATCACCTACGACGAGCGGGCCCGCGGCAGGTCGAAGCGGTCGGCGGACTACTCCTTCGGGGCCGCCGTCCGGGATGTCGATGCCGTTCTCGCGGCCCGGGGTGTGGAGCGGGCGCTGGTGGTCGGCTGGTCCTACGGGGCGGTCGTCGCGGCGCACTGGGCCGACCGGAATCCGGAGCGTGCCGTGGGGGCGGTCCTGGTCGACGGCGCGTTCCCGTACGACTGGCTGGACGAGGCCATGGAGCAGCGGATCCGGAAGCTGTTCCGGCGGCTGGGCTGGTTCATGCCGCTGCTGCGTCCGACGGGCCTGGCCCCGCGGATGACGGCCGAGCAGCAGGCCGAGAGCAACATCGAGCTCGGCAGGCTGTCGCGGGAGCGGGAGCTGGGGCCCGTGCTGGGCGGCATCACCGTCCCGGTGCGGTACGTGGTCGCCTCGGGGACGTCCTTCGGCAGCCGCGGGGACGAGCAGGAACGGATCCGTACCGGCCTCGACGCGGTGACGGCCCAGAACCCGAACATCCGGATCGCCGCGAAGGTCGCCAGCAATCACGGCGCGATCCTCAAGAAGGACTTCCGGGCCATCGCCGATGCCACCCGCGAGGTCGCCGCCCTCGACGGCGGAGGGCGCTGAGGACCGCCGTCCGGATTCCGGCCCCAGGGGGCACCTCCTTCGCAGGCCGTTCAGCCGGCGAGGACCGGTCCCAGCACCCCACGGTCGGTGTCCGAAAGGCGCTCCAGCGCACCGGAGTCCAGTTCTCGGACCGTTTCCACATCGGCCCGGGCCTCCTCGAACCGCCCCATGAGCGCGTGCAGGACCGCACGGCGGCACAACGCCCAGACGTACCCCGGCCGGAGTTCCACCGCCCGGTCCAGGTCGGCGAGGGCCTCCGCGTGGCGGCCGAGGTTGGTGTGGGAGGCGCCCCGGCTCGCGTAGGCCGAGGCGTAGGCGGGGTCAAGGGACAGCGCACGGTCGAAGTCGGCGACAGCCTCCTCGTCGCGGCCCTGGGCGCGCAGCGCGTCACCGCGTTCGCAGCGGGCCCAGGGCCAGTCGGGGTTCAGGGCGAGGGCGTGGTCGAGGTCGGCCAGCTGGCGTCGGGGGTCGGCCAGCGCGCGCCAGACCCGGGCGCGGCGGGCGAGCGCCCAGGCGTAGTCCGGCTTGAGGTCCAGGGCACGGCCCAGGTCGCGGAGGGCGGCGTCCAGGTCTCCGTGGCGCTCGTGCGTGGCTCCCCGGGAGGCCCAGGCGAACTCGTTGGCCGTATCGAGGCGGATCGCTTCGCTCAGGTCCCGGACGGCCTCGGCGTGGTGCCGGGCGAGCCGGTGGTGTTCGCCGCGCAGGGCGACGTACCAGGAGTTGTGCGGCTCCAGCGCGACGGCCCGGTCCAGGTCGGCGATCGCGGCGTCGTCGTCGCCCAGCTCCCTGCGGATCCCGGCCCGCTGACGGTAGGCGACGGCCAGTTCCGGATCCAGGGCGACGGCCCGGTCGTACTCGGCGAGGGCCTGCGGGAACGCGGCCCGGCCGCGCAGCTCGTCACCCCGTACGACCCGGGCCCGGGCCTGAGTGGGCACGTCGAGCACCGCGCGGCGCAGGAGCAGGCCGAGTGCGGTGAGGATGCCCTCCGCGTCGAGGGCCGCCGTCAGTTCGGTGCCCCACTCGGCCACCGCCGCCGTGTCCGCGTCCTGTCCGGCGTCCACCAGCACACGCGCCCACTGCGCGGCCACGCCCGCACCGGCGTCGCAGGCGTGGACGAAGTCCCGCAGCGCCTGCGCCAGCGCGTCCCGCTCACCGGCGCAGAGGAGGTGGTACACCTCGGCCAGGCGCAGGTTCCGCCACGTCTCGTCGGCCCACGGCTCAGCCCCGCCGGCCTCGGTCTCCTCCCGCCAGCCGCCGAACGTCCCCGCCAGGTGCCGCTGCCGTTCGGCCCACCCGCGCGGCGACCGGCTGCGCTGCGCGCGCAGCATCGGTGCCCGTACGACGTCGTGGTAGCGCAGGCGTCCTGCGCCGCGCTCGACGACGAACGGCATGCTCCGCAACCACGCGTAGAGCGGCTCCAGTTGCTCCTGAGGGCAGTCGGTGACCGCCCGGAACACGTCCGCGTCCAGCCATCTGGGCAGTGCGCAGGCCAGTGCGGCCGCTCGGCGTGCCGGGTCCCGCTCCCACCGCAGGAAGCGTTCCACCGCCGTGGCGCTCGGGTCTCCCACGTCGTCCGGGTCGGTGGGGCGGGATTCGGCGAGGGTGGAGACCAGGACGGGGAGGCCGCCGGTCAGGCGCAGCACCTCCTCGACGACCGGTTCGGCGGTGACGCCCTTGCCGGCGAGCAGGCCGCGTGCCTCCGTCTCGGTGAAGGGGGACAGCGCGACGTCCGTCACGAAGTCCGTCAGGCCGCCCCAGAGGGCCGTGTCCAGGGGGCGTTGGCCCGCCGTGACCACGACGGTCGTGGCCGGCATGGCGCCATAGCGGTCGGTGACCATCGTCTGGTGCAGCCAGTGGTCCAGATAGGGGGCCGTCCGCTCGTACGTGTCGAGGAAGAGGGCGACCCAGGGAGCCGAGGCGGCGGCATCCGTGAGTTCGCGCAGGAGCACCGGTGTGAGCACCTGCTCCGGGGCGAGGACCAGCCGCACGTCCTCGTGGTCGCGGAAGCGGGCCAGCACGCTCTCCCGGAACCGGTCCACTCCGCCCGCGAGTTCCTCGGAGTCGAGCATGCCCGCGAGGGGGCCGACCACCGGGACCATCCCCAGCGCGACCGTCCCGGCCCGGGCCACGATCCTGCCGCCCACCGAGGGGCCCGCGTCCTCCGCCTGTGCGTCCAGTGCGGCGAGCGCGGCCAGTTCCGCCTCGTGTCTGCGTTCGTCGTGGGTGGCGAGCATGCGGTCGAGTTCTTTCAACCGGCGTCCCTGCGCGGTGAACTGGCGGCTGATCTCCGCCATCACCTCCGGCACGCTGCCGGCGCTGTCGTCCACGTACGCGGTCAGCGCGCCCTGTTCGCGGGCGATCTGCTCCAACTCCCTCAGGAGGAAGGTCTTTCCGACGCCCGCGTTGCCGTGGACGTGGAAGCGAAAGCGGTGGCGTTCGTCGTGCGGAGGGGTGCCGAAGTTCGCGCGGAACAGGGCCCGTTCAGCGGCCCGGCCGACGAAGCCGGCGCGGGTCCGCTGCCGTATCAGATCCTGCATCGAAGGCCTGGCCTGCGCCATCCGTTCGTCCCCTCGCCTCGCCCGTCCGGCTTCCGCCGTCATTGTGTCGCGTCGGCCACCGCCGCTCGGGAAGAATGATCGCCATGGCCACCTCCTCCACTTCACGCCGCGGCGCGCTGCCTCTGGCCGCCGCCCTGCTCACCGCCTCCGTCGCGCTCTACATGGCGCTGGTCGCGTTCGGGAACATCACCGACTTCGGCACCAACCAACAGTTCGTCCGCCATGTTCTCGCCATGGACACCACGTTCAAGGACGAGGACCTGATGTGGCGGGCCGTCACCAGTACGGGACTTCAGGACACCGCCTACGTCCTGATCATCGTCTGGGAGACCGTCGCCGCGCTCGTCCTCATATACGGCACCTGGCTGTGGGCCAGACGTGACCAGCAGCAGGCGCGGCGGATGTCCACCTACGGGCTGCTGATGGTGCTGCTGCTGTTCGGGGGCGGGTTCATCGCGATCGGCGGTGAGTGGTTCTCGATGTGGCAGTCGAAGAGCTGGAACGGGCTGGACGCGGCGACCCGGGTGTTCCTGTTCAGCGGGCTCGTCCTGATCGTCAACCACCTGCCGTCCAGGCAGTCGGAGCCGGCTGCCTGACGTCGGGCTCTACTTGACCACGGTCACGGTCGTGCCGACCGTGCCGAAGGCCCACAGTGCCGTGCCGTCCGCCTTCCGCATCCTGACCCCGCCCGTCTTGGCACCGGAGTCGGCGGGCGGCGGCGAGGCGCCGTCGACCGCGTTGGAGAAGGCGACGGAGACGCCGGACTTCGCGGCGAAGTACATGATGTGCTCGATCCGGACGCCGTCGGAACCGGTCGTGGCCTCGTTGCGGGAGGACACCGTGTACGTGCCGGGGTCGGGGCTGACCGTGCCCGGCCACACGGCGAACGTACGGCGGGTCGCCTCGCTCGCGTCGACCAGCCACACCCGCTTCTCGCCGAGGGAGTAGACGATGCGCCGGCCGGTGCCGGAGCCGTCGGGGACCCGGGCCGGAGCGGACGCGGTGGGGGTGGGCTGCGCACCCGCCGACACCGAGGCGCTCGGCTTGGCCGAGGTGGCGGCGGGGTGGGGGCCCTGGTCCGCCTGCACGGCCAGGACCGTCACCGCGGCTATCGCTCCCACGGTCAGCCCGGTCACCCAGGCCCACGAAGGAAGTCGGGCAGGCACGGGCACGCATCTCCTCAGTCACGGGACCCCGCAGAACAGGGGTTCCGATCATCGTACTGCGCGCCTGTCGCTCCCCAGGCGGCTCAGGGTCCGTCGACGGTCTTCCGGACCGGGACGGGACCGGTGCCGGCGCCGTGGGCGGTGTAGAGCGGGGTGCGGACGGGGGCCGGGTAGGAGAGGTGCACGAGCCGGGTCTGCTCCTGCCGCATGTGCGTGAGGGACTCGAGGATGTAGCCCACGAGCAGGACGAGCGCGGCGATGGTCATGATCGCGGCGGCGAGGATCGCCGTGGGGACACGGGGCACCGTGCCCGTGCGGACGAAGTCGGCGATGACGGGGATGCCGAGGACGACCGAGATCAGGGCCAGGAGGCCGGCGATCACGGTGTGGACGAGGGAGGGGCGCTCCCGGCGGGCCAGGTCGAGGATGACCCGCAGGATGCGCCAGCCGTCCCGGTAGGTGCGCAGCTTGCTCTCGCCGCCGGCGGGCCGGACCCGGTAGTTCACGACCACCTCCGCCGTGGGAAGGCGCAGGTGGAGGGCGTGGATCGTCATCTCGGTCTCGGTCTCGAACTCCCGGGCCAGCGCCGGGAAGGACTTCACGAAGCGGCGGGAGAAGACCCGGTAGCCGCTGAGCATGTCGGTCACGTCGTTGCCGAACAGGGACCGCACGGCCCCGGTGAGCACCTTGTTGCCGACCGCGTGTCCGGTCCGGTAGGCGCCGTCGTCGGTCACCCGGCGGGCGCCGACGACCTGGTCGTAGGGCCCTTCGAAGAGCAGGTCCACCATGTGCCGGGCGCGCGAGGCGTCGTAGGTGTCGTCGCCGTCGATGATGAGCAGGGCGTCGGCGTCGACGTCGGCGAAGGCGCGGCGGATGACGTTGCCCTTGCCCTTGCGGGGCTCCTGCCGGACGATCGCGCCCGCCGCGCGGGCGACCTCCACGGTGCGGTCGGTGGAGGCGTTGTCGTAGACGTAGACGACGGCCTCGGGGAGGGCCGCGCGCAGGTCGCGGACCACCTTGCCGACGGCCGCCTCCTCGTTGTGGCACGGCACGACACACGCGATCGTCGGTTCCACGACCACTCCCCACTCCTCATCTGAGCCGGTGTCGGATATTCGTATGTGGGGAAATCATGCGATATGCGCGTGCCCATGAGGCGGGGGCGCGCCGGGTGGCTACCCTCGCTTTGTGCCGGTTCTCGCCTCTGTGACACGTTCCGTCCGTGATGCCGTCCGGGGTATCTGGCGTGAGGCCGCGAAGTTCTCCGTCGTCGGGGCGCTGGCCTTCGTCGTGGACAACGGCGGCTACAACCTGCTGGTCTTCGGTCTGCCCGGCGGCGCTCGGGGCGGGCCGATGGGGGGCTCTCCCGTCCAGGCGTCCGTCGTCGCGACGGGTGCCGCCGCGCTCTTCAGCTGGGCCGGGAACCGCTACTGGACCTACCGCCACCAGCACCGCGAGCAGGTCTCCCGCGAACTGGGCCTGTTCCTCGTCGCGAACGGCGTCGGACTCGCCATCACCGCGGGCACGGTCTTCGCGTCCCGGCACCTGCTCGGGCTCGACTCGGCGCTCAGCGACAACACCGCCCGCATCCTCGGCTGGGTGCTCGCGACGCTGTTCCGCTTCTACGCCTACCGGCGCTACGTCTTCGTCGCACCCTGAGCCGTGGGCAACCGGCGACCCGCTAGCATCCGACATATGGGACAAATGCCGTGGTTGCCGCGTGCGCGGCGCTGGGTCTGGGGGCTGGCCGCCGTCACCGTGGTCTGCTGCCTGGGCACGATCCTCGTGTTCGCCCCCGGCTACCTGAGTCCCGACAGCCTCGACCAGCTCCGGCAGGCCGAGGGGAAGACGCCCCTGACCGACTGGCACCCGCCCGTGCTGAGCCTGGTGTGGCGTGCGCTCATCGCGGTGACCGGCTCGATCGCGTCCATGCTCGTCCTCCAGGCCGTTCTCTTCTGGGGAGCGCTCTGGGTGCTGGCCTGGTGCGTCTGGGAGCTGACCGCGAGCCGCGGCGGTTCGCTCGCCGTGCTCGGCCTCGGTCTGGCTCCCTTCGTGCTGACGTTCGTCGGGGTGGTGTGGAAGGACGTCCACGTGGCGGTCGCACTGCTCGCCGCGTGCGCGGTCGCGCTCACCGGGCTGCGGCTGCGGGACCACCGGCCTCCTCGTCCCGCCGTGCGGTGGGGGCTGCTCGGGCTGGGCGTGCTGTTCCTCGCGTACGCCATGCTGGTGCGCAAGAACGCCTTCTTCGCCGCGCTCCCCGTCTTCGTCATGCTGGTCCTCGCCCTGTGGCGCGCTCCCGGACGCCGTACGTGGCTGACGTGCACGGCGGCGCTCGTGGCCGCCCTGGTCGTGCCGACCGCCGCCATCTCCCTGTTCGCGCGGCCCCTCGGGACGAAACAGGAAGCACAGATCATGCTCGACGACCTGGTCCACGTGCTGAAGGTGGACGAGCTCCGGACGGCGGACGTGCCCCCCGGTCTCAGGGACCGGCTCGTGGCCGCCGCGCAGGAGTGCGAGCGCGCCGGGGCCCTGTCGGACGCCTACTGGGCCTGCTACGAACGCCCCGCGGACGGGCTGCGCGGGGACTCGGGGGAGATCACGTCCCTGTGGCTGCGCGAGATGAGCGGGCATGTGCCGGACTATCTCCAGTACCGGCTGCGGCTCTTCACGACTCTGCTGTTCGAGACCGACGATCCGTACAAAGCGGGGATCAGCCGCAACGATCTGGGCATCGAGGTGGCGCACCCCCGGCTGGAGGACATGCTCGGCACGTACGTCAACGGCATGGTGACGGACGTGCGGTGGTTGTTCCGCGGGTGGTTCTGGCTCGCCGTCGCGCTGGTGCTGGCCATCCGCCCGGGCAGGGGTCGGTTCTCGATGCCGGCCCGGGCGCTGGGCATCAGCTCGGCGGCCTACATCCTCGGCTATCTGCCGATCATGCCCGCGACGGACTTCCGCTACGTCTACTGGCCGGCGATCGCCTGCACGCTCGGCCTGCTCCTGCTCTGGCTGGGCCGGGACACGGCTCTCCCACCACCGAAGAGCCCCGGCACCGCGCCCGACCGTGCCATGACGCCACACCATCCGGCGGACGCCGGAGGTCAGTAGGGCTCCGTAAGTTGTTGGGCGGCCCGGGAGGGTTTGCGAGCCGCCCCCAGCAATCTAGGAGTTCGGCCAGAACTGTGCGACGTAGCGCTCGACTCCGTGCACCACACCGTGCCGGGTCTGCGCAGATGCCGCCTCGCGGCCGGTGCACACCACTCGCACCGTCCAGGCGCCCGGACCGTCCGACAACTCGATCGTCTCTGGCATCGGTCCTGTCGCCACCCCCCTGGCGCGCAGCTTGCCCGAAGAGCAAAAGATGCCGGCCAGGGCCATCTCGTCCCACTCTCCGGCAGGCACGGCCGGCTTCCCGTCCCAGGTCTCCACCGTCAGGGACGCGGTGTGGGTGTGCCCGGCACTGTAGAAATCAAGGCGCCCAGGGTGAGCAGTGAGGAACGTGCCGCTCTCGAAATCCTCGGGGAACAGCACAGGAACCTGCGTGTCGTCGAAGTCCTGCAAGGCCCACCCGTTGTAGTCCACATTCACCGGATACTCCTGGCGCCTGATCAGGCTGGCCACATCACCCACTCCTCGTCGTCGTCCGGTGCGAGGGGCTCGCTTGACTCGGTCATGGAGGCTCCCGGCCGGTGGCTCAGTCCAGTACCGGCAGGAGTTCCGGCAGGTGGCCGTCCGATGCCTGCGCCGCCCGCTGCCGCTCCTGCGGGACCTCCCCGTACAGGGTGTTCCGGGGTTTCGCCGGGCGGCCCGCGGCGTCGGCCACCGCGATGAGGTCCTTGACCGACTTGTACGAGCCGTAGGAGGAGCCGGCCATGCGGGAGATGGTCTCCTCCATGAGCGTGCCGCCGAGGTCGTTGGCGCCGGAGCGGAGCATCTCGGCCGCGCCCTCGGTGCCCAGCTTCACCCAGCTGGTCTGGATGTTGGGGATGTACGGGTGCAGCAGCAGCCGGGCCATGGCCGTGACCGCGCGGTTGTCCCGCATGGTCGGGCCGGGGCGGGCGATGCCCGCCAGGTACACGGGCGCGTTCGTGTGCACGAACGGCAGCGTCACGAACTCGGTGAAGCCGCCGGTGCGCTGCTGGATGGACGCGAGGGTGCGCAGGTGCCCGAGCCAGTGGCGGGGCTGGTCGACGTGCCCGTACATCATCGTCGAGGACGACCGGATGCCCAGCTCGTGGGCCGTCGTCACGACGTCGATCCAGTCCGCCGCGGGCAGCTTGCCCTTGGTCAGGATCCAGCGGACCTCGTCGTCGAGGATCTCGGCGGCCGTGCCCGGGATGGTGTCCAGGCCGGCCTCCTTGGCCGCCGTCAGCCACTCCCGGACGGACATACCGGTGCGGGTCGCGCCGTTGACGACCTCCATCGGTGAGAAGGCGTGCACATGCATGCCCGGCACGCGTTCCTTCACCGCCCGCGCGATGTCGAAGTAGGCCGTGCCGGGCAGGTCCGGATGGATGCCGCCCTGCATGCACACCTCCACCGCGCCGACGTCCCAGGCCTGCTGGGCCCGGTCGGCGACCTGGTCCAGGGACAGGGT
Organism: Streptomyces sp. NPDC045955; assembly: GCF_056430805.1. Lineage (NCBI taxonomy): Bacteria > Bacillati > Actinomycetota > Actinomycetes > Kitasatosporales > Streptomycetaceae > Streptomyces > Streptomyces sp. NPDC045955. The sequence goes on from NZ_JBWKKY010000001.1 coordinate 342,044, forward strand.
GTAGGCGTCGGCGTCGGTGCGGCGCTGGGCGAAGGCGCAGAACCGGCAGCCCGTGTAACAGACGTTGGTGAAGTTGATGTTGCGGGTGACGATGTAGGTGACGTCGTCACCGACGGCCGACTTCCGTACGTCGTCGGCGACCCGCGCGAGGGCGTCCAGGGCCGGGCCGTCCGCGTGCAGCAGGGCCAGCGCCTCGTCGTCGGTGAGCTTCGTGGGATCGTCGGCCGCCGTGCGCAGGGCCTGCCGTACGTCGGTGTCGATGCGCTCCGGTGCCATGCCCGGTGCGGCCGCCTCGCGCAGGGCTCCCCAGTCGCCGTACACCTCGTCGAAGTCGTCCCGGCGGTCGGAGGTACGGCCCTCGCTGTCGATCGAGGAGTGCAGGTCCGTGCGGCCGGACGCGACGAAGACCTCCTCCGGCTCCTGCCAGGGCAGGCCCTCGGGGAGGGCCTCCGGGCGGGCCAGGCCGGTCTCCGGGTCGGCCAGCGCCGCCACGTGCGGGCGCAGCCGCGGGTCCAGCCACGGCTCGCCGCGCCGCACGAACTCCGGGTACACACAGAGGCGTTCCCGCAGTTCGAACCCGGCGGCCCGGGACTTCTCGGCGAGCTGCTCGATCTGCGGCCAGGGCCGCTCGGGATTGACGTGGTCGATGGTCAGCGGGGACACCCCGCCCCAGTCGTCGATGCCGGCGCCGATCAGCCGCTCGTACTCGTCGTCGACGAGGTTGGGCGGGGCCTGGATGCAGCCCGAGGGGCCCATGAGGAGGCGGGCGACGGCCACCGTGGCGACCAGTTCGTCCAGTTCCGCGTCGGGCATGCCGCGCATCGCGGTGTCCGGCTTGGCGCGGAAGTTCTGGATGATCAGCTCCTGGACGCCGTGGTACGCCCGGGAGACCTTGCGCAGCGCGAACAGGGACTCGGCGCGCTCCTCATAGGTCTCGCCGATGCCTATGAGCAGCCCGGAGGTGAAGGGGACGGAGGAGCGGCCCGCGTCCTCCAGGACGCGCAGGCGGACAGCCGGTTCCTTGTCGGGCGAACCGTAGTGGGGGCCGCCCGGCTCGGACCAGAGCCGGGTCGCGGTCGTCTCCAGCATCATGCCCATGCTGGGCGCGACGGGCTTCAGCCGCTGGAAGTCGGTCCAGGACATGACGCCCGGGTTCAGGTGCGGGAGGAGTCCCGTCTCCTCCAGGATGCGGATGGAGATGGCGCGGACGTAGGCGATGGTGTCGTCGTAGCCGTGCGCGTCGAGCCACTCGCGCGCCTCGGGCCAGCGGTCCTCGGGCTTGTCGCCGAGGGTGATGAGGGCTTCCTTGCAGCCCAGGGCGGCGCCCTTGCGGGCGATGTCCAACACCTCGTCGGGGGACATGAACATCCCGTGGCCCTCCCGGCGCAGCTTGCCGGGGACGGTGACGAACGTGCAGTAGTGGCACTTGTCCCGGCACAGCCGGGTCAGCGGGATGAAGACGCTCTTGGAGTACGTGATGACGCCGGGCCGGCCGGCTGCCTCCAGGCCCGCGTCCCGCACCCGGGCCGCCGAGGCCGCCAGGTCCTCCAGGTGCGCACCCCGGGCCTGGAGCAGGACGGCCGCCTCGGCGACGTCGAGGGAGACGCCGTCCCTGGCCCGTTTCAGGGCGCGACGCATGGAGTTCTCGGTGGGGCCGGTTCCGGAGGTCGCGGAAGTCGTCATCCTTCGAGCATACGATCGCGCTGATCAGCTCGGCCGGAGCCCGGTCAGTGGAAGGCCAGCCACCCGATGCCCAGGGCGGACACGAGACCGCTGAGGGCCACGGCGAGGGGCCTGTTGCGGTGCAGGGCGAACCAGACCAGCGCGGCGGTCACCAGTACGGCCGATGTGCCGATCGAGGCGCGCAACAGCCCCTGGCTGTAGCCGTATTCGGTGAAATGCCGCGCGAGCCACGCTAACCAGGCAAGCCTCATGGCGCCGTGCTCTCCCCCTCTGCCCGGACCGAGTTGTGCAGCGAGTTGTCAGGTACCTGGAAGATATCGCGTGAGCCCGTCGAGTGCCTTCAGCACCTCCGCCTCCCCCGCCGGCGGCAGTTGCGCCACGACCTCCTCGATGCCCAGCTCCGCGTAGTGCGCGAGCTTGCCCGGGGTGGGGTGGACGGCGTACGGCACGATCTGCAGGGCCCCGGGGTCGCGGCCCGCGTCGGTCCACGCGGTACGCAGCAGCGGCAGGGACTCGGCAAGGCCACGCCCGCCGATGGGCAGCCAGCCGTCGGCGTACTCGCAGATGTGGGCGAACAGCTTCGGCCCCGCCGCCCCGCCGAGGAGCGTGCGCGGGCCGACGACCGGGCCGCGCGGTTTCCGGACCGGTTTGGGGTACGCGTCGCTGGCCCGGACGCCGCCGAACTCCCCTTCGTACGCGACCGGTTCCTGTGACCACAGCGCCCGCATCAGCGCCATCCGGTCCCGGACCAGCTCGCGCCGGGTGCGCCACCGTACGCCGTGGTCGGCGGCCTCCTCGACGTTCCAGCCGAAACCGACCCCGAGCGTGAACCGGCCGCCGGACAGGTGGTCGACGGTCGCGATCTGCTTGGCCAGGTCGATCGGGTCGTGCTGGGCGACGAGCGTGATGCCCGTGCCGAGCCCGAGCCGCTCGGTGACGGCGGCGGCCTGGCCGAGCGCCACGAACGGGTCGAGCGTACGGCCGTACTCGCGCGGCAGCTCGCCGCCCGCCGGGTAGGGGGTGGTCCGCTCGACGGGGATGTGCGTGTGCTCGGGCAGATACAGACCGGCGAAACCACGGTCCTCCAGCTCGCGTGCGAGCCGGGTCGGGGTGATCGTCTCGTCGGTGAGGAAGATCGTCACGGCGATGCGCATGGCCTATCCATACCCGGGAGGGAATCGACTGTCCATACCGACCGGTCGGCACTCTCGGTCGTCCTCAGTCCGCCCCGTCCACGCGGCCTGTTCGGCTGTTTCCCGCCGTCGGATTCCCTTCCCTTACACGCCGGTTCACGGCTGAATACAAAGGTTGCACGCACCACCACTGCACCACCCATGTCATGTCACCGACGACACATTGGGAGCAGCAGCATGTGCGAGGACCACCACGGCGGGCTCGGCCGGCGCGCTCTGTTCGCGACGGGAGCGGCCGCCGCGCTTACCTTGGGAAGCGTGAGCTTCGCCGCAGCGGCCGACGGGGAGCAGGAGAGCAGAACGGTGCGCGGCACCCTGCCGCCCGGCTCCCCGGACTTCGTGTACGTGCCCGTCGAGGTCCCGGCCGGTGTCCGGGAGCTCAAGGTCGCCTACACCTACGACCGCCCGCCCGTCCCGGCCGGCACGACCGGCAACGCCCTCGACATCGGCATCTTCGACGACCGCGGCACCGAGCTCGGCGGCCGGGGCTTCAGGGGCTGGTCGGGCGGGGCGCGCACGGAGTTCTTCATCCGCGCGGACGAGGCGACGCCCGGCTACCTCCCGGGCCCGGTGCGCGAGGGGACCTGGCACATCGCGCTCGGCCCGTACACGGTCGCCCCGCAGGGCCTGTCGTACGAGATCACGATCACGCTGACGTACGGGGAGCCGGGCGAGGCCGTCCGGCCGGTGTACCCGCCGGACCGGGCCAGGGGCCGGGGCCGTGCCTGGTACCGGGGCGACTGCCACCTGCACTCGTGGTACTCCGACGGCCGCCGCACCCCGGCCGAGATCGGGGCGCTGGCGCGGGCGGCGGGCCTGGACTTCATCAACTCCTCGGAACACAACACCCACTCGGCGCACGCCCATTGGTCGGACGTGGCCGGGGACGACCTGCTGGTCATGCTGGGCGAGGAGGTCACGACGAGGAACGGCCACGTCGTCGCGCTCGGCACCGACCCAGGCACCTTCATCGACTGGCGCTACCGGGCCCGCGACAACCGCTTCGGCCGTTTCGCCCGCCGGATCCGCAGCGCCGGAGGCCTGGTCGTCCCGGCCCACCCGCACGCCACGTGCGTCGGCTGCAACTGGAAGTTCGGCTTCGGCGAGGCGGACGCGGTGGAGGTGTGGAACGGCCCCTACACGCCCGACGACGAGGTGACCCTCGCCGACTGGGACAGCATGCTGGTGGCGTCCGTACGGGACGGGCGCGACTGGATCCCGGCGATGGGCAGCAGCGACGCCCACCGCGACCCGGACGCCGTCGGGCACCCCCAGACGGTCGTCCTGGCCGACGACCTGACCCGGCAGGCCATACAGGAGGGCATCCGGGCGGGACGGTCGTACGTCGCCGAGTCCGCCAGGGTCGAGCTGTCGTTCCGGGCGTCCGGCGGGCGCGGGGAACACGCGGGCATCGGCGAGCGGTTGCGGGTGGACCGCGACACCCCTGTCACCGTCCGCCTGGAGGTCACGGGCGCCCCGCGTTGCACGGTCCGCTTCGTCACCGACCAGGGCGTGCTGCACACCAGCGCTCCGCTGGCGGTGTCCGGCTCGGGTGCCGTCGAGTGGCGGACGACGCCCTCGTACGCGGCGTACGTACGGGCGGAACTGCGGCACGAGGCGGCGGCGGGACCGGTGCCGGGGGCGCTGGCGGCGTTCACGAACCCGATCTTCCTGGGGCGCGCGGGCGGCTGACGCGGAAGCTCAGGCCCCGTCCGTGTCCGCCAGGTCGGCGACGACCGCCGCGTGGTCGGAGGGCCACACCCCGTCCACGGGGCCGTGGCACGCCCGCCGGACGTCCCGTACGTGGCCGAGTCCGCCGGGGCCGGGCGGGCCCACGTGGATGTAGTCGATGCGCACGCTCGGCTCGTGGGTCGGTGCCACGTACGGGTTGGCCGCGTCCCAGGTGGCGGCGGGGGCGGCCGGACCGGCGTACTCCCAGGCGTCGAGGAGGACCTGGCCGGGCACGGCCGGGGCGGTCCTGTAGCCGCCGAGGAGGCGGACCTCGTCCGAGTCGGGCCAGGCGTTGAGGTCGCCGGTGACGACGGCCGGGAAGGGGGTGTCGCCGCGGTGCCGGGCGACGAGACCGGCGAGCGCGGCGGCCTGGTCGCAGCGGACCGCCGAAGCGTCTGGGGCGGAGGCGAAGTGGGCGGTGAAGAAGGGGACTTCGTAGCCGGGGCCGGCCAGGCGGGCGTAGAGGGCCAGCCGGCCGTCGTCCGTGTCGGCCGGGGCGGGCAGCGGCAGCACGTCCCGGTCCACGACCGGCCATCTGCTGAGCACGGCGTTGCCTATGTCCACGGTGGGATCCCCGATCCGCCGCCGCCAGCGCTCCGGTGCGGGCGAGGGGGCCCAGGCGCAGTGCAGGCCCAGCTCGGCGGCCAGCCACTCGGCGAGGTTCTCGCCGTCGGCGGCCCACACCTCCTGGAGGCCGACGACGTCCGGGCGCAGTTCCCTCAGCGCCGTGAGAATCGCCTTCTGCCGCGCCTGCCAGGGCCCGAAGCGCCACCACAGGTTCCACGTCACGATCCGCATCCGCATCCGCAGCCACCCGCTCTCGTCCCGCCGCGTCAGGGATCATTGAAGCAGGAACCGTTGCAGAAACCGTGAGAGCTTCGTGCGAAGGAGACCCCCGACGATGTCCCGCCTCGCCGACCTGAGGTTCCGCGCCGCCACGTCCTTCCAGCGCCGCGTCAACCCGCTCATGCGGCGCCTTCCCCTCCAGGCCGTCCTGGAGACGAAGGGCCGCGTCTCGGGCCTGCCCCGCCGCACCCCGGTGGGCGGCCGCCGCGCCGGCGACTCCTTCTGGCTGGTGTCGGAGTTCGGCGAACGGTCGCAGTACGTGCGCAACATCAAGGCGGATCCGCGGGTGCGGGTACGGATCCGGGGGCGGTGGCACACGGGGGTCGCGCACCTGCTGCCGGACGACGACCCGGTGGCGCGGCTGCGGCGGCTGCCGAGGGTCAACGGGCTGGGGGTGCGGGCGTTCGGGACGGATCTGCTGACGGTGCGGGTGGATCTGACGGACTGACCACCCCCTGGCGCGCGGGCCTCACCCCGGCCACACGATCGCCTGCACCTCGCTGTACGCGTGCAGGGCGTACGAGCCGACGTCCCGGCCGACGCCGCTCTTCTTGAAGCCGCCGAAGGGGGCCTCCATGTTGCGGCCCACGGTGTTGACTCCGACGCCTCCGGCCCGCAGGCGCCGGGCCAGCCGGAAGGCCCTGGCCACGTCGGCCGACCAGACGTAGTCGATGAGGCCGTAGTCGGTGTCGTTGGCCAGGGCCACGCCCTCCTCCTCGTCCTCGAAGGGGATGACGACCACCACCGGGCCGAAGATCTCCTCGCGTGCCACGCGCATGTCGTTGGTGCAGTCGGCGAGGAGGGTCGGGGTGACGTAGCAGCCGGTCGGCAGGGCGGGGCGGTCGCCGCCCGTGACGACCCTCGCGCCTTCCTTCCGGCCGAGTTCGACGTACGACTCCACCCGGTCCCGGTGTGTCGCCGAGATCACCGGACCGACCACCGTGTCCGGCTCGCGGGGGTCGCCCACCTTCAATCGTCGCGCGTACGCGGCCAGTTGCTCGACCAGACGGTCGTAGATGCCCCGCTGCGCCAGCACCCGGGTCGGTGCCGTGCAGATCTGGCCGCTGTAGAAGGAGAACGTGGTGCCGATGCCGGAGACCGCCGAGCCGAGGTCGGCGTCGTCGAGGACGATCGCCGCGCCCTTCCCGCCCAGCTCCATCAACTGCCGCTTCATGCCGCGCCCGCACACCTCGGCGATGCGCTGCCCGACCGCCGTGGAGCCGGTGAAGCTGACCATGTCGACGTCCGGCGAGTCCACGGCCGCCTCGCCGACCTCGGTGCGGGCACCGCTGACCACGTTGACCACGCCCGGCGGCACGCCGGCGGCTTCCAGGGCCTGCGCCATGCGGTAGACGGACAGGGGGTCCTGGGGCGCCGGCTTCACCACGACCGTGTTGCCCATGGCCAGGGCGGGGGCGATCTTCCCGGCGGGGTTGGCCCAGGGGTTGTTGTACGAGGTGATGCAGGTGACGACGCCGACGGGCTGGCGGACGGCGAGTGCGCCCATGATGCCCGCCCGTCCCTCCCCCACTGCCTTAAGGGCGTGGGAGGTACCCCCAGGCCCGGCCTCGTTGATCTGCGGCGGGATCGCCCACTCGGCGGGCTCCACGCGCGCGTAGCGGCGGAAGCGGGCGGCGGCGACCCCGACCTGCATGGCGCGGGCGGTGCCGGTGGTCGCGCCGGTCTCCGCCCGGGCCAGCTCGGCGTACGGCACGAGACGGTCCCGGATGATGTCCGCGGCGCGGGCGAGGACCGCGGCCCGCTCCTGCGCGGGCGTGGCCGACCACGGCCCGAAGGCCTCGCGGGCCGCGGCGCAGGCCGCGTGCACCTGATCCCGCGAGGCCTCCGGCGCCCATCCGACGGTCTGCCCGGTCGCCGGGTCGATCACCTCGTAGTGCCCGCCGTCCGGCTCCACCCAGGAGCCGCCGACGAACAGCGACTGCCGTGCCGTCACCTCGTGCTCACCGTCTCCGTGTCCCGGCCGGAGCGCAGCACCCGCCCCGGCACGGCACCCGTCACCACGTCGTCCCGGATCGCCTCGACCCCGTTGACCCACACGGCCCGCACGCCCAGCGCCCGGGAGTCCAGCCGCGGGCTGTCGCCCGGCAGGTCGTGCACCAGGGTGGCCGGGCCGGCAGCGATCCGCTCGGGGTCGAACAGGACGAGGTCGGCGTACCAGCCCTCCCGCACCCGCCCGCGCTGCCGCAGGCCGAAGAGCCGGGCCGGGTCGTCGGTCAGCATCTTCACGGCCTGCTCCAGACCGACCAGCTTCCGGCCGCGCAGACAGTCCCCGAGGAACCGGGTCGTGTAGGGCGCCCCGCACATCCGGTCCAGATGCGCGCCCGCGTCGGATCCGCCGAGCAGCACGTCCTCGTGCCGCCAGGTCTGAGCCCGCAGCGCCCAGGACGCCGGGTCGTTGTCGGGCGGCATCGGCCACAGCACCGTGCGCAGCCCGTCGTTGGCACAGATCTCCACCAGGCACGCGAAGGGCTCCTGGCCGCGCTCCTCGGCGATGTCCTCCACCACCCGTCCGGTCAGCCCGGCGTTCGCCTCGCTGTAGGTGTCGCCGATGACGTACCGCCCGAAGTTCGCCAGCCTCCGGAAGACGCCCGCCTCCTTGGACCGGGCACGCCGCAGCATCTCGTCCCGTACGTCCGGGTCGCGCAGCTTCTCGATCCGCTCGGGGGCGGGCAGCCCGAGAACCGGCCCCCACCCGGGGATGAGGTTCAGCGCGCAGAACGTGCCCAGCGACATGTTCATCGGCGTGAGGATCGGCATGGTGAGGGCCACGACCCGGCCGCCCGCCTTCCGGGCCTGCTCGCTCGCCAGGAGCTGCCGGGGCACCCGCTCGGGAACGGCCGCGTCGATCGTCAGCACGTTCCAGTTCAGCGGCCGCCCGGCCGCCGCGCTCATCTCCACGAAGAGATCGATCTCCGCGTCGCTGAACTGGTCGAGACAGCCCGCGACGATCGCCTCGATCTGCGTGCCCTCGTGCTCCCCGACGGCCCGCGACAGCGCCAGCAGCTCGGCCGGACCGGCGTGCCGGGAGGCGACCGGTTTCCCGTCGCCGTCGGAGTGGCTGGTCGACTGGGTGGTGGACAGCCCCCAGGCCCCGGCGTCCATGGACTCCCGCAACAGCCGGACCATCGCCGCCAGTTGTTCCCCGGTCGGCTGCCCGCCGATGGCCCGCGGCCCCATCACGTACCGCCGCAGCGCACAGTGCCCCACCATGAACCCGGCGTTGACGGCGATCCGCCCCTCCAGGGCGTCCAGGTACTCCCCGAAGGAATGCCAGTTCCAGGGCGCCCCCTCCTCCAGCGCCACCAGCGACATGCCCTCGACCTTCGACATCATCCGCCGCGTGTAGTCGGCGTCCTCGGGCCGGTCCGGGTGCAGCGGCGCGAGGGTGAACCCGCAGTTCCCGCCGGCGACGGTGGTGACCCCGTGGTTGAGGGAGGGCGTGGCGTACGGATCCCAGAAGAGCTGGGCGTCGTAGTGGGTGTGGGGGTCGACGAAGCCGGGGGTGAGGACGAGTCCGTGCGCGTCCTCGCTTGTGCGTCCTTCTTGAGTGACCTCACCGATGACAGCGATCCGCCCGTCCTGTATGCCGACATCGGCGGTGTAAGCGGGGGCGCCCGTCCCGTCCACGACGGTCACACCCTTGATGACGTGATCGAGCATGAGCCCTCAACTCCCTTGAGACCTTCGCTCTATAGGGGCGCGGGGAACTGCGCGACCAGCCACACACGGGCCCGCACCCGCCAACGAATGCTCAGGCCCCTTGACGGAACCGCGACGTCCGATGCACAGGATCCGTATCGATCTTGGGAATCACGTGCTCCCCGACCAGCCGGATCGTCTGCAGGGTCTCCTCCTTCGGCACCCCCACCGGCAGCCCGAAACTCAACTGGTCCGCCCCCGCCTGCTCCCACCGCTTGCACTGCGTGAGCACTTCGTCCGGATCCCCGCAGATCAGCAGCTCCTCCTCGATGAGGACCTCCACGAGCTCCTCGGTGTACTCCGGCAGCGTCTCGGGCCACACCGGGAATCCCTCGGGCCGCGGGAACGTGTCGTGGTACCGGAACACCAGCGACGGCAGATAGTGCAGCTGTCCGTGCGCCGCGATCCGCACCGCTTCCTCGTGCGTCGGCGCGCAGATCGCCGTCGTCGTCACCATCACGTTGTCGTTGACGAAGTCACCGACCGGCTCGGCGTCCACGATCGCCGTCTTGTACTGCTCCAGCACCCACTCCATGTCGGAGACCTTCTGCACGCTGAAGCCGAGCACGCCGAGCCCCTTCTTCGCGGCCATGGCGTACGACGGCGGTGACCCGGCCGCGTACCACATGGCCGGATGCGACGGCCCGTACGGCTTCGGCAGGACCTTCCTCGGCGGCAGCGACCAGTGCTTGCCCTGGAAGCCCTGGTACTCGTCCTGGAGCCACATCCTGGGGAACTCGGCGATGGTCTCTTCCCAGATCTCCTTGGTGTGGTTCATGTCGGTCACCCCCGGCATGAACCCCAGGATCTCGTGCGAGCCGGCCCCCCGCCCACTGCCGAACTCGAAGCGTCCCTCGCTGAGGTGGTCGAGCATGGCGACCTTCTCCGCGACCTTCACGGGGTGGTTGACCGGGGCGAGCGGGTTGAAGATGCCCGAGCCCAGGTGGATCCGTTCCGTGGCGTGTGCCAGGTACCCGAGGAAGACGTCGTTGGCGGACAGGTGCGAGTACTCGTCCAGGAAGTGGTGTTCGGAGGCCCAGGCGTACTTGAAGCCCGACTTGTCGGCCTGGATGACGTACTCGGTCTCCTCCATCAGCGCCTTGTGTTCGGCGAGCGGGTCGGTCTCGGCCCGTTTGCCCACGTATCCCTGTACGAAGACCCCGAATTCCAAGGAGATTCACCGCCCCACAGATCTGTTCTGACGATCCGTCAGATTCATGGCTCCGACTGTTCCACCACCCCCCGGGAGCGTCAATACCTGACGGCCTGTCAGGCACCCGGGGAGGGTCAGATGACGCTCACACCCGCCAGCCAGCCCCCGTCGATCACGAACGGCTGCCCGGTGATGTAGGAGGAGTCCTCGCACGACAGGAACAGGGCGAGCCGCGCCACCTCCTCCGGCCGCCCGACCCGCCCCAGCGGCACGAGCTTGCGGTACAGCCGGTCGAGCCCCCTGGCCGCCTCCTCCGGGTCGGCGGCCGGGTCCAGCCGGGCCGGGTTGGACATCGCGGTGTCGATGGCGCCCGGGCAGACGGCGTTGACGCGGATCCCCCGCCCGGCCAGCTCCAGCGCGGCGACCCGGGTCAGCCCGACCACGGCATGCTTGCTCGCCGCGTACGCGCCCACCGTCGCCATGCCCGTCAGGCCGGTGTACGAGGCGGTGTTGACGATCGTGCCCCCGTCGGTCATGCCCGGCGCGACGGCCCTGATGCCGAGGAAGCAGCCGACCTGGTTGACCTGGACGACCCGCATGAACTCGTCGAGGGGTGTGTCGAGGAGGGAGTTGAAGCGGAGGATGCCGGCGTTGTTGACGAGCCCGTCGATCCGGCCGTACGCGTCCTGGGTGGCGGTGACGGCCGCCTGCCAGTCGTCCTCGCGGCCGACGTCGAGACGGACGTACCGGGCGCCGATCTCCTTCGCGAGAGCCTCGCCCTGGTCGTCGAGGACGTCCGCGACGACCACCCGGGCGCCCTCGGCCGCGAACAGCCGGGCCTCCTGCTCGCCCTGGCCGCGCGCCGCTCCGGTGATGATGACAACCCGTCCGTCGAGCTTGCCCATGGCAGCCCCCTTCGCGCGGTGGACACGGTGGACTGGGCATCGTACCGGCATACCTGACGAAGCATCAGATACAAGACCTGGTCGTTGCTGAGGCGAATCTCACGTAACCCGCAAGTAGGGATGTTTGACCCTGTCGGGGCCGGTCGGGACCTTCCAGGATCGGGCCCATGGCCAAGAGAAGACTGAAGAACAGGAAGATCAGGATCGTCGCGATCGGATCGGCTCTCGTGACCGGTGGCGCCGTGGCCACGGTGCTGCTGCCGTCGGCGAACGCCGCCGACGAGAAGACGCCCGAGCAGATCATGACGATGTGCCAGCGGGCGAAGGTGCTCAACGGAAAACAGCAGTCCATCTCCGATTTCGGCGGCCACCCCATCGCCGGGCCGAGTTTCGCGTCCGACAACTGCGATTTCGTCGAGACCAAGTTCGAGACCTTCGACGGACCGACCGAAAAGGCCTCCATCGACTTCCCGAACTGCGAACCCGACGCCACCGAACCGGCGAAGGTGTCGGTCACCTGGCAGGCGACGACCGCACAGGGCCAGGGCAAGTACACCGTCACCCAGCAGGGCGGCGCCGGTGGGCTCTTCGGGGCGCTGAGCGGATCCTGGGTCAAGCACAAGGGCACGCTCGACATGACCGTCAGGTCGGCGACCGCCGGTGACACGGAACAGCGGGAAGTCCCCGTCGGCAAGGTCCTCCACATGGAGTTCACGCCGAAGATGCAGCGCATGACGGGCGAATGGCGGGTGCGGATCGACGCCCGTGAGGCCACGACCGTCACCAACGCCACTCCGGAACAGAACTTCGTGGCGCCGGAGGTCGTCGAGGGCCCGGTCGTGCTGCCGGGCGCGGCCGGCGCGCCGGGGGTCGTGGACGGCACCTCCAAGGCCGTACTGACCGACTGCTGACCGACCGCCGACCGACCGCAGCCTTCCTTCCCCCACAGGAGAACCCCATGACACGCACCGGCCGCTCGAGAAGCCACCGGAGCAAGAAGAAGCGCATCACCCTCGCCCTGGCCCCGGTCGCGGCCGTCGCGGTGGCCGTACCGCTGATGAATCCCGCGGGTGCCGCCACCCCCTCCGAAGTGACCGCCGACTGCGCGGCGGACTCCGACAAGCTGGAGAACTGCGAGTTCGTCGACGTCCAGTTCAAGCGGAACAGCCTCGGCCCCAACCAGCGCGTCTCCGCGGTGACCGACAACTGCGGATCGACGAGCACCGCCTCGAAGACCTTCAACGTGAGCACGTCCGTCACCAGGACCATTCAGCTGGAGGACGGATTCACCGCGGGCGCCGACACGAAACTGGGCGATTCCTTCTTCGAGATCGGCGTGAAGTTCAGCACCTCCGAGATCGACATCACGCGTGACGACAAGACGACCACCTTGCAGTTCAGCCGGACCGACACCGTGCAGCCCGACAGCGTCGGGTTCTTCATGTGGTCCGCGAAGCGCACCGACGTGAGCGGCTACCTCAAGGCCACGTACAAGGAGGCGCAGGACGGCGGCCGGGTCTTCTTCTCCCCGAGCGAGGGCGCCACGAGCGTGCACGTCTTCTATCCGCAGATCCTGAAGAACGGCACCCCCGACGGGCGGCTGTGGCTGCGCAACGTGAAGTGCGGAACCCCTGAGGCGTCGGGCCTGAAGAATTCCACGCGCGCCCTGCGGTCCGAACCGGGATTCGGTGAGGCCGGCGGGAACGTCACCGACATCGAGATCCCGCTGTCGGAGATTCCCGCGGAGTAGAAGAACCGCTTGCGAGGTTCTCAGATGCGAAGCACGGGCGCGGCTCCCAGCCACCTCAGGACCGCGTCCGTGCTGCCGCGGGCGTCCAGCTTGGCGTAGATGTTGCTGAGGTTGTTGCGGACGGTCTTCTCGCTCAGCCGTAACCGCAGCCCGATCTCCTGCGCGCCCAGCCCGGTCGACAGCAGCTCCATGATCTGCCGCTCGCGCGGGGAGAGCCGCCCGCGCAGCCGCTCCAGCGCCGTGTCCTGCGTGGACGCCCGCAGGGCCCCCTCGCGCAGGGCCGCGCAGGCCGCCGGGGACAGGTAGGTGTGCCCGATGGTGGCCCCGACGACGGCCGAGGAGAGCATGCAGGAGCAGTAGTCGCCCTCGACCAGGTACCCGGCGCCGCCCCGGAACACCTCCACGATGGTCTCGGTGTCCCGGGCCGGACCGATCACGATCACCGGCACGCCGTCGGCCCGCAACTGCCGCAGTCCGTCGACCGGTTCGGAGCAGCGCAGGACGACGACGTCGACGCCGCCCGGGACGCGGAAGGGCGGGGGCGGGCGCAGGCTCACCGCGCCTTCGACGTACGGGTCGTCCGGGGCCGGCCAGTCGGGATGCGGCCAGGCGCCCTCCGGGCAGGCGAGGGCGACGGAGAGTTTCCGGGAAGTGCGCACGTCATTGTGTCCTTCCGCCGAAGCCGTACGTGTCCGTACGTCCGTACATACGGAGATCAGCGTGGACATGTTCAAGATTTCAAGGAACGCGCTTACGGCAGCAGTGGCGCGACCTCCTCCCCGAACTGCTCGATCTGCGCGAGGAGTTCGGACCGGCTCCGGCTGCGGAACCGCACCTGGACCTGGTCCACCCCCATCGCGCGATAGGCCCGCAGCGACTCGGCGACCGCTTCGGCGGGCCCGCAGACCGTCCGCCGCCCGACGTCCCAGCCCGCCGCCCCGACGTACAGGGGCTCGGCGATGGCGCCGACGGTGAACGGCCCCTCGATCCCGGCCTCTTCCCTGAGCCGCCGTATCCGCGCGATCCGGTCCGGCAGCACGTCCCTCGGGTCTCCCTGCGGCAGCCAGCCGTCGCCCTTGAGCGCGGCCCGTCGCAGGGCGGCCAGCGAGGACCCGCCGACCCAGACCGGGACCCGGTCCTGCGCCGGGCGGGGCCGCTGCCCGAGCCCCTCGAAGTCGTAGAACTTTCCGTGGTGTTCGGGGAACTCCTCCGGCCCGAGGGCGGCGCGCAGGGCGTCGATCGACTCGTCCAGCACGGCACCGCGCCGCTCGAAGTCGGCCCCCAGCGCCTCGAACTCCTCCCGCACGTGCCCCGCTCCGACCCCGAGGATCAGCCGCCCGCCGGACAGATGGTCGAGGGTGGCGTACTGCTTGGCGCTGAGCAGCGGATGCCGCAGCCCCACCACGGCGACATGGCTGAGCAGCCGGGTCCGCTCGGTGGCCGCCGCGAGGAAGGAGAGGGTGGCGACCGGGTCGTACCAGACCGTGCTCATCGCGGACGCGAGGCGGCGCGGGACGGCGACGTGGTCGCAGCTCGCCAGATAGGCGAAACCGGCGCGGTCGGCGGCGCGGGCCACGGCGAGCAGGTCCTCGGGCCCGGCGGCGGCCTCCCAGGGCTCGGCGTAGAGCGTGCTCTGGGACTGGACCGGGAGCTGGATCCCGTAGGCCAGGCTCACCGCGCCCCGTCCCAGAGTCCGTCGTCGGTCAGGCCCAGCAGCTCGATCGCGTTCCGCCGCACGATCCGCTCCACCACCTCCGGCTCCAGGTGCCCCATCTGCGCCTCGCCGACCTCGCGGGACTTGGGCCAGGTGCTGTCGGAGTGCGGGTAGTCGGTCTCGTAGAGGACGTTGCCCAGGCCGATCGCGTCCAGGTTGCGCAGCCCGAAGGCGTCGTCGAAGAAGCAGCCGTAGACGTGCTCGGCGAACAGCTCGGAGGGCGGCCGGTGCACCTTGTCGGCGACGCCGCCCCAGCCGCGGTTCTCCTCCCACACGACGTCGGCGCGCTCCAGGATGTAGGGGATCCAGCCGATCTGGCCCTCCGCGTACATGACCTTCAGGTTCGGGAACTGCTCGAACTTGCCGCTCATCAGCCAGTCGACCATCGAGAAGCAGCAGTTGGCGAAGGTGATGGTGGAGCCGACGGCGGGCGGGGCGTCGGCGGAGGTGGAGGGCATACGGCTGCTGCTGCCGATGTGCATGGCGACGACCGTGCCGGTCTCGTCGCACGCGGCGAGGAAGGGGTCCCAGTCGTCGGTGTGGACGGAGGGCAGCCCGAGGTACGGCGGGATCTCGGAGAAGGCGACCGCACGGACCCCGCGGGCGGCGTTCCGCCGGACCTCCTCGGCGGCCAGCCCGGCGTCCCAGAGCGGGATCAGGGTGAGCGGGATGAGCCGCCCCCGCGCCTCGGGCCCGCACCACTCCTCCACCATCCAGTCGTTGTAGGCACGGACGCAGAGCAGCCCCAGCTCGTGGTCCTTGGCCTCGGTGAAGGTCTGGCCGCAGAAGCGCGGGAAGGTCGGGAAGCACAGGGCGGACTGGACGTGGTTGACGTCCATGTCGGCGAGCCGGGCCGGGACGTCGTAGGAGCCCGGCCGCATCTGCTCGTAGGTGATGACCTCCAGACGTATCTCGTCCCTGTCGTACCCGACGGCGGTGTCCAGTCGGGTCAGGGGCCGGCGGAGGTCCTCGTAGACCCACCAGTCACCGACGGGACCGTCGTCCCCGGGGGCGCCCATGACGGGCTTGAAGCGCCCGCCGAGGAACGTCATCTCCTTCACGGGCGCACGGACGATCCGGGGCCCGGTGCCGCGGTACTTCGCCGGGAGCCGGTCCTGCCAGACGGTCGCGGGCTCCACGGTGTGGTCGTCCACGGAGATGATCAGCGGAAACGTGCTCTCGTGGGTGTCCATGCCGCTCACGGTAGCGCCGATCTGACGGGCCGTCAGCTATGGGTACTGGAGCGTTTGGGCGCCGCCGGCCACAGCACACCTGGGCGTGTCCGTAACTCGTTGGCCCACCTGCTCCGATCCCCCCGTCCCTTCATTCCGAAGCGATCAAGGCCGCGCGGATCTCCTTGATCATTTGGTCCGGGTTCCGGAAGACGTCCTGGGCGGTGAAGCGCAGGAGACTGCGCACCTCGGGGCACTGGAGGACCTGGTTGAAGCGGGAGACGTCCCGTCGATGAGCCTCGCGAGTGCCGTGGTAGGCGTACCCCTCGATCTCGACCGCGAGTCCCTCACGCCGGAAGAGGAAGTCGAGGACGACTCGTCGGCCGAGAGGGGTGAACAGCTGGACCTGACTCTCGGGCCGGAGGCCGACGTCGGCCATGCGCAGGCGGGCCACGGTCTCGGCCGGCGACCCGGCCCGGGGGTCGCACAGGCCGAGCCATCGGCGGGCTCTCGCCGACCCCTGCGAAGGGGAAGCCAGCGCCGCCACCACCGCGTCCAGGGCGACAAGGGGCGCCCGCCGCGCCCCGCCGACCCGGCGATAGGTCACCGCCGACTCCAGGGCTACGAGCGCGTCTTCCCTCGGGAGCGAGCGAAGCAGGTCGGCGACGGTCCGGAGCGGGCTCGTGAGCCGCAGGCCGTACCGCAACGCCACGTCCCCGCCCTCGAGGAGCGTCCGACGAACACGCACGTCCTTGACCTTGCCGCGAAAGCTGAGGGCCGGGTCGATGAACTCCAGGCGCGTCTCGGCGGTCGGGGTGAGGGTTTCGATACGCCACAGTGCGGCAGCGGAACGGTGACTCACGACAAGTCGGGGGTTGAGCAGTTGGACGGCTCGGAGCCGCGTGGGCGGGTCCGCGGCCCGGCCCGGCTCCACCCAGGCACCCGACTGCAGGCGGCCCCAGCCCTCCGCCCGGAGGGCACGTGTGAGGCTCCGCGCGGGCCAACCGGATTCCAGGGCGCGACAGGTGAGCAGCACGCCGCCTTGCGCCAACTCCCGCAGCGCCTTTCGTTCCTCCATGCCGCCAAGATCGCAGGAATGGGGCACGGCTTGGCGGCCTGTGGATAACTCCCGGGCTCAGCCCTTCAGGGAGGAGAGGAAGGCGGTCCAGGCCGGGGCCCGGAACAGGAGCACCGGGCCTGCGCCCGAGGTCTTCGAGTCCCGGACCGGCATCACGCCGGGGTGCCCCTCCGCGACCTCGACACACTCGCCGCCGCTGCCGTTGCTGTAGCTGCTCCTGCGCCACACAACCGCACCCAGGTCATCTGCGGTGATTGCCATGTCGGTAGTCCTCTGCCGCTTGTTCGATCATGGTCAGGGACGCCTCCGGCGGGAGTGCCGCGGCCCTGAGCAGATCGTACGACCTGCGGTAGTTCTTCACGAGGGCTGGATAATCGATGAGTTGGCCATTGTGGAGACCCTCCGTGTAGGCCACCGGTGGGGCATCCGAGAAGGTCATGATTCGCATCATGCCCATCATGAACGGGTGCGCGTGCGCAGTTTCCGGGAGGATCTGCAGAACGCCCTGCGTGGAGCGGACCACGTGCGCGATGTGCTCCAGCTGTGCGGCCATCTCGGACGGGGGCAGCAGGGGCTTGTGGACCAGTCCCTCGTGCAGGATCGCCCAGAACGCCGGGCGCTCCTCGCCCGCCCAGATCTCCGCCCGCTCCAGACGGGCGCGGACCTGCTTGTCGACCGTCTCGGGGGCGAGCCACGGCACCGACGTGTGGACCACCGCCTCCGCGTAGGCCTTCGTCTGCAACAGACCGGGCACCAGCATCGGCGCCCAGTCCTCGATCGTCTCCGCGTGCCGCTCCATCTCCGCCACGTCGGCGAAGTACTCGGCATGTCCCGACTGCCGGGCCTTGCGGGCGTCTTCGCAGCGCCGCTCGAAAAAGCCGTCCGTCTTCAGCACCTTGTCGACGTGCCGGGCCAGATCCAGCGGCATGCGCCGCTCGCCGCGCTCGATCTGACTCAGGAACGGCACACCGCGAAAGCTCCCTTCCGCCAGCTGCTCCAGGGTCAGGCCCGCCAGTTCCCGCTGGTATCGCAACTCGGCTCCGTAGAAGGAGGGAACGTTGGCCGACGCGTCGGGGTCCTTGCGTGGGGGCACAGCTCATCACCGCCGTTTGCCAGTTGCTCTTGCGCAGTCGAAAGCCCTCCCACGGTAGGGGATTTGGCAGCAGTGTGTGACTGATTCGTCACAGAACGCACGTGAACACGGGAAGGCCCTTCATGCGCAACGCTCAACCCGCCTCCGCGACCACCCTCGCCCTCCCCACCGTCTCCTCCGCCCCCGAGAACGCCGACCGGTGCGTGGACGAGCTGAAGTCAGCCCTCTCCGTCCACGGCATCGCGCTTCCGTCCCTGCGCGTCGACGTGCCGACGTTCGCGGGCGCGCACGGCAGGGCAGCGGGGCTGGTCGCGCTCGGCAACTGCAACACCGAGACGGCACGCAAGCTGATCGCCGCGTTGCGGGGAACCGGTGTGACGGAGGGATCCGCGCTGCTGGATCTCGAGCTGGCCGTCGTGCCCGAGGTCGTCCCCGAGCTGCGCCGCGCGCTGCGCGCGTGCCTGGGTGCGCCCTGCGCGGACGTGCAGCTGTGTGTCACGGAACTGGTCGGCAACGTCATCCGGCACGTCGGGGAGGGCGTCCGGGTGAGGGTGCGCGTGTCACGTTCCGGCGACCGCACCCGCGTCGAGGTCAGCGACCCCGACCCTTGCGGTCTGCCCGCTCTCCGGCACGCCGGGGGCGACGACGAAACCGGGCGGGGCCTGGCCCTTCTCGACGCGGTGGCGTTGCGGTCGGGCGTCGAGCAGGGGGAGGCCGGCAAGACGGTCTGGTGTGAACTGGCGTGGGACGAGCCCACCCGGACGACGTGATGGGCGGGCTCAGCACACACATCGGCCGCGACGGCTCCCCCTCCGCGCCGCCGCGGCCGAACCCCGTGTGGAGATGGCTTGCTTCCCCCGGTCGCCTTCTCCCGTCGCCTACTTCGTCGGCTTGAAGGGCTCCGACGTGGCGTGCAGGTCCTTGGTCTCCAGCGGCTCGTCGGTGGCGTGCAGGTCCTGCGTCCTCACGGCACCCTCTTCCGTGGCGTGCAGGTCCTCCGTCGAGGCCTCGCCGTCCGTGCCGCCCGTGGCGTGCAGGTCCTGCGGCTTGAGCTCGTCGCCCATGATCGTCAACTCCCCTTGGCATGGATCAAGCAGTGAGGTCGGCGGGCCCGCCCGGTCACTCCCCCGAGGGTGACCGGGCGGGCCCGCCTGGGCCGCTCACCCTGGTTCGGCGGTGGCAGGCCCTGCGCAGTGACCCGTCTGCCCCCCGACGCGACGGATCGACTGCCCCAAGCATGGCGGGGAGCGATAAACGAATGATGAACGCGTGCGCGCCAGGCCTCAGGCCGCCCGCACCGGCGACAGCAGCGCGCGCACCTCGGCGGCCTCGGGCGAGCCCAGCTCCTCGTAGATCGCCGCCGCCTCCTGCCAGCACACCTGGGCCCGGCCGGTCTGCCCTATGCCGCTGAGCGCGCGGCCGAGGACGGTGAGGACGTTGCCCCGCCGCCACTCCCCGCCGATGCCGCGCAGCACGGTCAGTGCCATCTCGGCGTTGGCGGCGGCCTGTGCGGGGCGCCGGGCGGCGAGATCCACCTCGGCCAGCCGGAACAGGCTCATGCCCTCCCACAGGCGTTGCCTGCTGTCCCGGAACACCTCCAGCGCTTCCAGGAGCCGGCCGGCCGCGTCGCCCAGCTCACCGCTCTGCGTGAGGGCGAGACCGAGGGCGTAGCGGGCGTTCGCCCCGCGCATGGAGTTGCCCATGGCGTCGTAGATGTCGATGCCCTCCTGGGCGAGCGCGACCGCGCTCTGGGTCCGCCCGGTCGCGAGGTGGATCCTGGACAGGTTGCACAGAGCGGCGGCCTCGCCGGGGCGGTCGCCCAGGGCCCGGAAGTGCTCGATGGCCCGGGAGAGGTGTTCCTCGCCGTCCTCGTGCCGGTTCTGGTAGAGCGCGATGATGCCGCGGGCGTTACTGGCCCAGCAGACGGGCAGCAGGTCACCGGCCTGCTGCGCGAGGACGATGGCCCGTTCCGCCTCCTGGTCCGCCCGCTCGAAGCGGCCGCCGACGTGGTGGACGTTGACGAGCGTCATGAGCGCCCGGGCCTCCGCGCGCGCCAGGCCGAACTGCCGTGCCGCGTCCAGGAGCGCCCCGGCCGTCGCCTCGTACTCCCGCGAGTTGGCTCCCGACTCGGACAGGTCGTGCGCGGCCCACAGCAGGTCGATCGCCCGGGGGAGGGTGTCCGGCAGCGCCGCGGACTGCCGTACGCACGCGAGGAGGCAGATGGCCTCCGCGTACAGCCAGTCCTGTGCCGCGTGCCGGCTGTCGAACCGCAGCCCCGGGTACGAGGCCGGCTCCAGGTGGTCCACCAGCCCGTCACCGGGCCGCTCGATCGCGTACACCCCGGCCGCGGACGCCAGGTAGAAGTCCAGCAGCCGCGACAGCGCCGCCCCCCGCTCGCTCGGCGGCAGTTCGTCTCGCTCCGCACAGGCACGCGCGTAGAGCCGCACCAGATCGTGGAAGCGGTAGCGGCCGGGAGCGGCCGACTCCAGCAGGGACGTGTCCACCAGGGACTCCAGGAGATCCTCGGTGTCCTCCACGGGCAGGTCCAGGACCGCCGCCGCGGCCGGGAGGGAGATGTCCGGGCCGTCGGCGAGGCCCAGCAGGCGGAAGGCGCGGGCCTGGGCGGGTTCCAGCTGGCCGTAGCCCAGTTCGAAGGTGGCCTTCACCGCCAGGTCGCCGGCCTGGAGTTCGTCCAGGCGGCGGCGTTCGTCGGCGAGCTTCGCCGCGAGGACCGACACCGTCCAGGTACGGCGGGCCGCCAGGCGGGAGGCCGCGATGCGGATCGCCAGCGGCAGGAAGCCGCAGGCCGCGACCACGTCCAGGGCGGCCTTCCGCTCGGACGCCACCCGCTCCTCGCCCACGATCTTCGTGAACAGGGCCAGGGCCTCGTCCGGCGCCATCACGTCCAGGTCGATCAGATGGGCACCCGCCAGGTCCACCATCCGCACCCGGGAGGTGACCAGCGCGGCGCAGCCGTCCGTGCCGGGCAGCAGAGGGCGTACCTGGGCGGCGTCGCGGGCGTTGTCCAGCAGGACCAGGACGCGGCGGCCGGCCAGCACCGAGCGGTACAGCGCCGCGCGCTCCTCCAGGGAGTCGGGGATCGCCGTGTCGGCGGTGCCGAGTGCGCGCAGGAAGGAGCCCAGGACGGTCTCCGGCTCCGCCGCCCGGGCGCCCGCGCCCTGGAGGTCGACGTACAACTGCCCGTCCGGGAACGCCCCGCGCGCCTGGTGGGCCACGTGCACGGCGAGGGTCGTCTTGCCCACGCCGCCGATGCCGGCCAGGGCCGAGACCGCCATGACCCGGTTCTCGGCCGAGGCCAGGATGTCGCCGAGCTCGCGCACGAAGCCGGAGCGGCCGGTGAAGTCCGGCACCGTCGCGGGCAGCTGCGCCGGACGGACCGGGACGGCGGCCGGCTCGGGTGCCGGGGAGGAGGGTTCCGCGAGACCCGGGTCCGCCTGGAGGATCCGCTGTTGCAGTTCGCTCAGGCCGGGGCGCGGGTCCACGCCCAGTTCGTCGGCGAGCAGGCGCCGCGTGTCGGCGTAGACCGCGAGGGCCTCGGCCTGGCGGCCACTGCGGTACAGCGCCAGCATCAGCAGCTCGCGCAGCCGCTCGCGCAGCGGATGGGCCGCGGTGAGGGCGGTGAGCTCCGAGACGGCCTCCGCGTGGCAGCCCTGCTCCAGGTCCATGTCCAGCCGGGACTCGACGAGCTGGAGCCGCCACTCCTCCAGGCGGACGCGCTGTGCCTCCGCGTAGGGACCCGGCACGCCGGCCAGGGTCTCCCCGTCCCACAGGGCCAGGGCCCGGCGCAGCACCTCACGGGCGTGGCAGAGGTCGCCGGCCGACCGGGCCTTCTCCGCCTCGGTCGCCAGGTCCTGCGCGACGGTCAGGTCCAGGGCGCCGTCGCCGAGGTCCCGTACCGCGTACCCGCCGGATTCGCTGACCAGGACGCCGGGGTCCAGCACCTTGCGCAGCCGGGAGGCGTACGTCCGCAGCGCCGCCAGGGCCTGCGAGGGCGGTTCCTCGCCCCACAGGGCGTCGATCAGCTCGGCGGCCGTGGCCGTGCGGCCCTCGCGCAGCAGCAGGGCGGCGAGCAGGGCGCGCTGCTGGGGGGAACCGGTGGCGAGCGGCTCGTCACCACGCCAGGCGCGCACCGGTCCGAGCACGCCGAAGCGCAGCACCGTCCGCGCCGTCGATCCCCCCGACTCCGCCGACTCCGGCGGCTTCGGCGGCTGTGCCGTGGAGTCGGAACGCCGCTGCTCCGGTACGCGCGGTACACCGTCCGGTACACCGTCCATGCAGTCCCCCTAGACATCCTGAGCAACCACGCCAGTTTGCCTTGTGCGCGGCGGATACGTCAGCCGTGGGAGACACCGATCACAGGGCGACGCACGGGAGTCCACAAGGTCCGCACACTCTCTCCGCTTCCAGGGGACTTCGCTCCGCGTCGGCACCAGGAGGGGATTGGAGCGATTGGGTCACGGGGCAGGTGAGCTTCCCAGGTAGCGGGGGCCGCAAGGCGCCCGAACGCTCCAGTTCCCCGTGTTGGCGGGGGTGAGTGGTGGCGCCGGGCGGCATAGTGGTCCGGCAGATAAGAGTCGGACCGAGGGTGGAGGTGGCGGGGCATGCCCGGTGAGCAACCGCAGACGTACGAGACCCTCGACGAGCGGTTCCGGACCGGCAGGTGCCAGGCCGGGGACTCGCGGCTGGAGACGCTTTTCGAGGGGTGCCGGTGGGCCGAGGGGCCGGTGTACGTGCCGGCCGGGCGGTATCTGCTGTGGAGTGACATCCCGAACGACCGGCTGCTGCGCTGGGACGAGACCACCGGGTCCGTCGGGGTCTTCCGCTCGCCCGCCGGATATCCCAACGGCAACACCCTGGACGGCCAGGGACGGCTCATCACCTGCGAGCAGGGCAACCGGCGGGTGACCCGGACCGAGCACGACGGGTCGGTCACGGTGATCGCCGAGCGGTTCCGGGGGAAGCGGCTCAACAGCCCGAACGACGCCGTGGTGCGGTCCGACGGGTCGGTGTGGTTCTCCGACCCCGAGTTCGGGATCGCGACCGACTACGAGGGGCACCGCGGGGAGAGTGAGATCGGGGCCCGGAACGTCTACCGCGTGGACCCGGGCAGCGGCGAGGTGCGCGTGGCCGCCGAGGGCTTCCAGGGCCCCAACGGGCTGGTGTTCTCCCCCGACGAGCGCAAGCTGTACGTGTCGGACAGCCTGGCCAATCACATCCGCGTCTTCGATGTCCGGCCGAACGGCACCCTGACCGGCGGCGACGTCTTCGCCGAGTGCCGTGACGGCAATTTCGACAACATCCGCTTCGACGACGAGGGACGTCTGTGGGCCGCCGCCCTGCACGGCGGTGTGCACTGCTACGACCCCGACGGCACGCTCCTCGGCCGCGTCCTGGTGCCCGGCACGGTGGCCAACATCCGCTTCGGCGGTGCCCGGCGCAACCGGCTGTTCATCGCCGCCGACACCACCCTGTACTCCCTGGTCATGTCCGTCACGGGGACCCCGGCGCTGCCCTCGGTCAGCCGCTGAGGGGGCCGTCCCGCAGCGCGCCCTTCACGACCTTTCCGCTGGCGTTGCGGGGCAGCTCCGCCACGAACTCCACCGTTCTCGGGACCTTGTAGTTGGCCATCTCCCTGCGGGACCAGGCGATCAGGTCGTCGGCGGTCAGCAGGGCGCCCGGCCGCCGTACGACGTACGCCTTGCCGACCTCGCCCAGCCGGGCGTCGGGGACGCCGATCACCGCGGCGTCCGCCACGTCCGGGTGGAGGCTCAGGAGTTGCTCTATCTCGGCGGGGTAGGCGTTGAAGCCGCCGACGATGAACATGTCCTTGAGGCGGTCGGTGATGCGCAGGTTGCCCGCGGCGTCCAGGACGCCCACGTCGCCCGTGTGCAGCCAGCCGTCCTCCGAGAGCACCTCGGCGGTGGCCGCCGGGTCCTCGTAGTAGCCGGTCATGACGTTGAAGCCGCGGACCAGGACCTCGCCCGGTGTGCCCGGGCCCAGGGGCTCGCCCCGCCCGTCCACGACCCGGACCTCGGTGCCGGGGATCGCGCGGCCCGACGTCGACGCGATCACCGTCGGGTCGTCGCCGCGCCGGCACATCGTGACGACGCCGCCGGCCTCGGAGAGCCCGTAGGCCGTCAGGACCGTGCCGACGCCGAGTTCCCCGCGCAGCCGCTCGACGAGCCTCAGCGGCACCACCGCCGCTCCCGTCACCACGAGGCGCAGTGCCGACAGGTCGTGCGCGTCCCGAGCCGGATGGTCGAGGAGGGACTGGAGGAGGGTCGGAGGACCGGGGAGCACGGAGATCCGTTCGGCCGCGATGTTGGCGAGGACCGTGTCCACGTTGAACACCGGCTGGGGGATCATCGTCGCGCCCCGCATCAGGCAGGCGATGACCCCGGCCTTGTAGCCGAACGTGTGGAAGAACGGGTTGACGATGAGGTAGCGGTCGCCCCGGGTCAGGCCCGCCAGGTCGCTCCAGACGCCGTAGGCCCGCAGTGTCTGGGCGTGGGTGATGACCGCGCCCTTCGGGCGGCCCGTCGTGCCCGAGGTGAAGACGATGTCCGAGGGCCGGGAGCCGTCGACCGCGTCCGCCCTCGCCCGCACCCGGGCCGGCCCGACCACCTCTCCGCTCGCCAGGAAGTCCTTCCAGGTGCGGAAGTCGGCCGGGGCGTCCTGCGAGAGGACCACCACGTGCTCCAGGTCCGGCAGGCCGGGCAGCGGTCCGGTGCCCGGGCCCTGCCCCGCCGCGCGGCGCAGCGACGCCACGTACGAGGTGCCGAGGAACGTGCCCGTCACGAACAGCAGCCGGGCCCCGCTGCGGCGCAGCACGTCCGCCGCCTCCGTGCCCTTGAAGCGGGTGTTCAGCGGCACGAGCACCGCACCCGCCGAGACCGCGCCCAGGGCGCCGGCGATCCAGTCGAGCGTGTTCGGCGCCCAGATGCCGACCCGGTCACCCGGTTGGATGCCGTGCGCCAGACAGGCCGCCGCCGCCCGCTCCACGCGGGCGCCCAGCTCCGCGTAGGTGATCCGGGTGCGGCCCTCGACGACCGCCTCGACGTCCGCGTACCGCTCGGCCGCCGTGCGCACCAGGCCCGGGATGCTTCCCCACTCCGTATCCGCTCGCACCGCAAGCCTCCCCAGCAGTAGCCGGCACAGGAGCTGACTGACCGTCAGATTAGCTGTAATCTGACGACCTGTCAGCGAACCGTTCGGCCCGGAGGTGCGCGCAGCATGGCAGCAGGATCGGGCGGCATCAAGGACGCCACCGCCATCGTCGGGATAGGCCAGACACCCTTCGCCAAGCGGCTCCCCGAGGACGAGCGCACCCTCGCCTGCCGTGCCGTACTGGCCGCCCTGGACGACGCCGGGATCGCGCCCGGCGAGGTCGACGCGCTCGCCTCCTACACCATGGAGGAGACCGACGAGGTCGAGCTGGCGAAGGCCTGCGGCTTCGGTGACCTCACCTTCTTCAGCAAAGTCGGCTACGGAGGCGGCGGTTCGTGCGCCACCGTCGCCCATCTCGCCGCCGCCGTCGCCACCGGGCAGGCGAGCGTCGGGGTCGCCTGGCGGTCGCGCAAGCGGGGCAGCGGCCCCCGGCCCTGGACGAACACCGCCGTCCAGCTGCCCACCCCGGCCCAGTGGACCCGCCCGTTCGGACTGCTCCGGCCGGTCGACGAGATCGCCATGCTGGCCCGCCGCTACATGCACGAGTACGGCGCGACCCGGGACCACCTGTTCAACGTCGCCCTGGCCTGCCGCAACCGGGCCAACCAGAACCCCGCCGCGATCATGTACGACCGGCCCCTCACCCGCGAGATGTACATGACGTCCCGGTGGATCAGCGAGCCGCTCTGCCTCTTCGACAACTGCCTGGAGACGGACGGGGCGCTGGCCTGTGTCGTCGTCTCCGCCGAGCGCGCCCGGGACTGCCGCCGCAAGCCCGTCTACGTCCACTCGGCCGCCCAGTCGCTCCCCGCCCAGCACCACGGCATGGTCAACTACTGGAACGACGACCCCCTCACGGGCCCGGCCTGGGCCGCCGCCCGGCATCTGTGGAAGCACTCCGACCTGACACCGCAGGACGTGGACGTCGCCCAGATCTACGACGCCTTCACGCCCCTGGTCCTGCTGTCCCTGGAGGGTTACGGCTTCTGCGGGCGGGGCGAGGGCGGGGCGTTCACCGAGGGCGGGGCGCTGGAGACCGGCGGGCCGCTGCCCGTGAACACCGGCGGGGGCGGGCTCTCCGAGGCCTACGTCCACGGCTTCAACCTCGTCAACGAAGGGGTGAAGCAGTTGCGCGGCACCAGTACCGCGCAGGTCCCGGGCGCCTCGGTCTGTCTGGTCACCGCGGGCGAGGGCGTCCCGACCTCCGCCGTGCTGCTGAGGAGTTGACATGCTGCGTCCCGTCACCGACACCGACGGCGCCCCCTTCTGGGAGTACGCCGCCCGGGGCGAGCTGCGGGTCCAGGCCTGCGCCGGCTGCGGTGAGCTCCGCTTCCCGCCCCGGCCCTGCTGCCCGCACTGCCAGTCCTTCGAGGCCGAGTGGCGCCGGATGTCCGGCCGGGGCCGCGTCTGGTCGTACGTCGTTCCGCATCCGCCGCTGCTGCCCGGCTACGCCGAACTGGCGCCGTACCACGTGGTCGTCGTCGAACTCGACGAGGCGCCGCGCATCCGGCTCGTCGGCAACCTCGTCGCCGGGCCCGGGGAGCCGCTCGGCTCCCTCGGGGCGGACCGCGTGAGGATCGGCGCCCGGGTGCGGGCGGTCTTCGACGACGGGCTTCCCCGGTGGGTCGCGGAGCGGTCATGAGCAAGGTCCTGGTCAGTACCGACAAGGACAGCGGGGTCGCCGTCGTCACCCTGAACCGGCCCGGCCGGCTCAACGCCGTCGATCTGGAGATGGCCGGTGATCTCGCGCGGGTCTGGCGGGAGTTGCGGTTCGACGACTCCGTGCGGGCCGTCGTCCTCACCGGTGCCGGTGAGCGGGCCTTCTGTACGGGCATCGACCGGGACGCCGTCGTGCCGCAGCCGAACTCGCCCTACTCCCAGGACGATCCGCTGCTCGGCATCGGGCCGAAGGCGAACGACCTGTGGAAGCCGGTCGTCGCCGCCGTGCGCGGGATGGCCTGCGGGGGCGCCTTCTACCTGCTCGGGGAGGCGGAGTTCCTGGTCGCCGACCCCACGGCCGCCTTCTTCGACCCGCACACCGCCTACGGCATGGTCAGCGCCTACGAGACCGTCCTGATGGCGCAGCGCATGCCGTACGGGGAGGTCGCGCGGATGGCGTTGCTGGGGACGGCGGAGCGGATCTCCGCACGGCGGGCGTACGAGATCGGGCTGGTGTCGGAACTCGTAGCGGAGGGCGAGGCGTTGGGGGCGGCGCGGGCGTGCGCCGCCGTCCTCGCCGGGTATCCGGCCGAGGCCGTGCAGGGGACGGTGCGGGCGCTGTGGGCCGCGAGCGAGGCGGGGCGCTCCCGGGGCGTCGCACAGGCACCGCATCTGATCGCGCTCGGGAACGCGACGGGTGAGGAGCAGGCCCGGCTGTTCGCGGGGCGGCGGCGCGAGTACCGGTTGCGTTGAGCCACCGGTCGCACCGCGGACCGGTTGCGCCAGGGAATCGTTTACCCATACACGCGTATGCTCGACAGGTGGTTGAGCATCGAATGATCGACGTGAACGGCATACGGCTGCACATCGCGGAGCAGGGCGAGGGCCCGCTCGTGGTGCTGCTGCACGGGTTCCCGGAGTCCTGGCACTCCTGGCGGCACCAGTTCGGGCCGCTGGCCGAGGCCGGTTTCCGGGTGGTCGCGCCCGACCAGCGCGGATACGGGCTCAGCGATCACCCCGAGGACGTGGCGGCGTACAGCATCCTGCACCTGGTGGGCGACGTGGTCGGGCTGGTCCACGCGCTGGGTGAGGAGCGGGCGTTCGTCGTCGGGCACGACTGGGGAGCGCCGGTCGCCTGGCACACCGCGCTGCTGCGGCCGGACGTGGTGCGCGGGGTCGCGGGGCTGAGCGTGCCGCCGCCGTTCCGTGGCGCGCAGCCGCCGCTCAGGACCATGCGGGAGCGGTTCGGGGGGCGCTTCTACTGGAACTACTTCGAGCAGCCCGGGGTCGCCGAGGCCGAGTTCACCGCCGACACCCGCACCACCCTGCGCAGGCTGCTGTACTCCGCCTCCGGTGACGCCCCGGGCGCCGGGCGCCCCGAACAGGCCCTGGTCGACCCGGACCGCGGCTGGCTGGCGGACGCGCCCGACCCCGAGGTGCTGCCCGGGTGGCTGACCGAGGAGGACCTCGACGCCCTCACCGAAAGCTACGCGCGGGGCTTCACCGGCGCGCTCAACTGGTACCGCAACCTGGACCGCAACTGGGAGCTGACCGCCCCCTGGCAGGGAGCGGTCGTGTCCCCGCCCGCGCTGTACGTGTACGGCGACCGGGACCTGGTCCCGGCCTTCCCGGGCACGCCCGAACTGATCGAGAAGCTGCCCGAGTTGATGCCGAACCTGCGCCGGAAGCCGCTCGTGCTGCCGGGCTGCGGCCACTGGACGCAGCAGGAGCGGCCCGCCGAGGTGAACGAGGCGCTGCTGGACTTCCTGACGGAGCTGCGGGGCTGAAGTCCCAGCGGCCCCGGCCCCGTTCCGTCGTCGACGAGGGCCCGGCGGCCGGCCGCGCAGTGGTCGACCGAGTCCACGAGGCCCGGGGGCCCACCTGTCACGGTCATGGCACCGCGGGGCGACCGGCGCGTGGCCGGCGTGGCCGGGCGCGCGGCCGCCCCGGGGGCGTCAGGCGGTGCGCGCCGTGCCCGTGCCCTTCTCCGCGTCCAGCGCGTACACGCAGCGGTCCTTGCTGCACGCGTACACCACTCCGTCCCGGACGACCGGGGAGCCGGTGATCTCGCCGCCGGTGGCGAGCTTCCAGCGGAGCCGGCCGTCGTCGGCCTTGAGGGTGTAGAGCAGGTGGTCGGTGGAGCCGAAGTGGATACGGCCCTCGGCCACCGAGGGGGCGCCCACGATGTCGCCGCCCGCCTGGAAGCGCCACTTGGGTGTACCGGTGACCGCGTCGAGGGTGTAGAGGCCCTTGCCGCTGCCCACGTGGACATGGCCGGCGGCGACCAGGACGGGGTCGACGGACGCCCGGGACTCGGTGGCGATGCGCCAGCGGTCGCGGCCGTCGGTGGCGTCGAGGGCGTAGACCGTGCCGAGGTAGTCGGCGAGGTAGATGCCGCCGCCGGTGACGGCCGGGCCGGGGACGAACGTGGGCGGCGACAGGAAGACGGCCGGGGCCTCGAAGTGCCACTTCACGTGCCCGGCGGCCACGTCGAGGGCGAGGACGCGGGTACCGGCGCAGACGTAGACGTACCCGTCGGACGCCTGGGCGATCCGGACCGGGACGCCGCCGCAGGAGGCCGCGTCGCCGATGGGGTACGACCAGCGCTCGTCACCGGTACGGGCGTCCAGGGCGCGCAGCCGGGCGTCCTGCCAGACGTAGACCGTGCCGTCGTGCAGGGCGGGTCCGGCCTCGGGCGACTCGAAGTCGCTCTGGCAGCCGGTGACCTCCCAGAGCTTCTGCCCGTTCGAGGCCTCCCAGCCCTGGACGCCGCCGCCCCGGGTGCCGGTGACGACCGTGCCGCGTTCGGCCTTGAGCGAGTAGACCCAGGCGTCCGTCTGAAGGCGCCACAGGTCGGCGCCCTCGCGGGCGTCGAGGGCGAACAGCGTGGGTCCGTCGGAGGCGTGGATACGGCCGTCCGCGACCGCCATGGACCAGGCGACGTCCCGGGTCTTGAAGCGGCGGCGGCCGGTGGCCACGTCCAGCGCGTGCACCTCGAAGGAGGTGACGTAGACGAGGTCGCCGTCGACGGAGGGGGTGCCCCAGACGTCGTTCGACATACGGAAGCGCCAGGGCCGCCAGCCGCTCGCCTGCTCGGGCGGCGCGGCCGGGGCCGGGGGCGCGGCGACGGCGGGGCCCACGGCGGGGTCGGTGCCGTTGACGCCGGGGCGGGGCTTGGACCAGGAGGCGGCGAGGGCGGCCTCGGGCGCAGGTGCCTTGACGGCGGCGGCACGGACGTCGGCGACGCGCGGGCCCGGGCCGATGGGCACCGGGGCGCCGGCCAGCCGGACCGGGCCGGTGTCGGGGCCGCCGACCGGGGCGGGTACGGGCGCCGGGACGACCGGGTCGTGCGCGGGCGGGGGCGGGATGGGCGCGGGCCCCGGGGCGGGGCGTCCGCCGCCGCTGCGGCCGGCGCCGGGGGCGGGCTTGCCGGCCGGGCGGCCGTTGCGGCGGGTCTCGATCAGGCTCACCGCCCGCTCGGGCAGCCACGCGGAGGCCGTGCCGCTGTCGTCGGAGCCGGAGCCGAAGAGGTGGGGGGCGAGCTGGGCCTGGAGGTCGGCCGGGTTGGGGCGGGCCGTCGGGTCCATCTGCATACAGGACTCGATGAGCGGCCGCAGCTCGTCCGGGAGGCCCTCCAGGTCCGGGCCCTCGCGCAGCAGCATGAAGACGGTCTCGACCGGGTTGGCGCCGTGGAAGGGCGGATGTCCGGTGGCGGCGAAGACCAGCATGGAGCCGAGGGAGAAGACGTCGCTCGCGCCCGTGACGCTGCGGGAGTCCTTGGCCTGTTCGGGGGACATGTAGGCGGGCGTGCCCACGGCGACGTTCGTCATCGTCAGACGTGTGTTCGACACGCCCGACGCGATACCGAAGTCGATCACCCGGGGGCCGTCCTCGACGACGAGGACGTTCGACGGCTTGAGGTCCCGGTGCACCAGCCCCGCACCGTGGATGGACTGGAGCGCCTCGGCCACGCCCGCCGCCAGCCAGCGCACCGCCTGGGCCGGGAGCGGCCCGCAGTCGTTCACTATCTCTTCGAGGGAGGGCGCGGGAACGTACGCGGTGGCCAGCCACGGCACGGCGGCGCGCGGGTCGGCGTCCACCACCGCGGCCGTGTAGAAGCCGGAGACGGCGCGGGCCGCCTCCACCTCACGCGTGAAGCGGACCCGGAACAGCTGGTCCTCGGCGAGCTCCGTGCGGACGGTCTTGATCGCCACGCGCCGGCCGGACGCCGAGCGCGCGAGATAGACCAGCCCCATGCCGCCGGCACCCAGCCGTCCCAGCACCTCGAACGGCCCGATCCGCCGCGGATCGTGCTGCGTCAGCTGATCCACCACTCTGCCTGCCACCTCCCCGTACGAGCCGCGCCAAGCCACATGTTCCACGCGACCCCGTGCAGCGTCTCACCACCGCACCGCCATGGCGGCACGCACCCCGATTCTTCCTGGCCGGAGCCCTGGTTGCGAACCCGGTGACATTTGGGATGTCTCCAGACACAAGCGGCCAAACAACGACCAAACCGTGCCTGATCAGCCCTGCTCAGCCGTGTTCAGCGGTGCAGCAGCGCGAAGGACGCCCCCTGATTGTCCGTGACGACGGCGACCGTCCCGTACGACGTCTCGAAGGGCGGGGCCTGGACCCGGCCGCCGAGACGGGTGACGTCCTCCAGCGCGGCCGGTACGTCCTCGACGGCGAAGTGGACGAGGAAGTGGGGCGGCATCTCGGCCGGGAACACGTCGGTGACCGGGGCGCGGCCGACGTCGGGCTCGGCGTCCGGCCCGAACAGGGCATCCTGGAAGAGATCGCCGTAGAAGGCGTTGGCCGCCT
The DNA here is from genome assembly GCF_056430805.1 of Streptomyces sp. NPDC045955. Taxonomy (NCBI): domain Bacteria; kingdom Bacillati; phylum Actinomycetota; class Actinomycetes; order Kitasatosporales; family Streptomycetaceae; genus Streptomyces; species Streptomyces sp. NPDC045955. The sequence goes on from NZ_JBWKKY010000001.1 coordinate 373,753, forward strand.
CGGTGTCCCGGGCGTACAGCTCGGCCCAGGCGAAGGTGCCCGGCTCGTGCCGCCGGCCGAAGCCGGGGTGCTCGTCCGGCTGCCACAGGGCGAAGACGGCCCCCTCCGGGTCGGTGACCAGGGCGGTGACGCCGAGCTCCCCGGCCGGCACCGGCGACGAGATGACCTGCCCGCCGGCCGCCCGGATACGACGGGCCAGGGCCGCCGCGTCGGGGGTCGCGAAATACACCGTCCAGACGGTGGGCAGCCGGCCGTCCATCTTGCGGACCAGCGCGGCCACGGGTTCACCGTCCTTCAGCGCCTGCGCGAAGGGGCCGAACCAGTCCTCGAAGGTCCACCCGAAAAGTTCACCGTAGAACCGCTTGCCCGCCTCGACGTCGGGAAGCTGGGCGTCCACCCAGCAGGGAACGCCCTCTGCGTACACCGATGCCCTGTTTTCGGCCATGCCGACAAAGTAACCGCGCCGGCCGCACCCCGCAGACCAGGCACACCAGCCCCCGCACTCCCTTACACCCCATTTGCAGTCGGCCGAATCGCGCCCCGATCACGCCTCGGTAAGCTGACGGCATGACAGGACAAGTGCGTACCGTCGACGGCCGCGTGGCCGGTAGGCGTGGGCAGGCGACCCGGCAGAAGCTGCTCGACTGCCTCAGCGAGATGCTCAGCTCCTCCCCGTACCGGGACGTCAAGGTCATCGATGTCGCCCGGAAGGCGGGCACTTCGCCCGCGACCTTCTACCAGTACTTCCCGGACGTCGAGGGCGCCGTCCTGGAGATCGCCGAGCAAATGGCGACCGAAGGCGCCGCGTTGACGGAACTCCTCCAGGGCCGTTCCTGGGCCGGCAAGGCCGGCTGGCAGACGGCGCAGGAACTCGTCGACGGGTTCCTGGAGTTCTGGCGCAAGAACGACGCGATCCTCCGGGTCGTCGATCTCGGCGCCGCCGAGGGCGACAAGCGCTTCTACAAACTCCGGATGAAGATCCTCAACTCGGTGAACAACTCCCTCGCGGATTCCGTCGCCGAGCTTCAGGCCAAGGGCCGGGTCGACAAGGACGTGAACCCGGCGGCCGTCGCCGGTTCGCTGGTCGCGATGCTCGCGGCCGTCGCCTCCCACCAGAAGGGCTTCTCCTCCTGGGGCGTGAAGCAGGCCGAACTGAAGCCGAACCTCGCGCTGTTGGTGCACCTGGGCGTCACGGGCAGGAAGCCCACGAAGTAACCCGCCCCGGCACTTTTCCCTTATCCAAGTCCTGTCTGGCAGGCGGCGGTCCACCTGAGTGGACCGCCGCCTGTCGCGCTTTCCGTCGCCGCAGGATGCGCGGCTTTCTACCGTCGCACGATCCTGAACAGCCGGATCTCCCGCTCCACCCGCGCCTGATACGCCGCGTACGGCGGCCAGAACGCCAGCACGGCCTGCCAGGCCGCCGCCCGCTCGGCCCCCTCCAGCAGCCGGGCCGTGACGGGGGTGTCCTGGCCCTTCCAGCTGATGCGGGCCTCCGGGTGCGCGAGCAGGTTATGACTCCAGGCGGGATGTCCCGGCCGCCCGAAGTTCGACCCGACGAGGATCCAGCTGCGCCCGCCGCCCTCCGGCATACAGGCCAGCGGTGTACGACGGGGCAGGCCGCTCTTCGCCCCGGTCGAGGTGAGGACCACCCCTGGCAGGAGCTGCGCGCTGAGCAGCACCTTTCCGCGGGTGAGCCGGTGCACGGCCCGGTCCAGGGCCGGGAAGACGTGCGGCGCCACCCGCGCGAACCCCTGGGTGGAGGACACCTTCTGCACGAACCGCACGCCTCTCATCGGTCGGCCTCCTCGAAGACATGCGCCACGTCGGCGGCGTGCGCCCGCAGCCGGTGCACCGGCCCGAACAGCAGCTCGTCGCCCGCGGCACGCTTGAAGTACAGGTGAACCTCGTGTTCCCAGGTGAAACCGATGCCGCCGTGCAGCTGGATCCCCTCGGCGGCGGCCGAGCGCAGGGCCTGGAGCGCCTGGGCGAGCGCGAGACCGCCGGCCGGCTCGCCGTGGGAGGCCGCCCAGGCCGCGTAGTACGCCGCCGAGCGGGCCGTCTGCACCTGGACGTACACATCGGCCAGCCGGTGCTTGACCGCCTGGAAGGAACCGACCGGCCGCCCGAACTGCTCGCGCTGCCCGACGTACTCGACGGTCCGCTCCAGCACCCGGTCGGCGGCTCCGACGGCCTCGGCGGCGAGACAGGCGGCCACGGTGTCGCCGAGCCGGGCGAGGGCGGGGAGCGAGTCGGTGTCCGCGCTGCCCAGCAACTCGGCGGTCGTGTCGCGCAGTTGGATACGGCCTTGCGGACGGGTCGCGTCCAGTGCGGTCTGCCGTACGCGGGTGACACCGGCCGCGTCACCGCGCACGAGGAAGAGCAGGGCGCGGGAGCGGGCGAAGCCGCCGGTGTGCGCGGCCACCACGAGCAGCCGGGCACTGTGCCCGTCGAGGACCTGGTCGACCTGCCCGTACAGCCGCCAGCCACCGTCGGCCCGCCGGGCCTGCACGCCCCCGGCCCGCCCGCCGCCGGCCCACGCCCCGCGCGGGTCGTGGCCGGTGAGTCCGAGGGCGGTGGCGAGGGCGGGGCCCGGTATCGCGAGGGCCGCGGTGAGGGCCCCGGAGGCGATCCGCGGGAGGAGGTCCGTCCGCTGGGCGTCGGTGCCGAGGGCGAGCAGCAGCGGGGCGGTGAGGACGGCCGTCGCGAGCAGCGGGGAGGGGGTAAGGGCCCGGCCCGTCTCCTCGCAGGCCAGGGCCAGCTCGGTGAGCGAGCAGCCGACGCCGCCGTAGGGCTCGGGCAGGGCCAGTCCGGGCAGGCCGAGCTGTTCGGCGACGGCGGTCCACAGGGCCGGGTCGTGCCCGGCCGGGGTCCCGGTGGCGGCCCGCAGCTCCTCGGGGCCGCACCGCTTGTGGAGCAGTTCGCGCAGGGTGCGGCGGATCTCGTCCTGTTCGGGGGTGAAGCGGGCGTCCATGGGGGTAGCACCTCCGCATCTGACGGAGCGTCATATTAGGGCGGCGGGGCGGGGATGCCCAGAGCTCTGCGGCCTTGCGCCGCAGGTTACCTGATGTACCGTCAGATTCATGGTTGCCCGGAGGAAAGTGGCCGTCGTGGGCGTGGCCCTGTCGGACTGCGGCCGCCTGGACGACGCGACCCCGTACGCCCTGCACGCCCAGGCGGCCCGGCGCGCCCTGGCCGACGCGGGCCTGGACCGCTCGCTGGTCGACGGCTTCGCCTCGGCGGGCCTGGGCACCCTGGCGCCCGTCGAGGTCGCCGAGTACCTGGGCCTGCGTCCGACCTGGGTCGACTCCACCTCCGTCGGCGGCTCCACCTGGGAGGTCATGGCGGCCCACGCCGCGGACGCGATCGCGGCCGGGCACGCGCGCGTGGTGCTGCTCGCCTACGGCTCGACGGCCCGCGCGGACGTCCACGCGGGCCGCCGCACCGGAACCCTGTCCTTCGGCACGCGCGGTCCCCTGCAGTTCGAAGCCCCCTACGGCCACACCCTGATCGCCAAGTACGCCATGGCGGCCCGCCGCCACATGATCGAGTACGGCACGACGATCGAGCAGTTGGCTCAGGTGGCGGTCCAGGCCCGGGCCAACGCGGCCCTGAACCCGGAGGCGATGTTCCGCACCCCCGTCACGGTGGACGAGGTCCTGGCCGGCCCGATGATCGCCGACCCCTTCACCAAGCTGCACTGCTGCGTCCGTTCCGACGGCGGGGCGGCGGTGCTGCTGGCGGCGGAGGAGTACGTACGGGACTGCCGTACGCCGCCGGTGTGGGTGCTGGGCAGCGGGGAGCACGTCTCGCACGCGGCGATGTCCGAGTGGGCGGACTTCACGGTGTCCCCGGCGGCGGTGAGCGGACGGCTGGCCTTCGAGCGGGCGGGCGTACGGCCGGACGAGATGGACTTCGCGGAGATCTACGACGCCTTCACCTACATGACCCTGGTGACGCTGGAGGACCTCGGCTTCTGCGGGAAGGGCGAGGGCGGGGCGTTCGTGGAGCAGGGCCGGCTGCGGGTCGGGGGCGGGGGCCTTCCGGTGAACACCGACGGGGGCGGGCTGTCGGCGCAGCACCCGGGGATGCGGGGGTTGTTCCTGCTGGTGGAGGCGGTACGGCAGTTGCGGGGAGAGGGCGGGGAGCGGCAGGTGCGGCGGGGCGCCGACGGGGGACTGCCGCGGCTGGGGGTGGCGTCGGGTACGGGTGGGTGGTTCTGCTCTTCGGGGACGGTGGTGCTGGGGGCGGGGTGACCGGCCTGCTGGCCCCCCGGGAACCCACGCACCCCACACGGCGTCTTGGCCTTCACCGCTCCCGGGCCGCATGGAGGTCACGCCAGGTCATGGCACACCACGGAAACCAGCCGGCCGGCGGTCCCGGTGGGGCGCTCGACGCCGTCAGACGCCACCCCCACGCGCTGTACGGCTTCACCCTCCACGTATCCGTCCTGACAGCCGTGCTCGGCTGCGCGATCGTGGCCGGCGGGTTCTGGGAGACGTGGGACACCTTCGAGGCCGTCCGGGACTACGCGGACGCCAACATCGCCGACGAGGACTCCTACGTGGCCTACGCCGACGGCGGCATGCCCCCGCTGGTACGGGCCGGTGCCGTGGTCTCGCTGCTGCTGCTCGTCCTGGCCCTCCTCGTCCTGTCCGTCCTGCACAGCGCGTACGCCGTCGGTGACTCGCACGCCAGGCGCGACGGCGGCCCGCTGACCGCCCGGGAGCTGTGGCGACGCATCCGCGGGCGCCTCCCCGCGGCCTTCGTGGTCAACGCGCTGACCGCACTGGCGGTGGGCGGCACAGCGCTGGTGTCCCTGATGTGGTGGGGCCTCGTCGAGCGCGGCAAGGTGCCCGGCGCCGAGCCCACGCCCCTGCACGGCACCGCGACCCGGCAGTACACGCTGGTGGGCTGGGTGCTGCCGATCGCCGTCGGCTGCCTCGGCCCGCTGCTGTACTTCCGCCTGTCCCTCGCCACGGCCGAGACGGTGCTGGAGGGCCGTTCCCCGTTCGTCGCGTTGTACCGCTCCTGGGTGCTGACCCGCCGCGCACGCCGGCGCGTCCTCGGCCTGGGCACGCTGGTCACCGCCGCCGCGGTGCTCGTCTTCGGGCTGGCCCGGTACGCGGCCGCTCCCCTGGCCCACTTCGCCGGTCTCGGCATGCTGTGGCTCAGCGACGGCAGCGTGTGGATCACCGGGGTGCTGGTGCTGATCCTGCCCACAGCCGTGGCGCTCCTCCTGCTGCCCCCGCTGGTCATGCCGCTGGTGTGCGCGGTGTTCGCTCGTCTCCACGGGGAGCTGCGGGCGGGTGAGGAGGCCGGGAGGGCCGCTGACCGATGACGTGGTCGATCGCGGAGGCGACGTCGTCGGCGACATGAGTGGGCCGGTAGGAGTCCTCGGCCCAGACACGTCCTTCCGACACCCACACGCTCCGAAGACCGAGCGTGTCGGCGCCCGCGATGTCGGCGTGCGGTGAATCGCCGATGACCCACCCGCCCTGCAGGGGGAGGCCGACGAGGGCGGCTGCCGCCTGGAAGATCTCCGGTGCCGGCTTCTTGTGGCCGACGCCTTCGGAGACGACCCAGCCCTGGACGAGCTGATCGAGTCCGGTGTTCCGGATCTTCGCCTCCTGCTGGAGGGTGCGCCCATTGGTGACGATGACGCAAGTCCAGCCCTCCGCCCGCGCTCTGCCCAGCGCATCGCGCGCGGTCTGCGCCAGGACGACGCGATCGGCGGCGCCGGTGTCGAGCAGAGCACGGACGGCGGTGGTGGGCACCCCGTCGCCGTACCGGTCCGTCAGGGCTGCGGCGAGGCCGTGACGTGCGGTGTAGCCGCTGGCGTCGGTGGCCATCACCCAGGTGAGGTCGGAGGCGGGCAGACCGTACTCGGCGAGGAAACCGGCGACGGCGGCGCGGAAGGCCGCATCGCGGTCGACGAGAGTGTTGTCCAGGTCCAGCAGCAACAACATGGAGACATCGTGGCATGAGGTGCCCCTGCGTGAAGGGACTGATCACCGCCCCCTACGGCAAGGGTCTCCGGGCCTGTCGCCGACACCAGAACTGACGTACCGTCAGTTATTGGTGTCGGGCGGCGATGCGGGAGCATGGGCATGGACACGATCTGGCTCAGCGGAGCGGAATGGTTGGCCGTGCTGCGGATCGGGCTCGGGCTGTGGTGGCTGGAGAGCTGGCGGCACAAGGACCGCAAGGCCTGGTTCGAACGCGGCACGGGCATCACGTGGGCGGCCGGGATAGCGGCCAAGCACCGCTGGAGCGCCGTACGCTCGGGCTTCGACAGAGTCGTCGCGCCCCACCCGCGCGCGATGGCGTACGTCGTCGTCTACGCGGAACTCGCCCTCGGACTGGGTCTGATCAGCGGCTTCCTCACCCCGATCGCCCTGGCCGGCGGGTTCCTCCTCAACGCCCTCTACTTCACCCTCATGATCCACGAGGTCGCCGAGCAGGGGCAGAACGCGATGATGGCGCTGATGTCGGTGGTCGGCCTGTTCGGGATGTCCTGGCAGACCTGGTCGCTCGACAGCGCGCTGGGGCTGCTCTGATGGCCGGGCGGTTCGACCTGCCCGAGCCGGACGCCTTCACCCGGACGTACTGGGACGCGGCCGCCGAGGGCCGGCTGCTGATCCGCCGCTGCCGGGCCTGCGGCCGGGCCCATCACTATCCGCGCGAGTTCTGCCCCCACTGCTGGAGCGAGGACGTCGCCTGGGAGCCCGCGAGCGGCCGCGCCACCCTCTACACCTGGTCCGTCGTCCACCGCAACGACCTGCCGCCCTTCGCGGAACGCACCCCGTACGTCGCCGCCGTGGTCGATCTCGCCGAGGGGCCGCGGATGATGACGCAGGTCGTGGGGGCGGGGGAACCGCCGGCCGGGGAGCTGTCCGCCGGGGCGGAACTGGAGGTCGCGTTCCGGGAGGGGATCCCCGTGTTCCGGGTCGTGCCGGGCCCGTCCGACGGGTGAAGGGCGACGCCCCACGCGCTTGAATGGCCCCATGGCCCCCATACGCGACCGGTCCCTGACCGGCCCCCTCCCGGAAATCCACGGCCGCGGCCTCCATCTCCGCCCCTGGGACGCCACGTCCAGCGCCGATGCCGAGACATGGCTGCGCGGTATGCGGGACCCGGAGTTCCGGCGCTGGAACACCCCGCTGAGGCTGGTCACGGACCGGACGAGCGCCCGGGAGTCGCTGCTCGCGCGCGCCCACAGCGCGGCGGAGGGCACGTCCATGTCGTTCCGGATCGCGGACGCCCGCAGCGGCACCGCCCTGGGTCACATCGGCGTCAACGAGATCAAGTACCACCTGAAGGTCGCCCGCGTCGGCTACTGGGTGCTCCCCGAGGCCCGCGGCCGGGGCGTCGCCACCCGGGCCCTGCTGCTCACCGCCCACTGGGCCCTCACCGAACTCGGCCTGCACCGGCTGGAACTGGACCACGCCGTCGGCCACGACGCCTCCTGCCGGATCGCCGAGCGGTGCGGGTTCGCGTACGAGGGGACCCTGCGCGGGGCGACCTTCGAGGCGGGCCGGCACGACGCGTTCCGGGACGCCCACCTGCACGCACGGCTGGCGACGGATCCGGAACCGGACGCGGAACCGGGTGCGGGCCCGGGTGCGGAACCGGGTGCGGGCCCGGGTGGGGAACCGGGTGGGGAACCGGGTGGGGAACCGGGTGCGGGCCCGGGGAGTAATTCGCAGGCATGAGCCGGGCGCGAGCGGCACCATGAGACATGCGCACCGACGACTGGCACCTCACCCGGGACCTCGACGCCTTCCTGACCCGGGCCGGCGCCTTCCTGCGCTCCCGACCCGGTTTGCACACCCTTCCGTTGACCGTCACGGAGAACCTGCGCATGCGCGGCCCGCACGTCTACGGGGACGCCGTGCCGGAGTTCGGCCTGCTGGAACAGGACGGCGCGGTCCGGGCGACGTTCTTCCGCACGCCACCGCACCGGTTGAACCTCACCGTCCTGACGGCCGAGGAGGCCGATGCGCTGGCCGCACGGCTGGCAGCCCTCGGGCAACGCCTGCCCGGTGTGCACGCCGACCGCGACACCGCCACCGCCTTCGCCGAGGCCTGGCAGCGGCACACGGGCGCCACGGCCGCCCTCCGGGAGCGCAATCGGCTCTACCGGCTCGGCACCCTGATCGTGCCCCGTCCCCTGCCGCCCGGCGGTCCCCGCATCGCCGGTCAACAGGACCGGGAGCACCTCATCCGCTGGCACGACGAGTTCGTCGCAGCCATCGGCTCGGGCGTCTTCCGGGACGCCGGCGAGTGGGCGGACGCCCGCATCGAGCAGGGCGGCATCACGTTCTGGGAGACGCCCGACGGCACCCCGGTGGCCATGGCCGGAAGGACCCCGCAGGTCGCCGGCCAGATCCGCGTCGCCCCGGTCTACACCCCGCCCCACCTGCGCGGCCGCGGCTACGCCGGCGCGGCCACGGCCGAGGTCAGCCGCGCCGCCCTGGCCGCCGGAGCGCAGGAAGTTCTCCTCTTCACGGACCTGTCGAACCCGACCAGCAACGGCCTGTACCAGCGCATCGGGTACCGGCCGGTGGCGGACTTCGCGGTGTACGACTTCACACAGCCTCCGCCTGGGCGGGGTGTCCCTTGATCCACGAGGTCCGCGCCCGCTTGACCTTGCCACAGTGAGCTCGGGGCACGGGGCGTGGCCGACGCGGTGCCCACGCTCATCGACATGGTCGTCGAGGAGGCGAACGACGTCGACGCGGCCGACGCGCTGAGCGCGCTGGCGAGTCGTCCCGCGTCGGCGGACCGGATCGCCGCCGGGCTCGTCGACTGCCTGGCCGACGGCACCCTCGGATCGTCCGCACGTCGACGTCTGACACAGGCGCTCGCCGACATCCCGGGAAGCACGGCGTCACATGCCCTCACGGAGCTGTCGCATGACGAGGACCGTACCGTCGCGCTCACCGCGGCCTACATTCTGGGGATACGCAACGCGCGATAGCACCAGGCCCGTTCACGGCCACAGCAGTTCCCGTGCCCACCCTTGTGCCGTGCTCCGGTAGCGGAGCCGTACGTGCCGCCGGGCCTCGTCCCCCTGGAAGAACTCCACCTCGTCCGGCCGCAGCCGGTACAGGGTCCAGGACGGTACGGGGGCCTCGGGCTCGCTCCGGGCCCGTTCCCACGCCGCCTGCGAGGCCCGTGCCATCTCCTCCACCGAGCCCAGGACCTCGCTCTGGCGGCCGGTCAGCGCCGCGGCCAGCGCGCCCGTCGAGCGGGCGTGGAGGTCGCTCTGGGCCTCCTCGGACGGAGCCGACGACACGGGGCCGCGCACCCGTACCTGCCGGCCCAGCACCGGCCAGTAGAAGCAGAGCGCGGCGTACGGGCGGGCGCCGAGGTGGCGGCCCTTGCGGCTGCCGGCGTGGGACGCGAAGGACCAGCCGGTCTCGTCGGCGCCGTGCAGCATGACGATCCGTACGTCGGGCAGGCCGGACTCGTCGGAGGTCGCCAGCGACACGGTGTGCGGCTCGGTCTGTCCGGCCGCCACCGCCGCCGCGAACCACTCGGTGAACAGGGGCAGCGGGGTGTCGGGGGCGGTCGTCGGGTCGAAGGGGGGCAGTCGAGTGACCTGCGGGTCCCAGACCCGCAAGGTCCTCAGCAGCTCGTGAAGATCCGTTGCCATGCCCCGATTGTCCACCGGGGTGCCCCGGCGAAGTCGGGAGCGATCACCGGCTCATCACAACCGGACTCGCCACACCACCGGCCCCACCTCGTGCCCTTACAGCCGTGATCAATCCGAAACCAATTCCGGTCTTGACCGAGACCCATCAAGCTGGTCCGTGGCTACGCTCCCGCTCATGGCCGACTCCTCACCCCCCACACACTCCCCCGCACCCCCCACGCCCGACCGCCCCGTCTACGTCATCGGCGGCGGCCCGGGCGGGCTCTCCGCCGCGTACGCGCTGCGGGCCCGGGGCATACGGGCCGTCGTCCTGGAGAAGTCCGACCGCGTCGGGTCGTCCTGGCGCGGCCACTACGACCGGCTGCACCTGCACACCACCCGCCGTCTGTCGTCCCTGCCCGGGCTGCCGATGCCACGGCGGTTCGGGCGGTGGGTGTCCCGGGACAACGTGGTGCGGTACCTGGAGAAGTACGCCGAGCACCACCGGCTCGAAGTCGTCACCGGCGTCGAGGTGTCCCGCATCGAGCGCGCGCCCGACGGCACGGGCTGGCTGCTGTACGCCACCGGCGGCCGGGAACTGACCGGCGCGGCGGTCGTCGTCGCCACCGGCTACAACCACACGCCCCGCGTGCCCGACTGGCCCGGCCGCGACACCTACACCGGCGAGTTCCTGCACGCGTCCGCCTACCGCAACGCCGAGCCCTTCGCGGGCCGCGAGGTCCTCGTCGTGGGCGCCGGCAACACGGGCGCCGAGATCGCCGTGGACCTGGCGGACGGCGGCGCCCGGGTACGGCTGTCCATCCGCACCGTCCCGCACATCGTGCGCCGCTCGACGGCGGGCTGGGCCGCGCAGTACTCGGGCGTCATGGCACGGCACCTGCCGGTCGGCCTGGTCGACCGGATGGCCCGGCAGATGGCCAGGCTGAGCGTGCCCGACCTGTCCGCCCGCGGCCTGCCGCGCCCCGACACCGGCCTCTACACCCGGGTCACCGAGGGCGCCGTACCCGTCCAGGACGTCGGTCTGATCGACGCCGTGCGCAAGGGCAGGGTGGAGGTCGTGGCGGCCGTGGAGGGCTTCGAGAACGGCAAGGTCGTCCTCGCCGACGGCACCCGCCTCTCCCCGGACGCCGTCGTCGCGGCCACCGGCTACACCCGGGCCCTGGAGGGCCTCGTCGGCCACCTCGACGTACTCGACTCCCGCGGGAAGCCCGTCACCCAGGGCGCCCGCAGCCCGCGGACCGCACCCGGCCTGTACTTCACCGGCTTCACCAACCCGATCAGCGGCATGTTCCGCGAGATGGCGATCGACGCGATGAAGATCGCCAAGGCCATCGCACGGGACGGCTCGGGAAGCGTGTCGCGGCTCCCGGGCCAGGGGGACGCCTAGGCCCACCGGCCCGGAGGGTGAGCGGGCAGCGTCAGGTCGGCGACCAGGCCGTAGTGGTCGCTCGCGTACACGCCGTCCACCGGTCGCACCAGGACTCGCCGGCACGAGGAGACCCGCAGCGTGGGGCCGTGCGGGCCGCACCGGAGCAGGATGTAGTCGATACGGCGATCCGAGGCCTCGGGCACGTCCCCCCGCCGCACGAGCGGGTTGGCCGGGCTGAAGGTGGGGCCCGGTTCACCGGGGTGCACGGCCGACCATGTGTCCTGGAAGCAGACGCTCATGCCGTCGAGCGACTGGAGCCCCTGGAAGAAGCGCAGGCTGGCGGCCTCGGGGGTGGCGTCGAAGTCGCCGAGCAGGAGGGTGTGGCGCACAGGCCGTTCGGCGGTGACGCCGTCCACGAGCCGGGCGGTGGCGAGCGCCTGCAACTCCCGTTCGTACTCGTACCCGTAGGGCCAGCTCGGCTTGTGATGCACGACGAGGATCGTGCCGAAGGGTTCGGGAAGCCGTAGCTCGGCGGCGACGACTCCGCACCATCTGGTGTGCGCCGTGCGCTCGGTCACCTGGAGCGGGTCCGTCACGGTGTGCCCGAACGGGTGGCGGGCAGCCAGGACGGCTCCCACACCGTCGGGGGACCGGCGAGGGTGCGCAGCGACGTGCCAGCCGGCGTCGACGAGCGCCGCCACGTCCTGCGGGGTGACTTCCTGGAGCGCGAGCACGTCCGGGTCCTGGCGCTCGATCTCGCGGGCCAGGACCGCCCGACGGCGCGCGCCGTCGGCGTACTGCGGTGCCAGCACGTTCATGGTCATCAGCCGGATACCGGAGGCGGCCTCACTCATGGGTGCAGCGTGGCACACGGCGTGCGGACGCTCACCCGCCGGAACTTCGCCCGCGCTCAACCGTTCCTGACTTCACGTCGGTTCAGATAATCTGACAGAGCGTCAGTTAGCGGCTGTCTCACAGGAGCGGGCGGAAACGATGCTTGGATCGACCCACGGCACCCTCACCACCGACTCCCGCCGGACCCGGGCCCTCGCCTGCGGCGAGCGGTCCGGGCCCGTCGTGCACGGCAGGCCGGCCCAGACGGGAGACCTCGATGTCAGCGGGCGCCCGCTGCACGCGGACGTACCCGACCTGGACCGCTTCTTCCGCCCCCGGTCCGTCGCCGTGATCGGCGCGTCCGATGCCGAGGGGCGCCCGAACACCGGCATCACGCGGCAACTGGCCGACTGGGCGGAACGGGTCGGGGCCCGGCTGTATCCGGTGCACCCGAGCCGCCCGTCCGTGTTCGGCATGTCCTGCTGTCCTTCCGTCGCCGGCCTGCCCGAGCAGGTCGACCTGGCCGTGGTGCTGGTCGGCGACCCCCTCCCGGTGGTCGAGGAACTGGCCGAGGCCAAGGCCCGGTTCGCGGTCGTCTTCGCCTCGGGGTTCGCGGAGACCGGGCCGGAGGGCGAGGCCGCCCAGCGGCGACTGGCCGCCGCCGTCGAGCGGTCCGGGATGCGGCTGCTGGGCCCCAACACCAACCTCAACGCCTTCGAGCGGTTCCGTGACGACCTCCAGGGCCCGGCGATCGCGCTGATCACCCAGTCCGGCCACCAGGGCCGCCCCCTCTTCGCGCTCCAGGAACTCGGCATCCGGCTCTCCCACTGGGCGCCCACCGGCAACGAGGCCGACCTGGAGAGCGCCGACTTCCTCTCCTACTTCGCCGAGCAGCCCGAGGTCGGCGCCGTCGCCTGCTACCTGGAGGGGCTGAAGGACGGCCGCTCCTTCCTGCTCGCCGCCGACCGGGCCGCCCGGCGCGGCGTGCCGGTCGTCGCGGTCAAGGTGGGCCGCACCGAGACCGGCGCCCGCACGGCCGCCTCCCACACCGGCAAACTGACCGGCGCCGACGCCGTGGTGGACGCGGCGCTGCGGCAGTACGGGGTGATCCGCGTCGCCGGGCTCGACGAACTCCAGGACACCGCCGCTCTGCTGGCCCGTGCCCGACCGCCCCGCGCGGACGGGGTCGTCGTCTACTCGATCTCCGGCGGCACGGGCGCGCACGTCGCCGACCTGGCGACGGAGGCGGGCCTGCGGCTGCCGGTCCTGTCGGCGGCGAAACAGGCCGAGCTGCACCAGTGGATACCCGAGTACCTGAGCGTCGCCAATCCCGTCGACAACGGCGGTCACCCGGTCGGCGACCGGCGCGGCCGGAAGATCATCGACGCGATCCTCGACGACCCCGAGGTGGGCGTGCTGGTCTGCCCGATCACCGGGCCGTTCCCCCCGCTCAGCGACCGGCTCGTGCAAGACCTGGTCGACGCGGCGGAACAGACCGACAAACTGGTGTGCGTGGTGTGGGGCTCGCCGGTCGGCACCGAGCCGGCCTACCGCGAGGTCCTGCTCGGATCCTCCCGCGTGGCCACCTTCCGCACGGTCGGCAACTGCCTCACCGCCGTCCGCGCCCACCTCGCCCACCAGCGCTTCACGACCGGCTACCGCTCCCCCTTCGACGACGCCCCCCGCACCCCCTCCCCCTCCTACCGCAAGGCCCAGGCGCTGATGCGGCCCGGCGAGCAGCTCAGCGAGCACGCGGCGAAGCAGCTGCTGCGGGCGTACGGCATCCGCGTGCCGCGCGAGCAGTTGGTGACCAGCGCGGCGGCGGCCGTACGGGCGGCGGGGCTGGTGGGTTACCCGGTGGTGATGAAGGCCTCGGGCGCCCGGATCGCCCACAAGACCGAACTGGGCCTCGTGAAGATCGGGCTCACCTCGGCGAGCCAGGTCCGCGACGCCTACCGGGAGCTGACCGACATCGCCCGCTACGAGGACGTCCCGCTGGACGGCGTACTGGTCTGCCAGATGGTCGAGCACGGCGTCGAGATGGTCGTCGGAGTCACGCACGACGACCTGTTCGGGCCGACGGTGACGGTCGGGCTCGGCGGGGTCCTCGTCGAGGTCCTGCGCGACACCGCCGTAGGGGTGCCGCCGTTCGGCGAGGAGCAGGCGCGCGACATGCTCGCCGGGCTGCGCGGGCGGGCGCTGCTCGACGGGGTCCGGGGCCGGCCACCGGCGGATCTGGACGCACTCGTCGAGGTCGTCCTGCGCGCGCAGCGCATGGCGCTGGAACTCGGGGACCAGCTCGCCGAGTTGGACATCAACCCGCTCATGGTCCTGCCCCAGGGGCAGGGCGCGGTGGCGCTGGACGCGCTGGCGGTGTGCAGCCGATGACGGAACCCGCCGTCCTGCACACCACCTCCGGCCACGTCCTCTCCCTCACCCTCAACCGGCCCGAGACCCTCAACGCCCTCACGCCCGACGACCGGGACGAGGTCGTGCGGCTGCTGTCGGAGGCGTCCGCGTCGCCGGAGGTACGAGCGGTCGTCCTCACGGGAACGGGCCGCGGCTTCTGCGCCGGCGCGGACCTCCGGAATACCGCGGCGACGACCGGCGGACGCGCCGCCGGCGATGTCGCCCGCACCCTCCGCACCGGCGCCCAGCGGCTGATCGCCGCCGTCCTGGACTGCGAGAAGCCGGTGATCGCGGCGGTCAACGGCACGGCGGCGGGGCTCGGCGCGCATCTGGCGTTCGCCTGCGACCTGGTCCTGGCGGCCCAATCCGCTCGCTTCATCGAGGTGTTCGTACGGCGCGGACTGGTACCGGACGCCGGCGGCGCCTACCTCCTGCCCCGCCTCATCGGCCCGCAGCACGCCAAGGAGCTGATGTTCTTCGGCGACGCGCTCACGGCGGCCGACGCGGCGCGGCTCGGGTTGGTGAACCGGGTCGTCCCGGACGCCGCCCTGGACAAGGCGTCCCGCGCCTGGGCCGAACGCCTCGCCACCGGCCCGACCCGCGCCCTCGCCCTGACCAAGCAGCTCGTCAACGCCTCCCTCGACGCCGACCGCGCCACCGCCTTCGCCGCGGAGGCGGCCGCGCAGGAGATCAACATGACGACGGCGGACGCGCAGGAGGGCGTACGGAGCTTCGTGGAGCGCCGGAGCCCCGCGTACAAGGGCCACTGACCGCACAAGGGCCCCCACCCTTCCTATTTGACGATTCGTCAGCTTGAATGGCATGTGTGATGGGACAAGCAGGAATGGCCGAAGCCGCCGTCCGCTACCTCAGGTCGGTCGGCACCGCCGCGCCGGAGCCCGTCGAAGTGCTGCCGCGCCCCGAGCTGCGGTGCGTCGGCGAGGACGAGCGCGCTCCCGTCGGCCCGGCGGAGTTCCGGCGGGTCCTCGGGCACTTCCCGACGGGCGTGGCCGTGATCACGGCACCTTCCGCCACCGCCCCCGGCTCCTCCCCCGCCGGTTTCGCCTGCCAGTCCTTCACGTCCCTCTCCCTCGACCCGCCGCTGGTCGCCTTCATGGTCGGCCGCAGGTCGACGACCTGGCCGCGCATCGCCCGGGCCGGGGTGTTCTGCGTGAACGTCCTCGGAGCCCACCAGAGCGAGCTGGGCCGCGCCTTCGCGGTGAGCGGCGCGGACAAGTTCGCGGGGGTGGCGTACGACGCGGCGCCGGTGTCCGGCTCGCCGCGCCTGTCGGGTGCCGTCGCCTGGATCGACTGCGCGATCCACGCCGTCCACACCGGCGGCGACCACCTCATCGTGGTCGGCCGGGTGGACGCCCTCGGCACGGCAGCCGACGACCCGGACGGACCGCTGCTCTTCCACCGAGGGCGCTTCACGCGGCTGTCGGACTGATCGGGCAGGTACGGATCAGGTGACTGCCAGTCGCCACAGCGAGGTGACCTCGGCGGCCCGTACGGCATGCAGCGGATCACTCGTGTCCCGCAGGCGCGCGTGACACGGCCGCGCATCCAGCCGCCCGATCACTCGCAGTCCCGCTGTGCCGATGGCGTTCAGCAACGCGCCCCGGTCGCGCAGCCCGAGCCGTTCCGCCAGATCGGACAGCACGAGCCAGCCCTCACCGCCCGGCTCCAGCCGGTCGGCGAGCCCGTCGAGGAACCCGTGGGGCATGCCGCCACCCTCGTCGTAGACGCCGAGGTCGAGGTCGGAGGCGGGCACGCCGGTGCTCGCGTCCCGGTCCGCGTCGATCAGGTGGTGTCGTCGTAGAAGTGTCGTCCTCGACGACCAGCCCGCCCGGTAGAGGAACTCAGCGGCCGGGCGGCACGAACTCGGGCTGGTCGAGCAGGCGCAGCCAGCTTCCGTCGGGCTGGCGCCGGACCACCTGGGCGCGGGCGCCGGTCCCGTCCTTCGGCGGGGTCGAGGTGAGGGCGATGTCGCCGCTGACCAGCGTCGGCAGCGGTTGTTCCGGCTCGAAGCGGGGACGGCCCGCCAGCACCTTCTCCCACAGCGCACGGATCGCCTCCCGGCCCACCGTCCGTTCACCGGGCGGGTAGGCCAGCACCGCGTCCTCTTCGTACAGCGCGGCGACCCCGGCCGCGTCACCGGCGTTGGAGCGTTCGACGAACAAGCGGGTGATGTCTTCGGGCCGCATGGCCTTCTCGTACTCCGGCACGGTTACCTCCTGACGTCGGGCTTCAGTGCTTTCCAGTGCTGTGCGCCCTTCCCAGCGCTTCCCTGCGTTTTCCAGCCTCGTCGCCCGGCAGCCAGAAGTCCAACAGATGGTTCTTCTGGAAACTAGAATTGGCAGTCATGGAAATGAGGCAGCTGGAATACTTCGTCGCCGTCGCCGAGGAACAGAACTTCACCCGGGCGGCCGAGCGGGTGCACATCAGCCAGTCCGGCGTCAGCGCCCAGATCCGCCGGCTCGAACGCGAGCTCGGCGCCGAGCTGTTCCACCGGTCGGCGCGCACCGCCACCCTCACCGTCGCGGGAAAGGCCGCGCTCGAACACGCCCGCGCCGCGCTCGCCGCGGCCGAGGCGGTCGGCCAGGCGGTGGGTGAGGTCACCGACCTGATCCGGGGCCGGCTCACGGTCGGGATGGTCATCGGCTGCACCGTCACGCCCCTGTTCGACGCCCTCGCCGCATTCCACCGTGCGCATCCGGGGGTGGAGATCTCCCTGCTGGAGGCCAACTCCGACCGGCTCGTCGAGGGCGTACGCGCCGGCGCCATCGACCTGGCGCTGATCGGGGCCGCAACCGCCGCTCCCGACGGGCTGCGCGCGCTGACCATCATCAGCGAGCGGCTCGTCACAGCGGTTCCGGCCGACCACCCCCTGGCGAAACGGCGGCGGGTCACTCTGCGCGACCTCGCCGCCCACCCCATCGTGTGCATGCCACCCGGCACGGGCCTGCGCACCGTGTTCGACCGTGCCTGCGCCGCGCAGGGCCTCCAGCCCGCGATCACCCTGCAGGCCAGCTCCGCGGATGCCATCGCCGACCTCGCCGCCCGCGGGCTCGGCGTCGCCGTCCTCAGCGACTCGATGGCCGCGGACCACCGCGACCGGCTCACCACCCGCCCCATCGACGACGTCGACACACCAGCGTTGCTCGCCCTGGTCTGGAAGAGCCCGCACAGCCCCGCCCTGCGCGAACTGCTCCTGCACAGCCGGCGAGCGTTCACCGAGCCCGACGCTGCCTGAAAGCGCGAGAGCCCGCTCTCAGGCCACGGCCTCCACCCCCCGCCGCCGGATCACCAACGCCATCAACGCCGCCACCGCGCACAACGCCCCAGACGCGTACCAGACCACGTCGTAGGAGCCGAACGTGTCGCGGGCGACGCCGCCGAGGAAGGCGACCAGGGCCGCGCCGACCTGGTGGGAGGCGAGGACCCAGCCGAAGACGATCGCGCTGTCCTCGCCGTACTGCTCGCGGCACAGGGCGAGGGTGGGCGGGACGGTGGCGACCCAGTCGAGGCCGTAGAAGACGATGAAGAAGATCATCGGCGGCTGCACGCCGGGCGTCACCAGCAGCAGGGGGAGGAAGAGGAGGGAGACGCCCCGCAGGGAGTAGTAGACGGCGAGCAGGCGCCGGGCTTCGAAGCGGTCGGTGAACCAGCCGGAGGCGATCGTGCCGACGACGTCGAAGACGCCGATGACCGCGAGGAGCGAGGCGGCGGTCGTCAGGGGCATGCCGTGGTCGTGCGCGGCGGGCACGAAGTGGGTCTGGATCAGGCCGTTGGTCGAGGCGCCGCAGATCGCGAAGGTGCCGGCGAGCAGCCAGAACGGGCCGGTGCGCGCGGCCGAGAACAGGACGGTCACGGCCCGGCGGGCGGCGCCCGGGACCGGTGCGGGCTTCGGTACGAACTCGGTGGCGCCGTACGGCTTCTGGCCCACGTCCGCGGGGTGGTCGCGCAGCAGGAGCCAGACGAACGGGACGACCGCGAGTGCGGCGAGCGCGACCGTCACGGCCGCCGGGCGCCAGTCGTGCCGTTCGACGATCCAGGACAGCAGGGGCAGGAAGATCAGCTGGCCGGAGGCGGACGCGGCGGTGAGGATGCCGCTGACCAGACCGCGCCGCTCGGTGAACCAGCGGTTGGTGACGGTCGCCGCGAACGCCAGCGCCATGGAGCCGGAGCCGAGGCCGACCAGCAGGCCCCAGCACAGCATCAGTTGCCAGGCCGCCGTCATCCACACCGTGAGGCCCGAGCCGAGCGCGATGACCGTCAGGGCGACCGCGACGACCCGGCGGATGCCGAAGCGGTCCATCAGGGCCGCCGCGAACGGGGCCGTCAGACCGTACAGCGCGAGATTGACCGAGACCGCGGCGCCGATCGTGCCGCGCGACCAGTCGAACTCCTCGTGCAACGGGTCGATGAGCAGGCCCGGCACGGAGCGGAAGGCGGCCGCACCGATGATGGTCACGAAGGTGACGGCGGCGACGAACCAGGCCCGGTGCACACGTATACGGCTGCCGCGGCCCGGCTTCGGCGGCTGCTGTGCGACTGCTGCGGCTTCGCTTGTCTGGGTCACGACATAGAGCTTCGGTCCCGCGACAGGCTCCATCGAGTGGCCCGGAGGACAGCGTTCGCTAGGATCGGGCCATGACATCGGCCAGCCACTCCGGTCCGGTGGCGGACCCGGCCGTCCGCCACCGTCCCCACCGCGTGGTCGTCCTCGCCCTCGACGGGCTGCTCCCCTTCGAACTGGGCATCCCGCACCGTATCTTCGGCCGCCCCAAGGACGCCCTGGGACGGCGCCTGTACGAGGTCGTGACCTGCTCGGTCCGGCCGCCGGGCCCGGTCGAGACGGACGCCGACTTCGCCATCCACGTCGCGCACGGCCCTGAGGCCCTGGCCGACGCCGACACGGTGATCGTCCCGGCGTCGTACGAACTCGGCCCGGTCTACGACCACGGCGTGCTGACCGACGAACTGGCCGCGGCCCTCGCCCGCATCCGGCCCGGCACCCGGCTGGCCTCCATCTGCACCGGCGTCTACGTCCTCGCCGCCGCAGGCCTGCTCGACGGCCGCCCCGCCACCACCCACTGGGCCGACGCCGCGCGTCTCCAGCGGCTCTTCCCCAAGGTCCGGGTCGACCCGGACGTGCTGTTCATCGACGACGGCGACGTGCTGACCTCCGCGGGCGTCGCGGCCGGCATCGACCTGTGCCTGCACATGGTGCGCCGCGACCACGGCGCCGCCGTCGCCAACGACGTGGCCCGCCGCACGGTCGTACCGCCGCACCGCGACGGCGGTCAGGCGCAGTACATCGAGCGGCCGGTGCCCGATCCGCAGCAGGCCTCCACCACCACCGCCCGCGCCTGGGCCCTGGGCCGTCTGCACGAGCCGATCCAGTTGCGCGACATGGCCGCCCAGGAGTCCATGTCGGTCCGCACGTTCACCCGCCGCTTCCGCGAGGAGACCGGCGTCAGCCCCGGCCAGTGGCTCACCCAGCAGCGCGTCGAACGGGCCCGGCACCTGCTGGAGACCACCGACCGCTCCGTCGACCGGGTGGCCCGCGACGCCGGTTTCGGCACGGCCCAGTCGATGCGCCAGCACCTCCAGGCGGCGCTCGGTGTCACGCCCACCACCTACCGGCGGACCTTCCGGATCAAAAGGGCAGAAAGGACCGAAAGGACTGGAAAGGACGGAAGGGACCGAACCGCGTCCGTCAGAACGTGAGCACCCCGCGCGCCACCCGCCCCGCCTCCGCGTCCGCCGCCGCCTTCTCGAAGTCCTCCACCGGGTAGGTCCGGGTGACGAGTTCGTCGAGCAGCAGCCTGCCCTGGCGGTACAGCCCGGCGTACAGGGCGATGTCCCACTGGGGGCGGGAGGAGCCGTAGCGGCAGCCCAGGATGGACTTGTCGAGGTACATCGACGAGACGCGGAAGGACGCCTCGGCCGTGGCCGGCGGCACCCCGAGGAGGACCGCCTGGCCGTGCCGGTCCAGTGCGTCGATCGCCTGGCGGATCAGCTCCACCCGGCCGACGCACTCGAAGGCGTGGTCCGCGCCCGTGGGCAGGATGTCCCGCACGCCCTCCGTCGAGGTGAGGAAGTCCGTCGCACCGAAGCGGCGTGCCACGTCCTCCTTCGCCGGATTGGCGTCGACGGCCACGATCCGCAGGGCACCCGCGAGCCGCGCCCCCTGCAGCACGTTCAGGCCGATGCCGCCCGTCCCGATCACCAGGACGCTGTCGCCGCGGTCGACCCGCGCCCGGTTCAGCACGGCGCCCACTCCCGTCAGCACGCCGCATCCGATGAGCGCCGCCGACTCCATGGGGATGTCGTCGGGGACCCGGACCGCCTGCACGGCCTTCACGACCGTGCGCTCCGCGAACGCCGAGTTCGCGGCGAACTGATGGACGGGCAGACCGGCGTGCCGGAACGGCCGCCCCGGACGCCCGATGGCCTGCCGGCACATGGTCGGGCGACCCCGGTCGCACTCCGCGCACGTACCGCAGTTCGCGAGTGTGGACAGGGCCACGTGGTCCCCGGGCGCGACATGGGTGACGCCCTCCCCGACCGCCTCCACCACACCCGCCCCCTCATGTCCCAGCACCACAGGAACCGGGAAGGGTATGGTCCCGTCCACCACCGACAGATCGCTGTGGCACAGCCCCGCCGCCGAGATCGCGACGCGCACCTCACCCGGCCCGGGCTCCCGCACCTCCAGGTCCGTGACGACCCGGACCTGCTTCCCGTCGAAGATCACGCCTCGCATCACACGGCTCCCTTGGGCTCCCTGGGCAGGCCGAGCACCCGCTCGGCGATGATCGTGCGCTGGATCTGGTCCGAGCCGCCGTAGATGGTGTCGGCCCGGGAGAAGAGGAAGAGGTGCTGCGCCGCGTCCAGTTCGTACGGCGATGCCGGCGACCAGTCCGCCGGACCGGCGCTCGCCGCCGCGCCCCGCACCAGCACCGCCAGCTCCCCGAGCCGCTGGTGCCAGCCGGCCCACAGCAGCTTCGCCACGCTCGGGGCCCCCGCGTCGCCCGAACCGCCCAGGGTGCGCAGGGCGTTCCAGCGCATGGTGCGCAGCTCGGCCCACTGCCGTACGAGCCGTTCCCGTACGACGGGATCCCCGACCGCACCGGATTCCACGGCCGCCCGCACCACGCTGCCCAGCTCCTCGGCGAACCCGATCTGCTGCGCCAGCGTGGACACGCCCCGCTCGAAGCCGAGAAGGCTCATGGCGACGCGCCAGCCGTTGCCCTCGCCGCCGACGACATGCTCAGCGCGGGCCCCGTCGAAGAAGACCTCGTTGAAGTCGCTGGTGCCCGTCAGCTGCCGGATGGGGCGCACCTCGATCCGGCCCGGCTGGTCCATGGGGATGAGGAGGAAGGTCAGTCCGAGGTGCCGCCGCGAGCCGGGCTCGGTACGGGCCAGCACGAAGCACCAGTCGGCCTCGTGCGCGAGTGACGTCCAGATCTTCTGTCCGGTGACCCGGTAGGCACGACCGTTCGCCTCGCGCACGGCCGCGGTACGGACACCGGCCAGGTCCGAGCCGGCGCCGGGTTCGCTGTAGCCCTGGCACCAGAGTTCCTCACCGGCGGCGATCGGGGGCAGGAAGCGGGACTTCTGCTCCTCGGTGCCGTGCGCGAGGAGCGTGGGAGCCAGGAGGTTCTCGCCGATGTGCCCGGAGCGCGGGGGCGCGCCCGACCGGGCGTACTCCTCGGCCCAGACGACCTGTTGGGTGAGCGTGGCGGTGCGGTTGCCGTACCCGTCCGCATCCCACCCGAGCCCGATCCAGCCGGCTGCCCCGAGCGTGCGTTCCCAGGAGCGGCGGTCGCGTACACCCTCGGCGTGCGCGGCGAGCCAGGCCCGAGCCTCGGCACGAAAGTCCTCGTCATCCTGCGTGAACCCGAAATCCACGATTGCCGCCTCAGTTCGTAGTGACGCGGACAACGCCCTAAGGGGCGCGGGGAACTGCGCGACAAGCCACAAACAATCCGCAGCCGCCACACCACACGCGCCCTCCGAGCTACTGGGCGTTCGGCCGCTCCCCTTCCCGAGCCGCCCTCTCCATCTCCCGCACCCGCTCCAGCATCGGCATCGGATCCACCCCCACCGACCCCGGCAACACCTTGGCGATCCGCTCCGGCGTCCACGCACCGCCCTCGGCGTACACGGCCCGCAACTCCCTCGGCTGCGCCCACACCGCGATCTTCGCCCCGGCCGCGGTGTACACCTGTCCGGTGATCCCCTGCCGGCAAGCCTGCTCGGACAGCAGATACACCACCAGCGCGGCGACATCCTCCGGCTCCCCGATCTCCGCCAGTTCCACCGGAACACCCGCGGACATCCGCGTCCGCGCGACCGGCGCCACCGCGTTCGCGGTCACCCCGTACTTGTGCAGCCCCAGCGCCGCGCTCCGCACGAGCGAGATGATCCCGCCCTTGGCCGCGCTGTAGTTGGCCTGCGACACCGACCCCTGGTGGTTGCCGCTGGTGAAGCCGATCAGCGTGCCGGCGCGCTGCCCCCGCATCACCGCCGAGGCGGCCCGGAACACGGTGAACGTGCCCTTCAGGTGCGTCGCGACGACCGGGTCCCACTCCTCCTCGGCCATGTTGAACAGCATCCGTTCCCGGAGGATCCCGGCCACGCAGACCACCCCGTCGAGCCGCCCGTACGACGACAGCGCCACGTCGACGACCCGCTGCCCGCCCGCCATCGTGGAGATGTCGTCGGCGACTGCGACCGCGTCCCCGCCCGCCGCCTCGATCTCCTTGACCACGGCCTCGGCGACCTCACTGGTCGGGGAGGCGCCGTCGACCGCCACGCCGTAGTCGTTGACGACGACCTTCGCCCCCTCCGCCGCCGCCGCGAGCGCGACCGCACGGCCGATGCCCCGCCCCGCGCCCGTGACGGCGACGACCTTGCCTGCCAAGAAGTTCCCCACGCCCGGCCCCTTCCCGTCCCACGGTTTCTGACGGACCGTTAGGTTTCGCGGACTCCAGATTCTACGACCCGTCAGATACGGGAACACAAGCCCCGGGGAGGACTCATGTCGCTGCCGGACGCGTTCCACGACATCGCCAAGCGCGTCAACAACTGGGGCCGTTGGGGAGCCACCGACGAGCTCGGCACGCTGAACCTGATCACCGACGAGGTCGTCCGTCAGGCCGCGGCGACGGTCCGCACCGGTCGCCGGATCCCGCTCGCGCTGCCCCTGAGGCGCGACGGCGTCCAGACGGGGATGATCCCCGGGCGGATCGACCCGCTGCACGTCATGGTGCAGATCAACCAGGAGCTGTTCGGCCCGGGCACCGTCGCGTGCAGCGACGACGCCGTGACCATGGGGCTCCAGGCGGCCACCCACTGGGACGCGCTCCCGCACGTTTCGCACTCGGGCAGGCTCTACAACGGCCGCCCCGCGCACTCCATCACGCCGCACGACGGCGCCGAGTTCAGCGGCATCGACAAGGTCCGGCACCTCGTCTCGCGCGGAGTGCTGCTCGACGTCGCCCGGGCCCGGGGCACGGAACGGCTCGACGGCGGGCACGCCGTCACGCCCGAGGACCTGGACGCGGCCGAGGACCTGGCCGGTACGCGCGTGCGGGCCGGTGACATCGTGCTCGTACGAACGGGGCAGATCCGGCTCTGCCTGGCCGGGGACCGGCACGCGTACGCGTATCCGTCGCCGGGGCTGTCCATCCGGACACCGGAGTGGTTCCACGCGCGCGACGTCGCGGCGGTCGCCAACGACACCCTCACCTTCGAGGTGTTCCCGCCCGAGGTGGAGGACCTGTGGCTGCCGGTGCACGCCCTCCATCTCGTGGAGATGGGGATGCCGCAGGGCCAGAACTGGAATCTCGAAAAGTTGTCCACAGCCTGTGGAGAGATGGGCCGCTACGCCTTCCTGCTGGCGGCTACACCCGAGCCGTTCACGGGAGCGACCGGCTCACCGGTGGCCCCGGTCGCCGTCCTGTAGCCCGCACGCAGGACCACCACCCCGCCGCAGGAAGCTGGACGGCGGCGCCGCGCTGCTCGCCCCGAGCACGGCAGCGCGCGCCGCCACCCGACTCCGGCGCTCCCGCCCCGACTCCCGTGGCCCTGACAGGGAGCCGACGCCGAATCGCGACTCACACTCGCCGAGGGCCGCCGTCGCCGACCCTCGCCGTCCCCTCACGGCGAATCGCTGCCCACAAGCGTGAACAAACGGTCACGGGGCGTCAACACCCGTTCGGAGTTTTGTCGCCTATGCGGCTTTTACCGTGGGCGCGCACGGAAGCACATCCCGGCGCATCGCCGCATGCCATGACGAAAACGGCGGTCCTGCCGTGCGGCCATGCCCCGGCTTCGCCGCAACACCCCGCGGCACGTGCCGCCGTACACCGCACCTCGTGCGCCATGCGACCTCCGGCCAGCCGGCCACGGGAGGAGCACCTGAAGGCACCCCCGACTACACCGCCTCGTACGCCAGCCCCTCGAAGGGCGCGCCGCCGCCGTACGCCACCGCGCCGCCTCCGCACGCCGTCGTGACCCCGGGGGACTTCGAACACCGGTCCAGCTCGCACCAGATGCGCTTGCCGGTGCTCTCGACGCTCCAGCCCCAGCGGTCGGCGAGGCCGTCGACGAGGGCGAGGCCCCGGCCGCCGGTCGCGTCGTCGTCCACGCACCGGGGCACGGGGGCCCGGCCACTGCGGTCGGCGACCTCCAGGCGGACGGTGACCTCCTCCGTCACCGCGTGCGGCAGGGACAGCCGCAGCACGGCGGGCCTGCCGGTGTGCACCACGGCGTTGGTGACCAGCTCCGAGACGAGCAGGATCAGGGTCTCGGCGAGCGGCTCGTCGGCCTGTATGCCCGACCCGGCCAGGCGGGAGCGGGCCCACCGCCGGGCCCGCCCCACCTCTGCGGGGTCGGGCCGGATCTCCAGCTGCACTTGAAGCACCTGCACCGCTCACACCATCCGAACCGGCGGACACTTAGGCTCGCGCCTCACGAGGGCCACGATCGTAGCCATTTTCTGCATGGCCAGAACAACGGCCGGGACAAGGATCACGGAACGTGAATCCCTTGTGGGACAGCATGGTTGACGTACAGTCACCCCAACAAGCGCTTCGGGCATATTCCAGCGCGAAGGAGTACCCGTGCGGCATACTGTGCGACGCTCGCTGCGGGGAGTCGAACAGGCGGCGCGACTGGGTCGTACCGCGCTCAGAACCACTCGCATCTCACACAAGGTACCGGAGCCCGCAGTCGACTCCGGGCCGTGACGGGTCGCTCCGGGGACACAAGCCGATATCAACGCTCCGTGATCACGGGATGCCACGATCCGCGACATCTCCACGGGCATATTCGGCGACACCGCAGCCAGGGGGCCTGTCAGGGCGCTCCGGCCGCCAGAGCGGCCGCGAGAAACTCCTCACTCTCCGTGACTCCGCCCGCACGCTGGGTTCGAACCCATGCGCGTTTCAGATGGAGATGGACCTCGGACTCCCAGGTGAAGCCCATGCCGCCGTGCACCTGGAGACAGTCGCGGGCGCCGCGCACGGCGGCGTCGTCGGCGAGCAGACGGGCGGCGGCGATGTCGACCGGGTCGGCGGTGACGGCCGCCGCGTACACCGCCGCGCGGGCCGTCCGAGACCGGACCAGCATTCCGGCGCACAGGTGTGCCACCGCCTGGAAGCTCCCGACGGGCCGTCCGAACTGTTCGCGCGCCCGGGCGTGTTGCACCGCCAGTTCGCAGACACGGGTGGCCGTGCCGAGCTGCTCGGCGGCGGTGAGGAGGACGGCGACGGGGTCCGGGTCCGCGGCCGTGCCGCCGGGCACGCGGTGCAGCGGCGTCAGCGGGTCGAGGGAGCGCACCGGCACGGCTCCGGCGGTGTCGCCACGTACGACGTCGGCCTGGGCCGGCCACTCCACGAGCCCGCCGTCCACGGCCGCGACGACCGTCTCCCCGGTGGCGGCTCCCGGCACCACACCGGCCGCGAGATGGGTGGCGGCCAACGGCCCGGGCAGCAGCACCCGCCCCGCCTCCTCGAACACCAACACCGCCTCCGGCAGACCGAGTCCCACCCCGCCCTGGGCGTCCGGCAACCGCAGCGCGAAGAACCCGGCGTCGCCGAGGGCCCGCCACAGCTCCCGGTCGAGCCGGGCGGGGCCCTGCGCGGCGGCCCGCAGCGCCGCCCCGTCGAAGTGCCGCGCCAGCAGTTGCCGCATCCCGTCCCGCAAGGCCCGCTGGTCGTCCGTCAGCCGGAAGCGCACGGTCACCGTCCCTTCGGCAGGCCGAGGATCCGCTCGGCGATGATGCTGTGCTGGATCTGCGAGGTGCCGGCCGCGATGGTGTACGACAGGGAGGACAGGCGGTCCAGCGTCCAGGGGCGGTCCAGGTCGAGGCAGTCGGCGCCCAGGACCTCGGCGGCGGCGTCGTAGAGCTCCTGGCGGGCGTGCGAGTACCGCAGCTTGAAGACCGAGCCGCCGACACCCGGCACGCCGCCCGAGGCCTGCGCCGCGCTCACGTTCCACTGCGTCAGCCGCCACAGCGCCCGGAACTCGGCGTGCAGCCTGCCCAGTCGGCGACGCAGCGCACAGTCGTCCCAGCGGCCGTTCTCACGGGCCGCGAGGGCCAGTTCGCCGAGGACGCGGCGGCAGGCGACGACCTCGCCGGCGAAGGCCGTGCCGCGTTCGAAGGACAGCGTCACCATGGTCACGCGCCAGCCGTCGTTCTCGTCCCCGACCCGGTTCCCGACCGGCACCCGCACCTCGTCGAGGAAGACCTCGGCGAACTCGGCCGAGCCGGCGAGCGTGCGCAGCGGCCGCACGGTGATGCCGGGCGCGCCCATGGGCATGGCCAGCCAGGTGATGCCCCGGTGTCTGGGCGCCTCCGGGTCGGTGCGGACCAACAGCTCGCACCAGTCGGCGACTTCCGCGTGGGAGGTCCAGATCTTGGAGCCGGTCACCACGTAGTCGTCGCCGTCGCGCCACGCGCGCGTGCGCAGGGCCGCGAGGTCGGAGCCGGCGTCCGGTTCGCTGAAGCCCTGGCACCAGACCTCCTCGCCGCGCAGGATCGGCGGCAGCCAGCGTGCCCGCTGCTCGTCGGTGCCCTCGGCGGCGATCGTCGGCCCGGCGTGCAGCAGCCCCACGAAGTTGGCGCCCACGTATGGCGCGCCCGCCTTCTCGGTCTCCTCCAGGAAGATCAGCCGGATGGCCGGGGACGCGTCCCAGTGGACGTCGGCGTATCCGGCGTCGTGGAGCCTGCGCTGCCAGCCGAGGTCGTAGGCCCGCCGCCCGGGCCAGTCGTCGGGGGACGGCTGGGCCGGGAGGCCGGGGAGCGTCTTCGCGAGCCACTCCCGCAGCCGGGCCCGGAACTCCTCCTCCTCGGGCGTGTCCGACAGGTCCATCAGCGGTCGAGGTCCAGGTCCAGCATCCGGATGGCGTTGCCGCGCATCAGCTTGTGGATCGTCTCGTCGTCGAGGCCCTTCACATGGTCGAGGGCGACCTCCTTGGTGTGCGGGAAGGTCGAGTCGACGTGCGGGTAGTCGGTCTCGAAGGTGGCGTTGTCGCGGCCGACGACGTCGATCGAGGCCACTCCGTGCTTGTCGCGGAAGAAGCAGCAGAAGATCTGCCGGTAGTAGTACGTCGACGGCGGCTCGGGGATCGTGTCGCTAACGCCACCCCAGGCGCGGTGCTCCTCCCAGACGTCGTCGGCTCGCTCCAGGGCGTACGGGACCCAGCCCATCTGCCCCTCGGAGTAGGCGAGTTTGAGCTGCGGGAACCTCACCAGCACCCCGCTGAAGAGGAAGTCCATCATCGAGGCCATCGCGTTGTTGAAGCTGAGCGCGGCCTGGACGGCGGGCGGGGCGTCCGGGGATGCGGCCGGCATCTGGGACGAGGACCCGATGTGCATGTTGACGACCGTCCCGGTCTCCTGGCAGACCGCGAAGAACGGGTCCCAGTAGCCGGAGTGGATGGACGGCAGCCCGAGGTGGGTGGGGATCTCGGAGAAGGTCACCGCCTTCACCCCGCGCGCGGCGTTGCGCCGGATCTCGGCGACCGCCAGGCCGACGTCCCACAGCGGGATCAGGCACAGCGGGATGAGCCGCCCGCCGCTGTCCCCGCACCACTCCTCGACCATCCAGTCGTTGTAGGCGCGCACGCAGGCCAGGGCGACCTCCTTGTCGTGCGCCTCGGCGAAGGTCTGGCCGCAGAACCTCGGGAAGCTCGGGAAGCAGAGGCTGGCCTCGACATGGTTGAGGTCCATGTCCTTCAGGCGCTCCTTGGGGTCCCAGCAGCCGGGCCGCATCTCCTCGCGGGTGATGCCCTCCAGGGTCATCTCGTCGCGGTCGAAGCCGACGGCGGCGATGTTGCGCTTGTACGGGAACTTCAGGTCCTCGTAGATCCACCAGTCGGTGGGCGGGCCGTCCGGGTCCATCGTGATGCGGTACTTGCCGCCGACGTAGGCGAGTTCGCCGATACCGGCGGTCAGCGCCTTCGGCCCGCGGTCGCGGTACTTGGCCGGCAGCCAGGTGTCGAAGAGGTGGGCGGGCTCGATCACGTGGTCGTCGACGCTGATGATGCGGGGCAGTTCGGTCGCCATGGGTCCCCTCCGCCGGACGGTACTTATCTGATGCAGCGTCAGCTAGCATCCCACCTGACGACCCGTCAGCCAAGCAGCAGGGGGGCAGCCGTGACCGAGACCCCGCACGCCCTGAGTTCGTCGCGCACCCTGTGGGAGCTTCTCGCCCGCCGCGCCGCCCTCACCCCCGGCCGCCCGCTCTTCCTCCAGGACGACCGCGCGCTCACCTTCGGCGCCCTGCGTACGCGCGCCGAGCGGGTCGCGGCCGGCCTGTACGGCATGGGCGTACGCCCCGGCACGGTGGTCGCCTGGCAGCTGCCCACCCGCATCGAGACGGCCCTGCTCTCCTTCGCGCTGGCCCGCCTGGGCGCCGTGCAGACCCCGGTGATCCCCTTCCACCGGGACCGCGAGGTCGGCTTCGCGCTGCGCGCGTCGAAGGCGGAGTTCTTCGCGGTGCCGGGCGAGTGGCGCGGCTTCGACCACACGGAGATGGCCCGGCGGCTCGGCGCGCGGGGCGTCTTCGAGGCCTACGACGACCTGCCCGACGGCGATCCGTCCGTACTGCCGCCCCCGCCCTCCGACGGCACCGCGGTCCGCTGGATCTACTGGACGTCCGGCACGACCTCCGCCCCCAAGGGCGTGCTGCACACGGACCGTTCCCTGCTCGCGGGCGGCTCCTGCCTCGCCCACGCGCTGCGCCCATCGGCGGACGACGTGGGGTCGATCGCCTTCCCGTACGCCCACATAGGCGGGCCCGACTACACGGTGATGCTGCTGCTGTACGGCTTCCCGGCCGTGCTGTTCGAGCAGTTCGCGCTGCCGGAGGCGCTGGCGGCGTACCGCGCGCACGGGGTGACGATGGCGGGCGGCTCGACGGCGTTCTACTCGATGTTCCTGGCGGAGCAGCGGAAGCAGCCGGGCGTTCCGCTCGTCCCCTCGCTGCGGCTGCTGGCGGGGGGCGGGGCGCCCAAGCCGCCGGAGCTGTACCACGCCGTCGTCCGCGAGATGGGTGTGCGGCTCACCCACGGCTACGGCATGACCGAGGTACCGATGATCACCATGGGGTCGCCGGACGACTCCCCCGAGCTGCTGGCGACGACCGAGGGACGGCCGCCGGAGGGGATGGAGATACGGATCGTGGACGGGGAGGTGCGGTTGCGCGGGGAGGCGGTGTGCCGGGGATATCTGGACCCGGGGCAGACGGCCGAGGCCTTCGACGAGGAGGGGTTCCTGCGCACCGGCGACCTCGGGCGGCTGACGGAGAGCGGGCACCTGGTCCTCACCGGCCGGCTGAAGGACGTGATCATTCGCAAGGGCGAGAACATCTCGGCCCAGGAGATCGAGGAGCTGCTGCACCGGCATCCGGCGGTCGGGGACGTGGCGGTGATCGGGCTGCCGGACGCGGCGCGCGGGGAACTGGTGTGCGCGGTGGTGGAACAGGCCCCGGGGGCGGAGGTGTTGACGCTCGCGTCCGTGACCGCCTTCCTGCGCGCGCAAGGACTGTCCGTGCACAAGCTGCCCGAGCGGCTGGAGGTGGTGGACTCCCTTCCGCGGGGCGCGACCCTGCGGAAGGTGCTGAAGTACAAGCTGCGCGAGCGCTATGCGGGCACGTGAGGCCCGGCGCCCGGGGCGGCTACTCGGGCACGGTGAAGTAGCGGGCGAAGGCGGACACGACCTCGGCCTCGCCGACCTTGCCGTCACCGTCCGTGTCGAGCGTGGCGGCGGCCGGGCCGGCGACGTCCTCCGGGACGCCGAGGCACTTCAGGACGCGGGCGGCCTCCTCGACCGTCGCCGCGCCGTCACCGTCGGCGTCGGCGACGTCCAGGGACGCGTGCAGGAAGGGGCGGGCGATCTCGGCGAAGCGGTCGGGGTTGTCGCGCAGCCGCTTGACCGCGCCGTTGACGAACTCCTCGCGCGTGATGCGCTGGTCGCCGTCACGGTCCGCAATCCCGGCCATGCCCTGCCAGAAGCCCTCGGCACCGCCGTACAGCGCCTGGCCCTTGTCGGACCGGGCCGCCACGGCGAACTCCGTGAGCAGCGCCTTGGCCGCGCCGTAGAAGTCCTCGCGGTCGATGTAGCCGTTGCCGTCCTGGTCGAAGGTGGCGAACCGGGCGGCGATCCTGCGCTCGTACTCGCTGCTGACCATGTCTCTTTCGGGCCGCCTTACGTCGGGTGGGGTGCTTCTGGCTCGGAGCGTACGACGGAGGGGGCCGTTCGGGCGCGGGAAAACGTCACTTGTGCCAAGACCGGGGGAATTCCGGGACAACGGCGTGTCGGAACGGCAACACTCGTCCTACCGTGCGTCACCGGCTCCTCACGCGGACAGGGGTTCGCCCTCGTCGCCCAGGGCCGCGTCCACATCGCCGTACACGTCGAACAGCCTGCGGACGCCCAGCGCGCCGAGGACCCGGTTGACATGCGACCCGTCGGCCGCGCCCCGGGCGGGCAGCACCAGCCGCAGCCGGCCCTGGCAGGAGCGGATCAGCCGGCGGGCGGCGATGAGCACGCCGACGCCGCTGGAATCGCAGAAGAACACCTCGGACAAGTCGAGGACAAGACAGTGGTGCCCCTCGGCCACCGCGTCGTGCACACGCTGACGCAGCACCGGCGACGTCACCAGATCCAGCTCGCCCGACACCTGGAGCACGGCCCATTCGCCCTGCTCGCCGCCGGTCACTTTGAAGGTCACCACCACGCCCTTCGATCGCCAAAACCGGAAGCAGTCCCTACGCTTCCTTGCAGCGCGGCTGCCCAGCGGCCGTTCCCTGAAACACAACCCGAAAAACGGATCCCTTGCAAAAGAGGCTTGTTTTAGTCGACTTCGTTCCTGTTCGATCGCCTTCAGTCAGGTCTGATCAGAGGAGGGCGGGGTAGGTGCGGCCCGACAGCACTCGTCGCGAGCACCGGAGGCCCCCTACCACCTGCGGCCGGTCAGGGGGCGCACATTGCCACAAAGGGGCGTGCGCTACCGGACGTGCCGACTACATTCGGAAAGGCGTCGGACACAGGCTGGGCAGGGCACGGGCGCGGGACACGAGCAGGGGGTGAGGGGCCGCATGGCGAAAAATGACGTACCGCCTCGCTGGGACCGCAAGATGCAGCAGCGGCTCGCCCGCGGGGAGGCCGCCGCCCTCGGTGAGCTCTACGACCGGTTCGCCTCCCTCGTGCACGGCCTCGCTCACCGCGTCCTGGGCGACGAGCGCGCCGCCGACGCCATCACACGCGAGGTCTTCGTCCACGTCTGGGAGCATCCGGACACCTACGACCCGAAACAGGGCCCTTTGCGTACCTGGGTCGCCACGCTGACCCACCGCCTGGCCGTCCAGCGCCTGCGCGCCACCGAGACCGCCGCGCTCGCCCGCGAGGGCTCCGGCACCGCGGAGGAACTGGAGCACACCGTGCGCCGGGCCTCGGTCGCCGCCCGCGCCGACTACATCGTCCAGTCCATGCCGGTCCCGCTGCGCTCGGCCCTGGAACGGGCCTACTTCCAGCGCCGCGACTACCGCCAGACCGCCACCGACCTCGGCATCACCGAGGACGAGGCCCGCCGCCGCCTCCGCCTGGGCCTGCAACTCCTGGCCACCGCCCACGACTCCGAGGCACCCGGCGCACCGCCCGGACACGGGGGTGTGGGGTGAACGGGCCGGACCGGTTCGAGGCGTACGACGGCGATGACGAGGAACCGGGGCGCCCGCCGCGGATCCCCACGCCCCGGGCCTCCGTCGAGGACACCGGGCTGCCGCTGCCCGCGCTGGAGGATCCCGGTGACGCCGCACAGCCGCCGCCCGTACGGCCCGTGTTCGAGCACCCCGTGCTGAAGGCCCTGCTCGGCGCCTGGGCACTGGCCGCGTGCTCGGCACAGGAGGCCACGGCCGTCGAGGAGCACCTCGGCGAGTGCGGCGCGTGCGCCGACGAGGCGCGGCGGCTGCGCGAGGCGGTCGGGCTGCTGCAACGCCCCGACAGCCTCGACCTGGACCCGGGCCTGCGCACCCGGGTCCTGCAGTCCTGCCTGGAGCGCCGCCCGCCGCGCATCCCGGTGCCGGACTGGGCCGCCGCTTACGACACCGAGACCGCGCGCCTGGACGCCCTGCTGCAGGACTTCGGCGACGCCGAGTGGCACGCGCCGGTACGGCTGCGCTGGTACCGGGGCGACGAGGCCACGAGCCGCCGTACCACCGTCGCCGGCGTCATCGCGCACCTGCTCAGTGTGGACGGGCTGGTCGCGGTCGCGCTGGGCCTCGACGACCCGCTCGGCGACGTCACGTCCCGGCGGCCCACCCCGGCGGCCCGCACCGAGGCGTACTGGAGCGCCTCCCACTTCCCGCCCACCCGTGCCGTGCGGGCGCCCTGGCGGGAGCAGAGCCACGACCTCGTCCGCACGGTGTCCTTCACGGGCAGCGGCGTCGGCGGGCTCTCGGTGCCGTACGGCGACTTCGAGCTGCCCCTGCACGACGCGATGCTCGACCGGGCCTTCGAGTGCTGGGTACACGCGGAGGACATCGCGGACGCGGTCGACTACCCCTACGACCCGCCCTCGCCGCGCCATCTGCACCGCATGATCGACCTGGCCGCCCGCATGCTGCCCGACGCCCTGGCCGAACGCCGCCGAGGCGGCCTGGCCGCACCCTCCCACCACCGCCATCTCGTGGCAGCGGGCGAACCGGGCCGCAGCCTCCGCCTGGAGATCGAGGGCTCGGGCGGCGGCGAGTGGCTGATCCCCCTCGACTCCCCCGCCGCGAAGGGCTCCGCCGAGCACGAGGTCGCCCACGTGGCCCTGGACGGCGTCGAGTTCTGCCGCCTGGCAGCGGGCCACGTGCCCCCGCAGGAGGCCGCGGCGGGCCAGATGGGAGACAGAGAGGCGATCAGGGATGTCCTGTTCGCGGCGGCTTCACTGAGCAGGATGTGAGGTTTTCAGGGGCGCGGGGAACTGCGCGACAAGCCACAACCCACCCGCACCCGCCACACAACCGGAACGCCCGAGCTCCTAGGCGAAAATCACAGTCCGGCGCCCATTCAGCAGAATCCTCCGCTCGGCATGCCACTTCACGGCCCGGGCCAGCGCCTGACACTCGACATCGCGCCCGATCGCGACCAGCCCCTCCGGCGTCACGTCATGCCCGACCCGCTCGACCTCCTGCTCGATGATCGGCCCCTCGTCGAGATCAGCCGTCACATAGTGAGCAGTCGCCCCGATCAACTTCACACCCCGGGCGTGAGCCTGGTGATACGGCTTCGCGCCCTTGAAGCTCGGCAGGAACGAGTGGTGGATGTTGATGATCCCCCCGGCGAGTGCCTTGCACAGGTCGTCCGACAGCACCTGCATGTACCGCGCGAGCACGACCAGCTCGACACCCTCCTCCCGCACGATGTCGAGCAGCCGGGCCTCTGCCGCCGGCTTCGTGTCCTTCGTCACCGGGATGTGGTGGAAGGGGATGTTGTACGAGCCCACCAGCTCCGCAAAGTCCGTGTGGTTGGACACCACACCCGCGATCTCCACCGGCAGCGCCCCGGTCCGCGCCCGGAACAGCAGATCGTTCAGGCAGTGCCCGAACTTGCTGACCATCAGCAGAATGCGCATCTTCTCGTCGGCCCGGTTGATCTGCCAGTCCATCTGGAAGGAGTCACCGATCGCCGCGAAGCTGGCCCGCAGCTTGTCCAGGGTCACCGGCGCCTCGGCCGAGAAGTGGACCCGCATGAAGAACAGTCCCGTGTCGTGGTCGCCGAACTGCTGGCTGTCCTCGATGTTGCAGCCGGTCATGAACAGATAGCTCGACACGGCGTGCACGATGCCCTTCCTGTCGGGACAGGAGAGGGTGAGGACGTACTGGTCGGCCGGGGCCGCGGCGCTGGTGGACTGCTCGTTCATGCAGGACAGGTTCCCACAAGGTGCGAGACCACCGGCAATCGTCCCGCTACGCGGACCTCGTCATGATCCGCAGCACCTCCAGGCTGCGCGGCGGCGCGTCCGGCTCGTCGCCGTCGCTCACGGCCAGCCGGACATGCGCGTCCCGGGCCGCCTGGACCGCGTCGGGCCACGCCTGGTGCTCGAGGTACGCGGCGACCGGCGCGTCCGGCCCGACCTGGTGCATGATCCGCAGCACGCGCAGCACGGCGGTGTCGACGAGGGCCGCCTCCTGCGAGTCGCGGAAGATCGTGCCGACGTACTTCTCGGCGGACCAGTGGTCCAGCCAGGTGTCCTCGACCAGCCGGTACACCGCGTCGGTCACGTCGCCGTAGCCGTCCACGCCGGCCAGCCAGACGTCCCGCTGGAACACGGGATCGGAGAGCATGTGCAGCGCCGAGCGCACGTTGCTGCGCCAGCGCCACCACGGCATGTCATTGACAGGCATGCCGCCCATGGTGGATGAGCGACGGCCACGACGGGAAGAGTTCTCCGAAGCTTGCACGGTCATCGATCGTACGTTCCCCTTCACATCGGTCACACCGACCCCTGTAATTCACCTGCGTGTCACCGATCGTTGACCGGAGGTCACTCACGGGTTAGTCATGTGGCGGAATCGTGCGGAGTCATGACCGGCAGGCGACGCAAGCGCAGCACATTCCTCCCCGGCCTCCTCACCCGTCACGCCAGATCCGGCGTCCTCTCCGCGGGCACGGCGGTCGCGTGCGCCTCGCTCCTCGCCGGCTGCGGGGTCGTCCCCGGCACCACGGGGGGTGCCGGGGACGACCCGATCACCGTCATGACCTGGGCGCCGCAGGACACCAAGGCCACCAACAAGCCCGGTATGCCCGCCTTCGCCCGCGCCTACGCCCGCTGGGTCAACGCCCACGGCGGGATCAACGGCCGCAAGCTCAACGTGCTGACCTGCAACGAGCACAACGACAGCGTGGCCGCCGCCAAGTGCGCCCGCCGGGCCGTCAAGGAGAACGTCGTCGCGGTCGTAGGATCCTACAGCCAGTACGCCGACTCCTTCTTCCCGTCGCTGGAGGGAGCGGGCATCCCGTACATCGGCGGCTACGGCATCACCAACGCCGAGTTCACCAGCCCGCTGTCCTACCCCGTCAACGGCGGCCAGCCGGCGCTGCTCGCCGGGCTCGGCAGCGCGCTCGCCGGTGACTGCGGGCCCGTGGCGCTGATCCGGCCCGACACCATCACGGGCGACCAGCTGCCCCCGCTACTCGACTCCGGCCTGAAGGCGGGCGGGCACCGGCCCGCGCGGGACCAGCGGGCGGCGGAGGACGCCACAGAGTACGACGGCCAGGCCGGCCTCGCACTGCGCACCGCGACCGCGGACCCGGGGGGCGCGGGGTGTGTGGTGCCCGCGCTCGGGGACCGCAACGGCACCTTCATGGACTCCTTCCGCCGGGCCCGCGAGGACTATCCCGAGGTACGGACGGCCACCGTGCTCGGCAGCGTCGACCAGACGGTGATCGACGCGACCGGCGGGGCGTCGGGGCCGTACGAGGGCTCGTACATCACCGGCTGGTACCCGGTGGCGAGCGATCCCCGCTGGGACGCGATGAAGCGGGTGATCAAGGAGGAGGCCTTCGACGACAACCGCATCGACCCCGCGGACGCCGGAGTGCAGACCACCTGGATCGCCTACACCGTGTTCCACAAGGTCATCGAATCGCTCGGCGGCGGTGAGGTGACCGCCGACACGGTCACGGAGGCCCTCGACGACGGCCTCCGGATCAACACGGGCGGGCTCACGCCGACGCTCCGGTGGCGGTTCCAGGACAAGCTCGCCGCCGCCGGCTTCCCGCGCCTGGTCAATGCGAACGTGACCCTTCAGGTGGTGCGGGAGGGACGGCTGGTGTCGGCGCGGAAGGGCTTCGTCGACACCACGAGGACCCTTCAGAACGCCGACGTGACCTACTGAGTCCCCTGCCGGTTTCCACTCACCTCACAGCTGCGTGGGCTGGCGCTCGGTCAGGCCGTACTCCTTCGCGATGCCGTTCCACAGGCGGGCCGCCTTGGTCTTCTCGGTGCTCGCGACACCGCTGGCCCGGTTGCCGGCCTGCGTCTGGCCGGTGACGCGGGCCTGGCCCTTCTTGCAGCCCTTCTTGCCCGCGGTCTGGTCGGCCCAGGCCGCGTAGTGGTTGTCGGCCGAGGCGGAGGCCTGCCACGCCTTGGTCAGGGCGGTGGTCAGCGCGGCGTGGTCGGGCAGCTTGTCGACCGTGATGCCGGAGAGCCGGGTGACCAGCTGGTTGCGCTGCTTGGCCGCGTCGCGCAGGTCCTTGGCGGCCTGGGCGAGATTGTCGCAGCCCTTGACGTCGGCGACCGCGTTGATCACCGTGCTGCGGCTGTCACCGCTGTCGGCGAGCAGCTTGTCCAGCTCGACCGCCTGCGCGCGGGCCGGGTCGGCGGACGGCGAGGCGGAACCGTCCGTCGCGGGCGCCGAGGCGGCCACGGTCTTGTTGTTGTCGCCGCCGTCGTCGTCACCGCCTCCGCCGCCGGCGAGCAGCGCGCCGGCGCCGATGCCGAGGACGGCGATGCCGATGCCGACGGCCGCGATGACCGGCACGCGGGAACCGGTCCGGCCGCCACGGCCGGGCCGTCCGCCGCCGGGTGGGGCGTAGGAAGGCTGGGGCTCCGGCTGCTCGAAGCGGGGTATCTGCTGGGTGGCCGCGGCCGGGCTGTCGGCGCCGGAGTCGCTGCGGAAGAGGTTCTCGAACCCGGCGGGCGGCTGCTGGCCCCCGTCGGGCACCGGCGCGATGTACTGCGTCGCCTCGGCGTCCGGGTTCGAGGCGGGCGGCAACGGCCCGGTCCCCAGGAACCGCGTGGCCTCGGAGTCCTGCTCGGCGGGCATCTCGGGCGGCAGCGCGCCCGGGCCCACCGGGGGTATGTACTGCGTCGCCCCTTCATCGGCGGGGCCGGCGGCGACGGGCGGCAGATACTGGGTCGCCCCCTCGTCGGCGGCCGGGGGCAGCGGGGCACGCCCGGCAGCGGCCCCGTACGCGCCGTTCTGCTGGGGCGACTGCCCGCCGGCGGATCCGTGGGCATCATTCTGCTGGGGCAACTGCCCGCCTTCGGGCCCGTACGCGCCGGAGGCCGGAGGCAGGGGACCCCCGGCGGGAGCCCCGTACGCATCGGCCTGCTGCGGCGACTGCCCGCCTGCGGGCCCGTACGTGCCGGACCGCTGCGGCTGCTGCCCCCCGGTGGATCCGGGCCCGTAGGCGCCGGCCTGCTGCGGCGACTGCCCGTCTGCGGGCCCGTACGTGCCGGACGGCTGCGGCTGCTGTCCCCCGGTG
Source organism: Streptomyces sp. NPDC045955 (assembly GCF_056430805.1). Classification (NCBI taxonomy): domain Bacteria; kingdom Bacillati; phylum Actinomycetota; class Actinomycetes; order Kitasatosporales; family Streptomycetaceae; genus Streptomyces; species Streptomyces sp. NPDC045955. Next base: position 411,808 of record NZ_JBWKKY010000001.1, read on the forward strand.
GATCCGGGCCCGTAGGCGCCGGACTGTTGGGGCTGCTGCCCGCCCGCGGGGCCGCGCCCGTAGGCGTCAGCCTGCTGCCCGCCGGAGGATCCGGGCCCGTACCCGTCAGCCTGCTGCGGCTGCTGCCCGGCAGGCCCGGTGCCGTACCCGGCGGTCCCCTGGGGGCCCGCTGCCCCGGCGGGGGAGTTGTACGCGTCGGTGCCCTGGGGGTGTGAACCCGCCGTGCCGGCGGGGCCGTACGCGCCCCCCGGAGGGAGCGGGGCTCCGCCCGCGGGCGGGCCGTAGGTGCCGGCGTACGGGTTCGGGGGCCGGGTGCCCTCCGGGGGCAGCTCGCCCGGGCCCGGTGTGCCGGGGGCGGGGTGCTGGGCGTCCCATGCCGGTGGCTCCGTCCACTGCTGGGGCGGCGGGGACTGCCAGCTCTGGCCCGGCTGCGCGGACGGGGGCTGCTGGTCGGGGCCCCACGGCTGGCCCCAGGTCTGCCCCTCGGCGGGGGCGGAGGCCGGGGCCTGGCCGGTCGGGGGCGGGCCAGGCCGACGGTCGGCGGGCGCGTCACCGGGTCCGCCCGTCATGCCCGGCAGCAGGGGCTCGCCACCGTCGGAGGGCAGCACGATGCCTTCGCGCGCGGGGCGCGCCGAGGGCTCCTCGCCCTGTCCACTCTGCGTCACCGGGACTCCTACTAATGGGGGACCTTGTGAATCGTCGGGTCACGCTACCGGGTCCCCTGAGCCTCGTGCCACGCAGCACAGGACGCGACCTCCTGCCCTGTGAGCGCGGTAACAAAACCGGGTCACGGCACGCCGCCCCCGTCACCTCCTTCGCGTCAAGCGGCCGTTCCCGTACGTTCACGCATCCGCGGACCCTGTGTTCACGCCGCCGTCTGAAGGTCGAGCCGCGCCCCGAACTCCCTGACCACCGTCTCCTCCCGGTACGGCCCCAGTCGCTGCTGGAAGTCCTCCAGGTACTCGGCGCCCCGGTTGGAGCGCAGTCCCTCCAGCAGTTCGACGGCCTTCATGCCCGTGCTGCACGCCTCTTCGATCTCGCGCTGCTGCACCTGCGCCGTGGCCAACAGCACATAACCGATGGCCCGGCGGCGCGCCCGCGTCTCGGGATGCCCGGCCAGCGACTCCTGCGCGCACCGCGCCGCCGCCTCGGCCTGTCCCAGATCCCGGTGGCAGTGGGCCAACTCGTCGGCTAGATAGGCCTCGTCGAAGTGCGCGATCCACGCCGGGTCGTCCCCGGTGTCCGGGTCCGCCGCTTCCAGGGCGCTCACCGCGCGCCCGGCGCTGGACTGAGCGGCGCGCGCGTCGCCCAGCAGGGCGTGCCCGCGCGCCTCCGCCGCGTGGAACATCGACTCCGCGCGCGGCGTCACGCGCCCCCGCGCCCCCTCTTGCGCCGCCCGTGCCAACTGTGCGATCTCCCGCGGGTTTCCGAGCTGCGCGGCGAGGTGGCTCATGGAGGCGGCGAGCACGTATCCGCCGTAGCCCCGGTCCCCGGCCGCCTGGGCCAGCCGCAGCGCCTGGATGTAGTAGCGCTGAGCCAGTCCCGGCTGCCCGGTGTCCACGGCCATGTATCCGGCGAGTTCGGTCAGCCGCGCCACCGCGGCGAACAGGTCCCGCCCGACCGCCTCCCGGTACGACCCCGCCAGCAGCCCCGAGACCACGCTGTTGAGGTAGTGCACGACGACCGGCCGAACATGCCCGCTGCCGTACTGGTGGTCGAGATCCACCAGCGCCTGGGTCATGGCCCGCACCGCCTGCACGTCGGACTGCCCGACCCGCGGCCCGGCCGAGCGCGCCACCTGGCCGTCGGGTGCGGAGATCAGCCAGTCGCGGCTGGGCTCGACCAGCGCGGACGCGGCGACGGAGGAGCCGGACAGGAAGTCCCGCCGCCCCACGTCACTGCGCCACAGCTCGCAGACCTGCTCGATGGCCCCCAGTACCGTCGGCGAGAACTGGAGACCCACGCCCGAGGCGAGGTTCTTGCCGTTGGCCATGCCGATCTCGTCGATCGTGACCGTGCGGCCGAGCTTGCGGCCGAGCGCCTCGGCGATGATCGCCGGTGCCCGTCCCCGTGGCTGCTGCCCGCGCAGCCAGCGCGCCACCGACGTCTTGTCGTAGCGCAGGTCGAGGCCGTGCTCCGCACCGCACATGTTGACCCGGCGGGCGAGGCCGGCGTTGGAGCATCCGGCTTCCTGGATGAGCGCCTGGAGCCGTTCGTTCGGCTGCCTGGCGACGAGCGGCCTTGCGGCCATGGCGTACCCCCTGTGGCTGCGGTGCCTGCCCACGCACCGAGTTGACGTGTCTTCCACGGCCGGGCCCCTCGCGTCCCAGCGAAATGTTCCGGCCGTGAAGATCAATGCCCCGCCGACCAGGCGAAAATGCGAGGCATGTGAGGATTGCCGGGGTAACGGCTGGTGCCGGCCCCCCTCGTGGCTACCCAGCCCCCGCCGCGGTTCCTCCTGCGCGCCCCCGCACATGCACCCATGCGCCCCGACACCAGGGGCGATGCTCCTCCCCGCGCACGCCAGCGGGCGTAACCCCTGGTGACGACCAGAGTTGTGTTCATCGTGGAAGAGACGATCGCCGGCACCGAAGCCGCTCAGATCCCGAAGCAGCGCGGGGAATCGCTGCTGGAGACCGCTGTCCGCTACGCCGAGGAGCGCCACTGGGACGTCTTCCCCGGCACCTGGCTGGAAGCCGCCGACGGCGCTCAGCGCTGCTCCTGCGGTGACGCCGCGTGTCCGGCCCCGGGATCGCACCCGGCGCGCCCGGACTGGGAGTCGCAGGCGACGGGCAGTGCGACCGTCGCGCGGCGGATGTGGCAGAAGCAGCCGACGGCGTCGATCCTGCTGCCGACGGGGCGTACGTTCGACGCGATGTCCGTGCCGGAGACCGCCGGGTTTCTCGCGCTGGCGCGGATGGAGCGGATGGAGCTGACGCTGGGGCCGGTGACGCTCACGCCGGATCGGCGGATGGAGTTCTTCGTGCTGCCGGGGGCCGCTGTGAAGGTGCCTGATCTGGTGCGGAAGCTGGGGTGGTCGTCGTCGTCGCTGGATCTGACGGTGCTGGGTGAGGGCGCGTATGTGGCTGCGCCGCCCACGCGGTTCGGGTCTCGAGGGGCTGTGCAGTGGGCCTGCCGGCCTACGCCTGCGAATCGGTGGCTGCCGGACGCGGAGGAGTTGATCTCGCCGTTGGCCTATGCGTGCGGCAGGGACCGTTAGCCACGCCTGTTCGTCTGCCTGGCCGCTGTTGTGCGGCGGCTGCTGGTCGCGTGTGGTTGATCGCGCCCACGCGGCGGAGCCGATATCAGGCAGAGCCCCGCGCCCCTGAAGAACGCCACCGTAGGGTTCGAGGTGACGGAGGGAGATGCGGTGGGATCCAGCGCTGTGCGTGTGCAGGGGCTCTGGAAGCGGTTCGGGCAGCAGGTCGCTGTTGCCGGGGTCGATCTGGAGTTGCCCGCGGGCAAGTTCATCGGGCTTGTCGGGCCGAACGGGGCCGGGAAGACCACCACGCTGTCGATGGTGACCGGGCTGCTCAGGCCCGACCACGGGACCGTCGAGGTGGTCGGGCACGACGTGTGGCGGGACCCCGTCGAGGTGAAGGCGCGGATCGGCGTGCTGCCGGAGGGTCTGCGGCTGTTCGAGCGGCTGTCGGGGCGCGAACTGCTGGCGTACACCGGTCGGTTGCGCGGACTGCCCGGTGCCGAGGTCGACAAGCGGGCCACGCAGCTCCTCGACGTCCTCGATCTGGCGGGCGCCCAGCACAAGCTCGTCGTCGACTACTCGACCGGCATGCGCAAGAAGATCGGGCTCGCCACGGCCCTCCTCCACAATCCCGAAGTGCTGTTCCTGGACGAGCCGTTCGAGGGCGTCGATCCCGTCTCCGCCCAGACCATCCGGGGCGTCCTGGAGCGGTACACCGCCTCCGGTGCCACGGTCGTGTTCTCTTCCCACGTCATGGAGCTCGTCGAGTCGCTGTGCGACTGGGTGGCCGTCATGGCCGCCGGGCGGATCCGCGCGCACGGGACGCTGGCGGAGGTGCGGGGTGACGCGCCCTCGTTGCAGCGGGCGTTCCTGGAGCTCGTCGGGGCGCAGAGCCGGGACGCCGGGTCCGATCTCGACTGGCTGGGCGGCGGGTCCCGGTGAGCGACGCCACGATCACCCCGGTCTTCGTACGGCTGAAGCTGTCGCTGCTGCGCAACGGGCTGCGGCAGTCCGGCGGGCGGAAGGCCGCCTACATCGCGTCGGCGGTCTGTGCGCTGCTGTTCGCCGCGCTGCAGCTGATCGGTCTGATCGCCCTGCGCGGGCACGCGCACGTCGAGTCGCTGGCCGTGCTGGCGGCGGCGGTGCTGGGGCTCGGCTGGGCGGTGATGCCGCTGTTCTTCCCCAGCGGTGACGAGACCCTCGATCCGACCCGGCTGGTGATGCTGCCGCTGCGCCCCCGGCCGCTGGTGCGAGCGCTGCTCGTGGCGTCGCTGGTCGGCATCGGGCCGCTGTTCACGCTGTGCCTGCTGGTCGGTTCCGTGGTCGCGGTGGCCCGGGGCGGGGCGGCGTTCGCGGTGGGCGTGGTCGCCGTCGTGCTGGCGCTGCTGGTGTGCGTGGCGCTCGCCCGGGCCGTCGCCGCCGCCAACGTACGGCTGCTGACCAGCCGCAAGGGGCGGGACCTCGCGGTGCTGAGCGGGCTCGTCATCGCGATCGGGGCGCAGGTCGTCAACTTCGGTGCGCAGCGGCTCGGGGCGTCCGGGCTGGGTGAGCTCGACCCGGTGGCGGACGTGCTGCAGTGGGTGCCGCCCGCGTCGGCCGTCGGGGCCGTGCACGCGGTGGGCGAGGGGGCGTACGGCCGCGCCCTCGCGCAACTGGCGCTGACGGCGGGCGCGCTGGCCGCGCTGCTCGCCGTGTGGTCGCGGCATCTGACCCGGCTGATGACCTCGCCCGACGGGTCGACACTGCCGACCGCCGAGTCGGCCGCCCGCGAGCGCGCGTCGACCGGGCTCGGACGGCTGCTGCCGGCGGGCCGTACGGGGACGGTCATGGAGCGCAGCCTGCGGTATGTGTGGCGCGACCCCAAGACCAAGGCGGCCTGGGTGACATCGCTGGCCATCGGGCTGATCGTGCCCGTGTTCAACGCCTGGCAGGGCACCGGGTCCGTGTACTTCGCCTGCTTCGCCGCCGGGATGCTCGGCATCCAGATGTACAACCAGTTCGGGCAGGACACCTCGGCGTTCTGGATGGTCGCGATGACGATCTCGTCGACCCGCGACGCCTACGTGGAGCTGCGCGCCCGCGCCCTGGCCCTGCTGCTGATCACCCTGCCGTACGCCACGCTCGTCACCGTCGTGACGACCGCCATGCTCGGCGACTGGCGGCGGCTGCCCGAAGCGCTGGGGCTGTCCTTCGCGCTGCTCGGCGCGATGCTCGCGACGGGGGCGTGGACATCGGCCCGCTTCCCCTACTCCATCCCGCAGGAGGGCTACAAGAACGTCGCCCCCGGGCAGACCGGGCTCGCCTGGATCTCCATCTTCGGCGGGATGATCGCCGCCGCGCTGCTGTGCGCGCCCGTCATCGCGCTCACGATCTGGCTGAACCTGAGCGCCGCCGGCGACGACTGGACGTGGCTGCTGCTGCCGGTGGGCACCGGGTACGCGGCGGCGCTCACGGCGGCGGGGCTGCGGCTCGCCGCTCCGCAGACGGCCCGGCGGCTGCCGGAGATCCTGACCGCGGTCAGCAAGGGGTGACCAGGGGGCACAACCCCCTGGGGCGTCAGTCGGCGCCGAGGGCGTCCAGGAACGGTTCGATCGCCGCGCGCCAGGCCTCCGGCTGGTCGTAGTGGACCAGGTGGCCGGCGTCGGCGACCTCCGCGTACTGGCCGCGGGGCAGGACGCGGACCATCTCCTGGGCCTCGGCCCGGCCCAGTTCGCCGTCGAGGCCGCGCACCACCAGGGCGGGGCAGCGGACCTGGGCCAGCTCCTCCCAGTGCGCGTCGTACACCCACGTCTCGCGGGAGCGGAGCATCTGCTCCGGGTCGAAGACCGGGCGCCAGCCGTCCGGGGACTCGGCCATCACCTCGGCGTAGAACTCGCCGCGGGCCGGGTTGGGCCGCTCCACCCAGGGGTCGTCCTCGCCGAACCACTTGCGGACGTCGGCGAGCGTCGCGAACGGCAGCGGCCAGGACTTGAACCACTGGTCCCACTCTCGTTGCGAGGCGGCGCCGAGCGCTGAGGCCCGCATGTCGCAGATGATCAGGCCACGGACCAGATCGGGACGCTTGGCGGCGAGCTGCCAGGCGGTCAGCGCGCCCATGGCGTGGCCGATGAGGACGACCGGGGCGAGGCCGAGCTGTTCGAGGGCGGCCTCGGCGTCGTCGACGTAGGCGTCACGCGTGAAGGAGGCCTGCGGGGGCTTGTCGCTGCGGCCGTGGCCGCGCTGGTCGAGGGCGACCGCACGGTACCGGCCGGAGAGCCAGCGGGCGGTGGACGCCCAGTGCGAGGCGCGGCCCATGAGGCCGTGCAGTAACAGCACGCCCGGGGAGCCGTCGGGCACGTCCCGCGCCGGCTCGGATCCGGCTGGATCGGTCTTGGGCGGGTCGCCGAACTCCCAGGCCGCGAGGCGTACGCCGCCCGTCCCGGTCACGTCGATGCGTCGCGCCATGTCCTGGCACCCCCCAAGCTTCGCGCGGACCGCGGCCGTCTCGGGCCGGTCGGTCCTGTGAACCGTGTTCTGCCTGCTGTGCCTGTTGCCGTTCCTGTGGTTCTTGTGGTTCCTTGCCGTTCCTGCCGGAGCGCACATCCCTGTAGCGCACATTCCGGTCGGCACGTCACTCGCAGACTATCGAATGGCCATTCGAAGAGGCCTTTCTCGCGGACAACACCCCTCGTTCGAGTGACCGCCGTCAAGGATTGATCGCCTCGGCCGAGGGGAGATCTTCAGCGGGAGGCGGACCGCTCGGGGAAACCGGTCCGCGGGGGATGACCCTGAGAGCTCGGGGCTCCGGGTCAGCACAGGGGAGGACAGGCCCCGGCGCCACACGGCGCCGGGGCTCTCCGCTTCTCCACGGCACATCCTTGCGCCCCCTCCCCGGCCGCGTGACATCGCTGTCGAACCACGGCCCAGAGCCCTCAGGTCATATGCCTCACGCGACAGCGTCGCACGGGAAACGAGCGGGCGCTGCCATTCGACGGACTGCACACCGGATGCGACGGGATCACGCCAACGCCACAATCACCCCATGGGCCACGGGAGTTGGCGAGGACCCCGGGACCGCTGTTCAGGGCTTGGCGACGAACACGTGGGAGGCGATGTCCGACTCCAGCTCGGCCGCCTCGCCACCGCTGCCGACCAGCACACCACCCGCCGACTCCGTCACACTCACCACCGAGCCGGGCTGCACACCCGCGCGCCGCAGCGTGTACATCAGCTGCGCGTCCGTCTGGATCGGCTCGCCGATCCGGCGCACCACGACCGTCTTGCCCTCGGCGCCCGGGTCGAGGCTGGCCAGCGACACCATGCCCTCGTCCAGGAACGGGTCGGCGCCGTCCTTCTCGCCGAGCTCCTCCAGCCCCGGGATCGGGTTTCCGTACGGCGACTCCGTCGGGTGCCGCAGCAGCTCCAGGACGCGGCGCTCCACGGCCTCGCTCATCACATGCTCCCAGCGGCACGCCTCGGCGTGGACCTGCTCCCACTCCAGACCGATCACGTCGACGAGCAGACACTCGGCGAGACGGTGCTTGCGCATCACGCGCGTGGCGAGACGGCGGCCCTCGTCGGTGAGCTCGAGGTGCCGGTCGCTGGCGACGGACACCAGGCCGTCGCGCTCCATCCGCGCCACGGTCTGGCTGACCGTCGGCCCGCTCTGGTCCAGCCGCTCGGCGATACGGGCGCGCATGGGGACCACACCCTCTTCCTCCAGCTCGAGGATGGTGCGGAGATACATCTCCGTGGTGTCGATCAGTCCGGACATACGTGCCCCTCGAATGAGATCTGCCGGAGGCTGGACGGCTCACCGGCGTGTGCGCTGGCCCTGCACTCAATTCTGCCGGATACCACCGACAACCGTGCCGCGGGAGGGAAAGCGAAGATTATCCGGGCCCGCGGCGGGGTACGGAGGAGCCTTTCACGGCCGTATTGACACCGCACTGGTCCAGACCGCACCGTGATGCGCGACACTCGCCCCCGGCCCGAAGGGACCCCGTATGAGCGACCGCGCGCCGGCCGGCCAGTTCCTCGACGCCGCGATCGGCCTGCTGCGGCGGGTCCGCGACGAGGAGGCCGACAGCATCGCGGCGGCCGGGACGCTCCTCGCCGACACCGTCGAGAACGGCGGCCGTCTCTTCGCCTTCGGCGCCGGGCACTCCTCCCTCGCCGCGCAGGACCTCGTCTATCGCGCCGGCGGTCTCGCCCTGATGAACCTGCTGGCCGTGCCGGGTGTCGTCGGCGTCGACGTCATGCCCGCGCCGCTCGGCTCCGCCCTGGAACGCGTCGACGGCCTCGCGAGCGCCGTCCTGGACAGCTCCCCGCTGCGCGCGGGCGACGCCCTGCTGATCATCTCCCTCTCGGGGCGCAACGCCCTTCCCGTGGAGATGGCCCTGCACGCGCGCGCCCTGGGCGTGCGGGTCATCGGCGTGACGTCGGTGGCGTACGCCTCCCGGACGACGTCGCGGCACGCCTCGGGGACGTACCTCAAGGACCACTGCGATCTCGTCCTCGACTCGAAGATCGCGGTCGGCGACGCGGAACTCACCCTCGACACCGTGCCCGCCCCCTTCGCCCCCGCCTCCACGGTCGTCACCTCGGCCCTCCTCCAGGCCGTCATGGCGACGACGGCCGCCACCCTCGCCGACCGCGGCGTCGAGCCGCCGCTCCTGCGCTCCGGGAACGTGGACGGGGGACATGACTGGAACGCGCGGGTCATGGAGCAGTACCGGGACCGGATCTTCTACCGGCACTGAACCGTCGCTCACTCCTCGTCCGACAGCCCCGCGAGATCCAGCGACGCGGCGATCCGTATCGCCACGTCCTCCGCGTACATCGCGTCGGACCGCTCGAAGGCGCTGCGCCCCGCGCCCCGCAGGAACGTCACGACGCCCAGCGTCCGCCCCCGGCTGCGCAGCACCGCGCACAGGGCGTGCACGACGTCCGGCGGCCACTGGCGGGCCAGCGCCCACTCCCGGGCCTGCTCGGGCGGGACGGTTCCCGCGCTCGCCCGCAGCGCGCCGACGCGTTCCACGCACTGCAGGGCCGGATGCCCCTCGGCGTACCGCACGGGCAGACCCGCGCGGTCGGCGAGCTTGCTCGGCCCCGGCGCGCCGGAGGGCGTCTCGGCGACCCGCACCAGCCGTACCGGGCCCTCGGTCTCCGCTTCGGTGAGCGCGCCGCCGGCCACCCGGTCGATCAGCGCGTGGTCGGCGAAACCGGCCAGGGCGAAGTCCAGGTGGATCGTCGCGGCCTCCGCCGGGTCCTCGCACTCGGCGGCGGCCCGCGAGGCCCGGTGCAGCTGCTGCGTACGGAACCGCAGCAGCGACGCCTCCTGCTCGCTCTGCTTGGCCTCCGTCACGTCCTGGAACAGCCAGCCGACGCCCAGCGGAACCGGCTCCTCCGCGAGCGGCGAGGCCAGCCGCAGGAAGCCGCTGCGCCAGCAGCGCCGCCGCTCCCCCTCGGGTGCGCGCACCGTCACCCACACCTCGGCGGGCGCGGGCGGCGCGCCTTCCGCCAGCACATGCTGCAGCGCGCTCTCCAGCTCCTCCACGCCCTGCGTGAGCAGCTCCCCGAGCGGCCGCCCGAGCACGGACGTACGTCCCGTGCCCAGCGCCCGGGCCGCGTGCGCGTTCACCACGGCGGGCCGCAGGTCGACGTCCACGAGCACGACACCCCAGCTGGCGTCCTCGAACAGCGCCTCGCTGAGGGCGATCGACCGCTCCAGATCGATCTGCGTGTGCACCTCGCTGAAGGCGCAGTACACACCCGCGGGCTTTCCGTCCGGACCCCGCACGGCCGCCGACTGTATCCGTACGAGGACCCGCCCGCCGTCCTTCGTCAGCAGCGCGAACTCGTGGACCTGGCGCCCCGGCGCGTGCATGGCGGACATCAGCCGCCCCTCGACCTCCTCGGCGTCCGCGCTGCGCACGGCCCACCCGGCGAGACCCCGACGCCCCACGGCCTCGTCCGCGCTCCAGCCCAGTATCCGCTCGGCCTCGCGGTTCCAGTGCGTCACGACCCCGTCGGCGTCGAAGGCGCACAGCGCCGCGTCCATGCCGTCCAGCAGCGCGGCGAGCAGATCCGAGCCGTCCGAGCCGTCCCGCTCGGGCTCGGGCTCGGGCCCGTCCGGCCCCAGCTCGTCGGTGGTCCCACTACGCCGGGAAGCACTCACCTGGACCCCCTGCAGGCTTGCGTCCGCACGTACGTCACGTCGGTTCGCTACTTGCAATCATTCAACTGGAACGTGACCCAGCGCACACCGAGTTCCCACAACATTGAAGGAATCGTTGTACGACGGCGATCCCCACGTCAACGCCTCGAAGGCAGCCCGCCGCGGACTCAGTCGATCAACGCCACACCCCCAGTACCACTCCCGCGGCGCGCGTACACCTCGATCTCGATCTTCATCCGGGGGTCGGCCAGCCCGCACACCACCATCGTCGCGGCCGGCCGCACCTCGCCGAAGCACGCCCGCAGCACCGGCCAGCACGGTTCGAAGTCCTCCCGCTCCGGCAGCAGGTACCGCACCCGCACGACGTCCGCGAACGAACACCCCGCCTTCTCCAGCGCGGCCCCTATGTTCCGCAGACACTGCTCGGCCTGCTCCACGACACCGTCGGAGATCGTCATGTCCGCGTAGTCGAACCCGGTCGTCCCCGACACGTGCACCCAGTCCCCGTCCACCACGGCCCGGGCGTACCCGATCCGCTCCTCGAACACCGAACCGCTGAGAATCGCCTGTCGTCGCGTCATGGGGTCAAGGTCTCAAAAAAACGGTTGATCCGAGGCCCGATGGCTTCTTAGGGTTCCAGGTACACGAGAAGGGAGGTGGTTCGGCAGATGTATGAGAACCGGACGCGTGAGGTGGCTGCGGGCTAGCGGCCCGACACCACACAGTGCGGTGCCGGACCAGCGCGTGAGCGAAGCGTGCAGCCGGCCCAATCTCCAGCAGTCACCCGACCCGCGAGCCGCCGGTACGTCCGGCCGGCCCTCCTCCGGAGGACCAGGCTCGCGGGTCGTCTGCGTTTTCGGGGGCGATGGTGGTGGGTGAGTGGCGCGACGACCGGATCGGCAGCGCCCTGCGGGGTGAGAATCCGGCCGTGATGCGGAGGCTGGACACCGGGTTCGCGGTGATCGGCGATGTGCAGTTTCTGCCCGGTTACTCGGTGTTGCTGACCGATGATCCCCTGGTGGAGCGGCTGTCGGAGCTGCCGCGGAGCAGGCGGCTGGCGTTTCTGGGGGACATGGAGCGGCTGGGGGAAGCCGTCGAGCGGGCCTGTCGGCGGGTGGAGTCGGGGTTTCGGCGGGTCAATCTGGAGATTCTCGGGAACGCCGACGGGTTCCTGCACGCGCATGTGTGGCCGCGGTACGACTGGGAGCCCGAGGATCTCGTGCGGCTGCCCGTGTGGCTCTATCCGCGGGAGATGTGGAGCGAGGAGCGGTATGCGCTCGGGGCGCGGCACGCCCCGTTGCGGGAGGCAATCGGGGAGGAGCTGGACCGGCTCGCGGGGGGAGACGTGCGGACGGCCTCACCCGGGGCGGGGTGAGGCCGTGGGTGAGACGGATCAGTGGGCGATGTCCTCGTAGCCCTCGATCTCGCGTGGGTTGCGGGAGCCGGGGCCCGTGTAGCGGGCCGAGGGCCGGACCAGGCGGCCCGTGCGCTTCTGTTCGAGGATGTGGGCGGACCAGCCGGCTGTGCGGGCGCAGGTGAACATCGAGGTGAACATGTGGGCGGGGACCTCGGCGAAGTCCAGGACGATGGCGGCCCAGAACTCGACGTTGGTGGCCAGGACCCGGTCGGGGCGGCGGGCGTGGAGTTCCGCCAGGGCCGCCTTCTCCAGGGCCTCGGCGACCTCGAAGCGGGGGGCGCCGAGTTCGCGGGCGGTGCGGCGCAGGACGCGGGCGCGGGGGTCCTCGGCGCGGTAGACGCGGTGTCCGAAGCCCATGAGGCGTTCGCCCTTGTCGAGCGCGTTCTTGACGTAGGCCTCGGCGTCTCCCGTGCGTTCGATCTCCTCGATCATGCCGAGGACGCGGGAGGGGGCGCCGCCGTGGAGGGGGCCCGACATCGCGCCGACCGCTCCTGACAGGGCCGCCGCCACGTCCGCGCCGGTCGAGGCGATCACGCGGGCCGTGAAGGTGGACGCGTTCATGCCGTGTTCCGCGGCGCTCGTCCAGTACGCGTCCACCGCCGCCACGTGCTTGGGGTCCGGCTCGCCGCGCCAGCGGATCATGAAGCGCTCGACGACCGAGTGGGCCTTGTCGATCTCGCGCTGCGGGACCATCGGCAGGCCCTGGCCGCGGGCCGACTGGGCGACGTAGGACAGGGCCATGACGGCCGCCCGGGCGAGGTCCTCGCGGGCCTCCTCGGCGTCGATGTCCAGGAGGGGCTTCATGCCCCAGACGGGCGCGAGCATGGCCAGGGCCGACTGGACGTCGACGCGGATGTCGCCGGAGTGGACGGGGATGGGGAACGGCTCGGCGGGCGGCAGGCCCGGATTGAAAGCGCCGTCGACGAGCAGGCCCCAGACGTTGCCGAAGGAGACGTGCCCGACGAGGTCCTCGATGTCGACGCCCCGATAACGCAGGGCGCCGCCCTCCTTGTCCGGTTCGGCGATCTCCGTCTCGAACGCGACGACTCCCTCGAGCCCGGGTACGAAGTCGGACATCAGGCGGCTCCTCGTGATGTAAGCGACAGATGGTGTGATGTGGGGTGGAGCGAACGAACCATGTGTCAGTCGGCTTGCGCAGCGGGCGGCCGTCCGGAGGATCCACGGTCGTGTGCGGCGACTCGCGGTCCTGGCCGGTCTCCCCTGTGATGCCCCGTGCGGCTGGCGGTCACCCAACCGGAACGGCACGGAAACGATATCCCCGAGTGCCACCGTTGGGGAGGGTTCACGGCACTCAGTGCCAGGCAGTGACGAAGGACACCGTCCATACGGCAAGATGACCGGGTGACCGACCGCGACGCCGTCCCCTTCGACCTGGCCTCGATGCGCAAGCAGTACCGGGCCGAGGGCCTCTCCGAGAACGAGCTGGCCGCCACCCCCGTCGAGCAGTTCGCGCGCTGGTTCAAACAGGCCGCGACGGACGGCGGGCTGTTCGAGCCCAACGCCATGATCGTCTCTACGGCCGACGCCGAGGGCCGGCCCAGCTCCCGCACGGTGCTGCTGAAGCACTTCGACGAACAGGGCTTCGTCTTCTACACGAACTACGACTCCCGCAAGGCCCGTGACCTGGCGGAGAACCCGTACGTCTCGCTGCTGTTCCCCTGGCATCCGATGGCCCGGCAGGTCATCGTGACCGGGGTCGCGCGGCGTACCGGGCGGGACGAGACGGCGGCGTACTTCCGGACACGGCCGCACGGCTCCCAGCTCGGGGCGTGGGCCAGCGCCCAGTCCTCGGTGATCGCCACCCGCGCGGACATCGACGGCGCGTACGCCGAACTGGCCGCCCGCTACCCCGAGGGCGAGCAGGTCCCCGTGCCCCCACACTGGGGCGGGTTCCGGGTGGCCCCGCAGACGGTGGAGTTCTGGCAGGGCCGCGAGAACCGGCTGCACGACCGGTTGCGGTACGTGGAGCGGGCCGACGGGAGCTGGCGCGTGGAGCGGCTCAGTCCCTGAGCGGACATCCCCGGGCGGACACCCCTAGCGGCGGCCCAGCGCCCCCTCCAGCAGCCCCGCCCACTGCTCGACCACGCGTTCCCGGCGGGCCGCGTCGTCCGTGAGGAGGTTGGCCAGGCCCAGGCCGCGGGCCATGTCGAGGAGGCCCTGGACGGTCTCGCGGACGCCGGGGAGGGATTCGTCGGCGGACAGCAGGTCGACGGCTATGCGGTGGGTCTCGCGGCCCACGCGGGATTCGAGTTCGGTGACGCGGGCGCGGAGCTGGTCCTCGTTGGAGGCGGCCACCCAGAGGTGGAGGGCCGCGCGGAACAGCGGTCCGGTGTAGAGGTCGACCAGGGCCGCGACGACCGCGTGCCGGTCTCCGGCCGCGCCCTCGGGGAACAGGGCGCGCAGGGCCGTGGAGCGTTCCTCGGCGACGTACTCGACGGCCGCCGTGAAGAGGTCCTCGCGGGTCGGGAAGTGGTGCTGGGCCGCCCCGCGGGAGACACCGGCGCGTTCGGCGACGACGGAGACGGTGGATCCGGCCCAGCCGTGTTCGGCGAGGCAGGACACGGCGGCTTCCAGGAGCCGCTGCCGGGTGGCCCGGCTGCGGTCCTGCTTGGGGACGCGCTCCGCGCGGTCGACCGTGCTCACACCGCCCATGTCCTCACACCACCCATACCGGATCCCGTCGCTCGAGGAAGGCCGTCATCCCCTCGCGGGCCTGCGGGGAGGAGAACAGCCGGGCCGAGAGCGCGGTCAGGCCTGCCGCGTCCCGGTCGAAGGCTTCCAGCACCCTAGTCGTGAGCAGCCGTTTCGTCTCGGCCAGGGCGTCGGGGGCGGATCTGCGCAGACCGTCGAGGATGGGGGCCAGTGCGGTGTCCACGTCGTCGGCGTGGGTGGTGAGCAGGCCGGTCGCGGTGGCCTCCGCGGCACCGAAGCGTTCGCCGGTGAGGTAGTAGCGGGACAGGGCGCGCGGGTCGGTGCGCGGCAGCAGCGGCAGGGAGATGACCGCGGGGGCGACGCCGATGCGGACCTCCGTGAAGGCGAAGGTGGCCCCGGTGGAGGCGGCGGCGATGTCGCAGGCGGCCAGCAGGCCGAGGCCGCCCGCGCGGACGTGGCCGGTGACCCGGGCGACCACCGGCTTGGGCAGGTCGATGATCCGGCGGAGCAGGGCGACCAGCGCCTCGGGGGGCGGCGGGTCCTTGAGGTCCGCGCCGGCGCTGAAGGTGTTGCCGGTGTGGGTGAGGACGACCGCGCGGACACCGGGGTCCCGGCCGGCGTCCGCGAGCGCCTCGGCCAGTTCGCCGACGAGGGCCGCCGACAGGGCGTTGCGGGTGTGGGGCGAGTCGAGGGTGAGGGTTTCCACGGCACGCGCGCGTACCCTGCCGATCAGGGTCATGCGCGCTCCCTGAGCTTCCGGCGGAGGATCTTGCCGGAGGCCGCCCGGGGGACGCCGTCGATGAAGGTGACGTGCCGGATCCTCTTGTAGGGGGCCACGCGCTCGGCGACGTACATCATGATCTCCGCCTCGGACAGGTCGGTGCGGTCCGGCCGGCGGACCACGTACGCGTGCGGGCTCTCGTTGCCGTCGTCGTCGTACGCGCCGATGACGGCGGCGTCGGCGATGCCCGGGTGGGTGAGCAGCAGGGCCTCCAGCTCGGCGGGGGCCACCTGGAAGCCCTTGTACTTGATGAGTTCCTTGACGCGGTCGACGACGAACAGCCACCCTCCCCCACTCTCGGCTTCGCTCGAGCGGGAGGCGCCCCCACCGTCCACGTGCCCCACGTCGCCGGTGTGCAGCCAGCCGTCGGTGTCGATCATCGCGGTCGTGGCGTCGGGGCGGCCCAGGTAGCCCTTCATGACCTGGGGGCCGCGGATGAGGATCTCGCCGGACTCGCCGGCGGGCAGGTCCTTGCCGGGGTCGTCGAGGGAGACGATGCGCATCTCGGTGCCTGCGATGAGCTTGCCGACGGTGCCGGGCGGTGCGTCGCTCATCGCGTCGAGGGGCACGACGTGCGTGCCGGGCGACAGTTCCGTCATGCCGTAGGCCTGGCCGACGGGCAGGCCCAGCCGCTCGGCGCAGGCGGCGGCGAGGCGGGCGTCCAGAGGTGCGGCGGCGCTGATGACGTACTTCAGCGACGACAGGTCGTACTGCGCGACGGCCGGGTGCTTGGCGAGGGCGAGCACGATCGGCGGGGCCACGTACAGGGCGGTGATGCGGTGGTTCTGGATGGCCGCGAGGAACTGCTCCAGGTCGAAGCGGGGCAGGACGACGACGGTGGCGCCCTGCCGCAGGGGCGCGTTCATCAGGGCCGTGAGGCCGTAGATGTGGAAGAAGGGCAGAACCGCCAGGACACGGTCGCCCGGGCCCGCGGGTATCGCAGGGCTGAGCTGGGCGAGGTTGGTGGCGATCTGCCGATGCGTGAGCATCACGCCCTTGGGCGTGCCGGTGGTCCCGGAGGAGTACGGCAGGGCCGCCACGTCCTCCACGGGGTCGATGGCGACCTGCGGCTCGGGAGCGGCACAGGCCAGCATGTCGATCAGGGAGCGGTGTCCGGTCGCGCTGTCGCACACGAAGATCTCGTGTACGCCGCCCGCGAGTTCGGCGGCCCGGCGGGCGATGTCCAGCAGCGGTGAGACGGTGATGATCCAGCGGGCCGCGCAGTCCGTCAGCTGCTTGGCGAACTCCTGGGCCGTGGCGAGCGGGTGCACGGTGGTGACGGTGGCTCCCGCGCGCGTGGCGGCGTAGAACGCGGTCGGGAAGGCGATGGTGTTGGGGCTGTGCAGGGCGAGGACATCGCCCTTGCGGACCCCGGCCTCGGCGAGGGCGGCGGCGACGCGCCGGTGGAACCGGTCCACCTGCTCGTACGAGAGGGTGGTGCCGTCGGTGCCGTCGATCAGCGCCGGGATGTCGCCGAACTCCGCGGCCCGGGCCAGGACCGCGTCGTGGATGGGCAGGTCGACGGGCGGGACGTCTGCGTACTCGCTGCGGAACATGGTTCCTCCTCGCGCGCGGGCCGTCTCAGTACGACTTGGGCAGGCCCAGGGTCTGGTGGGAGACGTAGTTGAGAATCATCTCCCGGCTCACCGGGGCAATACGAGCCACGCGCGCGGCCGTTATCAGCGAGGCCAGACCGAACTCGCGGGTGAGGCCGTTGCCGCCGAGGGTGTGCACGGCCTGGTCCACGGCCTTCACACAGGCCTCCCCCGCCGCGTACTTCGCCATGTTGGCGGCCTCGCCGGCGCCCAGGTCGTCGCCGGCGTCGTAGAGACGGGCCGCCTTCTGCATCATCAGGCGCGCGAGTTCGAGGTCGATGTGGGCCTGGGCCAGGGGGTGGGCGATCGCCTGGTGGGCGCCGATGGGGGTGTCCCAGACCTGCCGGTCGCGGGCGTACTCCACGGCTTTCGCGAGGGCGTGACGGCCCATGCCGATCGCGAAGGCGGCCGTCATGATGCGCTCGGGGTTGAGGCCGGCGAAGAGCTGGAGGAGCCCCGCGTCCTCATCGCCGACGAGTGCGTCGGCGGGCAGCCGTACGTCGTCCAGTGTCAGCTCGAACTGCTTCTCCGCGGCGGCCAGTTCCATGTCGATGGGGCGGCGGGTGAAGCCGGGTGCGTCGCGCGGGACGATGAACAGGCAGGGCTTGAGGCGGCCGGTGCGGGCGTCCTCCGTGCGGCCGACGATGAGGGTCGCGTCCGCGAGGTCGACGCCGGAGATGAAGACCTTGCGGCCGGTGAGGATCCAGTCTCCGGTGTCCTGGTCGCGGCGTGCGGTGGTCGTGATGCGGTGGCTGTTGGAGCCGGCGTCGGGTTCCGTGATGCCGAAGGCCATGAGGCGGGAGCCGTCCGCCAGGGCCGGGAGCCACTGTTGTTTCTGGGCGTCCGTGCCGAAGCGGGCTATCACTGTGCCGCAGATCGCCGGTGACACGATCATCATGAGGAGGGGGCAGCCGGCCGTGCCGAGTTCTTCGAGGACGATGGAGAGTTCGGAGATGCCGCCGCCTCCGCCGCCGTATGCCTCCGGCAGGTTGACGCCGAGGTAGCCTAGTTTGCCTGCTTCTGACCAGAGTTGGGTGGTGTCGGATCCGCGGCCGTGGCGTTTGCCCAGGGCTGAGACGGCTTCTCTTAGGGCCTTGTGGTCTTCGGTGTCCATGGGTGTCCTTTCGGGTGCGGGCCGTACGTGGCTGGTCGCGCCCACGCGGCGGAGCCGCATATTCAATGCGGCCCCGCGCCCCTTAGGTTTCCGACACAACCGCCAGCACTACGCCCGGCTCCACCTGTTGTCCGAGTGCTACCGGCAACGCGGTCAGCGTTCCCGTGACCGGTGCCGTGATCTTGTGCTGCATCTTCATCGCCTCCAGCCAGAGGAGGGGATCACCCGCCTTCACGGGAGTTCCTGCGGCCAGGCCGTCGGCCACTCGGACGACCGTGCCCGGCATGGGGGCCAGGAGGGAGCCGGGGGCGTGCTGGGTCGTCGGGTCGGGGAAGCGGGGCAGGACCGTCAGCGCGGTGGAGTTGACGTAGACCTGGTCGCCGTAGTGCGTCACCTCGAACGTGCGGCGTACTCCGTCCACTTCGAGGACGACGAGCTGCGCGTCGGCGTGCACCACCCGTACGCCGTCCGCTTCCAGGCCCGTGCGCGTGTGCCGGTAGTGGACCTCGTGTTCCTGCCCGGCCATGGCGTAGCGCTTGGTCTGCGGTTGTGAGGGGACGTTGCGCCAGCCGCCGAAGCGGGAGCGGCCCTGGGCGTCGGCGAGGGCGGCGGCCAGGGGGGCGTGCGGGTCGGGGGACGGGGCGGTCAGGTGCGGCAGGTGGCGATCGTAGAAGCCGGTGTCCATGCGGGCGGCGGCGAACTCCGGGTGGCGCAGGGAGCGGACCAGGAGGTCGCGGTTGGTGACGGGGCCGTGGATGACGGCCCGTTCCAGGGCGGAGGCGAGCTTGCGGACGGCCTCCGTGCGCGTGGGGGCGTGGGCCACGGCCTTGGCGAGCATGGGGTCGTAGTGGACGCCGATGTCGTCGCCGTCGGTGTGGCCGGTGTCGAGGCGGATGCCCTCGGGCAGGGCGAGGCGGTGCAGGCGGCCGGTCTGGGGGGACCAGTCGCGGGACGGGTCCTCGGCGTAGAGGCGGGCCTCCACGGCGTGGCCACGCGCGCGTGGCGGGGTGCTGTCGAGCCGATGGCCCTCGGCGATGCGGATCTGTTCGGCGACCAGGTCGAGGCCGAACACGGCTTCCGTCACGGGGTGTTCCACCTGGAGGCGGGTGTTCATCTCCAGGAAGTGGGCCCTGCCGTCGGCGACGAGGAACTCGACCGTGCCGGCCCCCACGTAGTCGACGGCTCGGGCGGCCCGTACGGCGAGGGCGCTCAGCTCCTCCTGGAGTTCCTCGGAGAGTCCGGGTGCCGGGGCCTCCTCGACGACCTTCTGGTGGCGGCGCTGGAGGGAGCAGTCGCGGGTGCCGAGCGGCCAGACGGTGCCGTGGGTGTCGGCGAGGATCTGCACCTCGACATGGCGGCCGTTCTCCACGTACGGCTCGACGAAGACCTCGCCGTCGCCGAAGGCGCTCTCCGCCTCGGCCCGTGCGGCGGCCAGTTCGGTGTCCAGGTCCGCCAGGTGCCGTACGACGCGCATGCCGCGTCCGCCGCCGCCCGCCGCCGCCTTCACCAGGACCGGGAGGTCGGCCTCGGTGACGTGGGTGAGCGGCTTCAGCCCCATGAGCCGTTTGGCGCGGGTCTTGGACGCCATCGCCGCGATGGCGTCCGGGGGCGGGCCGATCCAGACCAGGCCGGCGTCCAGGACGGCCCGGGCGAAGCCGGCGTTCTCGGAGAGGAAGCCGTAGCCGGGGTGCACGGCGTCCGCTCCGGCCGCGAGGGCCGCCTTCACGATCAGGTCGCCGCGCAGATAGGTGTCGGCGGGCGCGGCCCCCGGAAGTCGTACGCCCGCGTCGGCCACGCGCGCGTGGAGGGCGTTCTCGTCGGCGTCCGAGTGCACGGCGACCGTGCGGATGCCGAGCTCGTGGCAGGTGCGGAAGACGCGGCAGGCTATCTCGCCCCGGTTGGCGACCAGCACAGAAGTGATCACGGAAGGTTTCCTCACATCCGGAAGACGCCGAAGCCGCCGCGCGCGCCCTCGTAGGGGGCGGTGTGGATGGCGGAGAGGCACAGGCCGAGGACGGTGCGGGTGTCGCGCGGGTCGATGACCCCGTCGTCGTACAGCCGCCCGGACAGGAACATCGGCAGCGACTCGGACTCGATCTGCTGCTCGACCATGGCGCGCAGCGCGGCGTCCGCCTCCTCGTCGTACGGCTGTCCCTTCGCGGCGGCCGACTGGCGGGCGACGATCGACAGCACGCCCGCGAGCTGCTGCGGGCCCATCACGGCCGACTTGGCGCTGGGCCAGGCGAAGAGGAAGCGCGGGTCGTAGGCCCGGCCGCACATGCCGTAGTGGCCGGCGCCGTAGGAGGCGCCCATGAGGACCGAGAGGTGCGGGACGCGGCTGTTGCTGACCGCGTTGATCATCATCGCGCCGTGCTTGATGATGCCGCCCTGCTCGTACTCCTTGCCCACCATGTAGCCGGTGGTGTTGTGCAGGAAGAGCAGCGGGATGTCGCGCTGGTTGGCGAGCTGGATGAACTGGGCGGCCTTCTGGGACTCCTCGCTGAAGAGGACGCCTTGGGCGTTGGCCAGGATGCCGATCGGATAGCCGTGGAGCGCGGCCCAGCCGGTGGTCAGGCTCGTCCCGTACAGCGGCTTGAACTCGTCGAAGTCGGAGGCGTCGACGACGCGGGCGATGACCTCGCGCGGGTCGAACGGGCTCTTGAGGTCGCCGGGGACGATGCCGAGGAGTTCGTCGGCGTCGTACTTGGGGGGCTCTGCCGGGCCCGGATCGCCGTACGCCTTGCGGTGGTTGAGGCGGGCGATCACGCGGCGGGCCTGCCGGAGCGCGTCCTGCTCGTCGACGGCGAAGTAGTCGGCGAGGCCCGACACGCGCGCGTGCATCCCGGCGCCGCCCAGGGACTCGTCGTCGCTCTCCTCCCCCGTGGCCATCTTCACCAGCGGCGGACCGCCGAGGAACACCTTCGCCCGCTCCTTGACCATGATCACGTGGTCGGACATGCCGGGGATGTAGGCGCCTCCGGCCGTGGAGTTGCCGAAGACGACCGCGAGGGTGGGGATGCCGGCGGCGGACAGCCGGGTCAGGTCCCGGAAGATGGCACCCCCGGGGATGAAGATCTCCTTCTGCGACGGCAGGTCGGCGCCGCCGGACTCCACCAGGCTGATGCAGGGCAGCCGGTTGGTGAGCGCGATGTCGTTGGCGCGCAGGGCCTTCTTGAGCGACCACGGGTTGCTCGCACCCCCGCGTACGGTCGGGTCGTTGGCCGTGATCAGGCACTCCACTCCCTCGACGACACCGATGCCGGTGACGAGGGACGCGCCCACGGTGTGGTCGCTGCCCCAGGCGGCCAGCGGGGACAGCTCCAAAAACGGTGTGTCGGGGTCGAGGAGCAGCTCGATGCGTTCGCGGGCGAGCAGTTTGCCGCGCCTTCGGTGCCGCTCGACGTATTTCTCGCCGCCGCCCGCGAGGGCCTTGGCGTGCTCGGCGTCGAGTTCGGTGAGCTTGGCGAGCATGGTCTCGCGGTTGGCCCGGTACTCGGGGCCGCTCGGGTCGAGCGTGGAGGTCAAGACGGTCACAGGAGAGCCTCCGGTATGTCCAGGTGGCGGGAGCGCAGCCATTCGCCGAGGGCCTTGGCCTGCGGGTCGAAGCGGTGCCGGTCGGCGGCGCCCGCGCCGAGGATGCCCTCGATGACGAAGTTGAGGGCGCGGAGGTTGGGCAGGACGTGCCGGGTGACCACCAGCGGCCGGCTCTCGGGGATCAGCTCCCGGAACCGGTCGGTTGTCAGCTCGTGCGCGAGCCAGCGCCAGGCCTCGTCCGTGCGGGCCCACACACCGACGTTGGCGTTGCCGCCCTTGTCGCCGCTGCGGGCGCCGGCGACGAGACCGAGCGGGGCGCGCCGGGCGGGCCCGGGCGGCAGCGGCTCGGGCAGGTGCGGCTGCGGGACCTCGTCGAGTACGGCGGTGTCGCGGGCCGGCGGCACGGGGACCCGGCGCCCGTCATAGAGGACGGCCACATGGTCGACGGCACCATGGGGGACGTACACCTCCTCGAAGACCCCATAGGGCTCGCCCTTCCCCGGTGGTGCCAGCACATGGAACCCGGGGTAGCTCGCCAGCGCCAGCTCCACCGCGGCCCCGCTCAGCGCACGGCCCACGGTCTGCTGGTCCGGGTCCCGCACGACCAGCCGCAGCAACGCGCTCGCCGTCTCCTGGCTCGGGGCGTCGGCCCGGTCGGTGCGGACCAGCTCCCAGCGCACCTCGGCGGCCTTGCCCAGGGCCGGTTCCATCTGCTCCCGCACCAGGGCGGCCTTGGCCTCGATGTCGAGGCCGGTGAGCACGAAGACGACCTCGTTGCGGAAGCCGCCGAGCCTGTTGAGCCCGACCTTGAGGGTGGGCGGCGGCGCCTCCCCTCGCGCCCCCTCGATCCGCACCCGGTCGGGTCCGTCCTGGGCGAGCCGCACGGTGTCGAGCCGGGCGGTGACGTCCGGCCCCGCGTACCGGGCCCCGGCCGTCTCGTACAGCAACTGGGCGGTGACCGTGCCGACGTCGACGAAGCCGCCGGTGCCGGGGTGCTTGGTGATGACGCAGCTGCCGTCGTCGTGGAGCTCGGCGAGCGGGAAGCCGGGCCGGCGGACGTCGCCGTCCCGGAAGAAGGCGTAGTTGCCGCCGGTGGCCTGCGCCCCGCACTCCAGCACGTGCCCGGCGACGACGGCCCCCGCCAGCCGGTCGTGGTCCGTCTCCTGCCACCCGAAGTGGGCGGCGGCCGGCCCGGTGACGAGTGCCGCGTCCGTCACCCGCCCGGTGACGACGACGTCGGCGCCGGCCCGCAGACAGGCCGCGATCCCGAAGCCGCCGAGGTAGGCGTGGGCGGCGAGACTGCCGGGGTGGGCGGCGGTGAGGTCGTCGCCCTCCACATGTGCGACGCGCACGGGGATGCCGAGCCTGTCGGCCAAGTGCCGTACGGCGTCGGCCAGTCCGGCCGGGTTGAGCCCGCCGGCGTTGGTGACGATCCGCACGCCCCGCTCGTGGGCGAGCCCGAGGCAGTCCTCCAGCTGCCGCAGGAACGTACGGGCGTATCCGGCGCCCGGGTCCTTCAGCCGGTCCCGGCCGAGGATGAGCATCGTCAGCTCGGCGAGATAGTCGCCGGTGAGGACGTCCAGGTCGCCGCCCGTGAGCATCTCGCGCAGGGCGTCGAAGCGGTCGCCGTAGAAGCCGGAGGCGTTGCCGATGCGGAGGGTCACTGTGCGGCCCTCCGCGCAGGGCGCCCGGTGCCCGGCGGCCCCGCGAAGGCCTGGGCGATGTCCAGCCAGCGGTCGGCGTCGGGGCCCTCGGCGCGCAGGGCGAGATCGGCGCGGTGGGCGCGCTGGGTGACCAGGAGGCAGAAGTCGAGGGCGGGCCCGGTGACGCGTTGCGGGGCGTCCTCGGGGCCGTACGCCCACAAGTCGCCGGAGGGGGCCTGGAGTTCGACGCGGAAGGAATCGGCCGGCGGAGTCAGCCCGTGCACGCCGTAGGCGAAGTCCCGTGTGCGCACCCCGAGCCAGGCCACATGCCGCAGTCGGTCGGTGGGTGGGCGCACCACACCGAGTGCGTCAGCCACATCCTGTCCGTGGGCCCAGGTCTCCATGAGACGGGCCGTCGCCATGGAGGCGGCCGACATGGGTGGGCCGTACCAGGGGAAGCGCGCCTTGGGCGGGGCGGCCCGCAGCGCCTCGTCCAGCGCCGTACGGCCGTCACGCCACCGCGCGAGCAGGTCGGTGGGCGGGAGTCCGGCGTCCTCCTCGGCGCCCTCGTCGACGAAGGAGCCCGGTGCGGCGAGGGCCTTCTCGACCAGGGCCTCGAAGCCGTCGGCGTCCGTGACGGCGAGCAGGGCCGAACGGTCCGTCCAGGCGAGGTGGGCGATCTGGTGGGCGACGGTCCAGCCGGGCGCGGGGGTGGGGAGCGTCCAGCTCGGTGCGCTCAGCCCGGCGACGAGGCGGTCGAGTTCCTCGCTCTCCTCGCGCAGGTCGTCGATCACGGACGTCGTCGGATCGGACACGGGCGCTCCCCTCGGGGCACGGCGGTGTGCGGAGGTGGTGCAGGGCGGTGCGGCGTGCCGAGGAGCATGGCAGCGGAGCCAGAAACAATCAAGCGTGCTTGCATGAAAATGTGCCGGCGGACTCACGCCCAGTCTCCGCAGACCTCAGCCGTCGACGTCGAGCGCCGTCCCGTACAGCCGGTCCACGTGCAACCGGACGACCACGCGCCGTTCGGCCACCAACTGCTCCAGGAACGCGCCTTCGTCCTGCGGCCTGGCCTCCTCCGGGATGATCCCGAGCAGCTCCCGCCCGACCTCGTCGCCGGGAACCGTCGTGACGTCGGACACCTCCGCCTCGCCCTCCGCGACGGCGAACGACCACACGTCACCGCCCTGCACATGCAGCGCCGCGCGCGGATTGTGCCGCAGCTGCCTGACCTTGACGCGGTCGGCCGTCGTCGAGAACCGCACGATCCGGGCCTCGGGGTCCCAGCCGTAGACCATGGTGGTCAGATGGGGCCGGCCGTTGCGCTTGACGGTGGCGAGCGTGCCGAACTGCTGCTTGCCGAGCAGGTCCGAGAGGGCTTCCTCGGACAGCGGGCGGGGTGCGGGGCCTTGAGTCATGACCAGGCCAACTCCGGTGTCCGCGCGGAAATTTCACGACGGCGAACGCACCGCCGTTAGGGTGGCTCGCATGGGCGCCGACGTGGACATGGGGATCGAGATGGTGGCCGTCCCGCCAGGGCGCGTGACGCTGTCCGACCGGCGGACGCAGCGGAGTTGGGCGGTCGACGTCGCGTCGTTCCGGATGTCGGCGGTGCCGGTCACCCAGGCCTGGTACGCCCGGGTCACCGGTGAGCGGCCGAGTGCCGCCCGCGGTGAGCGGCTGCCCGTCGAGGGCGTGTCGTGGTGGGACGCGGTCCGGTTCTGCAACGCCCTGTCCCGGGCGGAGGGGCTGACACCGGTGTACCGTCTGTGCGACGACTCGGAGTCGGTCGACCGGGACGCCTCCGGTGACGGGTACCGGCTGCCGACCGAGGCCGAGTGGGAGCACGCCTGCCGGGCCGGCGGCAGCGGGCCGCGGTACGGGCGGCTCGACGAGATCGCCTGGTATCGCGGCACCTCACAGGAGCGGATCCGCCCCGTGGGCGGCAAGCGGCCCAACGCGTGGGGCCTCCACGACATGCTGGGCAATGTCTGGGAGTGGTGCTGGGACGTCTACGACGCCGAGGTCTACGGCAGCTACCGGGTGCTGCGGGGCGGCGGCTGGGCCGACGAGCACTGGAGCTGCCGTGCCTCCGTACGGCGCCGCAGCCATCCGACGTTCCGGATCGACGACGTCGGATTCCGCGTGGCGCGCGCGTGCCGGCCGCAGTGAACGCGTCCCCCTAGCCCTCCAGCCCCGTACCCTCCAGCGCCGCCGTCTTCCGGCGGCCGCCGCCGCGTCCGCGCCCGACCTGGGTCCGTACCGCTCCCATGCTCGCCACGATGACGAGGGCGATCGCGGCGGCCTCCATGGCGGTCAGGGCCTGGTCGAGGAGGAGGAAGCCGGCCGTCGCGGCGATGGCCGGTTCCAGGCTCATGAGGATCGCGAAGGTGGAGGCGGGCAGACGGCGCAGGGCGAGGAGTTCGAGGGTGTAGGGCAGGACCGAGGAGAGCAGGGCCACCGCCGCGCCCAGGCCCAGCGTCACCGGGTCGAGCAGCTTGGTGCCCGACTCGGCGATGCCCAGCGGCAGGAACAACACCGCCCCCACGGCCATGGCCAGGGCCAGGCCGTCCGCCTGCGGGAAGCGGCGTCCCGTACGGGCGCTGAAGATGATGTAGGCCGCCCACATGGCGCCGGCGCCCAGGGCGAAGGCCGCTCCTGTGGGGTCGAGGCCGCTGAAGCCTCCGCCGCCGAGGAGGAAGACACCGGCGAGGGCGAGCGCCGCCCAGACGACGTTGATCGCGCGGCGGGACGCCAGCACCGAGAGGGCGAGCGGCCCGAGAACCTCCAGGGTGACCGCGGGGCCCAGCGGGATGCGGGCGACGGCCTGGTAGAAGAGGCCGTTCATCGCGGCCATGGTGATACCGAAGACGATGACCGTGCCCCAGTCGGTGCGCGAGTGGCCGCGCAGTCGCGGCCGGCAGACCAGCAGCAGGACGGCCGCCGCCACGAGCAGCCGCAGCGCCACCACCCCGAGGGCGCCCGCCCTCGGCATCAGCATCACCGCCAGCGCGCCGCCGAACTGCACCGAGATCCCGCCCGCGAACACCAGGCCCACCGGCCCGAGGGAGCCCAGCCTGCCCGGCCCTGCGGCCGGTGCGCCGGTGTCGGTCGTCGCGGACTGGGGTGTGGTGGCGGTGTCCGGAGTGGTCACGGGCGGTCCTGTGCTCGGCTCGGCTGCGTACTCGACTTCACAGGTGCACCGTCTTGCACGCTCACGTGCATCACGATGTACCCTGAAGTCCAGAGTAATGGACTCGGTCAGGCGCGTAAACCGCTTATGCCACTGTCTGGGAATCGTTCCGGCTGAGCTATCGGCGGCGGGCCAGGTACAGGCTCAGCGCCTTGTGCAGCAGCCGGTTGATCGGGAAGTCCCACTCGCCGAGGTACTCGACGGCCTCGCCGCCCGTGCCCACCTTGAACCGGAGCAGGCCCAGCAGGTGGCTGGACTCCTCCAGCGTGTCGGTGATGCCGCGCAGGTCGTAGACGGCGGCGCCGAGTTCATGGGCGTCCGTCATCATGCGCCACTGCACGGCACTGCTCGGCTGGACCTCGCGCCGCCGGCTGGTGGAGGCGCCGTAGGAGTACCAGACGTGGTCGCCGACGGTCAGCATCGTCGCTCCGGCCAGCACCTCGCCGTCGTGGTGGGCGAGGTAGAGCCGCATCCGGTCCGGGTGCTCGGCGGTGAGCGCGCTCCACATGCGCTGGAAGTAGGGCAGCGGGCGCGGGATGAAACGGTCCCGCTCGGCGGTCTCGCAGTACAGCTCGTGGAAGGCCGGCAGATCCTCGTAGCCGCCGCGTACGACCTTCACGCCGGCTTTCTCCGCTTTGGTGATGTTGCGCCGCCACTGCTGGTTCAGGCCGCCGCGGATGTCCTCCAGCGACCGTCCGGCCAGCGGCACCTGGAAGACGTACCGGGGCTGACCCGCGGCGAAGCCGTCCTCGCCGCCGGGTTCGGTCTGCCGCCAGCCCAGGCGGCGCAGGGTGTCCGCGACCTGGCCGGCCCGCGGTTCGAACGACGTCGCCCGCACGTCGTGCAGGCGCCGGGCGGCCGGGTCCGCGATCGCCGCCTTGACCGCCTCGGCGCTCCAGCGGCGCACCACGACCGGCGGGCCCATCCGCACCGCGAACGCGCCCCGGCTCCCGAGGTGCGCGACCATCGGCTCCAGCAGACGTTCCAGGCCGGGCTCGTGCCAGTCGATGAGCGGCCCCTCCGGCAGGTACGCCAGGTACCGCGGCAGTCCGGGCAGCCTCGGCCCGGGCAGCGGGCGCAGCAGCACCAGTCCCGCGCCGACGAGCTGCCCGGCCCCGTCGAACCAGCCGAGGCTCTCCGCCCGCCAGTCGGGCTTCACCTCGCCCCAGGACGGGATCTGCGTGTGGCTGGCGGAGGGGCGGGCCGCGACGAACGCGAGATGCTCGTCACGGGTGATCGGCTGGACGCGGACGCTCATGCGCGGGCTCCTTCGAGTGGCTGGTGCCGAGAGCCTAGGAGCGGCCCCGCCCCTCCCCCGGCTCAGACACTCGGGTCCGCGCGTCCCGTGGCCCGAACGCCACAAGCGCGTCCGGCGACGGCCACTCGGCCCGGTTCACCGCCCGTCCTCCGGGCCGTTCCCTTCTTCTCCCTCCAGTACCGCCGCCAGTACCTCCGCCAGGTGCCTGCCCCGCACGCCCGCCAGCTGCTCCAGCTGCGTGCGGCAGGAGAAGCCGTCCGCCAGGACGACCGTGCCGTCGGGGGCGTCCCGTACCGACGGCAGGAGCTGTTCCCCGGCGCACGCGGCGGACACCTCGTAGTGGCCCCTCTCGAAGCCGAAGTTCCCCGCGAGGCCGCAGCAGCCGCCGCTCAGCTCGCCGGTGAGCCGAGCGGCTCCGCGCAGCCGGCGGTCGGCGGCGTCGCCCAGCACCGCGTGCTGGTGGCAGTGGGTCTGGCCGGCCACCGGGCGGTCGACGCGCGGTGGTGTCCAGTCGGGGGCGTGGCGCTCCAGCGTCTCCGCGAAGGTGAGGACCTTGGCGGCGAGGCGGGCCGCGCGCGGGTCGTCGTGCAGCAGCTCGGGGACGTCCGTGCGCAGGGCAGCGGCGCAGCTCGGCTCCAGGACCACGACCGGCGCGTCGGTCTCCAGCACCGGTTCCATCAGGTCGAGCGTGCGGCGCATGACCGCTCGGGCGCGGTCCAGCTGCCCCGTCGACACGTACGTCAGCCCGCAGCAGACGTGGCCCCGGCCCCGCAGCAGGGACAGCGGGTCGAGCGCGACGGTCCTGCCGTCGCCCACCGGCGGTTTCTCCAGACGCACGGTCGGCGGCAGCGCCACCCGCAGCCCGGCCGCCTCCAGCACCCGCACGGCGGCCCGCCCCACGGAGGGCGAGAGGTACTCGGTGAAGGTGTCGGGCCACAGGACGACCAGGTCGCCCTGCGCGGAGGTCCCTCGTGCCCGTCGCCGCTCCCACCACCGGCTGAACGTCCGTGTCGCCACCCGGGGGATCTCGCGCTCGGGGGCGATGCCGCCCAGCCGTTTCGCCGCCCGGGCGAAGGGCCGCAGCCGGGCCAGGGCGTTGACCAGCCGTGCCGTGTGCGTACGGGACACGGCGCGGAGCCACACGGGCAGCCGGCCCATCGCGTAGTGCGCGGCGGGCCGGAGCCGGCCGGCGTAGTGGTGGTGGAGGAACTCCGCCTTGTACGTGGCCATGTCCACCTCCACCGGGCAGTCCGACCGGCAGCCCTTGCAGGACAGACACAGGTCCAGGGCGTCCCGCACCTCCGTGGAGCGCCAGCCGTCGGTCACCACCTCGCCGGCGAGCATCTCGTGCAGCAGCCGGGCCCGCCCGCGCGTGGAGTGCTGCTCCTCGCCGGTCGCCCGGAAGGACGGGCACATGACGGCGGAGCCGGACACCGACGTCGTACGGCACTTGGCGACGCCCACGCAGCGCCGCACCGCCGCCGAGAAGTCACCGCCGTCGGAGGGATAGCCGAAGGCGACGTCGACGGGCTCGCGGGGGAGGACGGAGAAGCGCAGGCCGGCGTCCAGGGGCGCGGGGCGCACCAGCATGCCGGGGTTGAGCAGGTCGTCCGGGTCCCACACGCCCTTCGCCCGCTCGAACAGGCCGACCATCTCCGGCCCGTACATCCTGGGCAGCAGCTCCGCCCGCGCCTGCCCGTCGCCGTGCTCCCCGGACAGCGAACCGCCGTGCGCCACCACCAGCTCCGCGAGTTCCTCCGAGAAGCGGCGGAACCGGACGATGCCGGGCTCGGTCAGCAGGTCGAAGTCGATCCGGACGTGGATGCAGCCGTCCCCGAAGTGCCCGTACGGCGTGCCGCGCAGCCCGTGGGCGGCCAGCAGCGCCCGGAAGTCCCGCAGGTACGCCCCGAGCCGGGCGGGCGGCACCGCGCAGTCCTCCCAGCCGGGCCAGGCCTCCGTCCCGTCCGGCATCCGGGTCGCCGTACCGCTCGCGTCCTCCCGGATCCGCCACAGCACACGCTGCCCCGCCGGGTCGGTCATCACCAGGGCGTCCACGACATCGGCCGCCCGCACGATCGCCTCCGCACGCGCGCGTGCCTCCCCGGCCGACTCACCGCCGGTCTCCACGAACAGCCAGGCCGCGCCCCGCGGCAGCGCGGCCGGGGACGGCACCAGGTCCGCCGCCATGCCCTCCACCGTCAGCGGACCGAACGGCAGCAGCCCGGCCGCCGCCTCCGCCGCCGCGCTCTCATCGGCGTAGCCCAGCACGGCCAGGGCACGCGCGCGTGGTGCCTCGACGAGCCGTACGACCGCCTCCGTCAGCACGCCCAGCGTGCCCTCGGAACCGCAGAAGGAGCGGGCCACGTCGGCGCCCCGCTCGGGCAGCAGGGCGTCCAGCGCGTATCCGGAGATGCGGCGGGGCAGCTCCGGGAAGCCCGTGCGCAGCCGGGCCAGTTCGCCGTCCACCAGCTCCCGCAGGCCGTCCGGCGCCCCGGCCCACTCCTGCCCGAGCCGCAGCCGCCGCCCGCGCGCGGTGATCACGTCCAGCTCGCGCACACTGTCGGCGGTCGTCCCCCAGGCCACCGAGTGCGAGCCGCACGAGTTGTTGCCGATCATGCCGCCGAGCGTGCAGCGGCTGTGGGTGGAGGGGTCGGGCCCGAACCGCAGCCCGTGCGGGGCCGCCGCCTCCTGGAGCCGGTCGAGCACCAGCCCCGGCTGCACGACGGCCGTACGCGCCTCGGGATCCAGGGTGACCAGCCGGTTCATGTGCCGGGTGAAGTCCAGGACGACACCCGTTCCGGTGGCCTGCCCCGCGATGGACGTGCCCCCGCCCCGGGGCACCACCGGCACGCCGTGGGCCCGGCACACCTCCAGCACGCCGGCCACGTCCTCGGCGTCGCGCGGGGCGACGACGCCGAGCGGGACCCGGCGGTAGTTGGAGGCGTCCATGGTGACCAGTGCCCGGGAGGTGACGTCGAAGCCCACATCGCCCCGGACGACCTTGCGCAGCTCGGCCTCAAGATCCGTCATACGTCCAGCAAACCAGCCTCACGTCGACAGGAACCCCGTCTCACCCGACGGAACGCGTTTCGCCCAGGTTTCCTCACCGGCTAACCTCCAGAGCGTGGCTGAGATCCAGATTCCTGCTGACATCAAGCCCGCCGACGGTCGATTCGGCGCGGGCCCCTCCAAGGTGCGGGTGGAGGCGCTGGACGCCCTGGCCGCCACCGGTACGTCCCTGCTCGGCACCTCCCACCGCCAGGCCCCCGTCAAGAACCTGGTCGGCAAGGTGCGTGAGGGCATCCGTGAGCTGTTCCAGCTCCCCGACGGGTACGAGGTGGTCCTCGGCAACGGCGGCTCCACCGCGTTCTGGGACATCGCGACGCACGGCCTGATCGAGAACAAGTCGCAGCACCTCAGCTTCGGCGAGTTCTCCTCCAAGTTCGCCAAGGCCGCCAAGCTCGCCCCCTGGCTGGCCGAGCCGGACGTCATCTCCAGCGACCCGGGCACGCACCCCGAGCCGGTCGCCGAGGCGGGCGTCGACGTGTACGCCTTCACCCACAACGAGACCTCGACCGGTGTCGCCATGCCGATCAAGCGCGTGGCCGGCGCCGACGAGGGCGCCCTGGTGCTCGTCGACGCCACCTCCGGTGCCGGCGGCCTCCCCGTCGACATCGCCGAGACGGACGTCTACTACTTCGCCCCGCAGAAGTCCTTCGCCTCCGACGGCGGCCTGTGGATCGGCGTCTTCTCCCCCGCCGCGATCGAGCGCGCGGAGCGCGTCCACGCCTCCGGCCGGCACGTCCCGGAGTTCTTCTCGTTGCCGACTGCGATCGACAACTCCCGCAAGAACCAGACGTACAACACCCCGGCCCTCGCCACGCTGTTCCTCCTCAACGAGCAGCTGGAGTGGATCAACGGCCAGGGCGGCCTGGACTGGTCGGTGCGCCGCACCGCCACCTCCGCGCGGACGCTGTACGGCTGGGCCGAGGACGTCAAGTTCGCGAACCCGTTCGTCACCGACCCGGCCAAGCGCTCCCAGGTCATCGGCACGATCGACTTCACGGACGAGGTGGACGCCGCCGCCGTCGCCAAGGTCCTGCGCGCCAACGGCATCGTCGACACCGAGCCCTACCGCAAGCTCGGCCGCAACCAGCTGCGCGTCGCGATGTTCCCGGCGATCGACCCGGCGGACATCGAGGCCCTCACGAAGTGCGTCGACTACGTGATCGAGAAGCTCTGATCCCTCTCGCGTTCGACGAGAGCGAGGGCGCCCCGCCGGTGCGGGGCGCCCTCGCTCGTACTCAGGCAGCCGCGCCCCTCCCGAACACCTCGAACAGCCGGGTCAGGCTGTCCTCCGGGTAGCCCTCCGCCGACGCGCGCCGGAACGCCTCCAGCACCGCGGCGGGCAGGGCCGGGTCCACGCCCGCGTCCCGCGCCGTGTGCACGACGTGTTCCATGCTCGCCACGGCCATGGAGATCCGCTCGACGTCGCCCGAGTGCCGCCCCGCCTCGATCCGCGGCGTGTAGAAGTCGAGGAACTGACCCATCCCGCCCAGCGTCTGCGCCGCGTACGGCGTGATCTCCGAGGCGCTGATGCCGTTCGCGTCCGCCAGCGCCAGAGTGTGCAGCCAGGCGGTCAGGGTGGTCCAGAAGAGGTCCATCTGGAGCTGGTAGTAGAGCGCGGCCAGGCCCGGGTCCTCCCCGCGGTAGTCGGTGCCCGTGATGACCTTCAGAACGTCCTCGTACCGCTCGAAGAGGTCCCGGGGTCCGCTGTAGAAGGTGTCGAACTCCGGCGAGCCGATGCCGGACGGCGGTGTCTGGACTCCGCCGGTGAGGTGACGCGCCCCGTGCTTGGCCGCCCAGGCCGCCCCCTCGCGGGCCCTCTCCGGCGTGTCCGAACTGAGGTTGACCAGGACCCTGCCGGCCAGTGCCGCGGCGGCGGGCTCCAGGATGGCGTACATCGCGGCGTAGTCGGTGAGGCTCAGCACCACCACCTCGCCTGCCGCCAGCGCTTCCTCCACGGTGGCGGCGCGCACCGCGCCCCTGGCCACCAGCTCGTCGGCGCGGGTGGCGGTGCGGTTCCAGACGGTGACGTCGTAGCCGGCGTCCAGATAGGCACCGGCCATCGCGCGGCCCATGGGGCCGAGACCGATGACGGTGACTGACGAGATGCCGGACGAGGACTGCGCGGCAGAGGGACTCACAGCGGACGGACTCACAGAAATCTCCCTGGGATCACTGAAACGGCGACTAGAACGAACGCTCTATCCAGAGAGGAACCTAGCACGATGACTAGAGCGATCGCTCCAACTCGGTAAGGTGGCGGCGTGAAGACCAAGGCCCCGCACGACCTCGAGACCGCCGGCACCCGCGAGCGGATCGTCCGTACCGCCTCACGGCTGATGCAGCGCCAGGGCTACGAGGGCACCGGCATCAAGCAGATCTCCCGCGAGGCCGGGGCGACGCTCGGCTCGGTCTACCACTTCTTCCCCGGCGGCAAGCAGGAGCTCGGCACGGCCGCGGTGCGGCTCGGCGACGAGGAGTTCACCGAGCTGCTGCGCGAGTCGCTCGACGCGGAGCCGGACCCGGCGCGGGCCCTCGTCGCGCTCACCGCCTCCCTCGCCCAGGGCCTGCGCGAGTCCGACTGGCTCGACGGCTGCCCGGTCACCTCGACTGTCGTCGGCACGGCGGCCGGCGCACCCGGCATCCAGCAGGCGGCGGCCGAGGCGTTCGCCCGCTGGCGGGCCGTGGTCGCCGCGAAGCTGGTCGCCGCGGGGTTCGCCGAAGCGGACGCGGAGGATCTGGCCCACACGGTGATCGCCACGCTGGAAGGGGCCGAACTGGCGTCCCAGGTCGCCCGCAGCGAGACCCCGCTGGAGGTGGCGGGGCGGCATCTGGCGCGTTTGATCGCCTCGTACGGAGGCAGCGGTCGCGCGTGACCACGCAAGGGGCGCCCGGCAGGTACCGGGCGCCCCTCATCTCACGTCAGGCAGTGCTCACGCAGGCGCGCTCAGACCCCGGACCCCAGGATCCCGCGCAGGGTGTCGCCGACCGTCGCGAGGGCCGACTGGCCCGTGCTCGGCGTCTTCCCGGCCGTGGCCTGCGGCTTCGGGTCGGGCAGCTTCTTGCAGACCGCGTCGGCCACGCCGCTGCCGTGCGGCACCTTGCCGCTGGTGAGGTACGTCGCCAGGTACTTGTCGAGGCAGGCGTTGCCGCTCAGCGAGATGCCGTGATTGCCGCCGCCCTGCTCCACCACCAGGCTGGAGCCCTTCAGCAGCCGGTGCATGGTGACACCGCCCTGGTACGGGGTGGCCGCGTCGTCCGTCGCCTGGAACAGCAGCACCGGCGGGAGCTTGGCGTTGGCCACGTTGACCGGCTTCAGCGACTTCGTCGGCCAGAACGCGCACGGTGCGTTGTACCAGGCGTTGTTCCAGGTCATGAACGGCGCCTTCTCGTACACCGCCCAGTTGTCCTTGCGCCACTGCTTCCAGTCGCGCGGCCAGGACGCGTCACGGCACTGCACCGAGGTGTAGACGCTGTAGCCGTTGTCGCCGGAGGCGTCGATGGCGGCGATGTTGTCGTACGCCTTCACCAGCGCGGCGGTGTCCTTCTTGTTGACGTACGCCGCGAACGTCTGGGCGAGGGTGGGCCAGTAGGCGTTGTTGTAGCCGCCGGGTATGAAGATGTCCTCCAGCTCGGAGGCGCCCACCTTGCCGCCCGCCGGCTTCTTGGCCAGGGCCGCCCGCATCGCGTACCACTTGGCCTCGACCTTCTTCGGGTCGGTGCCGAGCTTGTACGTCGAGTCGTACTTGGCGATCCACGCCATGAGCGCCTTGTGACGCTTGTCGAAGGCGTAGTCCTGCTGGATGTTGTCGTCGTACCAGACCCCGGTCGGGTCGACGATCGAGTCCAGCACCAGGCGCCGCACCCGCTCGGGGAACAGCTTGGCGTAGACCGAGCCGAGGTAGGTGCCGTACGAGTAGCCGAAGTAGTTGATCTTCTTGGCACCGAGGGCCTTGCGGATCGAGTCCATGTCCTTCACGGCGCTGACCGTGTTGATGTACGGCAGGACGTCGGCGTACTTCTTGCCGCAGGCCTGGGCGAAGGACTTGGCGCGGTCGAGGTTGGCCTTCTCCAGCGCGGGCGTGCTGGGCACGGAGTCGGGGCGCACGGGGTCGAAGTGGCCCGGCTTGCAGTCCAGCGCGGGCTGGCTCTTGCCCACGCCGCGCGGGTCGAACCCGACGACGTCGTACTGGGCTGCGACCTCCTTCGGCAGGGAGGAGGCGACGAAACCGGCCAGCGACAGGCCACTGCCGCCGGGGCCGCCGGGGTTGACCAGCAGCGGGCCCTGGAACGTCTTGGCGGTGTGCGGCACGCGGGACAGCGCCAGCGTGATCTGCTTCCCCTGCGGCTTGGCGTAGTCGAGCGGCACCTTCACCGACGCGCACTGGAGCGTCGGGGAGTCCTCCGTGCCGCACTTCTTCCACGTGACCTTCGCGGCCTGGGCAGTGTTCGCGGACTGCGGCGCGCTGGCGCTGGCGGGGACGGCGGTGAGCGTCCCGGCCAGGACGACGGTCGCGCCGCACAGGACGGCTGCGCTTCTTCTCATGAAGTTCTCTCAGAACGGTGAGGGGGGTCAGGACCGTGGGTCCCACGGTCCGTCCCGCATCGTTTCGGAAGAGCGCGCCCTGCACGTACGTATTCGACCAAGACTTGACCGAATCGAGTCATCACATCTGTTCAAGCGCCTTCAGAAACAGGGGCGTTCTGGCGATTTCCGGAACGCCTCTCCCCTCCCACCTCACTCGCGGTCAGGTCGCCGTACAGCTCACGCCCGGCACGCTCCCGCCCCCGGGCGCACCGCCCAGGCCGAAGCTCGCCGAACCTCCCGCGGGCACACTGCCGTTGTGCGCGGCGTTCACCGCCGTGACGGTCGCGCCGCTCTGGGTGTGCGAGGCGTTCCACATGCTGGTGACCTTCTGCGAGCCGGACCATGTCCAGCTCACCTTCCAGGACTTGAGCGGCACGATTCCGGTGTTGGTCACCTTCACCTCGGCGTTGAAACCGCCGCCCCAGTCGCTGCTGACGGTGTAGGCGGCGGAGCAGGCGGCCGTACCGCCGGGGTCACCCGGGCCGCCCGGGC
Organism: Streptomyces sp. NPDC045955; assembly: GCF_056430805.1. Classification (NCBI taxonomy): domain Bacteria; kingdom Bacillati; phylum Actinomycetota; class Actinomycetes; order Kitasatosporales; family Streptomycetaceae; genus Streptomyces; species Streptomyces sp. NPDC045955. The sequence goes on from NZ_JBWKKY010000001.1 coordinate 447,523, forward strand.
CGGGTCCGGAACCGCCGCCCTCGAAGCCCGGCGCCTTGACCGCCGCCAGGTATCCGTCCTTCGCGGTGTCCACGGTCTGCCAGTCGTCCTTCAGGATGCCGCCCGTGTCACCCGAGTTGGGGTTCCAGGACCAGAACGTCCAGTGGAAGCTGTCGGCGCCGTACCCCGACGTCGAGCGCAGGTACTTCACCAGCTCGGCCAGCCACTTCTGGTCCACCGCCGGCTGCAGCGTCGTACCGAACTCGCCGAGCCAGACCGGCGCGATGTTCTGCTTGAAGATGTAACCCCAGTACTTGTCCCAGATCCCCGGCATGTTGGCGGGGAAGGACGGGTCGCCGAACCACGACTGCTGGGCCACGGACGTGGCGTAGTCGTGAGCCGAGTACACCAGCCGGTTCGGGACGTCCAGCTGGACCGGGTACTGGGCGACGCCCATGAGGTTGCCGCCCCACCAGCCGTTGACGCCGTTGTGCGACTGCACGCCCTCCACCATGATCAGCAGCTCGGGGTTGACCGACAGCACCGCGTTGCCCGCGCGCTGGGCGGCCAGCCGCCAGTCCCGGGCCGGGTCGCCGCAGCCCCAGCAGGCGGGGTCGTGGGGCTCGTTGTGCAGGTCGATGCCGACGACGGTGGGGTTGCCCTTGTAGCGCGTCGCGAGGGACTTGAGGCCCGCGATCCAGGTGGACTCGGGGACCGACGCCGTGTACCAGAGCGCCGACTGGCCGGCCGCGTCCGGGCGGTGCCGATCGAGGACGATCTTGAGGCCGGCCTGACCGGCGTAGGCCACGATCCGGTCCAGGACCTGCAGCGACGTCAGGCCCCGCAGGTCGGTGTTCTTGCCGTCGTAGTTGATGCTCCCGGGCATGGCGCCGGGCTTGAGGATGTCGTCGCTGTAGGGCATGCGGATGGTGTTGTAGCCCAGCGACTTCATCTGGTCGATCATGCTCTTGTAGTCGCGGGCCCACAGGCCGTGGACGACGTGGATGTCGGTTTCGAAGCCGAACCAGTTGACGCCGGCGATACGGACCGGCTGCCCGGCCGCGTCCAGGATCTGCCGGCCGCTGGTGTGCCAGTAGCCGGCGCCGGCCTGCGCGTCGACATCGGCGTCGGCCCGTGCCGACTGGGTACCGGCCAGGGGTAACAGGAGCGCCGCGGCGACGCACAGCGCTCTTCGCAGAGTGCGGAACATGGCTGCTTCCTCTCGGGGAGGCGCGGCCCCGGAACAGTTATGGGAGCGCTCCCATGTGCGCCGCGCACCTACCAGGAAACTGAGGCACCATGAGCACGTCAAGGAGGTGAGCGTTCACATCTCGGACTCGGCCCGGCCCACAGCCGACGAAGACGCATGCCATCCGGTCCGCATGGGTGCGGCGATCCGCTCCACGGTCCCCTCGATCTGAACCAGGCACTCGTGCACTTGCGGCGGGGGCGCCCCAAGAGGGTCTTTCACGTCCACACCACCTCTACGCGCCGATACGGCACCACGGCGAGCGGCCGCGCCCTGCACAAGGGCAGCAAACCGTGCGGCCGGATCCACCGCGCCTGCGGCGTCTTCCGACCGCACCAGCCGGGCGAACTCGAGGAAGGTGAACGCACGGGACAACGCACGCACAGGAGAGAGCCGCACAGCGGCCTCACGATGCTCCCGCGCAGCGCCCAGCACCAAGTCCGCGTTCTCGACCATGTCCTTGGTCAGTCGGCGGGCGCCCACCCCGCAGGGCTCCACACCGCGCGCGACGAGGAAGGAGGTGACGGCGGCCGCCATCGGCACACCCACGACGGCCCGGGTGCCGGCACTGCTCACTCGGATGTCTTGCCGATGATCGAGCAACCGGTGCCTGAGCAGGCACTCGGCAAGCGGGGAGCGGAAGACGTTGCCGGTGCACACCACAAGTACGCGGAACAGGGGCACGCACCCTCCAGGAAGAGAAGAAGAGGAGATCAGGACATCTGGCGCGGGTCCGTCATCGGCGTCTCCGCCGGGCGACATCAGCGCCCCCGAAAGAGCGACACGTGTCGAAGCACGGCCTCGCCGGTCGGGGCGGCCGCCAGGCGCCGACCAACCGAATAGCACATATCGAGCAAATCGGGGCCTCGAATCCGGAGGACTGGCGGCCAGTCCGGTGATCTACCTACGCCAAAAGGCGTCATACCCTCCTAAGTCGCTTAACAAGCCCCACCCAAGGCTAACTATGCACATACCGTACTCGGGGTCGGACCATGCCGTCGCCTATATCCACTTGAGGAGCGTGAATGCGATGACGGCGTCATCGAAGTGTCGTGCCGCTTTCGCGACCGCGGCAGCCTCCGCTGTCCTGGCCGCAGTTCCAGTCATCGGGGCCCAACCCGCCCACGCCCAGCCCTATCCACCCGGCCCTCCGGAGCTGACCCTCACCGCCACCACCGTCGACGCAGGAGACGACCTCGGCTTCACAGGGACCGGGTTCGATCCGAACGAGGGGGTAGCCGCAGTCCTGTTCTCGAAGCCGGTCAAGCTGGGCCGCTTCACCGCCGACGCGAACGGCACGGTGGAGGGCACCGTCACCATCCCCAAGTGGACGGACCCGGGCAAGCACATCTTCCGCCTCAAGGGCCTGGAATCGAACAAGTCCTTGAAGGCCAAGATCTTCGTACGCCCGCACAAGCCTCACCTCGCCGACACCGGTGAGGACCGTTCGCTCGTCATGCTGGGCGGAACGGCGGCGCTGCTGGCTCTCGGGGTCGGCACGATGGTGGCCGTCCGGCGACGCCAGCACAACTGACCACCCCTGCCGATCCGACCGTTGCCCGTGCGATACCGGCGGCCGACAGCGGGTCCTCCGGCGGCGCCACTCAGGTCGCCGCCGGAGTCCTGCTGTCGGCCGTTGCGGTCCCCGGCCGCCCGAAGCAGGGCTCTGCGGGAAGGCGCTCGTTCTCACCCTCCAGGGCTGGGTGGCGTCACTGAGTTCGTGCCGGACGGCGCCCTGCTGTCCTGCCCCTCACACACGCCGGCCAGGACGACCCGTGCGCCGCGGGAGGACCGGCGCCGCTGGCGATTCGCCCCCGGCTCCGGGTCCGGCCGCCGCGGAGACCGTCAGTTCCGCAGCGTGCCGGACTCGAGGTTTTCCACGTACCAGGCGTAGGTCCGGGCAATGCCTTCCCGCAGGCCGACGCGAGGAGCCCAGCCGAGCGCGGTGAGCCGGGACACGTCGAGCAGTTTGCGGGGAGTACCGTCCGGCTGCTTCGTGTCCCACTCGACGCTCCCCCGGTACCCCGTGATGTCCGCGACGAGCTCCGTCAGCTCCCGGATGGTCAGGTCCGTGCCGGTGCCGACGTTGACCGGACTGTCCGCGTCGTAGTGCTCGATCAGGTGCAGACACGCCCGTGCCAGATCGTCCGCATGGAGGAACTCCCGACGGGGCGTGCCGCTGCCCCAGTTCACGACCCGTCGCGCACCCGACTTCTTCGCCTCGTGGAAGCGCCGCATCAGGGACGGCAGCACGTGGGAGTGCTCGGGGTGGAAGTTGTCACCCGGCCCGTACAGATTGGTCGGCATGGCGGAGATCCAGGGCAGCCCGTACTGGCGACGTACCGCCTGCACGTGCAGGATGCCGGCGATCTTGGCGATGGCGTAGGCGTCGTTGGTCGGCTCCAGAGGGCCCGTCAGCAGCGCTTCCTCGCGGATCGGCTGCTCGGCGAACTTCGGGTAGATGCAGCTGGACCCCAGGAACAGCAGCCGCTCCACGCCGTGCTCCAGGGCCGCGTCCAGCACGTTCACCTGGATGCGCAGGTTGTCGGAGAGGAACTCCGCGGGCCGGGTGGCGTTCGCCTTGATCCCGCCCACGCGCGCCGCGGCCAGTACCACCACGTCCGGGCGCCTGGCCGCGAACCAGTCGAACACCGCTCGCCGCTCCCTCAGGTCCAGCTCCGCCGAGCCGGGCGCGACCACATCGGCGAACCGTTCACGGCCGAGTTCCCTGCGCACCGCCGAACCGACCAGCCCGGAGCCCCCGGCCACGAACACGCGCGCCGAGCGGTCGAGGGGGCGGTGCACCCTCCCGTCCGCCACCGGAGCCCCCGAGGCGTCCCGAACCGTGGCACCGGCATCAGTGAAGGCGGCCATGGGCTTCGCTGCCCTCCTTCGCGGACGGTGCGTCAAGGGCCGCCGACTCCGCGCGCTGTGACGACGGAACGTCCACGAGCTGGATGGAAATGGTACAACCACTGAAAACGCGACACAACGTCATGAAGCGGACTATAGCGCCGATTTCCGTATTCTTGCCGGGTGCCAGAGGTGCCGGAGTTCGGGCCGAGAGGGAGCAGCATGCTGAAGACGAAGATCGCCGACCCCAGGAGGCCCGGGACCCTTGCCCACTCGGCTCGCGCCAAGCGCTGGGACGAACTGCTGCGATGCTTTCCCGCCCTGGCCGACATGCATGTTCTCGACCTCGGCGGCACCCCGGCCGCCTGGCGTGACGCGCCCGTTCGGCCGGCCCACGTGGTGACCGTCAATCTCGACCCGCGCACGGCCCGGCATGCCGAGTCCGGAATCACGCCCGTCGTCGCGGACGCGTGCAGCCTCTCGCTGCCGACGCACATGGTCACCCGGCGATTCGACCTGGTGTACTCGAACTCCGTCCTGGAGCACGTGGGAGGGCACCACCGGCGGAAGCAGTTCGCCGACACGGTGCACAGCCACGCGGACCACCATTGGGTGCAGACCCCCTACCGCTACTTCCCCGTCGAACCCCACTGGCTGTTCCCAGGGCTTCAATGGCTCCCGTTCCCGGCTCGCGTCGCCGTCTCCCGGCACTGGGGGCACGGGCACATCCCACGCGCGGGGCGTGCGCAGGCCACCCGCGACGTCCAGGAGGTCGAGCTGCTGTCCGCGGCCGAGATGCGGTCCTACTTCCCCGCTTCCACCATCTGGTTCGAACGCTTCGCAGGACTTCCCAAGTCCCTGGTCGCCAGGAAGTGAGCCGCGCCCGCCGCTTCCCGCCCCGCTCAGGTGCGCTTTCCAGCCCGCACAGCCCAGCAAAGGAATCCGCGTGACGGACAAGACCGCGCTCATCACCGGCATCACCGGCCAGGACGGCTCCTACCTCGCAGAACTGCTGCTGGAGAAGGGGTACGTGGTGCATGGAATCGTCCGCCGCGCCTCGACCTTCAACACGCAACGCATCGACCATCTCTACCGGGATCCGCACGACCCCGGGGCGCGTCTCTTCCTGCACTACGGCGACCTGACCGACGGAACCCGGATCGCGGGGCTGCTGGAGCGGCTGCGCCCCGACGAGGTCTACCATCTGGCCGCCCAGTCCCATGTGCGGGTCTCGTTCGACGAGCCCGAGTTCACCGGGGACGCCACCGGACTGGGTACCACGCGGTTGCTGGAGGCGATCAGGACGACGGGCCTGCCCTGCCGGTTCTACCAGGCGTCCAGCTCCGAGATGTTCGGTGCCTCCCCGCCGCCTCAGCACGAGGGCACCCCCTTCCACCCCCGCTCCCCGTACGGGGTCGCCAAGGTCTACGCGTACTGGGCGACGCGCAACTACCGTGAGGCGTACGGGATGTTCGCGGTCAACGGCATCCTGTTCAACCACGAGTCTCCTCGCCGCGGCCCGACCTTCGTCACCCGCAAGGTGGCCACGGCCGCCGCGCGCATCAAGGCCGGCCTGGAGGACGTGGTCTATCTGGGCAACCTCGACGCCCGGCGGGACTGGGGATACGCGGCGGAGTACGTCGAGGCGATGTGGCGGATGCTGCAACAGGACGAACCGGACGACTACGTGGTCGCCACCGGCGTCAGCTACAGCGTGCGCGACTTCGTCGAGCAGTGCTTCGCCCATGTCGGCCTCGACTGGCGGGACCACGTGCGGTTCGACGAGCGATACCTGCGGCCGACCGAGGTGGACGACCTCGTGGGAGACGCATCGAAGGCCGAGCGGATCCTGGGGTGGCGCCCGACGGTGCGAGCCCCGGAACTGGCCCGGCTGATGGTCGACGCCGAGCTGAGTGCCCTTCCGCTGCCGAACACGTCGGGCCGGAGCCATTCGTTCCGAGAGCTGGCCAAGCAGTAGGACGCTCTGCGGATCACTCATCGGTCCGGTTCCAGCAGCATGCGGGGTTATGTGTCTCATTATTCCGCGCCGCACATCATTGACCTGCTCCTACCATACGGAGGGAATTTTGGACGGCGTCGGCGCAATTTCCAAACGTATGCTGCTGTATCTGGCAGGAATTGGACCGGCGGTAAATTCTCTCCTGGTGCGGCGTGACGCCTCACGGGACATCACTGCCGAGATGAACCCGTATGTCGGATGGCGATTGACTGTGGCGCAATCGCTCACAGCAATGCTCGTCGCACTTTCGATCATCACGATTCTCACATCATGGCGGAAGGGTTTTCTGAGCCGGAATCGTGGAGTTCTGCTGGTCGTCGGGTTTCTGTTTTTCGCAGGACCGATCATCTCGGCAGCCCTTGATGCATTCAGCAGCTCCTGGCAAGAACTCCTGACAGCTCCGCTCGTGCTCGCGGCATTCTGCCTGGGGCAGCCGCCACCGATAGAGCGTACAATTTCCGACGTCCGTCGTATCGCCCGCGTCTATGTGTGGGGCAGTCTGCTGTCGGTCATCGTTGCCCCTGAATGGGCTTTTGAGCAACTCACAACCGCGGCAGACCTGGCGATCTTCAGAGATTATCTGGGGCTCGGCATGGGGAGGCTTATTGGACTTACGACGCACCCGAACTTCCTGGGGCCGGTGGCCGCAGTTTCCCTGGCCCTGGAGGCGCACTCCCTGTTCCGGCGGCGCGGGTGGATTTTTCACGCACTTGCTGCTGGTGCCGTCCTTCTTCTGACCCAGTCGCGTACAGCCTGGCTCTGCCTCATTGCGTTGCTGTGCTTCCAGCGAGTTCACCAACGTCAACGACATGGCATCCCCAAGTTCGCGTTGTTCATGAGTTGCGTTTCCTTGCTCGCTGCAGCGCTTCTCATGGAAAAGACACAGATGCTCCTTGCCGACGCAATGAGTGACGGCGAGATCGGTACGCTGAACGGGCGCACGCTGGCGTGGAACTACGCCATGGCGGAACTTCGACAGAATCCGCTGACCGGGTACGGCCCCACTCTCTTCTCCATTGAATATCGCATGGAGGTCATGCGTGACCCGTCTCTCTTCTGGGTAGGACAAGCGCACAACCAAGCACTCCAAACGCTGGGAGCCTATGGAGTCATTGGCTTTATCGGGCTCATTTCATTTCTTTCGGTCATGCTGGTGCACAGTAAGCGACTCTCCCGAGAAACTGGGGGGTTGCTTCTCGCTCTCCAGGTGATGATTCTGATCCGTTGTCTTACCGAGTCTCCGATGGAGAGATTGGGCGGCCTCTCGTGCAACTTGATGCTCCTGGCTCTCAACTGGGCCGTCCTGCTCTCGGCCCAGGAACATCGACCGCCAGGTGATAAGGCGTCCTTGTCGTCCACACCGGCCGCGTCCGGGACCGACGGCTCTGCACGGCGTTCCACCGCGCCTCCGGCTGACATGGCGACGCGCGAGCCCGCGTTCCACGGACTTACGAAGAGAAGAGCCACAATGTCGGGGTGACCTTTCTTCGACGAGCCCGTACGATTGCTCAGCACTTCGGTATCGATGTGAGTCGGTTCCCCGCGGGTTCTCTCGAGAACCGCCTTGTGCAATTGCTGTCCCACTTCGACATCGATGTGGTCATCGATGTGGGGGCCAACCGCGGACAGTACGGGGCCATGCTCCGTCGATTCGGGTACCGGGGGCGCATCGTCTCTTTCGAACCACTGAGCAGACCGCTGGAGGCCCTGCACCGCCGTGCGGCCACGGATGCGCTGTGGACAGTGTTCCCCTACGCGCTGGGCCACGAGGATGCCACTGTCGTCATCAACGTGTCCGGAAATGACGCGGCGAGCAGTTCCATCCTGCCGATGCTCCCGAAACACCTCGATGCCTGTCCGGAATCTGGCTATGTGGACCGGCAGGAGATCACGCAGCGTCGTCTGGAGGCATTGTGGCCCGAGGTGACGCGCCCGGGAGACCGCGTCTTCCTCAAGCTCGATGTGCAGGGATACGAGGAGGCAGTCCTGCGCGGGGCGGGAGACCGTATCCATGATTGCGTAGGACTCCAGATGGAGGTCTCCTGTGTTCCTCTGTACGAAGGTGGCCTGCAGTTGGCCGAGGCACTTGACCTTGCCCAACGCCGATATGGCCTGACACTGATGGGTGTGGTGCCTGGCTTTGCAGATCGAAGAACAGGTCAGATGCTCCAATGCGATGTCCTGCTCTTCCGCGACAGAATTCATGATTCTCTTCAGCAGGAATCAGGTCGTGCGGATGCAGCGGAGGCGTCGACTTCGGCCCACAACTCGCCAAGCAGGAGACTGGGTCACCCGATTTTTGATGGATAGAGTCGTTACATGCCCAATGTAAGGACAGTGACACGGTCCACTCTCGACCGCTTCCTCGGTGTTGCCGGGGCTCGCGTGATCACGATGGGGGAGGAAGAGGCCGGCCGAAGGCGATACGCCCGCGCGGTGCGGAGCCTGTATGACGTCTACGTCGAGCGCGTCTTTCCTGACCTGCGGGACCGGGAAGGCCGACTCCCACTGCTGACGAAGCTTGTCGGGACAGAGATCGGTGAGGCGATGTTCCTTCTGCACTGGCTGCAGTCCGCGCGGGACAGTGGTGAGGGTGATGTCGTCGAGATGGGCGTCGCTCAGGGCGCCACCTCGGCGCTGCTGGCGAACGAAATTCTGAATGACGGTCGGGACTTGTGGCTGTACGACTCGTTTCAGGGCCTGTCTCGTCCCACCGCCGAAGACAGACTCCTCGACGACATCGAAAACCGGGGATCGATGGACAGCTACGAGTCCGCGATGTCGTTCCCACAGCAGCTTGTCCGGCAGCATCTCGCCTCGGTGGGTTTCCCCACCGAGCGCACCCACATCGTCGCCGGCTTCATCACCCCAGACGTTCGGGAGCTGCCGGAGGTCGTGGCGTTCGGATATCTCGACTTCGACTTGTACAAGCCCATCCTGACGGGCCTACGGCTCCTCGGGCCGAAGACGCGACCTGGCTCCGTCCTGATGGTCGACGACTACCGATACTTCTCCTCCGGCCCGGAACAGGCCGTCCGAGATTTTCTCGCCGAGGACGATCGCTACGAACTGGTTGTCGGCCCTGAGAGCGCGGGCCACTTCTGCGCCCTGGTGCGACGGTAGGCCGAACGTGGTGTCTCCGAGGTGATCCAGGGCCTCGATCGGCTTGTTCAGCGGTGAGGGCCGGTACCTGGCCGTGTCCGAGGGAATCAGCGGTGCCCACCGCTGGCCGTGGCGACACGGCGGTACCGGGCTTCATAGGAGCGCACCAGGCTGGGCCAAGCGAAACGCCGGGCACGACGTAGCGCTTGGCCGCTCAGCAGCATCCTGCGCTCAGGGTCGCGAGCCATGCGGACAACCGCGGCAGCGATCTCATCCGGTTGCCGGACGTCAACCAGCTCTCCCGCGCTGCCGAACCCGAGCAGCCACGGGACCGCGCCTGAGGCGTGGCCCGCCACGATCGGCAACCCTCGCGCCATGGCTTCGAGGACCGTCATGCCGAATGATTCCTCCAGCGTGGGGGCCACGAAGATATCAGCACGATCCATGGCCGTGAGGATGTCCTCGGCCCGCATGGGACCAGCGAATACGGTTCCGACGGCAAGACCACGCGCGCGTGCCCAGGTCTCTGCCGGGCCGCCGGCTTCAAAATCCCGGCCCACCAGCATCAGTTCGACATCACCAAGTTGTTCGCGAACCGTCTGAAAAGCTTGAAGCAGAGCACCCACATTCTTCAGCGAAGAAAAATGCGAATTCACCGAGAGGATTTGATGTACCGGCGCGTCGCGCATCGGCGGGCTGTTCGCAAAGAACTTGGAGGGAAGTCCATTGGGTAGGAGATATGCAGAACGTCGGCCGATGCCCCGGAGTCGGTCTTGAATATAGGGCGAGACCGCGGCGAGTTCCCGCGTCTTTCCCAGGCAACGAACCTGCATCAGTAGTCTGACCAACCGATAGGGATCAGGATGATGACGCAGAATCGCCGGGGCCCAGTCGTGCACGCTGATGAGGCAGGGGTGCCTGCTCGCGAGCGCACCCAACCCGAACTCGTACGTCCAGTGGGCGTGGATCAGATCTGTGTCCACTGAATCGAGCAGCTCCCGCACGGTGTTCCGCTCGTGCCGGAATGCGTCCCTGGCGCGGTGCCGCGCACGATAAGGACCGACCAGGACCTGCGCGGCCCCGATACGCCGCTGCACCGGGACCGTCACGTCAGTACTGAGTGTGACGACCGTGATCTCGTGGTCGCTGCGGCACAGCTCCACAGCCAAGGAAGTGGCCACCGGCGCCACCATCCCCTCGGGGACCGTGCTTTCGATGGCTGGGTCGAGCATCCGCGACAAGTGCCGGAGGTCGATGGGTGCAGCGATCGCTACTCGCATGCGGCAGCCTTCCTGGTCTTCGTCACGAGTGATGTCGGGATCAGTGCACGCTCTCGCGCGACCCGGGTACCGTCGAGACAACCGCCCCAGAGGACAACCGAGACGCCAGCGAGTCCCATCGTGGCGACCTGGGCGATCAGCGTCACCGGCGTGGGCGCGAACTCCCCGATCGCACGGCCGACACCGGCAACGGCCAGGCCGACGGCCACTGCGACAGCGACGGACTGCGCATAGACCTTCAGTACCTGCCGCAGAGATCTCGGAATCACCCGGTCCATCCACAACAGGTACAGGGTGTGTTGGAGGAGGCGGCCCACCAGCACGGCGATGACCAAGCCGAGGAGTCCGCCATCGCACACCACCACGAGGCCGGCACCCAGCAACAGGGTTGCCAGATGCAGGCATTCGATCAACGCCTTCATCGGTACTTTCCCGATCGCCTCCGCCATCGATGCCGGGAAATACACGACGACATGCAGCGCTGCTGCTGCCGCCAGAACGGGAACGAGTTGGGCGGCCAAGTGCCAGCCTCCACCCAGCAGAACGAGCACGAAACTGCTGGCGCCGGCACCGATGGCGGCCGCCATCGGCAGAAAGAGAAGAGTGGACAGCGCCATACTGTCGAGGTACGCGCTCCTGAGCCGCTCATGGTCGAGTTGCATACGACTGAAGATCGGGAAGAGCACCTTCCCGACCGCCGTGGCGATTTGTTGCAACGGCAGCACGGCGATCAGTATGGCCCGGTTGTACTGCCCCAGCGCCTCAATGCCCGCGTATCTGCCGACAAGGAGGTTGTCGATGCCGATCGTCAGGAACTCAAGGAATCCCACGAGTGACACTTTCGCGCCGAACGATGACATCTTCCTCATCGGAACGCCGGCGACCAGCAGTCGAAGGTCGTGCCTCGCGAACGTGTAACTCCCGAGCGTCATCAGTGCGGACTGGCCGATGGCTGCGTACACCAGGCTCCAGATCCCACTCCCCGTCAGCGCGGACATGAGGCCGATACCGCAGTACCCGGCCACATAGGAGCCGAGCTCGATCAGGGCGATGGTCCGGTAGCGCATGGATCTGCGGAGGAGCCCGGTGGCGGTCGAGCCCACGGCGGAGATCACCAAGGTGAGCCCCAGCGCTCGGCACACGGATGTCAGCGCCGGGGGGGCGCCCAGGATCGTGACGGCGTACGGCGCCAGCAGCCAGAGCACCGCATAGGCGACGAGTCCGGTTGTGATACTGAGGGTGAAAGTCGCCCGGAGGTCACGTGCTTCCAGTACGGGACGCTGCACGATGGCCGAGCTCAGACCTCCCTGCGCGAAGTGGCTCACGAAGCGGAGCACGAACAGGGCGAGCGCGAGCAACCCGAAGTCTCCCGGTGTGAGCAGCCGGCTCATCACCGCGGTGTACGCCAACTGGGCTACGAATGTTGCGAACGTCCCGAAAAGCGTCCATCGCAGCCCTTTGGTCGCCCTCGATGTGGACCTCTCGGGCGGCGCGCCTCGGATCATCGCGGTACAACTGACCGGCAGGCCGGCGCGTACATCGCCATCAGTTCCGGGCGCGGTTCGTGTGCGAGGTTCACCGTCCGCTCCGGTGTGCCGGGCCGCCGTCCGCCTTCACCACCACCGCGACCATCATGTTGCCGAGCCGGTTCACCGGCCGCAGCGCCTGGTAGACAGCCTTGGCCGCCGTCAGGCGCCAACGCTCCGGGAAGCGGCCCGCCACCTTGCCGACGGCGAGGCTGTGGTCCCACAGCCTGCGGAGCAGCACGACGGCCTGCGGGCACAGGAGATAACTTCGGGTGGCCTGGTTCACCAGCGAGCGATTCCACCGGAAGACATAGTTGACGAATTCCCCTTGCCGCTCCCACTCGGTGCCGATGAGCCTGCCCACCAGACCCTCGTGCGGCTCGATCACGACGACGGCCTTCCGGGCCACCCGAAGCATCTCCGTGAAACCCAGGACCGGCCGCGGCAAATGGTGCAGACCGTCCTGGACCAGTACCAGGTCGTAACTGGAGTCGGGAATCTCGGCCATGTTCTCCGCGTTCAGAGGCAATGTCCGAATTTTCGGATCAAGGCTGCGGCAGACCTCGAGTGCCTCTTCGGACAGATCGCTGACCGTCACGTCAGTGAACCCGCAACGGCTGAGGAAGACCCCTTCCCCGCCCACACCACCGCACACGATCAGAACACTCTGCCCTGCCGGATCAAGAAGTCCCCGCCCGCGCAGCATGTGCAGAGCGATCCGCAAACGACGATCGCGCAGGAAACGAGTCAGCGGATCGCTGGTGACATGGAAGGACCAGTCATCCCGGTTGCCGCAGATATCCGCAGTCGCGGCGCGCTGCATATCCACTCCGCTTGTCACGGTTCCTCCTCCGCCGCGCGTGGCAGCCCACGCCGGATCAGTTTGCCATGGCTGTATGGAACGAACCCGTCGCACGCGCCGCAGAGCCACATGGACATGAAGTCGGGATTTCCTGCCGTATGGCGTTCGGATTTTCCCGGGCTGTTTCGGAACTACCTGCCGAGGACCTGCGCTCCACCGCGCATTCGGACGAGAGCCGCACCGGCGAGGAGCCGCGCGTACGGTGAGAGCCAGTACAGCGGCCATACGGGACCGGCGTGCCGCCGCGTGAACCGCAACCAGCTGCCCGGCGGAAGGCCCTTCGGGGCGCACGCCAGACGCATCCGCTGCCGGACGGTCAGAGCGGGATCGGTCCAGCTCCCCGCTGTGGGGTTGCGCGCACAGGTGCCCAGCGTTCCGGCTGCGACCCAGACGGCACATCCGAGGCGCCCGGCGCGCAGACCGTAGTCGAAGTCGGCCAGCCCATGGCTGAAGCCGGCGTCGATCTGCCCGACACGTTCGGCCACAGGGCGGGGGATCAGTACCAGGTTCCCGTTCATGGTCTCGGCGCGAACCGGCCTTTCGGCCGGAGCGACCGTGGTGAAGTGCACCGGGCGCAGACGGCTGCGCCGGTGAACACCCGAGTACGTCACCGCGTCGGAGTGCGGATCACGCAGAGCGCCCACGACGATCAGGTCACCCTTGTCCGAACCGGAGAGCGACCCGTGGGTGCGGAGCAAGTCCGACAGCGCTCCGGGGTCCAAGATCACGTCGTCGTTGAGCCAGAGGAGGAAGTCGTAGTCGCCCGCGGCCGACGCCGCGAGTGCCATCGCCTTCGCCCAGAACAGCCTGCCGTTGCCCTGGAGCACATGGATGCCTGGCCATGCCTCGCGGGCAGCGCGTGCGGTGCCGTCGGTGCTGCCGTCGTCGGTGAGAACGACACGCACCGAGACCTCGGGTCCGCCCTGCCCGATCAGCGACCGCAGGCACCGGACCGTGGTCTCGCGACGGTTGTGACAGGCGATCAGCACGACCACCCGCGTCACGGGTGCCGCCGACTGCCCCATGGCCTTCCCTCCCGGTCCTCGCCTCACCGCTCGGGCACTGCGAGAGCATCGGCGCGACGCACTTCAGGGAGCTCGGACACCTGCTGCGCTACGCCCGGGGCGGCCAGCACCACGCACCCGCGCCGGCGCCCGCTCTCCATGCCGGACGGGCAGTTCGGCCAGAACGTGTCGTAGGGCGCGACGGTGTCCCCGAGATACTCCATCGACAGCTGCAGGTCGCCATAGGTGTCGAATGCGTACCCGGCGTCGTCGGGGACCTTGAAGTCGTCGATGACGATGACCGAGTCCGTCCACGCCTTGGTGATGATGTCGACTTCCTCCCGGAGGGGAAGATCTTTCTCCCAGTGGGCGTCCAGGTAGAACAGGACGCGCGACCGGGGAAACCGGGCGGAGTCACGCAGCGTCCGCAGAGCATCCCGGGAGTCCTCGTTGAGCACCCGGACGTCTGGATTTCCGCGGAAACGCATCGCGGCGCAGCGCGCGAATCCGCGATTCTTTTCGACGGTGAACACGGGAGCACCGGACAGGTGCCACAGGAACTGCGTCGACCCTCCGCAGTAGGTTCCGGATTCGAAGACCGCCCGGGGCTGGAGTTCGCGCACCAGGGAGCGGAACAGGTTCTGACGGAATCGCTGCCCGTTGAGGGCGGCGGGCCATGGCCCGTAGAGCCATGGCCGCATGGTGCGGACAGGCTTGGTGATCGAGCGCCGGAGCCGAACGGGCAGGACACCGTATGCGCGCGAATTCGTCCATCTGTCCGGCGACCTTGGAACCGTCATTTCACTGACACCCTTCATTGATTCGCTCGCCGGTCCGTGAAGTTCCTCAAGTCGGGTCACACACTGCTCCCGAGAATATGCAGCAACCCGCCACAGAAGCGCTCCGCCATGCCGTCCGCCGTGTAGGTGGCGGCGTCCTTGCGGCACGCTTCGCGTAGAGATTCCAGGTGGGAACGGTCGTTCAGCACCTGTTGCACCGCCACCGCGTAGGCCTGCGGATCGTCTCGGCTGACAACGGCGTTTCGTCCGTGCTCCAGGTATTCGAACTCGGGCGCGTGCCATGGCCAGTCGGTGGTGACGATGGGTGTCCGGAGGGCGAACGAGTCCACCGCGCACAGGCCCACCCGCCCGGGCATCAGCATGACGTCCGACACCGCTCCGAGCAGTGCGACGTCCTGGCCGGCACGGTGGCCCAGAGCCACCACCGGGCTGTCCGGTGCGCAGGCCACGGCTTCCACCAGGGACCGGTCGACACCGTCTCCCGCCACCAGCAGCTTGAAGCCCGGCAGCCCGGCCGCGACCCGCCGCGCGCACTGGAGCAGGAAGGGGATTCGCTTGGGGGCGTCAAGTCCCCCCACGTACAGTGCTGTTCGTCCCGGCTGGAGACGGTGGCGCTCGCGCAGCGCGGCGGCTGCGGCATGTTCGGGCGTGCCCTGGATGTCCGCCCGGTCACGCGTGACGGTCAGCTCCGTGGTGTCCACGGAGTTGCGCAGGACGGTGATCCTTTCGCGGGGGAAGCCCCGCGAGCTGACGTACGAGGCTCCCCCTTCCGTGTAGGCGAAGAACCAGGCGGCCTGCCTCGTGAGGGCGTCCTTGGCAACCTCCTGGAACCGGCTCGTCTTCTTGGTGTAGGTGCGCCCGTGGCCCCAGAACGCGATCCGCGGCGGGTGTCCCCCGGCCCGTCGGACCATCTGGCGCAACAACAGCGGGTAGGCCTCCAGATTCCGCAGTGCCTGCTCCAGTACCACCACATCGGCGGAAGCGGCCCGGTCCGTCACCTGACGCCAGAGAAGAGACCGTCCGCCGGGAGCGGGCAGCCGTCGCGAAGGTACCTGTACCGCGCAGGCGCAGGGAGCGGCGTCGCGCCGGGCCGCCTGCTGCGGCGGTACGAGCCCGTACAGCACTTCCAGGGCAACACCCTCGGAGTTCAGCCGTTCCTGCAGGTGATTGAAGAACGATGTCCGGTAACCGGGGACGTAGGGCTGCACCACGACGACGCGCCGCCGGGCGTCTCGGGGGCTCACCGGAGTGATCGTCATGACCGCACCTCGGGAACCCTGGCGGGAGTCTTTCGGCCACGGCGGGCGAGGCGGCCCGAATTCAGGCGACCGGGTGCCTCGATCACCGCACCGCTGTCCGCTCGCACCGGCTGTGTCGCCTGGCGCACCACCCCGTGGACGAAGCGCGCGTTGCCGAACAGGTACCGGCGCCACAGGCGGCGGGGTTCGCAGCCGAACCGGAACAGCCATTCCAGTCCGTTGTGCCGCATCCAGTGCGGTGCCTGCGGCTTGTTGCCGGCGACGAAGTCGAAGGCCGCGCCCACGGCCACGGCCACCACGGGCAGTGCGTCGCACAGTTCGGCGGCCCAGCGGTCCTGCTTGGGGGTGCCGAGTCCGACCCAGACGATGTCGGCCGCGGCGGAGCGGATCTGCTCCACCTGCTGCCGCCGTTCGTGGGCGGTCAGGGGACGGAAGGGCGGGGAACTGGTGCCCGCGATCCGCGCCCCGGGATAGCGCCGCCGCAGCTCCCGGTGGAGTGCGTCGAGGACCTGGGGCGTGGAGCCGAGAAGGTAGTGGTTCAGGTCGGTGTGCTCGGTCAGGGCGAAGACGTCCGTGAGGAGGTCGGGGCCGTAGACCCGTGTGCCCGGCAGGGCGGTGCTCGGGTAGAGCAGCCGGTTGGCCCACACGACCGGCTGCCCGTCAGGGAGGTTGAGGGAGGCTGAGCGGAGGATGCCGCGCAGCTCGGGGTCCCGGTCGGCCAGGGCGAGCGTGTAGGCGTTGGACAGGTGAACGTCACTGCCGCGCGGGCCGCCGGAGGCGCCGGGTTCGTCGGTGAGTCCCTGCCGTGCCTCGCGCATCCGGCCGGCCAGGTGCACGACATGGCGGGCCGCACTGTCGCGGGTGTGCGCGGTGATGGGCACACCGAGGCACTCGACCACGGGAGCGGTCACCGGCATCGTTCGACTGCTCGGAGGGGCGGTCATGAGGCGGCGGCGGAGCTCGGCGTGGATCCGGCGGGCCGCGGGCCGCTCCCGGCGCACTCCCCGACGGACAGACGTCGGCGGAAGTACGTGACGGTCTCGCCCAGGCCACGCTCCAGAGGAGTCGTGGGCTCCCAGTTCAGCAGCTCGCGGGCCAGGGTGATGTCCGGACGCCGTCGCTCGGGGTCGTCCTGGGGACGGGGGATGAGGGTGATCTCGGAGCGCGACCGGGTGAGCTTGCCGATCCACTGCGCCAGCTCCAGCATGGTGACTTCGTGGGGATTGCCCAGGTTGACGGGTCCGCCGTGGTCGCCGGCCATCATGAGCAACAGGCCTTCGACCACGTCCTCGACGTAGCACAGGGACCTGGTCTGGCTGCCGTCACCGGTGACCGTGATCGGCTCCCCGCTCAGCGCCTGGCGCATGAAGGTGGGGATCGCCCGTCCGTCGTCCGGGCGCATCCTCGGCCCGAAGGTGTTGAAGATGCGCACGATCTTGGCGTCCACACCGCGGCTCCTGCGGTACGCCATCGTCAGTGCCTCACCGAAGCGCTTCGCCTCGTCGTACACCGAACGCGGGCCCACCGGGTTCACATGTCCCCAGTAGCTCTCCGGCTGAGGATGGACCAGCGGGTCGCCGTACGACTCGGAGGTGGAGGCCAGCAGGAAGCGGGCGCCCTTGGCCGCGGCCAGGTCCAAGGCGTGCCAGGTGCCGGCCGAGCCCACCCGGAGTGTCTCCAGGGGCAGCTTCAGGTAGTCGGCGGGCGAGGCTGGTGACGCCATGTGGAAGACGGCGTCCACCGACCCGGGCTCGTCCACGCCCTGGGTGATGTCCCGGTGGCGGAACTGGAAGTGCCGGTCGCCCATGAGGTGCTCGATGTTCTCGGGGCTGGACGTCAGGAAGTTGTCCACGCAGACGACTTCGTGGTCCTCCTGAAGCAGCCGCTCGCACAGATGGGAGCCGAGGAACCCAGCCCCACCCGTCACTACTGCACGCATGCAGGTCCTCTCGGCCGCCCCGTCCAAGCAGGTGGACGAGGGCGAGCTTCGGTGTCATTGCCGAAGCTCAGATCGATGTCGTGTTTCTATTCATTAGTCAGAAATAGACCGTTTGATACGTCAGGCGGGCCCCAATGCCCCCAGCCAGGGCGCGTTTCACCCGTTCTGCCGCAGAAGACGAAGGGATGCGCGATGCCGGTATCCGCTGAGAAGACGGCTCCTCACCGGCCGACTCCCTGTGGGCGGGCGCGCGGCGGAGTCCGGGCGGCCAAGCGGTTCATCGACTGCGTGGGGGCCGCCGTCCTGCTCCTGTGCGTGGCGCCGGTGCTGCTCGCCGCCGCCGTCGCGGTGAAGCTCGACAGCCCGGGCCCGCTGCTGTTCCGCCAGCGCCGCACCGGCTGGCGCGGCAAGGAGTTCGATGTCCTCAAGTTGAGGACGATGCACGTCGGTTCGGAGCGGTTGCGCACCGCCATGGAGAAACGCAACGAGGCGGACGGGCACCTCTTCAAGATCCGTGAGGACCCGCGGGTGACCGCGGCCGGGCGCTGGTTGCGCCGTTACTCCCTGGACGAGCTGCCGCAGCTGGTCAATGTGCTGCGGGGGCAGATGTCGCTGGTGGGTCCGCGTCCGCTCCCGGTCGTGGACTCGGCGTTCACCGGGGAGGCCCGCCGCCGTCTGCTGGTCCGGCCCGGGATCACCGGACTCTGGCAGGTGAGCGGACGGTCCGACCTCTCCTGGGAGGACGCCCTGCGTCTGGATCTCGAGTACGTCGACACCTGGTCGATCAGGCTGGATCTGGCGATCCTCTGCCGGACCCTCCCCGCCGTGCTGCGCGGTGACGGCGCCTACTGAGCCGGCGCCCGCGCGTCGCGCGGTGCGACTCACCTCCACATCCGGCGCCCCCGCGGGGCGTTGCGGAGCCCCGGACCCCAGCGAACGAGATCAGCCAGGGAGTGACATCAGATGTCCAGGACTCACCGGGGTGCGCCGTGGAGGCAGGAACCCCCGCTCGGTACGGAGCGGGGCCGGTGGATTCCACGCCGGTGCAAGGAGTGGACCCTGCCCGCCGTCATCGTCCGCCGACTGCGCGACCGTCGCGTCAGGATGCCGCTGTACGCCGCGGCCGGACTGCTCCTGGCCGGTGCCGTCTGGATCGCGGTCACCGGAATGCTCGCCCGGAACGAGCTGCTGGCCGCACAGCGAAGTCTGGAGACACTGCGCGGGCAGCACCTCGCGCAGCCGGCAGCGGGTCCGGCCGCCGCGGCCGCCCCGTCGGCGACGCTGACCGCGGCAGCGCGGGACGCGGTACGCGACGCCGCCGGCCACACCGCCCGAGCGCATCGGCTCACGACCGGCCCCGCCTGGTTCCCGGCGGCCCATCTGCCCCTCCTCGGCGGCCCTGTCCGTACCGTACGCGGTATCGCGGAGGCCTCCGACCGGCTGACCCACGACGTGCTCTCCCCCTTGGCGCACGCCGTCGCGGAGCTGGAATCCACCGGGACGGACGACGGAGGGCACCTGAACCTCTCCGCGCTGCGCCGTGTGGCTCCCCTTCTCGGACAGGCCTCGCGCAGCGCGTCGGGGGTACGCACCGATGTCGACGCCCTCCCGCACGGCACCTGGCTGCCGGCCACCGACCGGGCGCGTACCCGACTCGCACGACAGCTCGATCGGATCGCCCCTCTCACGCACGATGCCGCCGCGGCGGCCCGGTTGATGCCCACGATGCTCGGAGCGGACGGACCGCGGCGGTATCTGGTGGTGTTCGAGAACACCGCCGAGGCTCGTGGCACGGGCGGGCTGCCCGGAGCCTTCGCGGTGCTCAGGGCGGACCGGGGCCGACTCGGCTTCGAGCACTTCGGGAACGACACCGAACTGAGCGAGGCGTACGCGGACGTGGACCTGGGAGCGGAGTTCCACGGGCTCTACGGCCCCAGCGCCCCGACCCGGACCTGGGTGAACTCCAACATGAGCCCGCACTTCCCGTACGCGGCGCGGATCTGGGCCGCGGCGTGGCAGCGGCACAGCGGCCAGCGCGTGGACGGCGCCTTCGGCCTGGACCCGGGTGCGGTCTCCGGGCTGCTCGCCGCCTCCGGCCCTGCCCGGACGCGCGACGGGAGCGCCATCACCGCCCACAACGTCGTGGATGTCAGCGAGCGCGCCAGCTACGCGCGCCACCCGAACTTCAGGCAGCGCAAGGCGTACTTCCTCGACGTGGCGCGTGCGGTGGCCATCCGGCTGCTCGGCGCCTCGGCCGAACCCGCACGCCGGACCGCCCTCTTCTCGGCACTGCACCGGCAGCTGGAAGAGGGACGGATCAAGGTGTGGAGTGGGCACTCGGCGGAGCAGCGCGAGCTCCTGGCGCGGTCGTTCGGCGGAGCGCTGCCCGGAAGATCCGTTCCGCTGGCCGGACTGGTCGTCAACAACGCGGCGGGTACGAAGCTCGACTACTACCTCGACCGCCGACTCGTGTGGGCACCGGGCCGGTGCGTCGATGGCCGGCGCGAGGTCACCGTGACCGTGCGCCTGACCAACCGGGCCCCGGTGTCGGGACTCCCGCCGTACGTCGTCCAGCGGGTGGACGACCCGCCCTACGACACCCGGCCGGGTGACAACCGCCTGCTGGTGTCCTACTACGCCAGTTCGGAGGCCACCCTCTCCGGTGCCACCCTGGACGGCCGCCCCGCTCAGCTGAGTCACGGCGCCGAGCGGGGCCACCCGGTCTTCTCACTCGGCGTCGAGCTGCCCGCGGGCGCCACACGCACCCTCGTACTCCACTTGCTGGAGCGCCCTGAGGACCGTTCTCCCTTCGTGCTGCGTCAGCCGCTGGTGCTTCCCCTGCACGCCAGGGTGCTCCCGAGTGGTCCGTGCGGGGGCTGACCCGGTCCGGCCGACTCGGCGGAAGACGGTCACTCATGCACGTTTTCACCGCATATCACGGATACGATCACTCAGCTAATGAATGTCGCTATTGTCGCTCCCTGCACACTTTGGGATGGGTACCTTGGATCTGTCCGACTATCTTCGATTCCTGGTCAGGCGCTGGCGCGCCATCGTGGCACTGGGTCTGCTGGGAACAGCGGTCGGCGCGTTCGTCACCCACACCATCACACCGCAGTACCGCGCCACCTCGACGCTCTTCGTGTCTCTGCAGGACTGGGACGACACGGTCAAGCTCAATCAGGGCAACACCTTCGCCCAGGCTCGCGTCCGCTCCTACGCGGAAGTGGCCACCAGCCCCCGCGTGACCGAACCGGTCATCGAGTTTCTGCGCCTGGACATGTCGCCCTCGCAACTGGCCCGGAAGATCACTACGGAGGTACCGCTGGAAACGGTCCTCCTCAAGATCACCGTCACGGACACCCAGCCGTCCCGGGCGGCCCGGATCAGCGACGCGGTCGCCCACCGCTTCGCCGAGGTCATCGCCAGGATCGAACAACCGGAGGGCGCCCGGCACTCGCCCGTCCGGCTGAGCATCACCGAGCACGCCAGCAAGCCCAAGAAGCCGGCTTCCCCGAATCTGGTGCTCAACCTCGCACTCGGGCTCATGGCCGGTCTGGGCCTCGGCACCGGCCTGGCGGTCGCGCGGGAGTCGCTGGACACCTCGGTACGCAGCCGCGGTGACCTCGCCCGGTGTCTCGCCGACACCGGCGGACCGGCCGTACTCGGCAGCGTCGTCCTCGACCAGAGCGCCTCCCGGCACGCGGTGGCGACGGACGACGACGCGTTCAGCCGGCGGGCGGAGGACTTCAGACGGCTGCGCACCAACCTCCGGTTCGTGGACATCGACGCTCCGCCCAAGGTCATCGCGGTGACCAGCGCGGTGCCCGCCGAGGGGAAGACGAGTATCTCGATCAACCTGGCGTCCTCCCTGGCCGAGTTCGGCTCCTCGGTCTGCCTGGTCGACGCGGACCTGCGGCGCCCCCGCGTGGCCGGCGCGCTCGGCCTGGTGCAGGACGCCGGTCTGACCACCGTGATGATCGGCCAGGCGAACGCCGAGGACGTGATGCAGTCGGCGGGCTCCTTCTCGGTGCTGGCCAGCGGGGTGCTGCCGCCGAACCCGGCGGAGATGCTGGGCTCGGCGCAGTTCCGCGCCGTGGTGCGCTCGCTCGCCGACAGGTTCGACCATGTGGTGATCGACACCGCTCCGGTGCTCCCGGTGGCGGACACCCCGGCGATGTCCGCGGCGGTCGATGGCTACCTGCTGGCCGCCCGGTACGCGAAGAGCTCCCGGGGCCAAGTCACCGACGCCGTGCGCGCCCTGCAGGACGTCGGCGCCACCGTGCTCGGCAGCGTCCTCAACATGGTGCCCGCGAAGCGCGACAGCGAGCAGTACGGCTACGGGTACGACTACCGGCCCACGACCTCGGGACGCCGGGACCGGCTCCGGCTCCTGGCCCGGCTCACGCCCCGGCCACGGCTCCGGCTCCGCCGCCGCGGGAAGCCCGCGACGATCGACACCTTCCCCGCGCCGGCCGTGCCGACGGCGAAGGACACCACCCCGGCGGCTGCCAACGAGGGGGGAGACCATCACTGAGCGAAGGGGGGACGCCGTGGCCTGCCCGGGCCGTACGACCGGCCCGGGCCTCTCCGGGCAGGCGCCGCGTCGCCGGCCCGGCGTGCGCGGGCATCGGGGACCCGGCGCGGCGGTTCGCCTCTCCCGGCCGACGGTCCGGTCCGCGCGGACGCGTGCGCTGCTGGCGCTACCGGCCATCGCGGCCGCGGCCCTGGCAGGCGCGACACTGCTCACCTCGTGCCAGGCCGACGATCGCTCACCAGCGCGAGCGCGGGTCGCGGCCGGGCCTGCCACGGGACCGGTCGAGCAACTCGGGGTCAGGGTCCTCGACGTCCTGCCCCACGACCCGAAGGCCTATACGCAGGGCCTCGAGATGGCCGGGCGAACCCTCTACGAGGGGACGGGCATGGCCGGTGAGTCGTCGATCCGCCGGGGGCCGCCCGGCCGGCGTCCCACCGTCCGTGTCGGCCTGCCGGCACCGCTGTTCGGGGAGGGGGTCACCGTCCTCGGACCGACGCTGTGGCAGTTGACCTGGCGGGACCACATCGCGATCGAACGGGACGCCGCAACCCTGGCCGAGCTGCGTCGTCTCCCCTACCCGGCGGAGGGCTGGGGCGTATGCCACCAGCCGGGGCGCGGGCGGCTGGTCACCAGTGACGGTTCCGCTCGGCTGACCTTCCGGGACCCGCGCACACTGGCCGCGACCGGTGAGCTCCTCGTTACTCTCCGAGGCCGTCCGGTGCCGCAGCTCAACGAGCTGGAATGCGTGGGCGACCGTGTGTACGCCAATGTCTGGCCCTCCGACCGGATCGTGCGCGTCGACACGGGCACCGGCGCGGTCACCGCTCAGATCGATGCCTCGGGGCTGCTGTCCTCGAAGGAGCGGCAGCCCGCCGAGGTGCTGAACGGCATCGCCGCCATCCCGGGCACCGATGAGTTCCTGCTCACCGGCAAGTGGTGGCCGAAGATGTTCCGGGTGGCTTTCGTCGCCAGGTGATCCGGTTCCCGTTGGGTTGGAGGTGCTGGTGGCGCAACTCCGAGGCACGCCGGCCTCCCCGTAGGCCGCCGCCGTCTCCGTCTCCGTCTCCGTCTCTGTGTCCGGCTTTGTGTCCGGCTGCTACCTGCGCCGCCTCAGCCCGCGCAGGCCGAGCAGGGCGACACAGACGACGGCCACGGCGATGGCGCCGGTCTTGAGATCGCCGCCGAGCCCGTCGCCGTTGCCACCGTCGCTGCGTGCGGACGAACTCCCTGCCTCGGACGAGGATCCGGAGCCACCGGGCGCGTCCTGGCCCTCCACCGAGCTGTCGGCCCCCTCGGCGCCGTACATGAGCCGCCTCCCGTCGGCGGTGTAGGTGACGGACTCGCCCTGCCCGAGGAACGGCACGCCGAGCCGCTCCTTCCGCTTGATCTTCCCGCCGTTCCAGTCGTACGCGATCGCGCCGAAGTAGCTGCGTACGACGAGGTGTTCGCCGTCCGGGGAGAGCGTGGCGTCGGTGGCCTCCAGGTCGGGCACGGCGGCCACGGGCCGGAAGACGTTCGTGCCCGAGGCGGAGAGCTCGGCGGGCCCCTCGTACAGGTGCCCGCCCTTCTCGTTCTTGTCGACGATGTAGGCCCGGCCGGTCTTCGGGTGCACGACCAGGGACTCGGCGTCGCGGGGCCCGTCGGAGTACTTCACGACGTACTGCGTGGCCCGGATCGTCTGGTCCTTCAGCGTCTTCGGCTCGGGCAGCTCGTAGATCCACACGTGGGGCCAGCTGCCACCGAGGTTGTCGCCGATGTCGCCGACGTAGATCCGGTTGCCCGGGCCGACGGAGATGGCCTCGACGTCCCGGGGCGTGCCGACGCCGGTGAGGGTGAGGCGGGCGACGGTCTCGCCGGTCCTGCTGTCGACGGCGTAGATGTAGGGGCCGTCGTCGCTGTCGTTGTGCGTCCAGTAGATGCCGGGGTGGAGCCGGGACGCGGCCAGACCGCTGGACTCGGTGATGCGCGGATCCTTGATCGTGAAGTCCTCGTCGCCGTCGGCGGCGGAGGCGGGCACGGCGAAGGCGCCTATGAGAAGGGCCGCGGCGAGGGTGGCGAACGGTCGGCGCATGCCCTCAAGCCTGCCATCCCGCTGCGCGGTTCATCGCCGGTAACGGATCACGGGCACAGCGGACGACGCCCTCAGGAGCTGAGCTGACCGTTGCAGGCCGGCAGCTGGGACAGGCAGTGGCGGTCAGGCTCCCTCGGGGGTGATCAGGCAGAAGGGATGGCCGACGGGGTCCTCGTAGACGCGGTAGCCGATCGGCCTGTCCGAACCATCCAGCAGCCTCGCACCGAGGGCGAGCACCTGGGCCTCAGCCGTATCGAGGTTCGCGACCATCACGTCGAGGTGCATGTGCGGAGGGCGCGCGGAATCCGTCCACCGCGGCGCGCGAAAGTCGTCCACCCGCTGGAAGGCGACCACCGGGGCGCCCGCCGCATTCTGGAGCACGACGAAGTCGCCGGTGTCCGCCTGCCGTGAGAGCGACAGCAGCTTCTCGTAGAAACCGGCGAGCTCATCCGGGTCGGGGCAGTCGATGACAACGGTGTACAGGCGGCCGATCATCCAGCTCACTCTGCCACCGGCCCGCGAGCGGACTGAGACACCCCGAGGTCGTGGCGCATCGCCTGAGCCGCGGTCTCCATCGTTTCGCCTGGTTCGAGGGCACCGCGTTCGAGGCGGCCGCGGCGCCGGAGACCGGTGCGTGGCCCGACTCACACCCCGTCCGGCCGTCTGATCGTTCATGATGAGCGGGTGCTCAGGTTCATGCCCGTCGGTGACTCCATGACGATCGGGAGCGCGGGCGAACACACGTGGCGCTACCGGATGTGGCAGCACCTGTGCCGTTCCTACGGCGGCCCCTTCACCCTCGTCGGCCCGCGCGAGACGCTGCACGACAAACTCGCCGACGCCCCGACCTCGTACGCGTACGCCGACCCGGACTTCCCGCGTGCGCACCTGGCCGGCTGGGGCGAGGGGTGGCTGCACATGGCGCCGCTGATCGGCGAGGCGGTGCGGTCGTGCCGCGCGGATGTCCTCCTGGTCTCCCTCGGCCTGATCGACCTGGGCTTCTACACCAACGCCGAGCAGACCGCCGAGAACGTGAGGGCCTTCGCCGCCGAGGCCCGCGCGGCGAACCGGCGGGTGCGGATGGTGTGGCTGCCGGTGACCCCGAACGTGCGGGCCCAGTCCGACCCGCCCTTCGCCGCCGAGGTCGCCCGCTTCAACGAACTGCTGGCGAAGACGGCCGCGGACCTCGACGAGGCCGGCTCGCCCGTCCTCCTGGCCTCGCCCCCACCGTCGTACGACATCGACGCGGACACCTACGACGGCACCCACCCCAACGACAGCGGCGAGCACAAGATCGCGGCGGCCTTCGCCGAGGCGATGTACCAGGCCTGGGACCTGGGCGAGCCCTACGAGCGGTGACTCTCGGTGATCATCCGGGTCAGGAACTCCGCGCAGGGCCGGGGCGCCAGGTCGTCCCAGCGCTCCGTCTCCTCCCCCAGGTAGACGGCCCGGGCGCGGGCGAGGACGGGCCGGTGCTCGGCGGGGAGGCGGTCGAGCGCCCACGCGGCTGCCGCGTCCTTCGAGCGGATGGTCCCGGTGGTGAGCGTGGTCCAGATCCGGGCGAGGGTGAGCAGCACGTTGCGGGTGTCGGAGTCCAGGTCGGCCATCAGCTCCGGCACGCCGGCGACGAGGGCGCGCCGGAGGTCGTCGTGCGGGACGGGGTCGAGGAGCTCGGCGGGCGGCGGCCCGTGGAGCGGGGCGTCGGCGCGCAGGACCATCGTGAGGAGAGGCGCGAGGTCGGGGCTGTGCTCGGGGGCCGGGGTCACTCCGCGCTCGTAGTCGTCCCGTAGCCAGTCGCCGTAGAGGAAGTCGCAGGTGGGTGGGTAGCGCCAGGGCCGTACGTCGTCCTGTACGACGACGATCAGCTCCACGTGCCGCCGCCCGTCCACGCCGGACACCTTGAGCAACTCCTCGACCAGGGCCCGGCGTTGGGCGTGTGTCGTGGGCTCCCGTACGACGGCCAGGACGTCGATGTCACTGTGCGGGCGGAGGCCGCCGAGGGTGGCGGAGCCGTGCGGGTAGATGCCGAGGACACAGTCGCCGAGGGTGGTGCGGAGGAGCTCGACGAGGTGGTCGGTGCCGGGCTGCTCTGGCATATGCGCTCTTCCCCGTGTCGTGGTCACCGTGCGTATCGTTGTACTGCGCGGCTGCGCCTGTCCGTGGGGCAGCCGGGGAGGAGCGCCACGATGACCGTCCTTGAAGACAGGATCAAGATGGCCGACGCGAACACCGAGCGCCTCGACGAGTGGTTCGAGCGCCTTGAGCGGATGCCCGTCCCCGAGGGATACAGGGTCGAGATCGTCGGGGGCAACGTCCATATGACGCCGCAGCGGGACACTCATTGGCTGATCATCCGCGCGTTCCTTTGGGCTCTCGAGGACAGGTTCGGGAGGGAGGTCAAGGTGTTCTCGGACGTCCGGATCGACTTCCCGGGCCACGAGAACGGCTTCTGCCCGGACATCGCGCTGCTCAAGGAATCGGCGAAGAAGGACGACACGGGCCACTGGCGTTACCAGGACGTCGACTTCGTCGCCGAGGTCATCTCCGAGGGTACGGCCCACAATGACTACGGCCCGAAGAAGCTCGCGTACGCAGAGGCCAAGGTCCCCGTCTACGTCATCGCCGATCCCTACCAGGGGAGGTGCTATGTCTACACCGACCCCAAGGACGGCGACTACGAGACAAGGACTCCTGTGGACTTCGGCACCGACATCGACCTGACCGGCACGATGGTCGACCTCGCCCTCAAGACCGACACCTTCCCCCGCGACTGACCACGCCTCGCAGTGGGACCGCACGCCGACGTGAGAAGCCGCTTGCTTGGAGCGCACTTCAAGACGTTGGCTTGGGCAGCATGAAGTACACGCAGCTCGGACGCACGGGACTCAAGGTCAGCCGGCTCGTCCTCGGCACCATGAACTTCGGCCCGCAGACCGACGAGGCCGACAGCCACGCCATCATGGACGCGGCACTGGACGCGGGCATCAACTTCTTCGACACCGCCAACGTCTACGGCTGGGGCGAGAACAAGGGCCGTACCGAAAGCATCATCGGCACCTGGTTCGCCAAGGGCGAGGGGCGGCGCGACAAGGTCGTCCTCGCCACGAAGGTGTACGGCAACATGGGTGCCGACGGCCCGGCCTGGCCCAACCACGACAAGCTCTCCGCGGTCAACATCCGGCGGGCCGTGGACGCCAGCCTCAAGCGGCTCCAGACCGACTACATCGACGTCTACCAGTTCCACCACATCGACCGGAACACGCCCTTCGAGGAGATCTGGCAGGCGATCGACGTCCTGGTCCAGCAGGGCAAGATCCTCTACGTCGGGTCGTCGAACTTCCCCGGCTACAAGATCGCCCAGGCCAACGAGATCGCCGCCCGGCGGGGCGGGACCATCGGGCTGGTCAGCGAGCAGTGCCTGTACAACCTCGCGGAGCGGCGTGCCGAGATGGAGGTCATCCCGGCCGCGCAGGACTACGGCCTCGGCGTCATACCCTGGTCGCCGCTGCACGGCGGTCTGCTGGGCGGTGTCCTCAAGAAGGAGGTCGAGGGCAAGCGCCGCGCCTCCGGCCGCGCGGCCGACGCGCTCAACGACCCCGCCACCCGCACGCGGATCCAGTCCTACGAGGACCTGCTCGACAAGCACGGCGTCGAGCCCGGCGAGGCCGCCCTGGCCTGGCTGCTCACCCGCCCCGGCGTGACCGGCCCGATCGTCGGCCCCCGCACGGCCGAACAGCTCGCCTCCGCGGTCCGCGCGTCCGAGCTGGACCTGTCCGAGGAGCTCCTGACGGGCCTGGACGAGATCTTCCCGGGGCCGGGGCCGAGCCCGGAGGCCTTCGCCTGGTAGAAGACGCCCTCCTTATCAAGGGGCGCGGGGAACTGCGCGGCAAGCCCCCACCGGCCCGCAGCCGGAAAGCATCCGTCCGCAGTTCCCCGGCCGCCGCCCTACCTCCCGAGCACGGAAGCCAAGGCGACAACAAGGAACATCAGCACGAGCACACCGGCCATGATCCGGTTCCGGGTCTTCGGGTCCACGCCCCGAGCCTAACCGGCGCCGCCGAGGGGCCAGCGGGCGACCGCCTCATAGCGGGGCTGCTCGCCCGCGACCCCCGAGGTCGGCAGATTACTCCGCACCAGCACCAGGTCCTCCACCGTCCAGGTGCGACTCGCGAACGCGTCCAGGGCCTCGACGCAGGCCCGGACGTCGAAGGCGTCCCGGCTGCGCGCCAGCGTGAGGTGCGGCTTGTACCGCCGGTGCTCCCCCATCGCCACGCCCGCCCGGCGCGCCGCCGCCTCCGCCCGCTCGGCCAGCAGCCGCAGGGTCGCCAGGTCCCCCTCCGCCCCGGCCCACAGGGCACGCCCGTGTCCGAACTGACCGCCGCCCCGCACGGCGAGCGGAAACGGATCGGTACGGCGGGCCGCACGCTCCAGCCTGGCCGACAGCTCCGGCAGGAGCCCGTCGTCGACCTCGCCGTAGAAGGCGAGGGTGAAGTGCCAGCCCGGGCGGCCGGTCCACCTCAGCCCGTCCGCCCCGGGCAGCTTGTGCAACGCGTTCACCACGGCACCGAGTTCGCGGACCACCCCGTCAGGGGGAAGCACGGCGGCGAAGAGTCTCATGGCTCCAGCCTGGCACCATGCGGCCATGGAGATCACCATCAGAGAAGGTGACCCGGCGGGCAGGGGTGGGCCCCTTGCGGGTCGACTGCTACGCCGGTGACGACGGCAGGCTCGTCCGCTCCTACGAGGCCAACGGCTTCACCCGGACCGAGGCCTTCACGGTCGGCGAGAACAGCCGGCCGGGCCGGCTGCCGGCCAAACGGGTGTGAGCCTCCCGGCCGGGCTCGCGCCCATGCCGCCCTACGCCGCCGGAGCCAGTGCCTCCTGGCGCTCCCGCGGGACGAACCGCACCCGTGGGTGGCCGTGGTGCCAGCCGACCGACAGGCGGAGGTTGCCGACGCGGGCCAGGATCAGGCCGATCACGGCCGCGGCGACGGCCGCGACGGCACCGCCGGCCGCGAGGCCGACCCGGGCGCCGTACGTGTCGGTGATCCAGCCGACGATCGGCGCGCCGACCGGGGAGCCGCCGAGGAAGACCATCATGTAGAGGGCCATGACACGGCCGCGCATGGCCGGGTCCGTGGACATCTGGATGCTGGTGTTCGTCGTGACGTTGACCGTCATGCCGAACAGGCCCAGCGGGACCATGAGCAGGGCGAACATCCACAGGGTGGGGGTGGTCGCCGCCAGCATCTCCAGCGCGCCGAAGACCATGGCCGCCGCGATCAGCAGCCGCAACCGGGCCGTGCCGCGCCGGGCGGCGAGCAGTGCGCCGGCGACGGAGCCGACCGCCATCAGCGTGTTGAACATGCTGTAGGCGCCCGCGCCCGCGTGGAACACGTCGTCCGCGAAGGCCGAGAGGTAGACGGGGAAGTTGAAGGCGAAGGTGCCGACGAACCCGACCAGGACGATCGGCCAGATCAGCTCCGGGCGGCCGGTGACGTACCGCACGCCTTCCCGCAGCTGCCCCTTGCCGCGCGGGGCGCGCTCGACGACGTGCAGCTCGCGGGCGCGCATCAGCAGCAGGCCGGTGAGCGGCGCGACGAAGGACAGGCCGTTGAAGAGGAACGCGTAGCCGGTGCCGACGCCGGTGATCAGTATGCCCGCGACGGCGGGGCCGACCAGGCGGGCGGACTGGAAGTTCGCCGAGTTCAGGCTGACCGCGTTCTGCAGCTGCCCCGGGCCGACCAGCTCGGAGACGAAGGACTGCCGGGCCGGGTTGTCGACCACCGTGGCGAGACCGACCGCGAAGGCGGCGACGTACACGTGCCACACCTGGACGTGGCCGGTGAGGACGGAGGCGGCGAGGGCGAGGGCGGTGAGGGCCATCGCCGACTGGGTGACGAGCAGGGTGGGCCGCTTGCGCAGCCGGTCGACGAGGACACCGCCGTAGAGGCCGAAGAGCAGCATCGGCAGGAACTGGAGTGCCGTCGTTATGCCCACGGCCGCGGAGGAGCCGGTGAGGCTGAGCACCAGCCAGTCCTGGGCGATGCGCTGCATCCAGGTGCCGATGTTCGAGACGACCTGTCCCATGAAGAACAGGCGGTAGTTCCTGACCTTCAGGGAGGAGAACATCGAGGACTTGCGGACCGGCCGGGTGGCGTCGGAGGGGCGGGGGTCGGAGGTGGGCGGGGAGTCGTGGGGATCAGGTGCGGGGGCGGAAGCTGCTCCGGGTCCCGAACTCAAAAGGGTTCGCCTCCTCTTTCTCTGCTCGTTCGCCTTCGGGGCGCTGGAGCCGGTGTCGAGGGGCCGACCGTGCTCACCCCTTCGGGCCTCCGCGCGCTCGGCCCCTCGACACCGTCGCGCCCCTACGGCTCACTCGCGGCGACGACTACGGATCACAGATGCGCGAGTTTCTCCAGCACGGGGGCGGCGGCGCGCAGTTTGGCCCACTCGTCCTCGTCGAGGTTCTCGACCAGCGAGGCCAGGAACGCGTTCCGCTTGCGGCGGCTCTCCTCGAGCATCGCTTCGGCCTGCTCGGTGCGCGTCACGACCTTCTGGCGCCGGTCCTCGGGGTGCGGCTCCAGACGGACCAGTCCCTTGGACTCCAGCAGCGCCACGATGCGGGTCATCGAGGGCGGCTGGACATGCTCCTTGCGGGCGAGCTCGCCCGGGGTGGCCCTGCCGCACAGGGACAGGGTGCCGAGCACCGACATCTCGGTGGGGCTGAGCGACTCGTCGACCCGCTGGTGCTTGAGCCGACGGGACAGCCGCATCACGGCGGATCGGAGGGAGTTCACGGCGGCTACGTCGTCGCCATGGCTGAGGTCCGGCATGTTCTTTAGCGTAACTCATTACTCTCGCTAAGTACCACCCGGGGTGCACCTAGATGCCCGTGACCCTGGCCACTGAACCGTGACATCACTCATATGGGTGATCCGGCCGCGGAAGAGGACACACCGGACCGAACGGTGCCGCGACCCTCATGGGCATGGGGACCAGCGTGCTCAGCCTGCGAATAGACCACGAGCTGCTTCAGCGGCTCCGCCACCAAGCCGCGAAAAGGGGAATGAGCGTCCAGGACTATGTCGTCCGGACGCTCATTCGCGATGACTTCGACCAGCGTTTCCAGGCCGCCGTCGAGGAGACGGAGAGGTTCTACGGGTCACCCGACTCGGGCGACGAGGACCAGGATCAGGTCAGACCCAGCGCCGGCATCAGGTAGTAGAACGCGAACACCGCCGCCACCGCGTACATCGCCGTCGGCACCTCCTTGCCCCGCCCGGCCGCCGCCCGCAGCACCACGAAGGTGATGAAGCCCATGCCGATGCCGTTGGTGATCGAGTACGTGAACGGCATCATCAGCATCGTCACGAAGGCCGGGATGGCGATCGTGTGGTCCGCCCAGTCGATCTCCCTGACCGAGCCGGCCAGGATCAGGAAGCCGACCGCGAGCAGGGCGGGGGTGGCCGCCTGGGACGGCACCATCGTGGCGACCGGCGTCAGGAAGAGGGCGGCGGCGAAGAGGCCACCGGTGACGACGTTCGCGAGACCGGTCCGGGCGCCCTCGCCGACACCGGCCGTGGACTCGACGAAGGCGGTGGTCGCCGAGGAGGAGCCGGCACCGCCGGCGGCGACCGCGAGACCGTCGACGAACAGCACCTTGTTGATGCCGGGCATCTGCCCCTGCGCGTCGGTCAGCTTCGCCTCGTCGGAGACGCCCATGATCGTGCCCATCGCGTCGAAGAAGCACGACAGCAGCACGGTGAAGACGAACAGCACACCGGTCAGCACACCGACCTTCTCGAAGCCGCCGAACAGGCTGACCTGCCCGACCAGCCCGAAGTCGGGGCTCGCGACCGGGTTGCCGGGCCACTTCGGGGTGGTCAGACCCCAGCTCGGCACCTTGGCCACGGCCTCGATGGCCACGGCCACGACGGTCATGGCGACGATCGAGATCAGGATCGCGCCGGAGACCTTGCGCACGATCAGGGCGAGCGTGAGCAGCACGCCCAGGACGAAGACCAGCACCGGCCAGCCGTTGAGGTGGCCGTCGCCGCCGAGCTGGAGCGGGACGGTGGTCCGGGCGGCGTCCGGGATACGGGAGACGAAACCGGCGTCGACGAGACCGATCAGCATGATGAACAGGCCGATGCCGATGGAGATGGCCTTGCGCAGCCCGTAGGGGACGGCGTTCATCACGCGCTCGCGCAGCCCCGTGGCGACCAGCAGCATGACCACGAACCCGGCGAGGACCACCATGCCCATCGCGTCCGGCCAGGACATGCGCGGGGCGAGCTGGAGGGCGACGACGGAGTTCACCCCGAGGCCGGCGGCGAGCGCGATCGGCACGTTGCCGATGACGCCCATGAGGAGGGTGGCGAGCGCGGCCGTGAGAGCCGTCGCGGTGACCAGCTGCCCGTTGTCGAGCTGGTGACCGTACATGTCCTTGGCGCTGCCGAGGATGATCGGGTTCAGCACGATGATGTAGGCCATCGCGAAGAAGGTGGCGAGGCCGCCCCGGACCTCACGGGACAGCGTGCTGCCCCGCTCGGAGATCCGGAAGAAGCGGTCGAGTGCGCCGTACGTGGGCCCGGCTCCCGGCTGTTCAGGGGCGGGGACCTTGGCGGGAGCCGAGGAGGACATGTGTTTGGTGTTTCCTACGAAGAGAAGCGGTCAGACACAAACCGTTTCAGTATGAACATATAAGGCCTGGATCGCACATCTGCGCGCGTAGACCTGATCGCCTCGTAAGCTGTCCCCATGGCGAAATGGACCCCCAGACACGAGGCGCCGGAGCCCCTGGAGGGCCCCGTGGTCGCCACCGTCACCGGCGGCACGATCCTGTGGTTCGTCCTCTTCCTGGTCCAGCTCCCCTTCTACGGCTGGTTCGACGACCACGGCCACACCTGGTGGGTGTGGACCTGCCTGGCCGGCGGCGGTCTGGGGCTGATCGGCATCTGGTACGTCCGCAGGCGCGAGGCCGCGATCAAGCGGGCGGCGGCCCAGCAGGAGGTGACGGCCACTCCGCCGGCCGGAGGGACGGCGACACCGCCGGCCGAATAGGCACGTTCCTGCCCGCTTCCCGGCGAGACACGCAGCCGCCGCCTCCCTACTCTCGGAGGAAGGCGGCGAAACGCCCGAAATCGTCGCGGCCGCCGCCCCACCGGTGAGGAGCGCAGCCATGACGACGCAGGACAGCGCGGCAGAGGCCGACCGGGCCCTGAAGGCCAAACACCGGGCGATGTGGGCGCAGGGCGACTACCCGTCCCTGGCCGCAGAGGTCATCCCCGATCTCGGGGCGGTCCTGGTCGAGGCGTGCGGGGTCCGCTCCGGCCAACGGGTGCTGGACGTGGGCGCCGGCAGCGGCAACGCCGCGATCCCGGCGGCCCTGGCCGGCGCGGACGTGGTCGCCTCGGACCTGACCCCGGAGCTGTTCGAGGCCGGCCGGCGCGCGGCCGGGAAGCACGGCGTGGAACTGAGCTGGCAGGAGGCCGACGCCGAGGCCCTGCCCTTCGATGACGCGGAGTTCGACACCGTGCTGTCCTGCGTCGGGGTGATGTTCGCACCGCACCACCAGCAGGCCGCCGGCGAACTCGCCCGGGTCTGCCGTCCGGGCGGCACCATCGGCCTGCTGAGCTGGACGCCGCAGGGCTTCATTGGGCGGATGTTCGCCACGATGAAGCCGTACGCG
The DNA here is from genome assembly GCF_056430805.1 of Streptomyces sp. NPDC045955. Lineage (NCBI taxonomy): Bacteria > Bacillati > Actinomycetota > Actinomycetes > Kitasatosporales > Streptomycetaceae > Streptomyces > Streptomyces sp. NPDC045955. The sequence goes on from NZ_JBWKKY010000001.1 coordinate 481,695, forward strand.
CCGCCGCCCCCGCCGGGTGCCCAGCCGCCCCCGCTGTGGGGGGACGAGGACCATGTGCGCGCCCTCTTCGGCGACCGGATCACGAACGTGCGGGCCGAGCGCCGGACCGTCCGGGTCGACCGCTTCGAGACACCCGAGGCGTTCCGTGACTACTTCAAGGAGCGCTACGGCCCCACGATCACCGTCTACAAGAACATCGCCGGCGATCCCGAGCGCACCGCCGCCCTGGACCGCGACCTGGCGGGCCTCGCCCGTGAGGGCGATCTGAGCACGGACGGGGGCGGGACCGTCCTGGAGTGGGAATACCTGCTGTTCACCGCGCGCCGGGCGAGCTGACACCGCGGGTGGCACCAGGGTCCGACGGGGCTCGGAGGGCGTACAACTGCCGTACGACCAGGGCACGACGTCCGTCGTTCCCAGGTCGGATCTTCCCCGCATTCGGCAGGTGAAGTGGCAAATCCGCACGTACCGTCGAATGCATGACGCATCTCGACGCGGGTGCCCGGCCCGACTCCGCGCGGCCGGCGACGGTCACCTCACGCGAGACCGGCCTGACCTCGGCTCAGGTCGCGGAGCGGGTGGAGCGCGGCCAGGTCAACGACGTGCCGGTGCGCAGCAGCCGCTCCACCGTCGACATCGTCCGCGCGAACGTCTTCACCCGCTTCAACGCGATCATCGGCGTGCTGTGGCTGATCATGCTGTTCGTCGCGCCGATCCAGGACAGCCTGTTCGGCTTCGTGATCCTCGCCAACACCGGGATCGGCATCGTCCAGGAGTGGCGGGCGAAGAAGACGCTGGACTCGCTCGCGCTGATCGGCGAGGTGCGTCCCACCGTCCGCCGGGACGGGGCCTCCGGCCCGGTCAGCACCTCCGAGATCGTCCTCGACGACCTGATCGAGATCGGGCCCGGCGACAAGGTCGTCGTCGACGGCGTCTGTGCCGAGGCCGACGGGCTGGAGATCGACGAGTCGCTGCTCACCGGCGAGGCCGACCCGGTCGTCAAACGGCCCGGCGACCAAGTGATGTCCGGCAGCTTCGTGGTCGCGGGCGGCGGGGCCTTCCAGGCGACGAAGGTCGGCCGTGAGGCGTATGCCGCGCAGCTCGCGGAGGAAGCCTCCCGGTTCACGCTCGTCCAGTCCGAGCTGCGCTCCGGCATCTCCACGATCCTCAAGTACGTCACGTGGATGATGGTCCCGACCGCGATCGGGCTGATCATCAGCCAGCTGATCGTGAAGGAGAACGCCTTCGACGACTCCGTCGCCCGCACGGTCGGCGGCATCGTCCCGATGGTCCCCGAGGGGCTGGTCCTGCTCACCTCGGTGGCGTTCGCCATCGGCGTCATCCGTCTCGGCCGCAAGCAGTGCCTGGTCCAGGAGCTGCCCGCGATCGAGGGGCTGGCCCGGGTCGACACGGTCTGCCTGGACAAGACCGGCACCCTCACCGAGGGCGGCATGGACGTCACCGAGCTGCGGCCGCTGCAGGGCGCCGACGAGACGTACGTACGCCGGGTGCTCGGCGCTCTCGGCGAGTCCGACCCCCGGCCGAACGCCTCGCTCAAGGCGATCATCGACGCCTACCCGGACGGCGAGGACTGGCGGTGCACCCAGGCGTTGCCGTTCTCCTCCGCCCGGAAGTACAGCGGCGCCGCGTTCGCCGAGGCCGACGGGCAGAGCAGCACCTGGCTGCTCGGGGCGCCGGACGTGCTGCTGCCCGACGACGACCCGGCCCTCGCCGAGACGGGGCGGCTGAATGAGCAGGGTCTGCGGGTGCTGCTGCTCGCCCGGGTCGACCGCGACCTGGACGACCCGGAGGTCGCCGAGGGAGCGAAGCCCGTCGCGCTGGTGGTCCTGGAGCAGCGGCTGCGGCCGGACGCGGCCGACACGCTGCGCTACTTCGCCGACCAGAACGTGGCCGCCAAGGTGATCTCCGGCGACAACGCGGTGTCGGTCGGCGCCGTCGCGGCCAAGCTGGGACTGTCCGGCGCCACGGTGGACGCGCGCCGGCTGCCCGCCGAGCGGGAGGGGATGGCCGAGGTCCTCGACGACGGCACCGTGTTCGGGCGGGTCACCCCGCAGCAGAAGCGGACCATGGTGGGCGCGTTGCAGTCCCGCGGGCACACCGTCGCGATGACGGGCGACGGGGTCAACGACGTCCTCGCCCTGAAGGACGCCGACATCGGCGTAGCGATGGGATCCGGCTCGGAGGCGACCCGGGCGGTCGCGCAGATCGTGCTGCTGAACAACAGCTTCGCGACGCTGCCGTCGGTGGTGGCGGAGGGCCGCCGCGTCATCGGCAACATCACGAGGGTCGCGACCCTGTTCCTCGTCAAGACGGTCTACTCGGTGCTGCTGGCGATCCTGGTGGTCTGCTCCCAGGTCGAGTACCCGTTCCTGCCCCGGCATCTGACGCTGCTGTCGACCCTGACGATCGGCGTCCCGGCCTTCTTCCTCGCGCTCGCGCCCAACAAGGAACGCGCGAAGCCGAACTTCGTGCGGCGGGTGATGCGGTACGCGATCCCGGGCGGGGCGGTGGCCGCGCTGGCGACCTTCGCGATGTATCTGATCGCCCGGGAGCACTACACGGGCGCGGACGCGCTGGACGCGGAGACCAGTGCCGCGACGCTCACGCTGTTCCTCATCTCGATCTGGGTCCTGGCGATCATCGCCCGCCCCTACACCTGGTGGCGGATCGCCCTGGTGGCGGCGATGGGCGGGGCGTTCCTGCTGGTGCTGGTCGTGCCCTGGCTCCAGCACTTCTTCGCGCTCAAGCTGGTCGGGGTGACGATGCCGTGGCTGGCGGTCGGCATCGCGGTGGTGGCGGCGGCCACCCTGGAACTCCTGTGGAGGTGGGTGGACCGCCGCTTCCCGGCGTAGCCGGGGTTTACTTCACGTCGACGTAGTCGCCCGTGGCGTTGACCGCCGGGGTGGTCGTCGTGCCGGCGAAGCTGAAGCGCCAGTAGCCGTCGTACTGGGCGGTGGCGGTGGCCTTCAGGTTGCCGTACTGGTCGGAGTACACCGTCTTGATCGTGGTGTACGTGCTGGTGCCCGCCTTGCGGAACTGGAGCTTGACCGGCTGGTTGGTGTAGCCGTGGTAGGCGTTGTCCTCCCAGTTGGCGCGCGACAGCTTGCCGGTGGACGTGATGGTCTTGCCCTTGTACACGGGCTCGGGGCCGGCGTTGACGGTCAGCTTGGAGTAGCGCTGCACCTTGGTGCTGGCCAGGCCGTCCTGCATCTTCTCGTCACCGTTGCTGGTGACGGCGAGGGCACCGGCGCCCCAGGTGCCGGCGTCGGAGTTGAACAGGTCGCCGTCGGCCGGGCGGATGAAGATGACGCCCTTGCAGTTGAGGACGGTCGACGAGGCGGCCGTGCAGGTGGCCGGGTCGTCGCTGATGAAGACGTTGTCCGCGGTGTCCATCGAGGAGCCGTGGTAGATCAGCGGGCCGGTGGCGAAGTTGTCCGAGCTGGTGTCGAGGTCCGCGGCGTGGGTCACGGTGTAGGTGACGGGGAAGCTGACCACGTTCGTGGTGCCGACGACGATGTTCTTGCCGCTGTTGACCTTCATGTCGGAGAAGGTGACGTCGAGGGTCGACGCGGTGGTGCCCGATTCGGCGTCGGCCGAGGCGGAGCTGAAGGCCGCCTTGCCGGACGGCGCGTCGGCGGCCTGCGCGGCCGGAACGACGAGGGCGGAGAGGGCCAGGGCGCCGGCGACGGCGGCCACGGTGGCTCGCATGTGCATGTGTTCCCCAGGGTGGAGAAGTGATCTAGGAGTCTGTTGACTCGATGATCAGATCCACGAGACCCCGGACAGGTTGTACGGCGCGGTCCGGGTTTTGCCGTGTCATTCGCCATGTTTGACACGCGCATGAACAATGCCCGGCGCGAAGACGCCACCGCCGGCCCCAAAACGGCTCCGGGTCCGGCGGTGTCGTCGTCGCGGGAAGGGAGTTATCGCACGTCGACGAAGTCGCCCGCGGCGTTGACGGCCGGCGTGGTCGTCGTGCCCGCGAAGGAGTAGCGGAAGTAGCCGTCGGTGGAGGCCGTGACGGTGGTCTTCAGGTTGCCGTACTGGTCGGAGTACACCGTCTTGAGCGTGGTGTACGTGCTGGTGCCCGCCTTGCGGAACTGGAGCTTCACCGGCTGGTTGGTGTAGCCCGCGTACTTGAGCGTCTCCCAGTTGGCACGGGACAGCTTGCCGGTGGCCGTGATGGTCTTGCCCTTGTACACGGGCTCCGGCGAGGCGTTGACCGTCAGCTGGGAGGCGCGCTGGAACTTGAAGGATCCGGCCTTCTCCTTCCACACGAAGTCGTCGTCCTTGGCGTTGACGAGGGCGTCGACGTACCAGGTCCCGGCATTGGCGTTGCTGAGGTAGTCGACCTTCGGATCGACCAGCACCGAGGCCGTGCACGTGGAGGTGGTGGAGCTGACGGCCGTGCACGTCGGCTTGGAGGTCGTGAAGAAGCCGTAGTCGGGGCCGCTCAGTGTGAACTCGTCGGCGCCCGCGATGCCCGAGTCGTCCTGGGCCGTCACGCTGACCTTGATGGTCTTCGCGGCGCTCGTACCCACGGACACCTTGTTGTCGCCGTCGACCACGACCTTGGTGATCGTGGTGTCGCCGATCCCGCCATCCGCCTGCGCGGCGGGAACGGCCAGGGCGGAGAGGGCCAGGGCGCCGGTGACGGCGGCAACGGTGGCTCGGATGCGCATGCGTTCTCCAGGTGGAGAGGGGCCCGGCGCTCGTCGTCGGCTCCTGAGGCCCAAGTGATCGTGGAGTCTGTTGACTCACGTGGTCAGATTCGCGAGCAAGGGGCTTGGTTGTACGGCAGGTGAAAAATTTGTGTAGACGTTTTCACTGATCGACCAAACGCCACCGCACGCTTCGGTCGAACCGCCGATCCCGTGCCAGCTCCTCCGTCCGCGACGGATCCTCCAGCACTGCCGCCACCTCGAACCACCGCGGCCACTGCCGGGCCGCCCTGTGGCAGTGGGTTCGACCGCTGCTCTCCGGCCTGATCAAGGGGCCGCCTGAAAAATGCGCGGAACCGTGAACCGATCGCCCCTCCCGGTCCGATGAGGGAGTGTGGCGTACATGGAGAGGCAGGGCCGCAGCGACGGAGAGTTGCTGCGCGCGGTGGAGGACGGCGACAGCCGTGCCTTCGAACTGCTCTACCGGCGCCATGAGCCATGGCTGGTGGCACGACTGCAGTACCGGTGCCCCGACGCCGCCCTCGTGGACGACGTGGTGCAGGAGACCTTCCTCGCGGTGTGGCGCGGCAGCGCCCGCTATCGCGAACAGGAGGGCGCGGACGCCTGCGGCTGGTTGTGGCGCATCGCTTCGCGCCGGCTCATCGACGCACAGCGCGGGCACGGAGCCAGGGCACGGCTCGTGCAGGCTCTCAGCCGGTTCCGGCACCAGGAGCACCCCTCCGCCGAGGACGAGGCGCTGTACGACCTGCCCCACGGTGAACTGGCCGAGGCAATGAGCAAGTTACCCGCCGAGCTGAGGGCGGTGCTGCAGGCCACCGTGGTCGAGGGCCTGTCCACCGCGGAGGCCGCCAAGGCACTGCGGATCCCCGTGGGCACCGTCAAGACCCGTGCCATGAGAGCCCGTCGGCAGCTCCGCAGGGAGTTGGCATGCGCAACACACAGCGGGCGGTTGCAGGAAAGGAGCAGCCCATGACCTCCAGGTCTTCACCCAGCGAGCCGTCTCCGGCGAGGCACGGCCCCCATGTCCCGGACTCGGTACTCCAGGCCTATGCGGCCGGGCGGCCGGGCTCGCCCGGTCTCGCCCAGGCAGACGCCCATCTGGCACGCTGCACGGCCTGCCGGAGTCGGCTCGCCCCTTATGGCGACCGCGCGAGGACCGACGCCGGATGGGCCCGGCTCGACGCCGCCAAGGACGTCCCACTGCCCGGCATGATCGAACGCACCTTGCTGTGGCTGCGGATCCCCGAGCACACGGCACGCCTGATCTCCGCGACTCCGGCGCTGCGCCGCTCGTGGCTCGTCGGAACCGTGGTCACCCTGCTCCTGACGCTCGTGGTGGCCCGTCTCGGTCACGCCGCCTCCGCCACGCTGCCGTTCCTGGTGGTGGCACCCGCCCTGCCCGTCGTCGGGGTGGCCGCGTCCTTCGGGCCGCGTGCCGATCCGATGTACGAGATGACGCTTGTTGCTCCGATGCACGGCCTGCGCCTGCTGCTCCTGCGTACCGTCACGGTGGTCGCCACCGCGCTGGTGCCCACCACGGTGACCGCCGTGGCCATGCCGGGACCGGCCCTTCAGGCGTTCGGCTGGCTCCTGCCGTCGCTCGCGCTCACCACGCTCACACTGGCCCTGTCCGCACGCCTCGATCCGGCCGTCGCCGCCGGATCCGTCGGCGGCGCCTGGACGTGCTGTCTGCTGCTGGCCTTCCGTCCCGTGCAGGATGCCCTGCTCACCGCCGAGGGGCAGGTGTGCGCCGCCACGGTACTGGCGGCTGCCGCGCTCGCGGTCGCCGTGATGCGCGTGCGCTACACCCTGCCGGCTCGCTGACCCGAATCCCGGCGCGTACTCGACCCGACCTCATCAGCACACACCAACCACCCATGGGGGACTTATACCGATGAGCCTGACGAATCCGCTGAGCCCGACGAGCGCAGCCGCGGTCACGGTCCGCGAACTCACCGTCGACTACAGGAACTTCCGAGCGCTGAGGGGTGTATCGCTCAGCCTCGAACCGGGTGTCACAGGACTCATCGGGCCCAACGGCGCGGGCAAGACCACGCTGCTGCGCACCCTGGCGACGGCTCACCCGCCCGGTGGTGGGGACATAGTCGTCCTGGGCGTGGATCCGCGGACCCCGGAGGGACGGCTCGCCATCCGCCGCCGCCTGGGCTATCTGCCGCAGGACCCGGGATTCCATCCCTCCTTCACCGCCTTCGAGTTCGTGGACTACGTCGCCATCCTCAAGGAGATGACCGACCGCACCGCCCGGCACAAGGAGGTCCTCCGGGTGCTCGACGCGGTGGGGCTGGCCGACCGCCGGGGCAAGAAGATCAAGCAGTTGTCCGGAGGCATGCGCCAGCGGGTGGCGCTGGCGGCGGCTCTGGTCGGCGACCCCGAGTTCCTCATCCTGGACGAGCCGACGGTCGGCCTCGACCCCGAACAGCGGCTGCGTTTCCGCGAGCTGATCGCCGACCTCGGCGAGGGCAGGACCGTGCTGCTCTCCACTCACCAGACCGAGGACGTCGCCGCGCTGTGCCGCCGGGTCGTCGTGCTCGATCACGGCGTCGTGAAGTTCGACGGTGAGCCGTCGGCGCTCGCCGGTGTCGCGGCGGACCGGGTGTGGAGCAGTGCCGAACGGGATCCGCAGGCTCTCGCCGGCTGGCGCACCGGGGTGGGGACCGTGCGCAACATCGGCACACCCCCGCCGGGCGCCACGCTCGTCGAACCGACGCTGGAGGACGGCTACTTACTGCTGCTGGGCGCCATGACCGGGGAAGAGGGAACCGCGTGACCACCATCAGTGAGGGTCCCGGGGTGGCCGCACCCGCTCCCGCGCGTGGCGACCGGGGCCCGGCACCCGGCGGGGTGCTGGCCCTGGCCCGCGTCGAATCGGCACGGCTGCTGCGCCACCCGGTCATGCTCGGCGGGCTCGCCGCCTATCTCGCCCTGTGGGGTTATGCCCTGGTCACCGGTGACGCCGCCAACCGCTACCCGGTGTTGCAGGACAGTTCCCGCTCCATCCAGGGGCACCTGCTGCTGCTGGCCGCAGGCACCCTGCTCGCCGCCAATCTCGGTGTGCTGCGCAGCCGGCGGCACGGAGTGGAGCCGGTGTACGCGGTCATGGTCCTCGGCATCCGGGCCCGCACCCTCGCCCACCTGCTGGCGGTGGTGCCCGCCGCCGTGCTGTCCGCGCTGGTGGCCTGTGCGCGCATCGGCTATCTCGCGGCCCGGCCGGGTGCCGTCGGCACCATTCAGTGGGGCGAAGTGGCGACCGGGCCGGCCGTGGTGCTGCTCGCCGGAGTCCTGGGTGTGCTGACCGCGCGTCTGATCTCCTCAGCCGCCGCGGCACCCCTGGTGCTGGCGGTGCTCGCGGTTTTCACCCTCGTCGCCGCGGTGCAGAACTCCGCCGACTGGCGCTGGCTCGCCGTCGTCGCCATCGAGAACGAGTCCGCACAGCCGCTCCCGTCGGCGCTCCTCGGCCGCCCGGTCGGCTGGCACCTGCTCTGGCTCACCGCGCTGACCGCGGTGTTCGCCTGTGCCGCCCTGCTGCGTGGCAGGCCGGACGGGGTACCCGACGGCCCGCGCCACGGCACCGGGACGCTGTGGGCATGCACGGCCGCCGCCGCCGCACTCGCCCTGGTCTCGGGCGTGCTGCAGACGCGGCCGCTGCCCGATGCCGTCGCCCGTGCCAGGGCCGCGGCCACCGAGCACCCGGCCCGGGAACAGAAGTGCGAGAAACAGGGGGGTGTGACCTACTGCGCGTTCCCGGAGTTCACCGGCCGTGTGAGGCAGTGGGACGGCGTGGTGAGGGGTGTCCTCGAACGCACCCCGGACGACGTCGCGAAGGCGCCGTACGCGGTGCGGCAGCGTGTCTTCCGTGCGGGCGTGGAGGAACAGAAGGCCGTCCCGCTGCCCCACGCCGCCTGGGACGCCGATGACCGCAGGGCGGGCACGCCCAAGGCCGTTCCCGTCGGCACGTGGTGGAGTGCGGGCAGTGCGGGCATGGACGCCGAGAGCGATGCGGTGGCCGAGTTCTCGGTGCTGTTCGCCTACCGCGTGGTGACCGGATCCGTGCCGGACGAGCCCCGTCTGACCACCGTCTGCGGTTCCCGGGCCGTTCTGACGCTGTGGCTCGCCGCTCAGGCGACCGGCGAATCCGCCGCCGCCCTGCGGGACCTCGAATCCCGCAGCACGGGCGGGCCGGTCCTGCTGGTGCTGGGGTCCGCCGCCGGCCTCGACTTCGAGAGCAGGGAGACGCAGTTCGCGCAGGACCTGCTCGCCCAGCCCGCCGAGAGGATCGGTGCGCGTGTCAGGGCTGCCTGGAGCGAACTGACCGCACCGGGCACCTCCACCGACCGGGCCGCGGACCTGCTCGGCGTAAGCGCGCCCGCCCGGCTCCCCGCTGACGAGAGCGGCTGCCGATGAGCGCCGGGCGGCTGTGGCCGCAGCTCCTCCCCTACGCGCTGCGCTCCTCCCGGACGACACCGCTGCTCGTGTCGGGAGCGCTCGCCCTTCTGCTGGTGGGCGTCCCCGCGACAGTCTCAGGTGGTCTGCGGCTCACCGACGCGGTGCTGTTGATCCGGGCCTGCGCCGTACTGCTCGCCCTGGGCACCGCGTTCATGCTGGACGATCCCGCCGCCGCCACGACCGAGGTGGTGCCCGTGCCGCGCTGGGTGCCGCGCGCTCTGCGCGTCGCCATCGCACTGGTGGCGGTGGCGGTGGGCTGGACCGGCGTACTGGTGATGGGCACTTGGGCAGTGGCCCCGGAGACACGGGAGCTGCTGCCCGGACCGGGCCTCACTCTGGAAGCGGCGGCCCTGTTCGCCACGGTGCTCGCACTCGCCGCGCTGGGGCTCCGCCTCACCTCGGGCACCGGAGGCGGAACACTGGCGGCTCCGGGTGCGGTGCTGTGCGTCCTGCTTGCCGCACTGCTCCCCCTGCCGGCCGGACTGCAGCCGTTCGCGCAGCCGCTGTCGGCGGGCTGGAACCCCTCACGTTGGCTGTGGGCCGCGCTGCTGTGCGCGGCTGCCGTGGCCGTGACCGCCTTGTTCAGGGACCCGTCCCCGAAGCGCAAGGAGTGACCGGTTCGTACAGCTCCCGCAGCGGACACCAAGACATACGCTCTGAAAGGAACGTCACATGATCAAGAGTAAGAAGTCCGTCATCATCCTGGCCGTCGTTCTCGTGGTTCTCGCGACCGTGGGGTACCTGCTCTTCAACGCCACCAGTGAATCGAGCGGAAGGGCTCACAAGGCGGCCGGCCCGGTGTCGGACACGTTCCGCCACGAAGGGACCATGGCGTGAGAACACCCGCGATGGGCCATCGGCGAGGCGATGGCCCATCGCGGGTGGCTTCAGGGACGGTGGGCCAGGCGCTCGCCCGGCACGGTCGAGGGGTAGAGCCTGGCCGCCTCCACACGATTCCGTGTCCCCAGCAGACAGAGAACCCTGCTGACGTAGTGCTTGACCGTCGACGTGCTCAGTTTCAGTTCAGCCGCGATTTCCCGATTCGTGTAACCGAGGTGCATCAGGCGAAAGACGTCCCAGGCCCGGGTGGGCAGATCGGCGAGGTCCGACGCGGGAGTGCCGGCCGGGTCGCTGTGCCGCCGCACCTCATACCCGTGTGCGACGGCCAGAAGGACTCCCGCGACGGCCTGTGTCGGGGAACCCGAGGAGACCGTAGCCCTGAGCGGAAGGGCGACCAGGGACGGCCGCCAGCGGGAGAGCCACTCGTCGGGAGCCATCAGGACGGCCGGCAGCCGGTCCAACTCGTCATGGGAGAACAAGGAGGTCGGAAGCGCCAGGTCGTCTGCGAGGAAGAGCAGGGCCCCCGGTTCGGGACCGCTCCTGGTGGATGCGTCGTGCGGAGATATGACAGAGGCATACGGTGTCAATGATCTGATCAGCTGTTGCGCTCGTGCGCGCGCGCCGCACACGACATGGATGTGCAACAAGATTCCCCCAGATACAGGTGGTCAGCCTGCTTATTGCCGTGAACATAACACCAAGCCGGTCCTGGGGGCTCGACCGTTTTCCGGCGAACTTCACCGAGTCGCGCCGGTGAAGTATTGGCCATGTGGCCGGTGCGCTGCCCGCTGTCGGCAGGACATGCTCACGTCACCTCCGCCGAAACCGGTGGGGGAAAACGATCCGACATGCGAGGCAACATGCGAAGAGTCAAGATCGCCGCCCGCCAGGCAGCGACCGTTGCCGGGGCAGCGGCGCTGCTCGTGACGGGCGTCAACGTGGCACCGGCCGCGGCCGCAGCTCCCCCGAGCTGTGTCGAGCGGTCCACCTGGACGGAAGGCCTGACGACGTGGGCCAAGGCGAACAACACCTGCTCGTCCGCGAAGACCTTCTACTTCGAGTGGGACTGGGCGGTCGACGGTGAGTGCAAGACGCTCAGGGCGGGTTACTGGCGCAGTGAGGGGCGCGTGCGTCAGGCGAACTTCCGTGGCCTGGTGAACTGCTGAACCAGTCACGAACCACAACGTTCCGCTTCCGCGCGCATGATGGGCGCGCGGAAGCGGAACTTCCCTCACTCTAATCGCTGACGCCGTCCCAGAGGCGTTCGGCGGAAGGATCAGCCGCCCCCATGAAAGCCCACCTCAATCCCCGGTCCACCGACGGGCCAGAGGGAAAGCAGCCAACGGCCCGGACTGTCGATCTGACGGTGCGGTACCGGGACAGAACGGCTCTGAGCGATGTGAGCATGGACATCGGCCGGGGTGTCACCGGGCTGCTGGGCCCGAACGGTGCCGGCAAGACCACCCTTCTGCGCGTCCTGGCGACGGTACAGGTCGCCACCCGGGGCCGAATCGAACTGTTCGGCAGTACGCCTCAGACCCGGACGCTTTTGCGGGAGACGCGGCGTCGGCTCGGCTACCTTCCGCAGAACCCGGGCCTCTACCCGAACTTCACCGTGCGGGCTTTCGCGCTGCACTTCGCCGCGCTCAAGGAGATCGCGGGCCGCCACGCGCGCCAGGCCGAGGCCGACCGTGTGCTGCAGGCAGTCGGCCTCGGCGACCGGGCGACCGTGAAGATCAAGACGCTGTCAGGAGGCATGCGGCAACGCCTCGCACTGGCCTGTGCCATGATCGGCCGCCCGGATCTGCTGATCCTCGACGAACCCACCGTGGGCCTCGATCCGGAACAGCGCATGGGATTCCGAGAGCTGATCGCTGACCTCGGCCGCCACCACTCCGTGCTGCTCTCCACCCACCAGACGGACGACGTGTCCTGGCTCTGCAACCGCGTCGTCGTACTGGACGAAGGCCGCGTCCGGTTCACCGGGGAACCGGCGGATCTCACCCGTACTGCCGAGGGCAAGGTGTGGCTGAGCCCGGAGCGGGGCGCGGGCGCTGTCGCCGGCTGGTTCATAGGACAGGGCGAGTACCGCAACATCGGCTCCCCTCCCCCGGGCGCCAGGCTCGTCGAGCCGACCCTGGAGGACGGCTACCTCCTCGCCATGGGCTCGTTCGTCAGCAGCGGGGTGAGCGGGCGATGACGGGAGCCGAATGTCTGCGCATGATCCGGCACCCTGCGGTGGCGGGGTCGCTCCTGCTCATCACCGCCCTGTGGGGATGGGAGGCGGTCTTCTCGCGCGAGTCGGCGTACTACGCCGTCCTGCACGTGCAGTCGTACGAACTGCAGGCACCGCTGCTAGCGCCCGCGGCAGGCGTGATGCTCGCTGCCAATCTCGCCGCCCTGCGGCCCTACCGGTACGGCACCATCAGCTCCTACGAGGCGCTGGGTCTGCCGGCGTGGCGCCGGTCGCTGGCGCTGCTGCTGGCCTGCGTGCCGCCGGCGGTCGTGGTCCTTCTGCTCTCCGCCCTGCGCATAGGGCAGTTCGCCACCGCCGACGGCGCGGTCGGCCGCGTCGAGATCGCTGAGGTCGCCACCCCCGCCGTGGTGGTCGTGCTGGCCGGATGGCTGGGGGTGCTCGGGGCACAACTGGTGCACTCGGTCGTCCTGGCCCCCGTCGCTATCGCCGTGCTGGGCGTGTTGGTCCTGGTGGGTCTGGTCTCCACGGATTCGCCTATGCGCTGGTTGTCGTTGGTCGCGGGGGAGGACAGCTTCGGGCCACCCCTGCCGTCCGACCTGGTGTACCGCCCCGCAGGCTGGCACCTGGTGTGGCTTTCCGCTCTCGCACTGACGGTCCTTTCCATCACCCTGCTCCTGACCGGAGTTCCGCGCCGCTGGGGGTTTTCCGCCCTGGTCGTGGGCCTCGCCCTGGCGGTACCGGCTGCCGCCATGCAGACCCGGCCGGTGCCCGAGCGGATCGAGACGGCGCGGGAACGGCTTCTCCTCGCTCCCGACGGTGAGCAGCGGTGCGAGCGGCGCGGGCAGGTGACCTACTGCGCATTCTCCGAGTTCGTCCCCTACATCGACGCCTGGCACCGGGTCGCCTCGGCTCAGCTCCGCTCGGTGTCGAAGGATGCCGCGGCCCAGCGGTACGCGGTGCGGCAGCGCCTCTCCGTGCCTGCTGCCGACGAGTCCGGCACGTCCGGCGCGGCGCCCACGACACAGTGGAACGAGCTGGACAGCAGGTCGGGCACCCCCAAGGCGGTCTCGGCCGCCACTTCCTGGTCCGCGGGTGGACAGGACGACTTCGCCGAGAACGAGGTGCTGGGGTTCTCAGCCGCCTTCGCCTTCCGGGTCGTGACGGGGAAACCCATCGGCGGGGACGGACTCACCCAGACGTGTGGTGGGCGGGGTGCGGTCGTCTTCTGGCTCGCGACGCAGGCGACGGAGGACACGAGGCTCGCCCTGCGCACCATCGAGAATCACACCACCGGTGGCTACGGGTTCTCCATGCCACAGCTGAGCGCGGCCTCCGGACCGCAGTTCGGGTCGCGTGAGCTGGCGCTGGGCAAGGCGATGCTCGCCGAGTCGGAGAAGGACCGCCAGGCCTTGGTCCGGCGGGTCGTCGCCGAATGGGACGAACTTACGGCTCCCGGTACGTCGGTGGACGACGCGGCGCGGCTGCTGGGTCTCCCCAAGCCTCCCGCGGCACCGGCCGACGAAGCGACGTGCGCCTCATGAGGCGCGACGGGCCCGGCGGGGCCGTGGACCACGGGGCCACCGCGAGTTCCCCGTACGCCCCGGTCACCTCGGACACCGGCCGATGGGACGTAGCGATCTCCGTGATACGGAGCATGCGCTGGGTGCCCCTGCCGATCTTCTCCGGCATCGGGGTCCTGGTCGTGGTCATCCCCTTGCTGACCGGGGCCCAGTTCGCTCTCCAGGACACCACACTCACACTGCGTGCGGGAGTGATGGTCGCCGTCGTGGGAGCGGCGTTCGCACTGGACGACCCGGCCGACGACATGACCCGGGCGCTGCCCTACCCGCGGACGCGCGTCATCACCCTGCGAGCCGCTGTGGCACTGGCGGCGGTGGCGCTCTCCTGCGCTGCGCAGTACGCACTGGCCCCGTTGATCACGGCACCCGGCCAGCCGCTGCCCCTCATGGGTCTGCTTCTCGAACCGCTGACACTCACCGCGTGGACGCTGACTGCCGCGGCGGCGGCCACGGGACGCAGGGGTGAGAGCACCGGCGGAGTCGCGGCTGTGCCCCTGCTGGTGCTTCTGGTTCTGGGCGCGGCCTTCCTGCCGGACCGGCTGTCCCTGTTCGCCGAGCTGTTCACCCCCGAATTTCCCGCGTCCCGGTGGCGGTGGGGCGTTCTGCTGCTTCTGACCTGCGCGCTGTGGCGTGGGACGACGCGCGACAACGGCTTGCCGCCGCTGCTGACACGCCTGCGCGGGGCGAACGCGGTGGGGCTGAGGAAGAACTGAAAGCGACCAGGGCCGTCCGGTGAGGACAGCCCTGGTCACGTGAGGATGCGGAAAGGAGACCGGGCACTCGGGCGCCCGGCCAGTCAGCCACTCAGTCGAACCATCGATCCCGCGCCAGCTCCTCCGTCCTCGACGGATCCTCCAGCAGCGCCGCCACCTCGAACCGCCGCGGCCACTGCCCGGCTGCCCAGGCGAGCCCGGCCGCCACGCCCTCCAGGGTCGAGGCGTGCAGGGCACCGTCGTTCGTCAGCCGCCAGTCGATCTCCACGCCGTCGACGACGAGTTCCTCGTGCTCGATGTAGGAGGAGGGGGTGCGCGGGCCGAGCAGAACCCTTACCGCGTCCGGGACTTCGTGCTCCGTGCCCTCGGAGGTGACCTGCCCCGTGACCGACTCGCTCAGGCGCCGTACCTGGAAGAGTTCGGCCAGGTCGGCGGCCCGGGACGGGCGGACAGGGAGCAGCGGGACGCCTTCCGTGAAGGGCAGCAGGTCCGGTGAGTCGCACACCACGGCATCGGCCGCGTCCACGACCTCCACCCGGCCGTCGATGACGGCACGCAGCTCGTCCGGCAGGGTCACCTGCTCCGGGTCCAGATCGGCCAGCGCCCCGTACAGCGCGTGCAGTTGGGCGTCCGTCACCTCGCGCCCCGGATCGGCGAGCCGGTCGAGGAGTTCGGCGGCACCGCCGGGCTCGTCCAGCAGCGCGGCGACGGACGTCCGTACGCCCAGCGCCCGCAGCACCTGCTCGTCCTCGAAGCCGGTCGCGTCGGCCTCCTCGTAGAGACCGCGCAGGAGCGGGTCGCCGCCGGCGGCGCGGAGGCCCGCGGGACGGCGGCCGTCGAGGACCGGGTTCCCGCGCAGCCACCACGCCGTGTACGGCCGTACGACCTCGTGCGTGCCGTCCGGCAGCAGGACGCGCACGGGCTGGACGATCGCGTCCCGCAGGGGCGGCTGCGACAGCAGGGACAGGGCCTGGGACCACTTGTCCTCGTCGACCAGGTCCAGATCCCGTACGGCGACGATCTCGGTGGCGACCGGCGGCACCGGGCTGTCCGGGAAACGGTCGAGGATGTCCTCCGCCCACACGTCGACCGCGTCCAGCAGGCCCGGGTCGTCGGGCTCGGCGAAATCGCCCTCGCGGGGCTCCAGTTCGTCGGGGTCGAGGACGACGTCGGTGGCGCGGACGAGCGCGAAGTTCACCAGGACCCCGCAGGCCGCCAGCGGCTGCTCGCCCCACTTCGAGGCCAGCTCGGTGTCCACCGCGGCCAGTTCACCCTCGCGCATGACCTGGGCGAACGGGCCGCCGGGGAAGACGAGTTCGCAGGCCGGGGCCGGTTCGCCGTCCTCGTCGGGCAGCGCGAGCGCGCCGAGCCAGGGCTCCTCACCGGGCTCCAGACCGGCGTCCCGCACCAACGCGAGCACGGTGTCGGCCAGTTCCTCCGCGTCGAGGGTGTCCTCCTCCCACAGCGCGCCGCCCTCGTCGTCGAGCGACGCGGCGACGGCGGCCCTGACCTGCGGGGTGGTGAGGATGGCGCGCGGGGTCGCGGCCAGGGCGCCCAGCTTCTCCAGGATCGGGTGCGCGGCGTCCGGGTGGGCGACCTTCAGACCGAGCCGGGCCAGGGTCTCCGGGTCGATACCGGTGGTGTCAGGACCGGGCAGCAGGACCTGCCGGGGGCCGATCGTCGTACGACCGTCGGCGAGCGGCACGGGCAGGCCCGACAGCCGATCCGGGTCGACCCCGGCCAGGCTGTCGTAGAGCCGCCGCCACCAGCCGGGCTCCTTCTCCAGCCCGGCCAGCCGGTCGATCGCGTCGGTCAGCGGCACCCGGGCGACGCCCAGCGTGCGCAGCTCCGCCCGGCGTTCCAGTCCGGCGGGCAGCAGCGTGGGCAGCACCTCGGCGAGCACCCGCACCGTGTCCGTGCCGGCGCCCTCGACGACCTCGGCGTCCCGGGGCCGCAGCGACTCGGGCAGTTCGTCGCCGTCGTGCTCGCGGCGCTCGACGGCGGGCGGCAGGAACGACGTGCGCGGCAGCCGCTCCAGGATCGCCCGGCGCAGGGCACCGTCCAGCTCGCCCTTGCCGAGCGGGCCGGGCACGAGGTCGATGAGCCCGGCCGTCACCGGCCGCCACTCGCCGAGGAGTCCGGCGTAGGAGTCGGCCGCGCGCTGGATCAGGAAGTCGGTCAGCGGGCCTGGGGCGGCGTGCCGGCGGGTGGAGTCCAGCGGGAACGAGGCGATGAGCAGGGCGGGGACGCCGAGCGGCTCGTCGCTGGGGGTGGGGGCGTGCACGACCGGGCTGGTGCGGGGCCGGGCCGGGCTGCCGTCGGAGTCCACGGGCACGGCCCAGGTGACCGACCAGTGGGGGCGCAGCCGCTCCTCGACGGGGCGACCGGTGAGCAGCTCGGGGGTGAGGGGGCCGTGGGCGGCGGCGGTGCGCCAGTAGGTGACGCCGTCGCCGGAGTCGTCGACGACGGTGAAGGGGCCGTCGGTGCGGCGGGAGAGCGTCCGGGGGCTCTCGCCGTTGATCTCGACGAGGACCTCTTCGAGACCGGCGAGGGTGAGCAGAAGCGCGTCGTCGACGGCCCGCAGCAGCCGTTCGGCGAGGTCGGCGGCGGCCGCGTCCCGCAGCGGCAGGATGACGGCGGTGTCGTACGGGTCGGGGGCGGTGCCCTCGGCGGCGAACGGCAGCCGCAGCAGCGGTACGTGACCGTCGCGCCGCCGGACCTCGTCCCCGAGACCGGGGCTGTGCCGGGCGGTGTCGGCGGCCAGCTCCCGGGCCTCGGCCAGCGACCAGCGCACACCGCCGTGCCGGCCGACGACGGCGGGCTCGTCGGTCACGGCGAGGACGGCGGCGAACCCGACGCCGAACCGCCCGACGGCCTGCTCGTGGGTCTCCCGCTTCGCGGACGCGCGCAGGGTGGACAGCGACTCGACTCCGGCCGCGTCCAGTGGCGCCCCGGTGTTGGCGGCGACGAGCACACCGTCACGCAGGGTGAGCCGAAGCCGCCCGGGCACCCCGGCCCGGGCCGCCGCGTCGGCGGCGTTCTGCGCGAGTTCGACGACGAGCCGGTCCCGGTACCCGCCGAGGACGAGATCCTCCTCGGCGTTGGCGTCCTCACGGAACCGGGCGGGGCTGGTGGCCCAGGCGTCCAGCACTCCACGCCGCAGACGTGCCGTACCGAACGGATCGGCACCCTCGGCGGCGGGCCGCACGAACTTGCTGCTCACGTTCCTTCTCCTCATCGACGAGAGGACGAAGGTACCGCCTGGGGCGCGGGACCGTGCGCGCCGTCCGGCCCCGGTTCAGCTCCCGGAGGCGAACGTCACGAAATCCGCCCATGCGGCGGGGGGCGACGGCGAGCCGGGGGCCTTCGGTGTGCTTGGAGTCGCGGACGCGATGACCGCGACGCCCCACTCGTCGTCGGGATCCACGTCCCACCCCGGCTCGTCCGCCTCGGTCCTGAGCCGCCCCGCCTCCGCCTCGACCGTCGCCGTTCTCCCAAGGACCACAACGGTGAAAGAACCGCACCCATCCCCACCCCTGGCGCCCGCTCACCCGCCCGGGCGAACACCACCAACTCGGCTGGCGTGGCGCCTGGTTGTCGGCCCTACTCTCGGCGCGACCCCGACGAAAGGCCTCACACCCCCATGGTCAGCTCGCCCCACGAGGCGATGCACCGCATCTTCCAGGACCACCCCGGGCTGTTCTCCCGGGTCGCCGAAGTGCTGGGCATCGACTTCGCCCCGCCCACCTCGGTCACCGTCCTGCCCACCGACCTCACCGAGGTCCGCCCCCTGGAACGCCGCGTCGACACCCTGCTCCGGCTGGAGACCGAGGACGACGAGCCGTTACTGCTCGGGGTCGAGGCGCAGGGCAAGAAGGACCCGGACAAGCCCGCGAGCTGGGCGTACTACGCCTCGTACCTGCTCACGAAATACCGGCTCCAGCCGCTGTTCCTGGTCGTCTGCCAGGACCGCGCCACCGCGGAATGGGCGGCGCGCCCGGTCCACTTCGGCCCTCGCCAGTGGCCCCTGCTCACCCTGCGCCCGCTGGTAGCGGGACCGCACAACATGCCGGTACTCACCGACCCGGCCGAGGTCCGAAAAGACCTCGCGCTCGCGACACTGTCCGCCATCACCCACGTCTCGCATCCGGACATCGGGGCCATACTCAAAGCAGTGACAACCGTCCTGCGGGACACACCGCACCGATCGCCGACCCGATCGTCGAACTCATCGCACAAGGCCTGGGCAAGCACCCGGCCGCGGAAATGTGGAGGAACCTGGTGGCCGTGGACCTCTCCTTCTACAAGTCGTACATCTCGGAAGAAATCCGCGCGGAGGGTGAGATGCGGCGTGCGGCCAAAGACGTGCTGACCGTCCTGAACGCGCGCGGCATCCACGTCCCCCACCAGGTCCGCGAGCGGATCACCAACTGCGACGACCCCGAGCTTCTGGACCAGTGGCTCATCCGTGCCGCCACCGTCCCGGCTGCTGAAGAGATCTTCACGGACGAGCAGGACGAGTAGGCGATGCGGCTGCGGCTACGAGTGGCCCAGTTCCTCCGTGTCCTCGTCCGCCGTCGCCGGGACCGAGCCCGAGTCCGAGGCGGGGCGGAGCGGGAACGGGTCCACGCGGGTCTCGTCGATGACCGGCGGGGCCGGCTGGGGCGGCTTGGGCATGACCGCCGCCTCGGAGTGGCCGCCGCAGCCGTAGGCCAGGGAGACGACGCGGCCGTCGGCCGGCGAGAATTCGTTGGCGCAGACGCCGAAGGCCTGGCCCAGGGAACCGCCGATACGGAGCAGGAAGCCGCAGCTCACACAGGCGGCGGGGGCCGCCTGCGCCATCGGGGTCTTGGGGCCGAAGGCTTCCTCCCAGCGGTCGGCGGCGATGTGCAGGCCGTAGCGGGACAGCACCCGGGCACGGCGCACGCCGAGTTCCTCGGCCACCGCCGCGATCGAACCGCGGGCGGGGACGGCCAGGGGCCCCGCCGTGACCTCCGCGTCCTCGGCCTCCGCCAGGGCGGCCATCTCGTCGGAGACGACGGAGTTCGGCGGCGGCTCGTCCTCGCCGGTCCAGCCGGGCTCCAGACGCAGGTCCTCGGCGTCCGTGGGCAGCAGATCCCCCGGGCCCATGTCACCGGGGCGCAGCCGCTCGCTCCACGGCACCCACTCGGGCGCGAGCACCGCGTCCGGGCCGGGCAGCAGCACCGCCTCGTCCACCGTGACGATCTTCGCCCGGGACGCCCGGGCCACCGTCACCGCCCAGCGCCAGCCCCGGTACCCGAGCTCCTTGCACTCGAAGAAGTGCGTGACAACGCGATCCCCTTCGGAGACCAGCTCCACGTGCTCGCCGACGATTCCTGGTGCCGCGGCCTCCTCGGCTGCGGCGCGGGCGAGGTCGACGGCCTCGGCGCACAGACGGTCAGGGGTGCGGCTTCGCGTTGTCGCTGCGCTCACAGGTATCGCTTCTCTCCATACGCCGTCTCACGTGTGCGCCACTCCCAGCGCAGGGGGCGGACGGAGCGGACCAGGGGACCGCGTCGACGTCCTTCATCCATTTTGCGGGATGGCTGAGATACGCACGCTACCCTTCCGCCCCACTTCGCGTACACCGACGGTCCTGACCGACGCCCCGGACCACCGCGCCGACCGGGTCCCCGCAACCCGGACAGTCACCCCACAGGCCCTATACAAGCGGTAATGGCACTACCCACTGCCATCTCGGGGCACTATGACGTCGTGGCAGCCGCGAGGACGCCCCAGGGCGCCACCGGGACCGGTGGGTCGAAAGGGGTCAAGGGAAGCAGACGACTGAGCGGGCCGGGCCGTCCGGGCGGCTCCCTCCGCGCGGTCGGCCGTGCCCTACACCTCCCGTTCACCGGAACCGCCCGCGGCATCCGCAAGGCCACCCACGCGCACGGCGCCGGCGAGTCCGGCCTCGGCAAACTGATCGAGCTGCACGGTGTGAACGGCGCCGGGGATGTGATGATCACCGTCGCCCTCGCGTCGACGGTGTTCTTCTCCGTACCGACCGACGAGGCCCGCGGCCGGGTCGCGCTGTACCTCGCGATCACCATGGCGCCCTTCACCCTCCTCGCGCCGGTGGTCGGCCCGCTCCTCGACCGCCTCCCGCACGGCCGCCGGGCCGCGATGGCCGGGGCGATGCTGGCCCGGGCGCTGCTCGCGCTGATCCTGTCCGGCGCGGTCGTCAGCGGCAGCCTCCAGCTGTATCCGGCGGCGCTCGGCGTCCTCGTCGCGTCGAAGGCGTACGGGGTGGTCAGAAGCGCCGTCGTGCCCCGGCTGCTGCCGCCGGGTTTCTCCCTGGTGAAGGCCAACTCGCGCGTGACCCTCGGCGGGCTCCTCGCCACCGGCATCGCCGCGCCGATCGGTGCCGGACTCCAGCAGGTCGGACCGCGCTGGCCGCTCTACGGCGCCTTCTTGATCTTCGTGGCAGGGACGTTTCTGTCGTTCACGCTGCCAGGGAAGGTCGACTCCGCGAAAGGCGAGGACACCGCGCTGCTGGCCGCGGACGAGGAGCACCTGCACGGACCGCACCGCCGGCCCGTGAAGCGCCCCGGGCTGCGCACGGTCGGCCCGGCCGTCACGCACGCCCTGGCCGCCAACGCCGCCATCCGCTGCCTCACCGGCTTCCTGATCTTCTTCCTCGCCTTCCTGCTGCGTGAGCACCCGATCTCCGGCCAGAGCGCCGCCGTGTCCCTGGGGATAGTGGGCGTGTCGGCGGGCGCGGGCAACGCGCTCGGTACGGCCGTGGGGGCGTGGCTGCGGTCCCGCGCGCCGGAGATCATCATCGTGACGGTCGTGGCGTGCGTGCTGGGCGCGGCGATCACGGCCGCGTTGTTCTTCGGAGCGGTCCTGGTGGCCGGCCTGGCCGCGATCGCAGGTTTCGCGCAGGCCCTGGCCAAGCTGTCGCTCGACGCGCTGATCCAGCGGGACGTGCCCGAACTGGTCCGCACGTCGGCCTTCGCCCGCTCCGAGACGCTGCTGCAGATGGCCTGGGTGCTGGGCGGGGCGGTCGGCATCGCGATGCCGCTCAACGGCACGCTCGGGCTGGCGGTGGGCGCCGCGATCGTCGGCACGGGGTGGCTGACGACCGTACGGGGGCTGATCGTCTCGGCCCGGCACGGGGGTGCGGCACGGCCGCGCGTGGCGTAGCGGTACGGCTGCGCCCGGCATCGCCGTACGGGCACGCCGTACCCCGCGTGGGCGGTCCTGCCGGTGGGCCAGATAGCCTTCGCCCATGACCAGGTTGCAATCCGCTGTGCGACGCCGCCGCGCCGTCGCCGCCGCCGGCGTCGTGTCCGCCGGACTGCTCGTCCTCTCGGCCTGTGACAAGCCGACGCCGATGGCCACGGTCACCGTGGGCCACGACTCGGTGAACTCCGAGGCCACGTGTGGCGGCGAGGGCGATGTCCTGAAGCCGTCCGATCTCAACCAGTGCCTGAAGGACAAGGGCATCAAGAGCATCTCCGTCGACCCTGACGAGACCGTGCGCATCGGGGTCGACCCGGAGATCGCGGACGAGGGCTGGACGATCCTGATGAACGGTCAGCCGCTGACCGACTCCAGCACGAAGACGTACCGCACCATTCCGGGCAGCGTGTTCTTCAACGCGCAGTACGGGGCGCAGGGCAACTCGACGCTGGTGTCCATCAAGGAGGGCGAGAAGGACGCGTCGGGGCTGTGGAACTTCAAGCTGGAGAAGAACGCGTAATCGCTGCCGCCGGGCTGGGCAGGGTGCTTGTCGCCACCGCCGTTTCTGTTGAACGGGACGCGGTGGCAGAGGCGCTTGGGGAGCTGTCGCCAGGGTCTGTTGGAACGACACTCGATGTGATCGCCGCAGGTGTGGGGCCCGCCCTCGCCGCTGCCTCCACCGCTTCCGCCCTGACCGCCGCCGCCCTCGAAGGCACCCCCTACGACCTCGTCGTTTCCGCTGGGATCGGCGGGGGGTTCCTGCCGGAGGCGCGCGTGGGATCGCTCGTCGTCGCCGATGAGATCGTCGCGGCCGATCTGGGGGCCGAGACGCCCGACGGGTTCGTGTCGGTCACCGAGCTCGGGTTCGGGAGCGTTCGGCATCGGCCGCCCGCGGACCTCGTACGGCTGGTCCGCGACGCCGTCGGGGCGCGTACCGGGGCCGTGCTCACCGTCTCCACCGTGACCGGGACCGCCGAGCGGGCCGCCGCGCTCCGGGAACGTCACCCCAGCGCCCTCGCCGAGGCCATGGAGGGCTTCGGGGTGGCCGAGGCCGCCGCCGTGCACGGGGTGCCCGTGCTGGAGGTGCGGGCGATCTCCAATCCCGTCGGGCCGCGCGACCGCGCCGCCTGGCGTATCCCAGATGCCCTGGCGGCCCTCACCGAGGGCTTCGGGAAGCTCGTGCCCGTACTGGAGAGTTGGAACCGGCATGACCAGTGAACAGCTGAAGATCGCCTACTCCCCCTGCCCGAACGACACCTTCGTCTTCGACGCCCTGGCCCACGGCCGCGTCCCCGGCGCCCCCGCCTTCGACGTGACCTTCGCCGACATCGACATCACCAACGGCATGGCCGAGCGCGGCGAGTTCGACGTGCTGAAGGTGTCGTACGCCGTGCTGCCGTACGTGCTGGAGCAGTACGCCCTGCTGCCGTGCGGGGGTGCGCTGGGGCGGGGGTGCGGGCCGCTGGTGCTGACGCGGGAGCCGGACGTCGACCTCACCGGTCGCACGGTCGCCGTGCCCAGTGAGAAGTCCACCGCCTATCTGCTGTTCCGGCTGTGGGCCGCGGACACGCTGGGCGACGGGGTCGAGATCGTCGTCATGCCGTTCCACGAGATCATGCCGGCCGTACGGGACGGGAAGGTCGACGCGGGGCTCGTCATCCACGAGGCGCGCTTCACGTACCGGACCTACGGCCTGCACAAGCTCGCCGACATGGGCGAGCACTGGGAGAACACCACCGGGCTGCCGATCCCGCTGGGCGCGATCATCGCCAAGCGGTCGCTGGGCGAGCAGAAGCTGCGGCTGCTGGCCGACTCCGTCCGGACGTCCGTGCGCGCCGCCTGGGACGACCCCGAGGCATCCCGCCCGTACGTCATGGAGCACGCCCAGGAGATGGACCCGGCCGTCGCCGACCAGCACATCGGGCTGTACGTCAACGAGTTCACCGCCGACCTCGGCGAGGACGGCTACGCCGCCGTACGCGGTCTGCTGACACGCGCGGCGGCCGAGGGACTGGTGCCACCCCTCGGCCCGAACGCGCTGCGATTCCCGTAGGCGGTCTACACGTCCAACTGGTCGGCGACCGCGCGCAGCAGTCCCGCGATCTTCTTGCCGGCGGTCTTCTCGGGGTAGCGGCCCCGCTCCAGCATCGGCGTGATGTTCTCCAGGAGCGTCGTCAGATCCTGGACGATGGAGGCGAGCTCATCCGGCTTCTTGCGGGTCGCGGCCGCGACCGAGGGGGTCGGGTCCAGAATCGTCAGGGACAGCGCCTGGTCGCCGCGCTGTCCGGCGACGACACCGAACTCCACCCGCTGTCCCGGCTTGAGCGTCTCGACTCCGGCGGGGAGGACCGAGGAATGGACGAAGACGTCACCGCCGTCGTCGCGGGAGAGAAAGCCGAAGCCCTTCTCGCTGTTGAACCACTTGACCTTGCCGGTAGGCACGTCTGTCCTCGTCCTCGTACTCGTCGGAAAACTGCTTCTGGAAACGGCTCTTGATAGCACTCGGGCGGGTCGTACGACCCGCCGGTACCAAGGCTAATGCTCTTCAGGCCGGTGACAAGACGTCACCCGGTTGTTCCTTCGCGCTGGGAACTACCCTGGTCGGGTGCGTGACAAAACCCAAACGAATTCCGCCGCTCCCGGTGACCGTCTGGTCCGTGCCGGTGCCATCGTCTTCTTCATCGGCGCCGTGGCCACACTGGTCACGGTCGCCCCGCTGTTCCTGGGGACGACGCCCTTTCCGACGTACATGTTCGGCCTGAGCATGCTCATGGCGGTCGGATTCCTGATCGCCGGCGCGGGAGTACTGCGTTCCGTGGCGGCCGGTCGGCGTCAGGCGCGTGCGGGACGGTAGTCCGAAAACCACCCGGGGAATTCCGCCAGGTCGGTGAGGACGACGTCCGCGCCCGCCGCGCGCAGTTCCTCCGCGGGGCAGGGGCCGGTGGCCACCGCGACCGACAGCGCGCCGGCCGTCCGGGCGCCGCGCACGTCCCCGACGTGGTCGCCGACGTAGACGCCCGCGTCGTGCTCGCGCAGCGCCTCCGCCTTCTGTTCGGCCCACAGGTCGCCTATGACGGCGTCGGGCTCGATGCCGAGGTGGGCGAGGTGCAGCTTGGCGTTGGGCTCGTACTTGGCCGTGACGACGATCGCGCGTCCGCCGGCTTCCCGTACGGCCGCGATGGCCTCCCGGGCGCCGGGCAGCGCGGGGGCCTCGGCGATCGCGATGGCGGGGTACATCTCCCGGTACACGTCGGCCACGGTCTCGACCTCCTCGGCCGGGAACCAGTTGACCAGCTCCTCGGCCAGCGGCGGCCCGAGCCGTGTGACCGCCAGGTCGGCGTCGATGTACGTCCCCGTCCGCTCGGACAGCGCCTGGTAGCAGGCGCGGATGCCGGGGCGGGAGTCGATGAGGGTCATGTCCAGGTCGAAGCCGACGGTGATCGCCATGTGGGTCATTGTGCCCCCGCTGTCCTGCCGGCAGACGTCCTGCCCGGGGTGTGGGGCTGAGGACGGGGCGTTGCGCAACCCGGCGGCGCGGGGTGCCGCTGCGCCCACCCGTGCCGCCCTGGGGGTACCTCCCAGGCCCTTGAGGCACTGGGGGAGGCACGATCGCCCGCAGCTGAGGCACGACTGCCCGCAGCTGAGTACTTACCGCCGGCGCTGCGAGCGCCAGACCAGGAACAAGGCCGATGTCACGGCCGCGGCCCTCACCACCCACGGCCAGGTCTCCGCCACCGCGTCGTTCATGTGGCCCTCGGCGATGGGGGTGCCCCAGCGGCCGTCCGTCCTGCCCCAGAGCCAGACCAGGCCCCCCGCCACGGCGAGGCTCGGCAGGATCACGACCGCCCACTTGGTCTCCGCCTGGGTGAGGCGGCGGGACGCGTACGCGATGAGCCAGCCGAGGATCAGCACGAACCAGTTGCCGAGCGCGGCGCCCGCGACGAGCAGACCGGCGGCGACGAGGAGGAGGGGGTTGCTCCAGCCGCCCTCGGGCAGGCGCGGCAGACGCCGGCGGGTCGCCGTCCCTGCCGTCTCGTCCGGTTCCCCGGCCACCTCGACGGCCGGAGCGGTCTCCTCGTCGGCCGCCGGCTTCTCCAGGTCCGGCTTCCTCGGCTTCGGCTGCTTCAGCAGGTCCGGCAGCTCCACGCCACCCACGAAGCCCGGCACTTCGTCGCCGACGCCGAAGGGGCTGCTGTCCACCCGCCACCAGTCCGGCTGGACGGCGCTGTCCCCGAGCTCGTGCCCGGCGGCCAGGTGCGGCGGGGCCGCGCCCCCGGCGGCGGGGTGTGACTCCTCGGCGGGCCGGGCCGGGCGGGGACGCGGTACGACGCGCCGCAGGACACCCTTCGGCCGCTCGCCCGTCTCCTGCGGCTCGTGGACCTCGCGCTGTACGGGCACGGCGGCCGGGGCGCTCCACGTCGTACCGCCGTTGCCCGCGCCCGTGCCGTCCGCGGCCGCCGCCACGATCTCGTCGGGGCTGCCGAGGCGGGACAGGATGCGGCGGACGGCGGCGGGCGAGTCGACGGTGGCCTTCGCGCGGCGCTTGTCGATCTCGTTGCGCAGGTCCGCGACCAGACGCATGCGCGTGGCCGACGACAACTGCCGCTGCTGGGCCACGTCGCCGACGCGGCTCAGATACTCGTAAACGACCTGGTCGCTCTCAATCCCCACGAAGTCCCCTCCGGGGCGTGTGCGTTGGCTGACGCCGTCGCTCGACGGTACCGCGAGTCCGAGCAGGGGACCCACAAGCCCGCCCGGCACCGGCCCAGCCCGCCCGCGCACAGTCGCGCCGGCCGCCGGAGGCGACCCGCTACCGTGGACCGGATGAGCACCGAGGACAGGCCTTCGGCACCCCGTTCCCTCGCGGAAGCACTCCGCGGGCGGGACGACGTCTCGCTGGGCGCGCTCCTGCGCAGCCGTCCGGATCTCATCACGCCCGTCCCCACCGACCTCACGCAGCTCGCGACCCGCGCCGGCACCCGGGCCTCGGTCGTGCGGGCCCTGGAGCGGCTGGACCGGTTCACGCTCCAGACGGCTCAGGCGCTGGCCGTCGCCGCCGATCCGGCGACGTACGACGAACTGCTCGGACTCATGGCCGGGGACGACGCCGACCCGGCCGTCGCCCAGGCACTGCCGCACGCCGTGGGCGTCCTGCGCGAGCAGGCCCTGGTCTGGGGCGGCGACGACCGGCTGCGGCTGGTCCGCACGGCCCGTGAGCTGCTGGCTCCCTCGCCGCAGCACCCCTCGCCGACGGGGCTCGGCCCGACGGTCCAGGAGGCCACCGCCGGGATGTCCCCGGGACGCATCCAGGAGATCGTCACGGCCGCCGGGCTGCCCTCGACCCACGACTCGGTCTCCGCGGTGACGTCCCTGACCGTGCTGTTCACGGACCGGCGCCGGATGGCCGCGCTGCTCGCCGAGGCCCCGGCCGACTCCCTCGAGGTGCTGGAGCGGCTGGTGTGGGGGCCGCCGTACGGGCAGGTCACGGCCGATCCGGCGCCCCGGCTGCGCTGGCTGCTGGACCGGGGGCTGCTGCTGCCGACGGCGCCCGGCACGGTCGTGCTGCCGCGCGAGGTCGCCCTGCATCTGCGGCGGGGGCTCGCGCACCGGACGCCGGAGCCGGTGCCGCCGGCGGTCGAGGCCGCCGCCGTTCACCGTCCACAGGTTGTGGACAGCACCGCGGCCGGGCAGGCGTACACCGCCCTCGCGACCGTCGAGGAGCTGCTGAAGGACTGGGACGAGGGCGGGCCGGCGGTACTGCGGGCCGGCGGGCTCAGCGTGCGGGACCTGAAGCGGACCGCCGTCGCCCTCGACGTGCCCGAGCCGGTCGCCGCGTTCTGGGTGGAGCTGGCGTTCGCGGCCGGCCTGATCGCCTCCGACGGGGAGGCCGACGAGCGGTACGCGGCGACCCCTGCGTACGACGAGTGGCTGGAACTGCCCGCCGCCGAGCGCTGGTCGCGCCTGGTCACGGCATGGCTCCCGGCGACCCGCACGGCCGGGCTGGTGGGCGGCCGGGACGCGAAGGACCGTACGTTGTCGGCGCTCGGGCCTGGCCTGGACCGTTCGGCGGCGCCCGAGGTGCGGCACCGGGTGCTGGCGCTGCTGGCCGGGCTGCCGGAGGGCGCCGCGCCGGCCGCCGAGTCGGTGCTGGCCCGGCTGCGCTGGGAGCGGCCCCTGCGCGGTGCCCAGCGAGAGGACGATCTGCGCGGCCGGCTCGCCGAGTGGGCCCTGTCCGAGGCGGAACTGCTGGGCGTCACGGGCAGGGGTGCGCTGTCGGCCCATGGCCGGGCCCTGCTGGGGGCGCCCGCCGCTCCCGCGAAGAGCCCGGAAGCGGAGCCCTCCGGGCCGGGCGACAAGCTCCCGGTCCACCACCGCCCCACGCATGTCCCCACTCTCTCCGCGACCGAGCAGGCCGTCGCCTCCGCCGCCGCGGCCCGGCTGCTCACGCCCCTGCTGCCCGAGCCGCTGGACCACGTGCTGCTCCAGGCCGACCTGACGGCGGTTGCGCCCGGGCCCCTGCGGCGTCCGCTCGCCGACATGCTGGGCGTGCTGGCGGACGTCGAGTCCAAGGGCGGGGCCACCGTCTACCGGTTCACGCCCGGCTCGGTGCGGCGCGCCCTCGACGCCGGGCGGAGCGCCTCGGACCTGCACGCCTTCCTCGCCGCGCACTCCCGTACGCCGGTGCCGCAGCCACTGACGTACCTGATCGACGACGTGGCCCGCAGGCACGGCCATCTGCGCGTGGGCGCCGCCTCCGCCTACGTCCGCTGCGACGACGACGCGGTGCTGAACGAGATCCTCGCCGACAAGCGGGCCGGTGCCCTGGGGCTGCGCCGGCTCGCCCCGACCGTGCTGGCCGCGCAGACCGACCCGGCCGGGCTGCTGGAGGGACTGCGGGCGATGGGGTTCGCGCCGGCCGCCGAGTCCGCCGAGGGCGATGTCCTGATCACCCGCGCGCACGCCCACCGCACCCCACCTCGTGCGGCACCCGAGCCGGTGCCGGAAGGCCCGCCGGTCCCCGACGACACGCTCCTCGCGGCGGCGCTGCGCGCCATCCGGGCCGGCGACCTCGCCTCCACCACGCCGCGCAAGCCCGGCACGGCTCCCGAGGTCAACGGCGAACTGCCCCGCACGGGTTCCGCCGAGACCCTCGCCACCATGCAGGCCGCCGTCCTGACCGGCGAGGCCCTGTGGATCGGCTACGTCAACGCCGAGGGCGCCGCCAGCCAGCGGGTCATCGCCCCGATCCGCGTCGAGGGCGGCTTCGTCACGGCGTACGACCACACGGCGGACGAGGTCCGTACGTATCCGCTGCACCGGATCACCGGCGTCGCGGAACTCGCCGACGACGCGGGCTGACGGCCCGTTCCGTCCCGGGCGTCGTCTCACCCGTTCGGGTGCACACCGCCGTTCATGCACGCCGCGCCGGGGAGTTCCCACCCTTGAGCGGCCTCGGGGGCGCTGTGGAAAAGCAGAATTCACACCATACGTTGGGATGAAAAGGCATTCAGTAGGACCGGAGCCGGTCCGGTCCCGCGCAGATTCACACCCTCGGGACGGCGACGATCAGGCACACTGGACGTTTGGCCGAGTCGTTCGAGCCGTCCGAGCCGTCCGGCCGTGGGAAAGGGTGCCACGCGTGAATGGTCCGCTGATCGTCCAGTCCGACAAGACCCTGCTCCTGGAAGTCGACCACGAGCAGGCCGGCGAATGCCGTCGGGCCATCGCCCCGTTCGCGGAGCTGGAGCGGGCGCCGGAGCACATCCACACCTACCGCGTGACCCCGCTGGGCCTGTGGAACGCCCGGGCCGCGGGCCATGACGCCGAGCAGGTCGTGGACGCGCTGGTGCAGTACAGCCGCTACCCGGTGCCGCACGCGCTGCTGGTCGACATCGCCGAGACGATGGACCGCTACGGGCGGCTCACCCTGTCCAAGCACCCGGCGCACGGGCTGGTCCTGACCACCACCGACCGTCCGGTGCTGGAGGAGGTCCTGAAGTCGAAGCGGATCGCGCCGCTGGTCGGCGCCCGCATCGACCCGGACACGGTCGCCGTGCACCCCTCCGAGCGGGGGCAGATCAAGCAGACGCTGCTGAAGCTGGGCTGGCCGGCCGAGGACCTCGCCGGGTACGTCGACGGCGAGGCGCATCCGATCGAGCTGGCCGAGGACGGCTGGGCGCTCAGGCCGTACCAGAAGCAGGCGGTGGAGAACTTCTGGCACGGCGGGTCGGGCGTGGTCGTCCTGCCCTGTGGCGCGGGCAAGACGCTGGTCGGCGCCGGGTCGATGGCGCAGGCGAAGTCCACGACCCTGATCCTCGTCACGAACACGGTCTCCGCCCGGCAGTGGAAGCACGAGCTGGTGCGGCGGACGTCGCTCACCGAGGACGAGATCGGCGAGTACAGCGGGACGAAGAAGGAGATCCGGCCCGTCACGATCGCCACCTACCAGGTGCTGACGACCAGGCGGAAGGGCGTCTACCCGCACCTGGAGCTGTTCGACTCCCGGGACTGGGGCCTGATCGTCTACGACGAGGTGCATCTGCTGCCGGCGCCGGTCTTCAAGTTCACGGCGGATCTCCAGGCGCGGCGGCGGCTGGGCCTCACGGCGACGCTGGTGCGTGAGGACGGGCGCGAGTCGGACGTGTTCTCCCTGATCGGGCCCAAGCGGTTCGACGCGCCCTGGAAGGAGATCGAGGCGCAGGGCTACATCGCGCCCGCCGACTGTGTGGAGGTCCGGGTCAATCTGACGGACGCGGAGCGGCTCGCGTACGCCACGGCCGAGACGGAGGAGAAGTACCGCTTCTGCGCGACGACGGACACCAAGCGGAAGGTCACGGAGGCGATCGTCCGCCGCTTCGCCGGGCAGCAGATCCTCGTCATCGGCCAGTACATCGACCAGCTCGACGAGCTGGGTGAGCACCTCGGGGCGCCCGTGATCAAGGGCGAGACGTCGAACGCGCAGCGGGAGAAGCTGTTCGACGCGTTCCGGGAGGGCGAGATCAGCGTGCTCGTCGTCTCCAAGGTCGCGAACTTCTCGATCGACCTGCCGGAGGCGACGGTCGCGATCCAGGTGTCCGGCACCTTCGGGTCACGCCAGGAGGAGGCCCAGCGGCTGGGCCGGGTGCTCCGCCCGAAGTCCGACGGCCACCAGGCCCACTTCTACTCGGTGGTCGCCCGGGACACGATCGACCAGGACTTCGCCGCGCACCGCCAGCGCTTCCTGGCGGAGCAGGGGTACGCGTACCGGATCATGGACGCGGACGAGCTGCTAACGGAGAGCTGAGGCGGGCGGACCGCTCGCGGCCGGGGGCCGCTCACTTGCGGCGGACCACGCCCACTTCCTCGCCGTACTGGCCGAGGATGATGACGTCGAAGGCGGCGCCCGCGAACACCTTGACGGCGCGCAGGGCATCGCCGAGGCGGTGCCGGTGGCTGCCTGCCACGGCGGTGGCGCCGGGCGGGCGGCCCGGTGCCGGGGCGGGGGAGATGGTTGCTGCGCTCATGTCTCCATGGTGCGTTTCCGTACGTAAAGTCCGCGTCGGCCTGAGGGCCGAACCCGCGTGCTCCGCCCGTACGCCTGCGGACCGACGCCGGCCCCTCGGGGAGGAGGGTCTCGTCCCCTAGGGGACGAGAAAGGGGGGACGGGAGTCGAGGGGAGAGAAACGGGGAGCAGGAAACGGGGGCGAGAAAAGGGGGGCGAGAAAAACCGTTGGCGGTCGCCTCGCCCGCTCCTCTAGGATCTCCGCTCTTGCCCGCCTCCCTCACGGAGCGCCGCCGACCGGACGGAAACCGGCCGGCATCTCACCGCCATCTCTCAGCAGGTCCTCCGGAGGCACCCCCTTGTCCACGCCCGTCGACGACCCGCTCTCCCGTGAGCGCTCCCACCTCGCCGCGTCCCGTTCCGCCCTGCGCGCCATGCGCGAGGACGTCGAGGCCCTCGACATCAGCGACGTCACCGCGAACTGGGTCAACGCGGAGGTGCTGGCCCACCAGATCGAGGAGCGCATCAAGGCCCTGGCCGACCTCAGCGACACGCCGCTGTTCTTCGGGCGGCTCGACTACCTGCGCGCACCGGGCGCCGAGCAGGCCGAAGGCGCGGAAGGGGAGCGCTTCTACATCGGGCGGCGGCATGTGCACGACCAGGACGGCGACCCGATGGTCATCGACTGGCGTGCCCCGGTCTCCCAGCCGTTCTACCGGGCCTCCAAGAAGGACCCGATGGACATCGCGCTGCGTCGCCGTTTCGGTTACACGGGAGGCGACCTCACGGCGTACGAGGACGAGCACCTGTCGGACCCGGGCGAGGCGGCGCGCACCAGCAAGCTGCTCCAGCAGGAGATCGAGCGGCCCCGCGTCGGCCCGATGCGGGACATCGTCGCGACGATCCAGCCCGAGCAGGACGAGATCGTCCGGTCGGGGCTCTCCGGCACGGTGTGCGTGCAGGGCGGCCCGGGCACCGGGAAGACCGCCGTCGGCCTGCACCGGGTCGCCTACCTCCTCTACGCCCACCGCGAGCGCCTCGCCCGCACCGGCACGCTCGTCATCGGACCCAACCGGTCCTTCCTGCACTACATCGAGCAAGTGCTGCCGGCGCTCGGCGAGTTGACAGTGCAGCAGGCCACCGTCGAGGACCTGGTGGCGCACGTGGAGATCAGGGGGACGGACGACGCGACGGCCGCGGTCGTCAAGGGCGACGCCCGCATGGCGCGGGTGCTGCGCAGGGCCCTCTACGCGCACGTCACGATGCCCACCGAGCCGGTCGTGGTGGTGCGCGGCTCCCGCCGCTGGCGTGTGGCGGCGTACGAACTGGAGGACATCGTCCGCGAGTTGCTCGACCGCGACATCCGCTACGGCGCCGCCCGCGAGGCCCTGCCGCAGCGCATCGCGCACGCCGTGCTGGTGCAGATGGAGCGCTCGGGTGAGGCACCGGACGACCGGGTGCAGGACGCGGTGGCCCGCAACAGCGCGGTCAAGGCGGCCGTCAAGGCGGTCTGGCCGGCCGTCGACCCGGCGAAGCTGGTGCTGCGCCTGCTGTCGGACGCGGACTTCCTCGCCGAGCACGCGGAGGGGATCCTCGACGAGGAGGAGCAGAAGGCGGTGCTGTGGGCGAAGCCGGCGCGCAGCGTCAGGTCCGCCAAGTGGTCGGCCGCCGACGCCGTCCTCATCGACGAGGCCACCGACCTGATCCAGCGCACGCACTCCCTCGGTCATGTCGTCCTCGACGAGGCGCAGGACCTCTCCCCCATGCAGTACCGGGCGGTCGGCCGCCGCTGCACGACCGGCAGTGCGACCGTCCTCGGCGACCTGGCGCAGGGCACCACGCCGTGGGCGACCCGCAGCTGGCAGGAGGCGCTGGCCCACCTGGGCAAGGCGGACGCGATGGTGGAGGAGCTGACGGCCGGTTTCCGCGTGCCGACGGACGTCATCACCTACGCCTCCCGGCTGCTGCCGTACATCGCCCCGGGGCTCACCCCGGTCGTGTCGATCCGTGAGAACCCGGGCCACTTCGAGGTCCGGGAGGTCACCGGCACCGCCGATGTGGTCGACGCCTGCCGCGCGTCGCTGCGCAACGAGGGCTCGACGGGCCTGATCGCGGCGGACGCCCGGATCCCGGAGCTGGCGGCGGCCCTGACGGAGGCCGGGATCCCCTGCCTCGGCCCGGGCGAGGAGACGACCCGGGAGACCCGCCTGACCTTGGTCCCGGCGTCGCTCGCGAAGGGCCTGGAGTACGACTACGTCGTCCTGGACGAGCCCCGGGCGGTGGTCGACGGCGAACCGGACGAACGCACGGGTCTGCGGCGCCTGTACGTGGCGCTGACGCGAGCGGTGTCGGGTCTGACGGTGACGCACGCGGCCCCGCTGCCGCCGCAACTGGCCTAGGGCCTGTCTGCGGGCATTCGTGCCTCACCCAGTGCCTCAAGGGCCCGGGAGGTGCCCCCAGGGGCGGCACGACTGCCCGCGGGCTGACGCCACCGCTCAACCGCCGTCCACCGCGGCCCGCCGCTCAACCGCCGTCCACCGCGGCCCGCCACTCAGCCACCGCCCCGACCGACACCGGCTCCCCCCAACCTCCCGGCCGCACCGCCCCACCGATGTGGAAGGCGTCCACCCCCGCGCCCCGCAACACCGGCACATGCTCCAGCCGCAACCCACCCCCCACCAGCAACCGTTGCTCATATCCCGGCTCCCCGGCACGCCCGGCCTCCGCGAGCAGCACGGGAAGCCCGTCGTCGACGCCGTCCGCCGACCCGGCCGTCAGGTACGTGTCCAGCCCGGGCATCCCGTCCAGCTGCTTGCGCAGGGCGTCCCGGTCGGCGGCCCGGTCGATGGCCCGGTGGAAGGTCCAGGGGCAGCCGTCCAGCACGCCGACGACCCGCTCCACCGCCGCCAGGTCCACCGCGCCGTTCGCGTCGAGGAACCCGAGCACGAACTCCTCGGCCCCGGCCTCCCGGAGTCCGGCGGCCACGCCGGCCAGCCGGTCGACGTCCCCCGCGGCGAAGCCGTCGGCGAGCCGCAGCATCACTCGCAGCGAGAGGTCGACGGCCCGCCGGATCCCGGCGACGGTGGCGGCCGACGGGGTGAGCCCGTCGGCCGCCATGTCGGTGACCAGCTCCAGCCGGTCCGCGCCTCCGGCCTGGGCGGCGACCGCGTCCTCGACGCCGAGGGCGATCACCTCCAGGACTGCACGCTTGCTCATGGGGCCCCTTCGTCGGCATGGCGTCGGCGTACGACAACTGGTCTAGCCCTAACAGGTCTAGTCCAATCAAGACTACGCTGCCCGCTTCCGCCGCGTTCCACGCCCCTGGACCTGACTCAGCCGTAGATGTTCAGGTCCTTCGCCTCCACCCCGACCAGCTCGAACTCGGCCCCGTCGACCGGCCGACCCGTGTACAGCCGCACCAGGGTCGGCCCGTCCCCGATGAAACGGCCCGGGGGCCGCTCCCCGCCGCTCTCCCCAAGCCGCAGCGGTTCGTCCAGGTCGTCCAGGTCGGCGTGCAGCGGCACATGGCCCCGCTCGCGGGTGATCCGGGCAAGCAGCGCCAGCGCGTCCGGCAGCCCGGCCCCGCCGTACGCGCCGGGCTCGCCGAAGGCGTCGCGCACGTCCCCGGCGTGCACCCACTCCCCCAGCGCGAGGCCGTCCAGCTTCCCGCCCGCCCCGGCGATCACCGGCCCGGCCTCGGTCATCCCGCGCTCCAGCTCGTCGACCACCCGGGCATTGCTCCAGCCGTCCCGCTCGGCGATGTCCCGGTCGTTCGACTCGGGCGAGAACACCCCCTCCTCGAACCGGTTCTCCACCACCCGGGTGAGCGCGGCCGAGCAGTGCGCCAGCACCGACCGCACCGACCAGCCCGGACACGCCGCCACAGGCAGCGCGAAGTCCTCCTCGGCCCTGCCCCGCAACAGCGGGATCAGCGCGTCACGCTCGATCGCGAGCAGCCTCCCGGGTTGCTCGGGGTCCCGTACGTCGTGCACATCAGCAGGAGTCGTCATGGGACCCACGCTAGGTCCCACGCCCCGCCGAGCGGGAGAATGCCCCCATGGCCGATATCGACGCCCTCCGCGCCCGCTTCGTCCGCACGCTGGAAGCGGCCCGGGGCCCTGCCGCCGGCCCGGACCCGGTCCCGTACGCCGACGACCTGCTCGGGCGCTGGCAGGAGCCGCAGCGCCGCTACCACACGGTGGCGCACCTCACGGCGGTCCTGGACCACATCGACGTACTGGAGGAGTACGCGCACGACCCGGACGTGGTCCGGCTGGCCGCCTGGTTCCACGACGCCGTCTACCTCCCCGAGCGCTCCGAGAACGAAGAACGCTCCGCGCGTCTGGCCGAACGCGCCCTGCCCGAGGCCGGCGTGTCCGCCGCCACGACCGCCGAGGTGGCCCGCCTGGTCCGTCTCACCGCCGGCCACGACCCCGCCGACGACGACCCCGACGGCCAGGTGCTGTGCGACGCCGACCTGGCGATCCTCGCCTCGCCCCCGTCGGTGTACGCCGCCTACACCGCCGCCGTCCGCGAGGAGTACCACTTCGTCCCGAACGAGGCCTTCCGCACGGGCCGCGCGGCGATCCTGCGCCAACTCCTCGACCTGCCGAGGCTGTTCAGGACGCCGTATGGAGCCTCTCAGTGGGAGGCCACGGCCCGCTACAACCTCACCGCCGAGCTGGAAATGCTGTCGCTCTGACCGGACCCCGCCGCATAGCCTGCCCCGTATGGGAGACATGGGCGGGGAACGTGTACAGGAAGCCGTGACGGGTTCCGTGGAAGCGCTGAGGGCGGCCGTGGACCGGGACTGGGAGGCGGTGCCCGCCGAGGGACTGGAGTGGAGCTGCCGTGAGACGGCGGTGCACGTCTCCGTGGCGCTGCTCAGGTACGCCGGCCAGCTGGCCGGACGCGCGGCCGAGGGCCGCATCCCCTTCGCGTTCGGCCTGGAGGAGGACACCGGCAACGACAGTGTCCTGCGGGTGATCGAGACGACCGGTGCCCTGCTCACCGCCGCCATCCGCACCACCCCCCGCGAGGTGCGGGCCTTCCACCCGTTCCCCTTCCGCAGCGCGAACCCCGAGGGCTTCGCCGCGATGGGCGTGGCCGAGGTGCTGCTGCACACCCGCGACATCGCCGAGGGGCTGGGGGTCGCGTACGAACCGGACCCGCAGCTGTGCGACTTCGTCCTCACCCGGATCTTCCCGCACGTGCAGCCTGGTCCGACCCCGTGGCGGACCCTGCTGTGGGCCACCGGCCGCGGTGACCTGCCCGGACGTGCCCCGGTCACGGAGTGGCTGTGGAGCAACAACCTGGTGATCCCCACCGAGCGGCTCACGCTGGAGGGCGTCACCCCGGCGGCGGCGAACGACCTGGCCACGGTCGGCGACGGCGGCTTCGAGTGGATCGAGGGCGGCCCCCTCGAAGGCACCCGGATCGGCGCCGGCCTGGTGTTCAAGCAGTACGAGGACGGCGTCCACCGCCCGGAGTGGGGCACGTACGTGCTGGTCCGCCGCGAGGACGGCCGCGCACTCGGCGCCATGGGCTTCCACAGCGTGCCGGACGACTCGGGGCGGGTGGAGGTCGGCTACGACCTGGTCGAAGCGGCCCGTGGCCACGGTTACGCCACCGAGGCGCTGCGCGCGCTGTCCGCGTGGGCGCTGTCCCGGGACGAGGTGCACACGGTCGTCGCGAACGTCGAGCGGGACAACGCGCCCTCGCACCGCGTCCTCGCCCGCGCCGGGTTCGAGGCCGTCGCGCAGGACACCGAGCAGGTCACCTACGAGCTGCGCGAACCCCGCGGCTGAGTCCGCCCCTTCGGCCGGCGCAGCCCCGCCCCGTGCAGCAGCCGCACCACCTCGCGGCTGCTGACCTCCACGGCCCCGGCCTCGACGGCGTCCGCGTACCGCTGGGCGGGGATGTCGTAGTGGTCGCGCTCGAAGGCCCGCCGGGGCACGCCGAGGCGTTCGGCGAAGGCGTGCAGTTCCTCGTACGAGACGTCGCTGACCAGATGGGACCACATGCGGCCGTGGCCGGGCCAGGTCGGCGGGTCGATGTAGACGGTCACGAGGACGCCGCTCCGCCGAGCGCCTCGCCCAGCGACCCGACCGCCGCGACCTTCACGCCCGCCTCGCTGCACACCCAGTGCGGGTCGGGCCCCAACTCCGGTTGTACGTCCAGCGCGTGCGGCTCGCCGGCGCCACACACCGGGCACAGCGGCCAGCGGCCGTAGCGCTCCAGCAGGGCGTCCTGCACGTCCTGCGCGACCAGACCGGCGACGTACTGCGCGCCCTCCGGCCACTGCTCGACCCACCAGCGCCGCTGCACGACGGAC
Organism: Streptomyces sp. NPDC045955; assembly: GCF_056430805.1. Lineage (NCBI taxonomy): Bacteria > Bacillati > Actinomycetota > Actinomycetes > Kitasatosporales > Streptomycetaceae > Streptomyces > Streptomyces sp. NPDC045955. The sequence continues at coordinate 519,216 of NZ_JBWKKY010000001.1, forward strand.
TCCTCGACCAGCGACACGACGTCCGCCTCGGCGACGCGTCCCGCGACGAGGTCGGCCAGCACGAGTGCGCGCGCGGCGTGCAGGGCCTGCTCCAGGGGGCTGATGGGGTCCATACCCCCATTGTGCGCACTCTTGACCGTGACGCCGAGCCGAAAATATCTTTCAGAGGTGACCTCAAGAGTGAAGGAAAGTTTCGGCACCCCGCCGGCGCCCGCCGCCCTCGCGGCCAAGGTCCGCACGCTGGGCCCGTCGATGACGCGTTCCATGCAGCGGGTCGCCGAGGCCGTCGCGGGCGATCCGGCCGGCTGCGCGGCCCTCACGGTCACCGGTCTCGCCGAGCTCACGGGCACCAGCGAGGCGACCGTCGTACGCACCGCCCGGCTGCTGGGCTATCCGGGTTACCGGGACCTGCGCCTGGCCCTCGCCGGCCTCGCCGCCCAGCAACAGTCCGGCCGCGCCCCCGCCATCACGACGGACATCGCGGTCGACGACCCGATCGCCGACGTCGTCGCGAAGCTCGCCTACGACGAGCAGCAGACCCTCGCCGACACCGCCGCCGGTCTCGACACCGTCCAACTGGGCGCGGCCGTCACCGCGCTGACCGGTGCCCGCCGCACGGACGTGTACGGCGTCGGGGCGTCCGGGCTGGTCGCCCAGGACCTCACGCAGAAGCTGCTGCGCATAGGGCTGGTCGCGCACGCCCACAGCGACCCGCACCTGGCCGTCACCAACGCCGTCCAACTGCGCGCGGGCGACGTCGCGATCGCCATCACGCACTCCGGGTCGACGGGGGACGTCATCGAACCACTGCGGGTCGCCTTCGAGCGCGGGGCGACGACGGTGGCGATCACCGGCCGCCCGGACGGCCCGGTCACCCAGTACGCCGACCACGTCCTCACCACGTCCACGGCCCGGGAGAGCGAGCTGCGTCCCGCGGCGATGTCGTCGCGGACCGGACAGCTTCTTGTGGTGGACTGCCTGTTCGTGGGGGTGGCGCAGCGGACGTACGAGACGGCGGCGCCGGCGCTCTCGGCGTCGTACGAGGCGTTGGCCCACCGGCACCGTTCCTGAGGCCGCCCCGCCCAGCACCGGAAAGACACGGAAAGAGCCGTCCATGACCTCCACCTCCAACCCCCGTGGTCTCAGAGCCGAGCTGGAGTCCCTGACCACCGAGGCGTTCCGGCCGGAGCTGGCCGGCATCGACCGGCTGCCCACCCTCGACATCGCGCGGCTGATGAACGGCGAGGACGCCACCGTCGCCGGGGCGGTCGCGGCCCGGCTGCCTCAGATCGCCGCGGCGATCGACGCCCTGGCCGAGCGGATGGCCCGGGGCGGCCGGCTGGTCTACGCGGGGGCCGGCACGGCGGGCCGGCTGGGCGTTCTGGACGCCTCCGAGTGCCCGCCCACCTTCAACACGGACCCCGACCGGGTCGTCGGGCTGATCGCGGGCGGCCCACAGGCCGTGGTCACCTCGGTGGAGGGCGCGGAGGACTCCCGGGAACTGGCCCGTGCCGACCTGGAGCACCTCGGCCTGACCCCGGACGACACGGTGGTCGGCATCTCGGCCTCCGGCCGCACCCCGTACGCCATCGGCGCCGTCGAGTACGCCCGCGCCCGCGGCTCCCTCACCATCGGCCTGGCCTGCAACCCGGGCAGCCCGCTCGGGGCCGCCGCCGAGCACGGCATCGAGATCGTCGTGGGGCCCGAACTGCTCACCGGTTCCACCCGGCTGAAGGCCGGCACGGCACAGAAGCTCGTCCTGAACATGCTCTCGACGATCACGATGATCCGCCTGGGCAAGACCTACGGGAATCTGATGGTCGACGTCCGTGCCTCCAACGACAAACTGCGCGCCCGCTCCCACCGCATCGTCGCCCTCGCCACCGGCGCGGCGGACGAGGAGATCGAACGGGCGCTGGCCGCCACGGACGGCGAGGTGAAGAACGCGATCCTGACCCTCCTGGCCGGCATCGACGGCCCGACGGCGGCCCGCCTGCTGGCGGAGTCCGACGGCCACCTGCGCGCGGCCCTGGCAGCGGCCACGAGCACCACTCGGGCAGACACCTCTTAGAGCCCCACAGCGACCCGCGGTCCGTCGCCGCGCCACTGCTCGTGCTCCGCCGCGGCCTTGCCGGCCAGGGCGTTGACGGCCGCGTTGAACCGCTCCGTGGAGGTGGGGTGGTCCGGGCCCAGGACGTACTCCTTGAGGACGCGGCGCTCGGGTGCCATCGGGTCGTGCAGCGGTGCGCGGACCGCTCGGAGGATCTCCGGCAGCCGGACGCACTCGCGGTCGAGGAGGTAGGCACCCCCGGCGGTGGTGTACGCGGCCCGGAACGCCGCGTCGGGCAGGTCGTCCGCGTTGGTCAGCACGTACGGCTTGAGGCTCGCCACGAAGTCCGCGACCACGGACGACACATCGCTGATGAGCATGTCGGCCTGGTCGAAGCACTCGTAGAGCGTGGGCAGTTGCCTGACGATCACGTGGTGCCGGACGGCGCCCCGGCTCTCCCAGAAGATCCGGTGCCACTCGGCCCGCAGCGCGTGCCACTCGGCCTCGCCGCTCCGGTCCGGGACGCGCGCCTCGCGGGTCTGCTGCGCGTCGTCGCCGCGGAGGCGTCCCGACAACTCGCCGAGCCGGACCTGGATCTCCGCGAGCCGCGGCCGGGCGGCGGCGATCGCGGCCTCACCCCGGTCACCGTCCCGCCCCTCGGCGTCCCGCCCCTCGTTGTCGGCGCGCAGCAACTCCCTGATAACCCGGTCGGCTTCGGCCGCGGCGCGGGAGCGCTTGCCGGTGAGAGGGTGCGGCTTGTAGAGGACCCGCACGTTCTCCGTGAGCAGCTTCTCCACCAGCGTCACGCCCATCGGGATCAGGGACGTGTGGCAGTCGTCGTCGCTCCAGCCCTCCCAGGTCGGCGCGTACAGGACGGTCGGCAGCGGCCCGGGCACATGGTCCGCGTGCAGCCGGATCGACGACAGCTGCGGACGGCCCACCTCGACGATCGCCCCGTCGTCGATGGCGTGCCGCACCCGCTGGTAGCGATCGCGCCCGGCCCGCCCGGCGACCCAGATCTCGTCGTACACCTTGCTCACCCGATTGCTGCTGGCGAGCTTGTCGCTGTCGCCATGCCCGATGAAGACGTGCTTGGCCTCGGCGACGCGCAGCATGTGCACGTTCTTGCCCGCGTTGCCGGGGTAGAGGACGACCCGGAGCTCGGGCAGCTCCAGCTGCGCCACGTCATCGGCCTTCGGTACGCACAGGACCGGGATCGACGTACGGCTCAGGTAGCGGAACGAGGCCCGCTCCCGCAGGATGATCAGCGGCCGCCGGTCGAGCTGTTCCAGCGTCTCGATCCACATGTTGACCTGGTACATGAAGTCCCGGGACACGGACGCGAAGCTGAAGTACAGCGCCACCTCCGGCCGGTATCCAGCGAGTTGCCGGTTGACCTCCGCGATCACCTGGTCGTCGGACGGCGTCCGGCGGGCCCGGCGCAGCTGCGCCAGCAACGCCAGTACGGCGGCCACCGTGAGCCCGGCGGTCAGCGCGAAACCGGCGACGGCGGGCTGCCACGCCCCCGCCGTGAGCGCGGCCAGCAGCCCGGCGTGGGCCGGCAGGTCCAAGTGCAGCAGCTTGCGCAGGAAGCGCCGGTAGAGGAAGGCGGGCGGGGCCTCGGGGATGCCCGCCCCGCTCATGTCGAGGTTGCGCACCACCACGGGGAGCGTGCGCCGCCGCCGGATGGCGTGATGCACCGCCGTGTACAGCGTCACCAGCGCGAAGTGGGCGCTGAACACCGCCAGGGCGGTCACCAGCACCGCGTCCGACGCGTTCATACGGTCGGCCAGGGCGAGCAGCATCACCGTCCGCACGGTGAACCGCATCGTGCGCGTCAGCTGCAAGGCGGCCAGCCGCCGCACGAAGGAGGGGGCCCGCGCGTGCAGCACCTCGTCCGCGACGTAAGTCACGGCCGAGGCCGCCGCGAAGCCCCACAGCGAGGGCAGCAACGCGAAGACGGGCAGGGCGGCGAAACCGGCGGCGAGGAGGAGGACGAGGAACAGATCGGTCTTCCCGCGCACGCGCAGGACACCGCACAGCCAACGGAACGTCATGAACAGGATCCCTCTGAGAAAAGGATGTGTCTTCCGGGATGGCGTGCGGTGGGGCGTACGCCGCTGTACGCGCGATACGCCAGTTCGACGGCGATTGGGGTTAAATGGTTGTACGCCCGCCGGTCACCAGTACTTCACCGTGACTTCGGCTCCCGGTTGACCTGCCTCACGCGAGCCCGCAGCGTCTCCCGCGCGGGCAGCGAGCGCAGTACGTCGGTCAGGTGCTCGGCCGTCCGTACGTTGCACCGCCCCAGATCGACCAGGGCGAACGGCTCGTCGCTCGCTCCGGTCACCGGGTCGACGCCCAGCGACGGCAGCACGACGCCCACTCCGGCGAGCGCGTCCCGCAGCGACTCCACGATCTCTTCGGTCGAACGCACCTTTCCCTACCTCCACGCTGAGTTTGTGATTCACCACACAGCGTGTCCGAGCCGCCTCTAACCTGGCCAGATACGGCGACCCAACAACCCGATGTGTACGACAGGGAGTTGCCCATGCCCGGATCCAGGGACCTCGACCCGTCCTCCTCTCCGCGAGCCCTCCTGGGCGCCGAACTCCGCCACGCCCGCGAGAAGGCCGGCCTCAGCCAGGAGGAACTCGGACAGCGGCTGTTCGTGAGCGGGTCGTTCATCGGGCAGTTGGAGGCGGGGACGCGCAGGATGCAGCGGGAGTACGCGCGGCTGCTGGACGAGGTGCTGGGGACGGACGACTTCTTTCAGCGGAACTGTGTGGCGGCGGCGAAGTCGAAGTATCCGGAGCACTTCTCGGAGGCGGCGGAGGCGGAGGCGCAAGCGACGGCGATCCGGGAGTACACGCCGCTTCTGATTCCCGGACTGCTCCAGACCCCCGCCTACGCCCGAGCGGTGTGCCGCGCCTATCAGCCGACCGCACCGGAGGAGACCATCGAGAAGTTGGTAGCCGCGCGGGTGGAGCGCGCGCGGATCCTCGACGATCCAACAGAACCGTTGTTGTGGGCGGTGGTTGACGAGGCTGCCCTGCGTCGAGTGACTGGCGGGCCTGAAGTGATGGCAGAGGGGCTGCGCCACGTCGTCGGCCTGGCCCGCCGGGGCCGGGTCATGGTGCAGGTGCTGCCCTTCGATGCGGGAGCGCATGCGGCGATGCAGGGAGCCATCAAGCTGATGGACTTCGAGGACGCCCCGCCGTTGGTCTACTTCGAAGGGGTCGGCACCGGGCGGCTGGAGGACGACCCGGCCATCGTGAAGCACCAGAGGTTCACCTACGAACTGCTCACGGCCTGCGCACTCTCCCCCGAGAAGTCTCTGGCCCTCATCGAGGCGATGACGCAGGATTACGCCCATGAGGAGCATCACTGAGTACGACTTGAGCGCGGCCACCTGGCACAAGTCCAGCTACAGCGGCGGCGACGGCGGCAACTGCCTGGAAGTCACCCACGACTTCCCCACCGTCGCACCCGTCCGCGACTCCAAGAACCCCGAAGGCCCGAAGCTCGTGTTCCGGGCCACGGCCTGGGCCGCGTTCGTCGCGAACCTCAAGGACGAGACGGCCTGAGCTTCGGGACCCGGGCTTCGAGCTCTCTTTTCAAGGAACGGGTAGAGGGCCTCAACCCGCCCTCCCACCCCGCGTGTTGACTTGACGCGTTCGGCTTGCCACGGACGGTGACAGGCCTCTAACGTGCCTGCATACGCAACAGCCCCCGCCAGGTGCTACCAACACCTGCGGGGGCTTGACCACATAGATCGAAGGACAAGTTCGATCCCATGGCTGACGCCCAGCTTAGTACTGCCTCCCCGTCCGCGCACCCAATGGCGAACCCGGGTTACGGCAAGCGCTCCGCCCCCGACCAACTCCCCAGCACGAAGCACGACTTCGCACACCTCCCACCCCGCGAAGCCGCCATCGCCGCCTACCTCGACCGGCTCCCCGACGGCGCGGACATCTCCGTGAAGACGCTGGCCAGACAGCTCCCGTACGGACAGTGCGCCCTCGGCACCGCCCTCAACCGCATCCAGCAGGCGGGCCACCTGCGCCGGGGCCGGGAATGTGTGACGGCGGACGACGGCAGCTCCCGCTGGATCACCCGAACGTGGTTCTCGCGTACCGCCCGGGACGACGACTGGTGGGCGGCCTTCACTCGCGGCGATGTACCGAAGCAGGCAGCACGCCCCACCCGATCCCGCGCCCACATCCTCCTGGCCGCCCTCGGCCGCACGGCGCCCGTCCTGTCGCTCTCACAGGCCGACTGCGCGACGCTCGCCCCACTGGTGGCGGAGTGGTTCGAGCGGGGCGCCTCGGAGGAGGACGTACTGCGTGCGCTCACGGCCGGCCTGCCGACCCCCGTGCACCACCCGGCCGCCCTGGTCCGCAACCGCCTGACCAGCAAACTCCCGCCCCCACCCACCCCGCGTCCGCCCCTACGGGTTCTGGAGTGCGCGAACTGCGGTGCTCCGGGGCGTCCGGAGTCCCTACCAGGGGGGCGTTGCAGCGCCTGCCGGGGCGAGCGCGCCCCCGCGCGACCCCCTGCACCCCTGTCCGCCCCCACGGTTCACGAGCGCGCGGCCCAGATCCGCGCCGAGGTGTCCCGACGACGCCAAGAGAAGGCACGCACATGACGGCTCCTACGGTCCGACGCCACCAGCCCGGGGCACGATGGAGGGAAGGAGGCGACGCCATGACCCGAGACACGACCGACCGCCCGCAGATGGATGTCGAGGACTTCGACGAACTCGTGAGCAGGGCTCCGAGGGAGATCCGCAACAGGCTGGAGTTCCTGGGCGGGCGCCTGTGCATCCGGCACGGCCCACTCGACGTGGACGAGTTCGAAGAGCTTGCCGCGGTAGCGCCCGAGACGGTGCGGCTTGAGTACATCAATGGAAAGGTAGAGGTCAAGGCTGTGCCGGACGGCAACCACCGCTCGATCTTCATGTGGCTGCTGCGCCAGTGCATGCAGCACCGGCCTGAGCTGGACCTCGTGCCCGAGTCCGGCGTCAAGGCCGAGGCCTACCGCAAGGGCCGCGCTCGCACGGACGGAGCTCTGGTGCCAGTGGACCACTTCCGAGGCCACGGTGAGTGGTCCGACCCCGACGGTGCCCTGATGGCCGTGGAGATCACCTCCCACGACCGCGACACCGACCAACGCGACCGCATCGACAAGCCCGTCGGCTACGCGGCGGCCGACATCCCCGTCTACCTCCTCATCGACCGCGACAACCACACCCTCACCGTCCACAGCGAACCGAAGGACGGCCGCTACCAGCAGATCTCCCGACACCCCTGGGGCGCCACCGTCGAGCTCCCCGCCCCCGTGAACATCACCCTGGACACCGAGAAGCTCAAGGACTACGCCGACTGACGACAATGGACACCATGAACCACGCCCAGCTCACCGCCCTCGGCCGTGCCCTCCGTCTCCTCGGTGAGCACGGGGAAGTCCTCACCTCCGACACCCCGGACGCCAAGCTGCACGAGGTCAAGGCGGATCTGAAGCGCGCCCTGGACCTGCTGGAGGAGAGCGTCTCGAACGCGGCGCCCAGCACCCGCTGCCCCGAGCATCCGAACGGCCCGGTCGACGAGGGCGCCCCCGACCTGTGCCTGCTGTGCGAGACACGGCGCCGGGCCGCCCGCCGGGCGGAGTTCAACGGCCCCGCCCCGCAGCACCGGCCCACCGAGCCGGTCCAGTCCCGCTACGGCGTGAGCGGTGACCGCCCCCAGCCCCAGCAGCGCTGGCTGGCGGAGCTGTGGAACGGCCAGGCCTGGCAGCTGTGCGGCACCCCGCGCCGGGACCGCCGCGAGGCCGAGCTGTACATCGCCGCCCAGCGCAAGGCTCCCCGGGCCGCCATGGCGTACCGGCTGGTGCACGAGTTCACCGACTACGAGGTGCTGCGGGTGTGGGGGACGCCCGTGCGGGTCGACATCGAGCCGATGGGCAACCTGTAGGCCCTACAGCAGCGGCAGGGGCAGGAACTCGTACCCCTCCCACAGCCGCCGCGACCGCTCCTCCGGATACGCCGTGACCACCGGCTCCGCATCCAGCACCTGCACCAGCCGCCGCTCGTCGTCGTACGCCGGCCAGCCCGGGTCGCCCGTCCTCGCGAAGGACGTCCAGGACGCGCGGAAACGGGAGGACAGCGAAAGCGCCTCGGCGGACGGCTCCGCGCCCGCGAACAGCAGAAGTCCCAGGTCCGCCCCGTAGGTGCCGAACAGCAGCGGGACGTCCAGGCCGTGGCAGGCACCGAGCGCACCGCCGTTGCCGGGGGCCGGCCAGGTCAGTTCGTAGAGGTGCGCGCTGCCGCCGCCCGCGCACTGGGCCTCGGCCAGGTGCAGGGACGGCATGTTGAACAGCCAGTCCGTCTGGACGCGTTCGTAGAGTTCGCTCGGGGAGGCGTCGGGGAAGGCGGCGCGGTACGCCTGTTCATCCCCGGGGGCGAAGAGGCGCAGGGCGGAGGCCGCCCTGTCGTCGGTGATCTGGCCCAGTTGGCCCGCCATGGCGATGAAGAGGCGATACTCGTCACGGTTGTGGCCGACGAGGAGGTCGACGTCCTTCGCCGAGCCGGACCGCAATGCCTGCCACGGGCTCGTCGGCAGCACCTCGCCGTCGACCACCGGGGAGAAGGGCGTGACCGTGGGCGCCGCCTGGCCCCAGCGGTCGACGTACTGGAGCATCTTGGCGCTCAGCGTCTCACCGGCCGACGTCAGCCGGTGCGGGGCGATCGTCGCGAGATCGGCAACCGTGGGGCGCAGGCCCACCTCCGCGGCGAGAGCGGCACCGATGTCCCGGGCCAGTGCGTCGGAGAAGAACGTCCCCGGCACGCTCTGCGCGATCGCCCGCCGGAACAGACCGGCCGCACCCGGCATGGAGAGCAGCGAGGCGACCGAACCGGCACCGGCCGACTCACCGAAGACCGTGACCTGGCCGGGGTCGCCGCCGAAGGCCTCGATGTTGTCCCGCACCCACTCCAGGGCGGCCACCTGGTCGAGCAGGCCGCGGTTGGCGGGCGCCCCTTCGATGTGGGCGAAGCCCTCCATGCCGACGCGGTAGTTGAGGGACACGACCACGAGGTCACCGTCGGCCGCGATGTGCCGGGCGTCGTAGCCGGGGCTGCCGGAGTGGCCGAGCTTGTAGGCGCCGCCGTAGATCCACACCATCACCGGGCGGCGGGCCGCCGGGTCGGGCTCGGGCGTCCAGACGTTGACCGTGAGCCACTCGTCGCCCTCGGGCACGTCGAGCAGGCCCGGGCCGCCGAGGTTGCCGAGGTCCTGCGGGGGCGGCGGGCCGAAGGCGTCGGCGTCCCGTATGCCGTCCCAGGCGGGGGCGGGGCGCGGGGCCATGAAGCGGGCCTCGCCCACCGGGGGTGCGGCGAACGGGATGCCGCGGAAGACCGCGAGCCCCGTCTCCCTGCGGCCCCGGACCGCACCGGTGGTCGTGCGGACCACCGGTGCGGGCTCGTTCGAAGGGCCACCCGCCGACGGGCGGGACTCGGTCGTCGTCATATGGATCTCCTCGCGGGAAGTGAACAGGCGCTCAGTCAGTGTCCTTGACTGACGCAAGCAGATCCAGAGCCGTAGGTGACGGGTGTCAGCTGAGCGTCTTCAGCGCCGCCGGGTCGTACGGCGCCAGCTCGTCGAAGCGGCCCGACAGGACCTTCTCGGCCCACTCCGGGTCCTGGAGCAGGGCGCGGCCGACGGCGACCATGTCGAACTCGTCGCGCTCGAAGCGGTCCAGGAGGTTGTCGAGGTCGCCGATCTCCGCGCCCTCGCCCTGGAAGGCCTTGATGAAGTCGCCGTTCAGGCCGACCGAGCCGACGGTGATGGCGGGCTTGCCGGTGAGCTTCTTGGTCCAGCCGGCCAGGTTGAGGTCGGAGTCGTCGAACTCGGGCAGCCAGTAGCGGCGGGTGGAGGCGTGGAAGGCGTCCACCCCGGCCGCGGCGAGCGGGGTCAGGATGGCCTCCAGCTCCTCGGGCGTCTCGGCGAGGCGGGCGTCGTAGGCGTCCTGCTTCCACTGCGAGTAGCGGAAGATGACGGGGAAGTCGGCGGAGACGGTCTCGCGGACGGCCGCGACGATCTCCGCCGAGAACGCGGCACGGGCGACCGGGTCGCCGCCGTAGGCGTCGGTGCGGCGGTTGGTGCCCTCCCACAGGAACTGGTCGAGCAGGTAGCCGTGGGCGCCGTGGAGCTCCACACCGTCGAAGCCGATGCGCTCGGCGGCGGCCGCGGCCTCGGCGAACGCGCCGATGACGGCGTCGATGTCGGCCTGGGTCATGGCCTTGCCGGTGGGCTCGGTGGCGCCGATGCGCAGGCCGGAGGGGCCGACGGCCGGGGCGTCCGCGACCGGCGGCTCGCCCTGGTTGCGGACCATGCCGATGTGCCACAGCTGCGGCACGATCGTGCCGCCCGCGGCGTGCACCGCATCGGCGACCTTCGCCCAGCCCGCGAGCTGCTCCTCACCGTGGAACCGCGGCACGCGGTCGCTCTGCCCGGCCGACTCGTGGCCGACGTAGGTGCCCTCGGTGACGATCAGGCCGACTCCGGCGGCGGCGCGGCGGGAGTAGTACGAGACGACGTCGTCGCCGGGGACGCCGCCCGGGGAGAACATGCGGGTCATCGGCGCCATCGCGATCCGGTTCGGGACGGTCAGGCCGCCCAGCGATACGGGCCGGGACAGGATTTCGGCGGCGCGGGAGGCGGCGGAGGCGTCGACGGTCACGTGGGGTGCTCCTCTTCGGATACCGGACAGTATGTGCATACGCATAAGACGTACGGTCCAACCACCCGGACCCGCCCCTCCATCCCGTCCGCGCTGTGATCCGGGACACGCCCGAGGGCGGCACCTCCTGTCGGAACAGGAAGTGCCGCCCTCGGCAAGGACGTTGATCGACCAGGTCGATCAGAAGTCCATGTCACCGCCCGGCATGCCGCCGCCGGCGGGCGCGGCGGCCTTCTCCGGCTTGTCGGCGATGACGGCCTCGGTGGTGAGGAACAGCGCGGCGATGGAGGCGGCGTTCTGCAGCGCGGAACGGGTCACCTTCGCCGGGTCGATGATGCCCTCGGCGATCATGTCGACGTACTCACCGGTCGCGGCGTTCAGGCCGTGGCCGACGGGCAGGTTGCGCACCTTCTCGACGATGACGCCGCCCTCGAGACCACCGTTGACGGCGATCTGCTTGAGCGGGGCCTCCAGCGCCAGCTTCACGGCGTTGGCGCCGGTCAGCTCGTCACCCTCGAGCTCCAGCTTCTCGAAGACCGAGGAGGCCTGCAGCAGGGCCACGCCACCACCGGCGACGATGCCCTCCTCGACGGCCGCCTTGGCGTTGCGCACGGCGTCCTCGATGCGGTGCTTGCGCTCCTTGAGCTCCACCTCGGTGGCGGCACCGGCCTTGATGACGGCCACGCCGCCGGCCAGCTTCGCCAGGCGCTCCTGCAGCTTCTCGCGGTCGTAGTCCGAGTCGCTGTTCTCGATCTCGGCGCGGATCTGGTTGACCCGGCCCTGGACCTGCTCGGCGGAACCGGCACCGTCGACGATGGTGGTCTCGTCCTTGGTGATGACGACCTTGCGGGCCTTGCCCAGGAGGTCGATCGTGGCGTTCTCCAGCTTGAGGCCGACCTCCTCGGAGATCACCTCGCCGCCGGTGAGGATGCCGATGTCCTGCAGCATCGCCTTGCGGCGGTCGCCGAAGCCGGGGGCCTTGACGGCGACGGACTTGAAGGTGCCGCGGATCTTGTTGACGACCAGGGTCGACAGGGCCTCGCCCTCGACGTCCTCGGCGATGATCAGCAGCGGCTTGCCGGACTGCATGACCTTCTCGAGGAGCGGCAGCAGGTCCTTGACGTTGCTGATCTTCGAGTTGGCGATCAGGATGTACGGGTCGTCGAGGACGGCCTCCATACGCTCCATGTCGGTGGCGAAGTACGCCGAGATGTAGCCCTTGTCGAAGCGCATACCCTCGGTGAGCTCCAGCTCCAGACCGAAGGTCTGGGACTCCTCGACGGTGATGACGCCTTCCTTGCCGACCTTGTCCATGGCCTCGGCGATGAGCTCGCCGATCTGGGTGTCGGCGGCGGAGATGGAGGCCGTGGAGGCGATCTGCTCCTTGGTCTCGACGTCCTTCGCCTGCTCCAGCAGGGCGGCGGAGACGGCCTCGACGGCGCGCTCGATACCACGCTTGAGGGCCATCGGGTTGGCGCCGGCGGCTACGTTGCGCAGGCCTTCCTTGACCAGGGCCTGGGCGAGAACGGTCGCGGTGGTCGTACCGTCACCGGCGACGTCGTCCGTCTTCTTGGCGACTTCCTTGACCAGCTCGGCGCCGATCTTCTCGTACGGGTCCTCGAGTTCGATCTCCTTGGCGATGGACACACCATCGTTGGTGATCGTGGGGGCGCCCCACTTCTTCTCGAGGACGACGTTGCGGCCCTTGGGGCCGAGCGTCACCTTGACGGCGTCCGCGAGCTGGTTCATGCCGCGCTCGAGGCCGCGCCGCGCCTCCTCGTCGAACGCGATGATCTTGGCCATGTGAAGTGGTCCCTCCAGGACTGGGGGTGATTACTTCGGACCGCGCCCGCGCCCGCGACGGACGGCTCGCCGGCCTCGTGGTTCCTTCCCACCCGGCCTGCGGGCCTCACCGACCCGGTCCTTACGTTGTCACTCTCACCTTCAGAGTGCTAACGCAATGATTAGCACTCGGGCATGGCGAGTGCAAGCGACTCCCACGGTTCGGCCGGGCACTCAGCCTCCGGCGAACAGGCCGCACGCGACTCGGCCCACAGGCCACGGGCAGCATCGCGGCGAACCGGGCGAGCACAGAAATGCCAGGCCCCACGGCGCGCGCCGACGACGAGAGCGACGCCGCGACGTCCGATCGGCAGGGCGCGGCCCGGTGGCTCGAGGTCTTTCCTCGACCGAGCCGGGCGACGACGAGCGGGTCCGGAGCGCGACCGGCGCCCCCGGCACCGCGCTGACGCCGAGCAGGCCGAAGGGCCCGCACCCCGGGGGTGCGGGCCCTTCAGAGAAGACCGGTCGCTTGCGCTTGGTCGTGGTGCGCGTTCAGGCAGAGACGCGAACCATGTCGGCCTGCGGTCCCTTCTGACCCTGCGAGATCTCGAACTCGACCCGCTGGCCCTCTTCCAGGGTGCGGTAGCCGTCCATCTGGATCGCGCTGTAGTGGACGAAAACATCCGCACCACCGTCGACCGCGATGAAGCCGTACCCCTTCTCCGCGTTGAACCACTTGACGGTGCCCTGAGCCATGCCTAACTCCCCTATTACTGGCCCTTGCACAGATCCACACTTCGCGGACCCGGGTCAGACCTCACCCCCCACGGTTGGGGGCGTGCGCCGGAACGCGTCGACCGCGGCTGAATGTATCTGTCCAACTGCCGTCTGCAACAGGTCAATCGGACGAGAATTCTGGACGCGCAGGATCCGGAATGTGGGGAGAATTCGCCAGACTTCAGGGCAAGTCGGGCCGCACAAAAAGAACAAAAGCCGCGAAAGACGCACACACTTTGGCTACATCTTGTCGGGCGTGCGGCAGGAAATAAGGGCTCCCGATCAGGAGATCGGCGCTGCGTTCCCCAACTGTACCGCGCTCAATCACACAGAATTGCCCCCTCCGCTTCTCTCACGGAGGGGGCAATTCGATGAACTCTCAGTGACCGCCGTTACCGAAGGTAATAATCAAGCCGGTCGACCGGTTCAGCCACCCGCGACGGCGGGAATGATCGACACCCCGGCACCGTCCGGCGTCGCCGTGTCCAGCCCCTGCTCGAACCGCACGTCGTCGTCGTTGACGTACACGTTGACGAACCGGCGCAGCTTGCCCTGGTCGTCCAGCACCCGGGCGGCGATCCCGGTGTGGTTCTTCTCCAGATCGGCGATGACCTCGCCGAGGGTCGCTCCCTCGGCGGCGACCTCGGCCTGCCCGCCGGTGTAGGTGCGCAGGATGGTGGGGATACGAACGGTGACGCTCATCGGGATGTGACCTCCGGTTTTGTTTTGCAGCTACGGCTGGGGCGCGCCCCAGGGCGCGGGGCTGTGTCGATGTGCGGCTCCGCCGCGTGGGCGCGACCAACCCCCACCGGCCCGCAGCAGACAACGATCAGACGAGCCCAGCCTCACGGAACGAATCAAGGTTGGGACGAATGGTCGCAGTAAGCCCGGTCCCGGCCACCGCATCCAGCGTCTTCAGACCATCCCCCGTGTTCAGCACCACGGTCGTCTTCGAGGGGTCGAGCACCCCGTTCTCGATCAGCTTCTTCGCCACACCCACGGTCACACCACCGGCGGTCTCCGCGAAGATGCCCTCGGTCCGGGCGAGAATCTTGATCGCCTCGACGACCTGCTCGTCGTTGACGTCCTCCACCGCACCGCCCGTACGCCGCGCGATGTCCAGCACGTACGGCCCGTCCGCCGGGTTGCCGATCGCCAGCGACTTGGCGATCGTGTCCGGCTTCTGGGGGCGTACGACGTCGTGGCCGGCCTTGAACGCCGTCGACACCGGAGAGCAGCCCTCGGCCTGCGCGCCGAAGATCTTGTACGGCTTGTCCTCGACCAGCCCGAGCTTGATCAGCTCCTGAAGGCCCTTGTCGATCTTCGTGAGCTGTGAGCCGGAGGCGATCGGCACCACGATCTGATCCGGCAGCTGCCAGCCGAGCTGCTCGCAGATCTCGTACGCCAGGGTCTTGGAGCCCTCCGCGTAGTACGGCCGCAGGTTGACGTTGACGAAGCCCCAGCCCTCGCCGGCCGGGTCGCCGATCAGCTCGGAGCAGAAGCGGTTCACGTCGTCGTAGTTGCCCTGGATGCCGACGAGCTCGCCGCCGTAGACCGCGGCCATGACGACCTTGCCCTGCTCCAGGTCGTGCGGGATGAACACGCAGGAGCGGAAGCCGGCCCGGGCCGCCGCGGCGCCCACGGCGCCGGCGAGGTTGCCGGTGGAGGAGCAGGACAGCGTGGTGAAGCCGAAGGCGCGGGCGGCCTCCAGGGCCTGGGCGACGACCCGGTCCTTGAAGGAGTGCGTCGGGTTGCCGGAGTCGTCCTTGACGAAGAGCTTGCCCGCCTCGACGCCCAGCTCGCGCGCGAGGTTGTCGGCCTTGACGAGCTGGGTCCAGCCCGGGTTGATGTTCGGCTTGGTCGCCACGTCGGCCGGGACCGGCAGCAGCGGGGCGTAGCGCCAGATGTTCGCGGGTCCCGCTTCGATCCGCTTGCGGAGTTCCTCGGTGTCGTAGGCCGAGAAGTCGTAGGCGATCTCCAGCGGGCCGAAACACTCCTCGCACGCGAAGACCGGGCCGAGGGGTACGCGGTGACCGCACTCGCGGCAGCTCAGGGCGGCGGCGGGGCCGAGGTCTACGGTGGAGTCGGTGGTGCTTGCAACAGTCTGCACAGCCATGTGAGGCGAGGCCCTTTCTCCTCATCTTCCTCACGACGCATCTCGCCGTGAGACGGATTTGGCACCTTCCCGAGCCGGGAGCCTCGCGGAGCGGTCGACAGTGACCTACGAGTATCGGCTGGAGGGTTGCCGGGGCTTCATCGGGCCGTATCCCTCTGCCCCTCTGGATGAGCTGTATTCGGTTGTAAACAACGGCTGACCCCGGACATGCGATGGTCATCCGCGTTGTTCAAGACTGTAACCGACGACCAGGACAGTTGAGATAGTCGTCCGAACCGCGAGATGGGTCACAGTCCGTCCCGCCGAGAGTACGCAGAGGAGCCGCCACGGTGCTGGAAGAAGTCGAGCGCTGGCTGAGCACCCGTTCCTGGTCAGCGACCGATCGTCCGCTCCACCAGATCCTGGCCGCCAAGCAGCGCACCGGCCAGACGGTGAGTGTGGTGCTGCCCGCGCTCAACGAGGAGGAGACGGTCGGTGACATCGCCGCGATCATCCGTCACGACCTGATGCGGCAGGTGCCGCTCGTCGACGAGCTGGTCGTCGTCGACTCGGGGTCGACCGACCGCACGTCGGAGGTGGCCGCCGCCGCGGGTGCGACGGTGGTGCACCGCGACGAGATCATCCCGCGGATCCCCGCCGTCCCGGGCAAGGGCGAGGTGCTGTGGCGCTCGCTGCTCGTCACGCGCGGGGACATCGTCTGCTTCGTCGACGCGGACCTGAGGGACTTCTCGTCCGACTTCGTCTCCGGGATCGTGGGCCCACTGCTCACCGACCCGGACGTCGCCCTGGTGAAGGGCATGTACGACCGTCCGCTCGGCGCGGCAGCCGGGCAGGGCGGCCGGGTCACGGAGCTGATGGCCCGCCCGCTGCTCAACATGCACTGGCCGCAGCTGGCCGGGTTCGTGCAGCCGCTCGGCGGCGAGTACGCGGCCCGCCGCTCGCTGCTGGAGCAGCTGCCGTTCCCCGTCGGGTACGGCGTCGAGCTGGGCATGCTGGTCGATGCGCTGCACCTGGTGGGCCTGGACGCCCTCGCCCAGGTGGACATCGGCGTGCGCAAGCACCGGCACCAGGACGGGCAGGCGCTGGGCCGGATGGCCGCCGCGATCTACCGCACGGCCCAGCTGAGGCTGGCCCGCGGGCATCTGATCCGGCCGTCCCTGACGCAGTTCGAGCGAGGCGGCGACGGCTTCGAGCCGCGGACGTACTCCGTGGACACCGAGGAGCGTCCGCCGATGGTGGAGATCGCCGAGTACCAGGCGCGGAGAGCGGCCTGACCGGGGTCGTTTTCGGCCGGGTGGGGCGGGGCCGTACGTTTGAGCGTTTCCGGGCCGGGCTAGGTTGTGGCGTATGGCTTCGACGTACGGCTCTGCACAGGTGCTGGTGGCGTCCAACCGCGGTCCGGTCTCGTACGCGGTGGGCGATGACGGTTCGCTGAACGCCAAGCGGGGCGGCGGCGGGCTGGTCTCGGGGCTGTCCGCGATCGGCTCGGACGCGGACGCGCTGTGGGTGTGCTCGGCGCTGTCCGACGGCGACCGGGAGGCGGTCCGGCGGGGCGTCGGCGAGGACGGCGTGCGGATGCTGGACATCCCGGCCGACGTGCACGCGGACGCGTACAACGGCATCGCCAACTCGGTCCTGTGGTTCGTGCACCACATGATCTACCAGACGCCGCTGGAGCCGGTCTTCGACGCGGAGTTCCGGCGCCAGTGGGCGTCCTACGAGACGTACAACCGGGCGTTCGCCGAGGCGCTGGCCGAGGAGGCGGCGCAGGGCGCGGCGGTCGTGGTGCAGGACTACCACCTCACGCTGGTGCCGGGCATGCTCCGCGCGCTGCGCCCGGACCTGAGGATCGGCCACTTCTCGCACACGCCGTGGGCGCCGCCCGAGTACTTCCGGATGCTGCCGGACGACGTGGCCGGGCAGGTGCTGCGCGGCATGCTGGGCGCGGACCGGCTGGGCTTCCTCACGCAGCGCTGGGCGGACGCGTTCACCGCGTGCGCCGAGCAGTTCGCCGGCGGGCTCGGGGGCACGCGGATCGGCGTGCACGGGCTCGGGGCCGACGCGGACTTCCTGCGGAAGCGGTCGCGCGAGCAGGACGTGGAGGAGCGGATGGCCGCGCTCCGGGAGGAGATCGGCGAGGGCCGCCGCACCATCGTCCGGGTCGACCGCACGGAGCTGTCGAAGAACATCGTGCGCGGCCTGCTGGCCTACCGCCGGCTGCTGGAGACCCACGCCGAATGGCGCGAGCGGGTGGTGCACGTGGCCTTCGCGTATCCCTCGCGCCAGGACCTCGCGGTGTACCGGGAGTACACGGCCGAGGTGCAGCGGGTCTCGGAGGAGATCAACGCCGAGTTCGGGACGCCGGGGTGGACCCCGGTCGTCCTCAACCTCGAGGACGACTTCGCCCGCTCCCTGGCCGCGTACCGGCTGGCCGACGTGGCCCTCGTCAACCCCATCCGGGACGGCATGAACCTCGTCGCCAAGGAGGTCCCGGTCGTCTCCGACGAGGGCTGCGCCCTGGTGCTGTCGCGGGAGGCCGGGGCGTTCGAGGAGCTGGGCGAGGACGCGATCGTGGTGAACCCGTACGACGTGACGGGGACGGCGGCTGCCCTGCACGAGGCGCTGTCGATGCGCCCGGAGGAACGGGCCGAGCGCAGCAAGCGGCTGGCAGCGGCGGCGACCGCGCTGCCGCCGGCGCGGTGGTTCCTGGACCAGCTCGACGCGTTGAGGGGCTGAGCGGCGGATGAGCAGCACCACGCCGGCGTCGCAGCCGCTGCCCCCTCCCACGACGAAAGCGGGCCAGGAGGGTCTGGACGCCCTCCTGGCCCGCCCCGGCCAGGCGCTGATCGGCCTCGACTTCGACGGGACGCTCGCGCCGATCGTGGCCGACCCCGAGCAGGCCCGGGCCCACCCGGACGCCGTACCCGCGCTGGCCGCGCTCGCGCCGAAGGTCGCCGCCGTGGCGGTGATCACCGGGCGGCCCGCCGAGGTCGCGGTTCGCAACGGCGGCTTCGCGGATGTCCCGGGCCTGGAACACCTCGTGGTCCTCGGCCACTACGGCGCCGAACGCTGGGACGCCCGCACCGGCGAGGTCAGCGCCCCCGAGCCGCATCCCGGCGTCGCCGCCGTCCGCGCCGAACTGCCCGAGCTCCTCGAACGGCTCGGCGCGTCGCAGGGGACCTGGATCGAGGAGAAGGGCCGGTCGGTGGCGGTGCACACCCGCCGGGCCGCCGACCCGCAGGCCACGCTGGACTCCCTGCGCGATCCGCTCGCCGGCCTGGCCGGCCGCCACGGCCTGATCGTGGAGCCCGGCCGCATGGTCCTCGAACTGCGCCCGCCCGGCATGGACAAGGGCGCCGCCCTCACGGGATTCGCCCGGGAGATCGGCGCCGGGTCCGTCCTCTTCGCCGGCGACGACCTGGGCGATCTGCCCGCCTACTCGGCCGTCGACACGCTCCGCTCGGACGGCACCCCGGGCCTGCTGGTGTGCAGCGGCAGCGACGAGGTGACCGAGCTGAGGGAGCGGGCGGACGTGGTGGTGAACGGCCCGGAGGGTGTCGTACGCCTGCTGCGTGACCTGGCGGACCGGCTCGGCTGACGGGTCCTAGCGCTCTGCCCGGCGCGTCTCCCGTATCCGCCGCAGCCGGTTCACCGTCACCGGGTCGTGGGCCAGGGCCCGAGGGTCGTCCAGCAGGGCGTTGAGCAGCTGGTAGTAGCGCACCGGGGCGAGGCCCAGCTCCTCCCGTATGGCCCGTTCCTTCGCGCCGGGCCCGGAGAAACCACGGCGTTCGAGCGCCAGGATGTCCCGCTCCCTGCGCCCGAGCCCCTCGCCGCCCGTGTCCTCGTCCATGCCAGGCACCGTAACGCCCGCCACCGACAGCGGGTCTACTCCGCGCTCTCCGCCCGCGTCGCCGCCGCCTGGAGGTGGCCCAGGACGCCCGAGGGGCTCCCGGTGGGCGCGACGGCCTTGCCGATCTGCTTCTTCACCTCGGCGCTGACGTCGGCCCAGGAGGTCTTGCCGACCGGGTAGAGCTCGGAGGCCACCAGCTCCTCCAGGAACGGCCTGAGGTGCCGGTCCCGGCCGGAGGCGGCCATGGTCGCGGACGCGGAGCTGGTGACCGGCAGCAGGTCGTACTCGCGGGAGAAGGCCAGCACGTTCTTCTCGCTGTAGACGAAGTCGAGGAAGTCGCCGACCTGGTCACGGTGGCCGTTCTTCCGGAAGGCCGTCATCCAGTCGGCGACGCCGAGCGTGGACTTGCTCGGCCCCTCCTTGCCCGGGGTCGGCACCATGCCGTACTCGACACCATGCTTGGCCGCGATCTTCATCAGGGAAGGGTGGCCGTTGAGCATGCCGACCTCGCCCTTGGCGAAGGCGGCGAACGCGGCGGCCCGGTTCAGCTCGCCGGGCGCGACCGGCCCGGTCAGGTCCTTGGCGACCAGTTCGTTCTTCAGCCAGGAGAAGGTGTCGATGTTCTCCGGGGAGTCGATGCCGTAGCTGTCGACGCTGTCGGTGTAGCCGCCCCCGCCGCTGAGCATCCACTGCAGGGTCTCGGCCTGAGCCTCCTCCGGGCCGAGGGGCAGCGCGTAGGGGTACCGCACCCCCTCGTCCTTGAGCGCCTCGGCGTCGTCGGCCAGGTCGTCCCAGGTCTTGGGCGGGGTGATGCCGGCCTTGGCGAAGAGGGTCTTGTTGTAGAAGAGCACGCGGGTGGAGGAGGCGAACGGCATGCCGTACTGCACGCCCTTGACCTGTCCCGCGGAGGCCAGCTGCCCGACGAAGTCGGCCTGCACGGGTATGGAGAGCAGGTCGTCGGCCTTGTAGAGCTGGTTCTGCGCCGCGTAGTCGGCGTACGCGCCGATCTGCGCCATGTCCGGCGGGTCACCGGCGGCGACCATCTCCCTGACCTTGCGGTCGACGTCGTTCCAGGAGTAGACGCTGACGTCGATCTTCACCCCGGGGTGGTCGGCCTCGTACTCCTCGACGAGCTTGTCCCAGTACTTCTTGGAGCTGTTGGCCGCACTGTCGCCGTAGTCCGCGGCGACCAGCTTCAGGGTCACGTCGGCCGAGCCGCCCGTCACGCCACAGCCGCCGAGGACCGCCGTCATGCCCAGTGCGGACACCACCGCGATCGTTCCTGCCATCCACCGCCGCTGCACCGCTGTTCTTCCCCAACCCTGGCGTGACCGCCGACGAAAGCTTTCGATAATCGGAACAAGGTCTACACCACGCGAGTGGACTAGACCTCTCGCGGGTCCCCGGGTCACACTGTTCACGTGAGACATGTCATCGCCCTCGACGTGGGCGGCACCGGGATGAAGGCCGCTCTGGCCGGTCCGCAGGGCGAGCTGCTGCACCGGGCCCGCCGCCCCACCGGACGCGAACACGGACCGGACGCCGTGGTCGCGGGCATTCTCGGCTTCGCCGCCGAGTTGCGCGCCCACGGCGCCGAGCGGTTCGGCACGCCCGCGTCGGCCGCCGGCGTGGCCGTCCCCGGCATCGTCGACGAGGCGCGGGGCGTCGCCGCCTACGCCGCGAACCTCGGCTGGCGCGACGTCCCCCTGCGCGACCTGCTGGCGGAACGGCTGGGCATCCCGGTCGCCCTCGGCCACGACGTGCGCACCGGCGGCCTCGCCGAGGGCCGGATCGGCGCGGGCCGGGGCGCGGACCGGTTCCTGTTCGTGGCGCTGGGCACCGGCATCGCGGGCGCCATCGGCGTCGACGGCCGGGTCGAGGCGGGCGCGCACGGCTTCGCGGGCGAGATCGGCCACATCGTCGTGCGCCCCGGCGGGACACCGTGCCCCTGCGGCCAGCGCGGCTGCCTGGAGCGCTTCGCGTCGGCGGCGGCGGTGAGCGAGTCCTGGGCGACGGCCTCCGGCGACCCGGGCGCGGACGCGGCGGACTGCGCGAAGGCCGTCGAGTCGGGCGATCCGAGGGCTCAGGCGGTCTGGCAGGACGCCGTGGACGCTCTGGCCGACGGCCTGGTCACGGCCCTGACCCTGCTGGATCCCCGCACCCTGATCATCGGCGGCGGGCTGGCGGAGGCGGGGGAGACGTTGTTCACGCCGCTACGGGAAGCCATCCGTCGCCGCATCACCTTCCAGAAACAGCCGTCGATCGTCCCCGCAGCTTTGGGGGACAGCGCCGGTTGTCTGGGGGCGGGCCTGCTGGCCTGGGATCTTCTGCTGTCGACCGACCGTTCGGAGGTAACCACCTGATGGCAACGCCCCCAGGGGCGCGGGGAACTGCGCAATCAGCCCCAACGCACCCGCACCCCGCCACGGCCGGACACCCCACGGTCCTCACCGGCGCGACCGTGGTCCTCCCCACAGGCACCATCGAAAACGGCCAGCTGACCATCGACGGCACCCGCATCACCCACACGGCCCCCGACAACGCCCAGGTCATCGACGTAAACGGCCACTACGTCATCCCCGGCTTCATCGACATCCACAACCACGGCGGCGGCGGAGCCTCCTTCACCTCCGGGTCGATCGAGGACATCCTCAAGGGCATCCACACCCACCGCCTGCACGGCACGACCACCCTGGTCGCCTCGACCGTCACCGGTGACATGGACTTCCTCACCCAGCGCGCGGGCCTGCTGAGCGAGCTGGCCGAGCAGGGCGAGATCGCCGGTATCCACTTCGAGGGCCCGTTCATCTCCCCCTGCCGCAAGGGCGCGCACTCCGAGGCACTGCTGCGCGATCCGGACCCGGCGGAAGTCCGCAAACTGATCGACGCGGCCCGGGGCAGGGCGGCGATGGTCACGCTGGCCACCGAACTGCCCGGCGGCACCGACTCCGTACGCCTCCTGGCCGAACACGGCGTGATCGCGGCGATCGGCCACACCGACGCGACGTACGAGCAGACGGTCGAGGCCATCGACGCGGGCGCGACGGTCGCCACCCACCTCTTCAACGCGATGCCGCCGCTCGGCCACCGCTCCCCCGGCCCGATCGCCGCGCTCCTGGAGGACGACCGGATCACGGTCGAGCTGATCAACGACGGCACGCATCTGCACCCCGCCGCACTCCAGCTGGCGTTCCACCGCGCGGGCGCGGACCGGGTGGCGTTCATCACGGACGCGATGGACGCGGCCGGTTTCGGCGACGGGCGCTACTGGCTGGGCCCGCTGGAGGTGGAGGTCGCGGACGGCGTGGCCCGCCTGCTGACGGACGGCACGATCGCCGGCTCGACGCTCACCCTGGACCGCGCGTTCAAGCGGGCGGTCACGGTCGACGGCCTGTCCGTCGAGGACGCGGTGACGGCCCTCTCGGCCACCCCGGCCCGGCTCCTCGGCATGGACGACCGGATCGGCTCCCTGGAGCCCGGCAAGGACGCGGATCTGGTGCTCCTGGACGCGGACTACGAGCTCAAGGGCGTGATGCGCCGCGGCGAATGGGTGGTCGGTCCCCAACTGCGTTGATCCGTCCCGCGGTAGGGAGACGGTGGCCGACTCCAGGACTGGGCCGACCGCCGTCTCTTTGGCATGATCGGACTAACTGAACGTTCGGCGGCAAGCGCATTCTCGGGGGAGGTCGGCCCAGGTGATCCTCACGGTCACGCTGAACACCGCTCTCGACATCACGTACCGCGTCCGGTCCCTCCGGCCGCACGCCTCCCACCGCGTCTCCGAGGTGACGGAACGCCCCGGCGGCAAGGGCGTCAACGTGGCCCGGGTGCTCGCCGCGCTCGGGCACGAGGTGACGGTGACCGGTTTCACGGGCGGGGCGACGGGGCGGGTCGTGCAGGAGCTGCTCGCGGCGGCGCCGGGCGTGGTGGACGCGCTGGTCCCGGTCTCGGGCGCGACCCGCCGCACGATCGCCGTGGTCGACGAGCGGACCGGCGACACGACGCAGCTCAACGAACCGGGCCCGATGGTGACGCCCGCCGAATGGTCGGCCTTCCAGGAGGCCTACGAGGACCTGCTGCGATCCGCCTCGGCGGTGGCCCTGTGCGGCAGCCTGCCCTCGGGCGTGCCGGTCGGTGCGTACGCCGGCCTGGTCCGTACGGCCCGTGCCGCCGGTGTCCCGGTCCTCCTGGACACGAGCGGCGAAGCCCTGCGCCGGGGCGTCGCGGCCCGCCCGGACATCATCAAGCCGAACGCCGAGGAACTGGCGGAACTCACCGGCTCCCACGAGCCCCTGCGCGCCACGCAGGATGCCCGCCGCCGGGGCGCGGCCGCGGTCGTGGCGTCCCTCGGCCCGGAAGGCCTCCTCGCCGCCACCCGAGACGGCCGCTGGCGAGCCACCCCACCGGCCTCCGTACGAGGCAACCCGACGGGCGCGGGCGACTCGGCGGTCGCGGGCCTGCTGTCGGGCTTGGTCGAACACCTCCCCTGGCCGGACCGCCTGGCCCGGGCAACAGCGCTGTCCGCGGCGACGGTGGCAGCACCGGTGGCCGGGGAGTTCGACCGGGGGGTGTACGAGGAGCTGCTGGGGAAGGTGACGGTTTCGGGGGAGGTCAGTGCCGCCTGAGCGGGGCCGTCACTTCTGGAGCCAGAGCTGATCGAGGTTCGCGTCGCACTGGTTGCCCTCGTTGCAGGCGAGCTCGATCGTGTTGGTGCCCTCGGACAGGTTGACGTTGGACCATGTCTCCTGCCAGCCCTTTTCCCAGTCGCCCTTGGGCAGGTTGCCGAAGTTCTTCATGTTGACGGGCCGGTCCTGGGGCTTGCCGTTGACGACCAGCGTGGCGTTCGCGTCCACGCCCGGGATGCCATAGCGCACGTACAGCCGGTAGGTGCCGGCCTTCTTGATGCCGTCGACGGTCCAGGTGACGGTCGCTCCGACGTGGTTGAAGCCCGTCACATAGACGCCACCGTCGGCCTTCGCGCCCTTGATGTCCGACGCCGTCGAAACGCCGGGCCCGAGCCGCAGCGTCTTGGCGTCGGTCTTCGGAAGCTCGACCTGGCTCTCGCCGCCCTTGCTGCTCGACGGGCTCGGCTTCGACGCCTGGGACTGGGTCGGCCCCGGGTTGGCCTGGTTGTCGGGCTCGTCCTTGTCCTTCTCGCCGCCCAGCATGGCCACGCCGATGCCGATGACGACCGCGGCGACCACCGCGATGGCGCCGATCAGCAGGCCCTTGGTGTTGGGGCCGCGGCCACCCCGGCCGCCACCGCCGCCGCCCGGTACCTGCTGCTGCGCGGTGGGCGCGCCGCCGGGCAGTGTCTCCGGTGCCGCGTAGTGCGCGTTCGGCCGGCCGGGAGCGCTCTGCTGCGGGACCTGGCCGTACGGTGCGGTCTGGCTCGCCTGCGGCTGCTGGCCGTACTGGCGTGTGCCGACCGCCCGCACCCGGTTGACGGAGTTCGGGTAGCCGTAGCCCCCGGACGGCGGCTGGGCCCCGTTGGCCTGCCCGTCGGCGTAGAGATAGCCGAACGGGTCGTCGTCCTCGGGCGTGCTCGCGCCGTTGTTGCCGGGCGTCATCCCTTGGTCTCCTCAGTCAGGTGCGGTGCATGCGGTACACGGGTGAGTAAGCGAGCCTACCCGCTCCCAGAGACCCAAACGGGTGACTCAGACCGCATCAACTCGCTGACCTGGGCATCACCCGGCGCGTCTGTGTTGTTTGGGACGAGATCGTTTCTCGACGTACATCCGCTCGTCAGCGGATTTCAACACTTCGTCCGCCGTCATTCCACAGTGTGCCCATCCGATGCCGAAGCTGGCGCCGACCCGGACGGCCCGCCCCTCGGCACGGATGGGCTGGATGATCTCGTTGCGCAGGCGGACCGCGAGGTCCTGCGCGTCGGCGCGGCCGAGCCCGTCGGCGAGGATGACGAATTCGTCGCCACCCAGCCGGGCGACGGTGTCGCCGTCGCGGACACCGTTGCTCAGCCGGCGGGCGACCTCGATGAGCACCGCGTCACCCGCGTTGTGCCCGAACCGGTCGTTGATCGACTTGAAGCCGTCGAGGTCGCAGAAGAGGACGGCGAGGCCCTTGGTGCCGTCGTCGTGGTCGCCGTCCGGGGCGACGGTGTGCACATGGTGGTCGTAGGCGTCGAACGGCTCGGTGCTCGGCCCGGCGTCGAAGGCGTGGCCGATCGCGTCGAAGGCGGGGTGGCCGAAGGCCGCGTCATGGGACTCGACGATGCCGGGGTGCGGCGGCGCGGCGCGCTGGCACAGCCGGGCGGACAGGCGGGAGCGCAGCTCGGCGGAGTTCGGCAGGCCCGTGAGCGAGTCATGGGAGGCGCGGTGGGCGAGCTGGAGCTCGCGGCGCTTGCGCTCCTCGATGTCCTCGACGTGGGTGAGGAGGAAGCGCGGGCCGTCGGCGGCGTCCGCGACCACGCTGTTGCGCAGGCTGACCCAGACGTAGGTGCCGTCCCGGCGGCCGAGGCGCAGCTCGGCCCGTCCGCCCTCGGCGGAGGTGCGCAGGAGGGTGCCTATGTCCTCGGGGTGGACCAGGTCGGAGAACGAGTAGCGGCGCATCGCGGAGGCGGGGCGGCCGAGCAGCCGGCACAGGGCGTCGTTCGTCCGCAGGATGCGGCCGTGCTGGTCGCCGCCCATCTCTGCGATGGCCATGCCGGACGGGGCGTACTCGAAGGCCTGCCTGAAGCTTTCCTCACTGGCCCGCAGCGCCTGCTGCTCACGCTCCAGCCGGACGAGCGCCCGCTGCATGTTGGCGCGCAGCCGGGCGTTGCTGATCGCGATGGCGGCCTGGAAGGCGTACATCTGGAGCGCCTCGCGGCCCCAGGCGCCGGGGCGGCGGCCGTTGCGCGGCCGGTCGACGGACAGCACGCCGATCAGCTCGCCGCAGGCCGCGCTGCCCTGCGGGCCGGGCGCGTACATCGGGGCGAAGAGCCGGTCGGCCGGATGCCACTCGTCCTCGAAGCGGGGGGCGGGGCCGTCGGTGTACCACTGCGGGACGTCGTCGTCGTCGAGGACCCAGCCCTCGGTGTGCGGTATGAACACCAGGTCACCCCAGTGCTCGCCCATGCCGAGGCGGCGTTCCCAGGACTCGCGTGAGCCGACACGGCCGGTGATGAGGGCCTCGGCGGCCGGGTTCCCGGCGAAGGCGGCGACGACGAGGTCGCCGTCGGGTCGTACGAGGTTCACGCACGCCAGCTCGTACCCGAGGGCGGCGACGACGCCCTCCGCGACGGTCTGCAGTGTGTCCGCCAGGCTGCGGGCCGTGTTCATGTCGGCCATGACCTGGTGCAGTTGCCGCAGGGAGGCAAGGCGGACGTAGGGCTCCGACTCGGTCTCCATGCTCGCCCTCCCCCCGAGACCTCGCAGCGAATCAAGGGTTCTCATCGGCGTATCGTCCTGGCAGCTTCCCAGCCACTGAATCACAGCGCGCTGCCCACTCGGTACACAGGGTCAACAATTCCTGCCCCTTGTGACTCAAGTCACAGGCAAACCTGAACAATTGAGTGGAGTTTCTGCGTTCTTCACGTGCGGCTACCGAACGCAAACTTTGCCAGGAGCGCACCTATATTTCCCCCGCGCCCGCCGGGAGCCCGCCGGAAACCCGTCAGGAGTCAGTCGGAAGCCCGTGGGGAGTCCGCCTGAAGCCCGTCGGAGGTCCTAAGACCGTGATCGGGCGGGAGCCCGATGCGGGGCGCCGGAGACGGAGATTAGCGTTTCGGGTGTGCCGAACACTCCCACTGTCCCGTCCGCGATCATTCCGCCGCCCGCCTCCGGGCATGCTGAGGGGGTGAGCAACGACGAGTTCCGCGCCGCCATGTCCCGGCTGGCCTCGGGCGTGGTCCTGGTGACCGCGCAGGAGCCGCCGCTCGACCCGGACGACCCCTCGGCGCCGGGCAGCGAGGACGTGGGCATGACGGCCACGGCCTTCATGTCGGTGTCCCTGGATCCGCCCCTGGTGCTGGTGAGCCTGCGCGAGGGCTCCCGGATGGACGAGCTGCTCGACGAGCAGCCCCTGTGGGCGGTCTCGGTCCTCTCCGAGAGCCAGCGGCACATCGCGGGCCGCTTCGCCATGAAGGGCCGCGTCAGCGACCGTCTGCTCTTCGCGGACATCCCGTACACACGCGGCGAGTACACCGACGCGCCCCTGGTCGGCGGCGCCTTGGCCGTCCTGGAGTGCCGCACCGAGCAGCGGGTCCGGGCCGGCGACCACACCCTCGTCATCGGCCGCGTCCTGACGGCCCGCGTGCCGAGCGCCGAGGGCGGGCCGCTCACGTACTTCCGGGGGCGGTACCGGCACCTGGGGTGAGGCGGAAATCCGGTGGCCCGGGGTGATCGGCGTGCCTAGGGTGCGCGCATGACAACGACGGGCCCTCGCCTCGAAGAGATCACCGCCAGGAACCTCGACGCCGCGCTCGGCATCCGCGTTCGCCCCGACCAGGAACACGCGGTCGCCCCGGTCGTGAAGTCCCTCGCCGAGGCCTATGTGCATCCCGGCGTCGCCTGGCCACGCCTGATCGTCGACGGCGACCGCCCGGTCGGGTTCCTCATGGCCTTCCTCGACATCGACTGGTACGAGGACGGCAGCGTGCTGCGCTCAGGCCTGTGGCGGCTGAACATCGCGGCCGGGGCGCAGGGCCGGGGTTACGGCCGTTTCGCCGTCGAGTCCGTCGCGGAGGAACTCCGCCGGCGCGGCACCAAGCAGCTCTACGTCACCTGGCATCCCGGCCCCGACGGCCCGGCGGACTTCTACCTGGGTCTCGGCTTCCGCCCGAACGGGGAGACCAGCGGGGGCCAGACGGTAGGGGTGCTTGAGCTGGTCTAGTTCCAGTTCTGGGCGCCGCGCCCCCGCTTGGTCTCCGAGCGCTGCTTCTTCTCGCGCAGCCGCCGCTCGTTGATGCCCCGGGGGATCCGGGTCGGCTTGCGGGGCTTGGGCGGGGGTGCGGTCGCCTCGGCGAGGAGCGCGGCGAGGCGTACGGCGGCGGCCTCGCGGTTGCGCCACTGGGAGCGGTGCTCGGAGGAGCGCACGGTGACGACCCCGTCGACCAGGCGCCCGGCCAGCCGCTCCAGCGCCCGCTTCTTCCACACCTCGGGCAGCGCCTCGGTCCTCGCCAGGTCGAAGCTGAGCTCGACCTTCGAGTCACTGGTGTTGACGTGCTGCCCGCCCGGCCCCGACGACCGTGAGAAACGCCAGATGAGCTCGGCCTCGGGCAGGGAGACGGAGCCGCGGATGACGTGGGGACCAGACATGCCCTCCATGTTCCCGCTCCTGACCGGTCCACGTCACCCGAATAATCGCGCGTAAAGAAAGTAAAGGACCTGGAACCTCGCGTACCCCTCTCCACGTTCATGGGGGTAGCTGTAGCTTCTTTGCCGTACGTAAACGAGGGAAGGGACTCCCAACAATGGCTGTAAGCCTGTCCAAGGGTGGCAACGTCTCGCTCACCAAGGAGGCTCCGGGCCTGACCGCTGTCACCGTGGGCCTCGGCTGGGACGTCCGCACCACCACCGGCACGGACTTCGACCTCGACGCGTCCGCGATCGCGGTCAACACGCAGGGCAAGGTCTACTCGGACGCCCACTTCGTGTTCTTCAACAACAAGCAGACCCCGGACAACTCGATCGTCCACACCGGTGACAACCGCACGGGTGAGGGCGCCGGCGACGACGAGGCGATCAACGTCAACCTCGCCGCCCTCCCGGCCGACATCGACAAGATCGTCTTCCCGGTGTCCATCTACGACGCCGAGAACCGCTCGCAGAACTTCGGGCAGGTGCGCAACGCCTACATCCGCATCGTCAACCAGGCCGGCGGCGCCGAGATCGCCCGCTACGACCTGTCGGAGGACGCGGCCACGGAGACGGCCATGGTCTTCGGCGAGCTGTACCGCAACGGCGCGGAGTGGAAGTTCCGCGCCGTCGGCCAGGGCTACGCCTCGGGCCTGGTCGGCATCGCCCAGGACTTCGGCGTGAACGTCTGACGGACGCCCTCACACGGGGCAGAAGCCCCCGGCGCCGGTCCACCGGCCCGGGGGCTTCCCCGTCCCCGGCCCCGGCCCGCCCCCGATACGTCCCCGACCCGGCGTCCTAGGGCCCCCTGGCGCGCCCTCAGGCCCGCTCCGGCTTCCCCTCCCCGTACAGCCAGTCCTCCCAGATCCCGTCGAAGTCCTTCCCGGGCGCCCGCTTCTCGACGTACGCCGTGAAGTCGGCCGTGTCGGCGTTCCCGTGGCGACGGTCCGCCGCCCAGCCCCGGAGGATGTCGGCGAACACCTCGTCACCCACCGCCTGGCGGACCTTGTGGAGGACCATGGCGCCGCGCTGGTAGACGGGGGCTCCGGAGAGGTGCGCGGCGTCCACGGGTTTCGCCGGCGGGAAGGACCAGAGATCCTCGTAGGTCTTCTCCCCGTGGTCGTACAGCGCGTCGAAGGTCTCCTGCGCCGTCTCGCCGCCGTGGTCCTCCTCCCACAGCCACTCCACGTACGTCGCGAAGCCCTCGTTGAGCCACATGTCCCGCCAGCTCTCCGGCGTGACGGAGTCGCCGTACCACTGGTGGGCGAGTTCGTGGACGAGGAAGGTGATGTCGGGGGCGCCGGGGAAGACGGGACGGCTCTGGGTCTCCAGGGCGTAGCCGATGCCGGGCGCGCGGTCGACGATCGCGCCGGTCGAGGAGAAGGGGTACGGGCCGAATCGCCGTTCCGCCCAGCGCAGGACCTCGGGGAGGCGCGCGAGGACCGGGCGGCTTGCCTCCTTCTCCGCCGGGTCGACGGCCGTGTACGCGGGCAGGCCCTTCCGGGCGGCGGAGCGGGAGATGTCGTAGTGGCCGATGGCGAGCGTGGCGAGGTAGCTCGCCATCGGCTCGGCGGTGTGCCAGCGGAAGGCCGTCCGGCCCCGCGCGGTCGTCTCGCCGCGCAGCTCCCCGTTGGACACGGCTCGCAGCCCGCGCGGCACGGTCACCGTGAGGTCGTACGCCGCCTTGTCGGAGGGGTGGTGGTTGCCGGGGAACCAGGCCATCGACCCGGTGGGTTCGCCCAGCGCGAGCGCCCCGTCTCTCGTGCGCAGCCAGCCCTCCTGCGAGCCGTCCGGGTCGGTGACGGTCTCGGGCGCCCCGGAGTAGGCGACGGTCACGCGGAACGTCTCACCCCGGTCGAGATCCTCGCGCGGCCGGACGGTGAGCTCCTGCCCGGCACGGTTCCAGCGGGCGGTCTCGCCGCCGACCGTGACCTTCCCGACCTCCAGGCCGAGCAGGTCGAGGTTGAAGGCGGAGAGGGCCTCGGTGGCCCGGGCTGTCAGGGTGGCCGTACCGGTGAGGCGGTGTGCGTCCGGGGCGTAGTCGAGGCGC
Organism: Streptomyces sp. NPDC045955; assembly: GCF_056430805.1. Classification (NCBI taxonomy): domain Bacteria; kingdom Bacillati; phylum Actinomycetota; class Actinomycetes; order Kitasatosporales; family Streptomycetaceae; genus Streptomyces; species Streptomyces sp. NPDC045955. Next base: position 549,876 of record NZ_JBWKKY010000001.1, read on the forward strand.
AGGTTGTAGTGGGTGACGTCGTAGCCGCCGTTGCCGGCCTTCGGGAGGTACGGGTCGCGCACGCCGGAGCCGCCCGGGCCGCCGTGGACTCCGCCGCACGCGGTGAGGGCCAGGGCGACGGGAACGGCGGTCAGCGCGGGGACAAGACGTACAGATCGGGCCACGATCGCGATCCTACGGCCGCGTGACACCATCACCTCCGTGCTCGATATCGGCTACGCCCTCTCCAACCGCTTCCCCGACCCGCCGCAGACCGACTACCGCCGCGCGGACGTCCGCGCCCTGCGGCACGACCTGTTCTGCGGTGACGTCTACCTGGCGGACACCAAGACCGACCACGAGGTGTCCACAGCCTGGGGATGGGTGCCGGTACTCGACTTCGCGTGGGCGCTGTGCGACATCGTGGAGCGGATCGACCGGGACCCGGCGGGCTCGCGGGCGTCCCGGCCGCAGCGGGCGGAGCTGGACTTCACCGAGTCCACCGACCGGATGCTGTTCGAGCGCCGCTTCGGCTGGGTGGACATCGAGGCCGACTGGATGCGCGCGGAGGAGCCCCCGCTCACCGTCTCCCACTCCGAACTGCGCCGCGAGGCCCGCGACTTCCTGCACGACCTGATCGCCGACCTCACCGACCTGCATGACGACCTCGCCGAGAACCCGGCGATCTGGACGCTCCAGGCGCGTTTCCCCAGGGTCTCCTGACGGAGCCGACGACCGCGGTGACACCCTTGGCCGTGATCGGTACCTGACACACACGGGGAGAGCGGGAGCATGACGCCGGGGCGTGTGACCTACGGGCTGGACTACAGGGTGCACCCACCGGCCGTCGTCAGCGGCGACGGAATGGGGCAGGGCACCTCCGTCCGGCTGTGCCGTGACCCCGACAGCCCCGCTCCCGACCGGCTCCGCTCGCTGCGGGCCTTCCATCTGCGGGCCGAGGACGGCACGCCGGTCGCCCGCGTGGTCACGGAGCAGGCCCTGGGGTCCCGGCTGAGCGGGCGTCCGGCGGTGTACCAGGTGCAGGATCCCCACGGCGCGCCGCTCGGGCGGATCACGCTGCGGCGCCGCCGCGCCTTCCGCTGGGGCCGCAGGCGCTGGACCGTCGAACCGGTGACCGGCCCCGCCCTCCAGGGGTACGAGGGCCGTCTGGTGTGGTGGGCGCTGTGGTGGCCTGTTGGTTTTCCGGTGTACCTGCTGCTGTTGATCTGGGCCCTTCTGGCGGGAGACGGCGACGGCTTCGGACCGCCACGCCGCATCATCTGGCGCGACACCTCACGCCGCGCCCATCTCGTCTTCCGCGCGGTGGCCGAGGACTACCGGCTGCTGAGCCACGAGGTGGACCCGCGCCTGATCAACGCCCTGATCGCACTGCACCAGTCCTACGACTGCCCGGAACGGGCGGGAACCTGGGGCTGGTACGGGAGTTGAGCGGGTGATCAGCCCTCCACCCTGATCCCCCACTGCGTCGCCAGCACCGGTGCCAGGTCCAGCAGTTGGCCCGTGCTGATCACCGCCCCGGCCAGCCGGTCCAGGCCGCGGCTGATCTCCAGTGTCACGGCACCGCGCAGGTCGACGTCCTTGAGGGTCGCCGCGTGCAGGTCCGCACCCTTCAGCGCGCAGTCCACGAACTCCACGCGCTCCAGGCGGGCACCGCCGAAGTCCGGCTCGACCAGGACGCAGCCCTCGAAGACGACGTCTCTGAGCCGGGCCATGCGCAGGTTCAGACAGTCGATCTTGCCGCCGCGGATCAGCACCCGCTCCAGCACCGCCGCGTGCATCTGCGTGCCCCCGAGGCGGGCGTCGATCAGCTCGACGTCGCGCAGGGTCGCCTCGGCGAGATGCGTGCCGACGCCCCGGACGCCCGTGAGTACCGAGTCCAGGACGGAGGCGTGCGGCAGCCGGACCTCGTCCAGCGCGCACTCCGTCAGGGCGCAGTCAAGGAAGCGGGCCCCCGCCCCGTCCTGCCCCGCGAGATCCGCCTCCCGGAACTCCAGCCCGTCGTAGTCCCCGTCCGGCTCCAGCCCGCCGCCTGTGAAGGGCTCCAGCGCGGGCAGCCGGATCTCCGGTCGTCGCGCCGCCTTCACCCGCGTACGGCCCGCTCCCGTACCGCCCGGACCCCTGCCGCCCGCCGCACTCCTCGCCATGCGCCCATGCTGCATCACCCCACTGACAACAGCCTCTGACCTGCCCGGTAAGGGGCCATGTCACATTCCGGGGCCGTCGAACGGTCGTACTCCCAGAAGCGTGCCGAAGAGTGTCGTCGAGTCCAAGGAGACCCCCAGCCATGCACCGCATCACCGTCATCGGCGGCGGCTTCGCCGGACTGACCGCCGCCATCACCGCCGCCGAGGCGGGCGCCAAGGTCACCATCCACGAAGCCCACCACACCCTCGGCGGACGGGCCCGCACCGCCGAGGGCCCCTACCGCACGAACGAGGGCCCGCACGCCCTCTACAACGGCGGCCCGCACTGGGCCTGGCTCAAGCAGCGCGACCTGATCGGGCCGCTCGCCCCGATCCCACCCCTGGAAGCCGCCCGGCTACGGCTGCGGCACCACGGCGTGCTGCGCCGCACCCCGCCCTTCCCGATGCTGAAGCTGCTGCGCCGGACCTCCGAACAGGCGCCCGTGGACGTCGACTTCCTGACCTGGGCGACCGGCATCGCGGGCGAGGAGGGGGCCCGGGCCGCCGCCCACTACTCGGCCGTCGCCCTCTTCCACCACGACCCCGGCTCCCTGTCGGCCGCGTTCGTGCAGGAGCGGCTGCGCCGCGCCACCAAGCTGCCGCCCGAGGCGCACTACCCGCGCGGCGGCTGGGCCACCCTCATCGACCGGATGGCCGCCCGCGCCTGGAACCTGGGCGTCCGGATGGAGACCCTCTCCCGCGTCGACACGCTCCCCACCGACACGCCGGTCGTCGTCGCCACCTCCCTCGACGCCGCCCGGCGCCTGCTCGGCGACGACTCCCTGACCTGGCCGAGCGGCCGTACCGTCCTCGTCGACCTCGCCGTACGGACGCGGCGCGGGGACGCGTTCGCGGTGTCCGACCTCGACGCGCCGGGCTGGCTCGAACGGTTCACCGCCCAGGACCGCAGCCTCGCCCCGGCCGGTCAGCAGCTCATCCAGGGGCAGATCCCCATCGCCCCGCACGAGTCCAAGGCCGACGGCACCGCCCGTGGCGAGCAGCTGCTCGACCTGGGCTTCCCGGGCTGGCGCGAGCGCGTCACCTGGCGGCGCGAGGCCGTCGCGAACGGCCGTACGGGCGCGGTCGACCTGCCCGGCACCAGCTGGCGCGACCGGCCCTCCGTGGACCGGGGCGACGGTGTCTACCTCGCCGGCGACCAGGTCGCGGCCCCGGGTGTGCTGTCGGAGGTCTCCTTCAACAGCGCCCTGACGGCGGTGTCGTTGGCACTCGGCCGGCGGGAGCTTGACCTCAAGCAAGCTTGAGGTTGAAGGCTGGGCGCACCGCACGACCCCACTGGGACACCGGACAACCCGACCAAGGAGCTCCCATGCACGCCATCCGCCTGCACGCCTTCGGCCCGGCCGAGAACCTCACCTACGAGCAGGTCGAGGACCCGCGGCCGGGCCCCGGCCAGGTCCGTGTCGCCGTACGGGCGGCGGGCGTCCACCTCCTGGACACCGCCCTGCGCGAGGGCGGGCAGGGTCCGGCGCCCGAGCCGACGCCCCTGCCCACCATCCCCGGCCGCGAGGTCGCCGGCGTCGTCGAGTCGCTCGGCGAGGGCGTCGCGGACCTGTGGCTCGGCAAGCGGGTCGTCGCCCACCTCGGGTTCGTCCCGGGCGGTTACGCCGAACTGGCCGTCACCGAGGTCGAGCGCCTGCACGAGATCCCGCGGAACCTGGACTTCGCCGAGGCCGTCGCCATGATCGGCACGGGCCGTACGACGATGGGGATCCTGCAGTTCGCCGAACTCGGCCCCGACTCGGTGGTCGTCGTCCCGGCCGCGGCCGGCGGCATCGGCACGCTCCTCGTGCAGTACGCCAGGAACGCCGGCGCCACGGTCGTCGGCCTCGCCGGCGGGCCCGAGAAGGTCGCCCGCGTGCAGGCGGGCGGCGCCGATCTCGCCGTCGACTACAAGGACCCGTCCTGGCCCGCGAAGGTCCGGGCCCACCTCGGCGGCCGGGCCGCGACCGTGGTCTTCGACGGCGTCGGCGGCGACGTGGCCCGCGAGGCCGTCGCCCTGCTCGGCCCCGGCGGCAAGCACGTCGTCTTCGGCTGGTCCGCGGAAGGCATCCACGAGGGCGGTCCCTACCTCGTCGAGGGCGTCTCCGAGCAGGTCCTCGGCCCCGTGATGCTCCAGAAGGCCGGCGGTCCCGACCCGGTACGCACCCTCGAACTGCGCGCCCTCACCGAGGCCGCCGCCGGCCGTCTGACCCCGGCCGTACAACGCTTCCCGCTCCGCGAGGCCGCGGCCGCGCACCGCGCGCTGGAGAGCCGGGGGACGATCGGAAAGGTGGTCCTGGAGCCCTGAGGCGAGGTCACGCCTGTTGAATCGCATGCCGCGTAAATCGCATGCCGCGCCCGGGCGCACCCCACTACCGTGCCGAAAGTGATCGACATCCCCCGGGACCTGGCAGCGTCACAGGAGAAGTACAACGGCGAGGCGGGCCGCGCCTTCATCGAGGAACTGCCGGACCTGACGGCCGGCTTCCTCGACCGCTGGGACCTGGAGCCCGACGGACCGCCCATGCACGGCGTGTCCGCCCTGGTCCTCCCGGTCGTCCGCGCCGACGGCTGCCCCGGTCGCGGCGGTTTGGCCCGGAGGCACTGCGGAGCCGGGGCGTTGGCGCGCTCGTTGCGGGCGTGACCGCGCAGCACCAGCCCCGTCACGAGGGCGGCGATCATCCCCGTCGTGGCCAGGGTCACGCCGGTCCACCCGTTCAACCAGGTGACCCCGGTCACCACGACGCCGCCCACGGCGATCCCGGCAGCCGGCCCCCTCGGCAGCGTCCTGATCGCGGAGCCGACGAGCACCGACAGAGCGAGCGCCGTGATGGGCGCGGGTTCCTGCGGCAGGTCGTCCCCGGCGATCAGGGACACGGCGACGGCCGTCACGGCCAGGCCCGCGATCGCGGTCTGCATCCTCTGCCGCTCGCGCATCAGCGCGAGGCCACCCACGATGATCGAGACGGCGGAACCGAACACCCCGGAGGCGCCGCCCCAGCTGTCCATGAGCATGAACGTCGTGAAGACGACCCCCAGGCTGAACACGGCGCCGAGCCCGATGGTGGACATCATGCCAGTCGGCTTTGTCGGCCGATCCCCTGTCTTCATGCCGCTCAGGCTAGAGAGCCGAAGCTCATCGTGTACCGGCCAAAAGTACGGAAGAGCGTTGACGGAGCCGTGCTTTGGGCCAGTCCTGACAACTCCCCAGTCTTCTCCTTGACCCGAGTGGCACAACCGCCGCGCCGCACAATTAGCGTCATCGAAGAGAGGACATGGGGCCGCGGGGAGACCGGCACGGCGCGCGGCGACCAGCACGACGACCTCGCCCAAGACCACGCTGCCCGCCACCAGCATCAGGACGACTACGAAGGGCCTCATCGGCGACGCGGTCGCCGTGCTCAAGGACGCCCAGGCGGTGCTGCCCCTGCTGCCGAACGCGGTCACGGACGTCGACACACACCCCTACCGCGGCCAGGCCGGGAACTGCTCGATGAAGCGGCCGGCCATGGCGCCCCATGTATCCCTGAGTTGCCCGATCAGGCATTCAGCGGTCCGTACGGATGCCTCGGGAGCCCGGACCGAGCCCGCGACGCTGGGGAGGCCTTCTCTCCCGGCCGCGTTCCATGGGGCCCCGACGCCGCAACGTCTCGCCCGGGCACCTGGGCATCCGTAGCGATGTCCAGGCGTCGGCGCGCCGGTGGTGGCGGCTGGCACCACAGCGAGGGCCTGCGCTAGTTCCGCCCCTGCGCCGCCAAGGGTGTCGGTGAGGACGTCGGTCGCGTCAAGGACGTCCTCAGCGGCCACCGTGCTCCAGCCGTCCACGCCCGCGAGGTCCGCGAGGTCGCACGCAACCTCCACGGCCCGTTCGGCTGCCTTCTCCACTCCGGGCCCGGCCGGCGCCGACAACTCCATATTCCCGCGGCCTGGCACGGTTCAGCTCCAACGGTCCCGGGCTCAGAAACATTGACCCATGTTTCTGACATGGAAATGCACCATACCTTGGGTCACTTCCCTTCTTAACTTTGAGGCATGACAACGTTTCAGGTTCCTCAGCGCATGAACTTCTCCGCCGTCGCCCCCAGGGTCTTCAGGGCAGTCCTGGCGCTCGATACCGCCGCCCGTGAGGGGCTCGACCCGGTCCTGCTCGAGCTGGTGCAGATCCGCGCCTCCCAGATCAACCACTGCGCGTACTGCATCGACTACCACACCTCCGACGCCCGCAAGGCCGGCGAGAGGGAAGAGCGGATCTACCAGCTCTCCGCCTGGGAGGAGTCGAGCCTGTACACCGAGAAGGAGCGGGCCGCTCTGGCGCTGACCGAGGCCGTCACCCTCCTGCCCCAGGGTGTGTCGGACGAGGTCTACACCGAGGCCGCGAAGCACTTCGACGACAAGGAGCTCGCCCAGCTCATCGCGCTCATCTTCACCGTCAACGCGTGGAACCGGATGAACGTCACCACGCGCAAGACCCCCGGCACCGAGTAAACCGGCAGTTCCCCGTCACGGGCGGTGGCCGACCCACCGGGGCCACCACCCGTGGCACGCCATGACCCATTCCTGACGAAGGGCTGATGAAGCCGTGACCACCGTCGGCACACCGGTGTCAGCCACCACCGACCGTTCGCCCGTCAAGGGCTGGCTCGCCGTCCTGGCGGTGACCCTGGGCATCTTCTCCCTGATGACCTCCGAACTGCTGCCCGTGGGCCTGCTCACCCCGGTCGGCTCCGCCCTGGACGTCTCCGAGGGCACCGCGGGACTGATGGTGACCGTGCCCGGTCTGGTCGCCGCCGTCTCCGCGCCCGTGGTCACCGTGGCCACCGGTCGCATCGACCGCCGCATCGTGCTGGCGGTCCTGATCGGCCTGGTGGGCGCGGCCAACGTGGCCTCCGCCTTCGCGACCAGCTTCGCGGTCGTCCTGGCCGCCCGTTTCCTGATCGGCATCAGCGTGGGCGGCTTCTGGTCCATCGCCGGTGGCATAGCGCTCCGGCTGGTGCCGGAGAAGCACGCCCCCCGGGCCACCGCCGTCATCTTCGGTGGCGTCGAGACCGCGTCCGTCCTGGGCGTCCCCACGGGGACGATCATCGGTGACCTCAGCGGCTGGCGTACCGCGTTCGCCGTCGTGGGCATCCTGGGACTGACCTCCCTGGCCTGCATGGTCTTCCTGATGCCGAAGGTGCCGGCCGAGCAGACCATCACGTTCAAGGACCTGCCGAAGGTCTTCAAGGGCCACGCGGGTGTACGAGCCGGGATCACCATCACCTTTCTCGTGATCACCGGCCACTTCCTGGCCTACACGTTCGTCCGGCCGGTCCTCCAGGACGACGGGATCGACGACAACATGATCGGCGCGCTGTTGCTCACCTTCGGCGTCGCCGGCATCTGCGGCAACTTCATCGCCGGAGCGCTCATCGCGAAGCGGCTGCGGCAGACCGTCCTGGCCATCTCCCTGGTCCTCACCCTCGCCATGGTGCTTCTCGCCCTCGTCGACACGGGCACCGTCACCGCGGGCGCCCTCCTGATCCTTTGGGGCCTGGGCTACGGCGCGGTGCCCGTCACCTTCCAGACCTGGATTCTCGACGCCGCGCCGGAGGCGACCGAGGCCGCTTCTTCGCTGTACGTCTCCGCATTCAACCTGTCCATCGCGCTCGGGGCGCTCTCCGGCGGCTTCGCGGTCGACGGCATCGCCACCACGAGCGTGCTGTGGATCGGCGCCGTCCTCGCCATGTTGACGGTTCTCGTGGTGGGCGGGGCCCGCCGCGCCGCGTCCGTCGCCACCGAGTAAGGCGCCGGGCCCGGCCGTCGAACGGCCCGTCCTCCGTGATGAATCCGGCATGGTCGGGGCCAAGAAGTTTCACGACCGCCTGTTCCCGTGTCCGAGTCGAGCTCAGCGAGGCACCGGATCTTCGGAGGCGGTCAGCGGTTCTGCGGTCTTCGTGACCAGTGCGCGGATGGAGGGGGTGGCGAGGAGGATGAGTGCGGCGGCCGCGTGGAGGGTGGCGTGGAGGCCGAGGAAGAGTACGGCGGGCCCGGCGGAACTGGGCGAGCGGGAGCGAGAGGTAGGAGCCGAGGTCGTCGTAGGCGTAGACGCGAGCCAGGCGGCCCTCGGAGATCTGCTCGTTGAGGGTCGCGTACCAGGCGACGCCGGCCTGCTCGACGCCCTCGCCCGCCACGAAGTTGGCCACGACCAGCACCCAGGTGTACGGGGCGAGCGCGAGCAGCAGCGGAGTCATCGCCGTCAGACCCATCAGCGCGCAGCCGACAAGGATCGCGCGCCGGGGCCGCCAGCTCAGCGACAGTACGCCGCCGGCGACCGCTCCGAGCGAGGACGTGGCGACGGCCAGGTCCCAGCCGGTCCGGCCGATCCCGGTGGTGTCGGCGACGGCCGGGCCGAGGACGGTGAACGAGGCGGTGCGGCCCGTCGAAGGTGCGGCCGCAGGGCGGCGGGACGCAGGACACGCCTGATGAGACGCTGTTCGCGGCGATCATCTACGTGCTGGTCAGCGGTTGCGCATGGCGTGCTCTACCGCCGTGTTTCGGGATATCGAAGTCGACCGCGCACCGCCGGTTCCTGATCTGGTCGCGGGCCGGGGTGTGGGGTCGGCTGCATGAGGCGGTGCTGCACCGACTCGATGACGCCGGTCTCATCGATGTCTCGAGCGTGGTCCTCGACACCGCGCACGTGCGGGCTGAAAAGGGGGCGAACTCACAGGTACGAGCCCCGTGGACCGGGGTAAGCCGGGTTCCAAGATGCACGTCCTGTCCGACGCGAACGGACTGCCCCTACGCGTCGGACTCTCCTCGGCCAACACCCACGACAGCCAGGCCCTGAAGCCGATGCTGTCCCATTTCCACATGGGACACGAATCCCACGCGACCGATTCCAAGCCCCAGCGCCTTCACGCCGACAAGGCATACGACGTACCTCACCTGCGGCGATGGTTATGGGGCAAACGCATCGGCGTCCGCAACGCACGCAAGGGCATCGACTCCAGCGAACTGCTGGGCCGCCGCAGGTGGGTGCGCGCAGCTCGCCGCCGGCTTTGGTATCTCGGTCGGCACCGCCCACGCTTACACGGCCGCGGTGATCGGCCTGCTCGCCGATCGCGCGCCCGGCCTGCTGCGTTCGCTGCGCGAAGCCGACCCCGACCACGTCCTGCTCGCACCCACCGGATCATCCGCATCTGTGAGCGCCAGGGCGTCCCGATCCTCGCCGACCGGGCCTACATCGGAGCCAGTTCGTGGGTGACGACACCCCTCAGACGTCCGCCGGGCCGCGAGCTCACACCGACCCAGCAAACCGTCAACCGTGCGCTGTCCGCGGCACGGGCACCGGTCGAACGCGGCGTGGCGCGACTGAAGGCCTGGCGCATTTTCCGCAGATCCCGGAGCAGCCCGAATCGAATGACGTCAATCGCCGCGGCCGTCCTCACCCTGGAGCGGCAAGGCTGAAACAGCTCAGTGAATCCGTTTGCCCTGTAAGCATGGGAGTCAGCCGAGATCGTGCAACGAAGGCGTTCTGTAGTGCCATACAGGTTTCTTCGCTCACCCTGGGTGCCTGCGGACCCTGTCGGCGCAAAATGTCGTACTCCACGCCCCGACTGGCCTCGCGCAAGTGGTCCAGCAAGAATGTGCGGTCGAAGCTGATGCGGCTGAACTCATGCTTCGCAAGCCGCTCCAAATGGGACGCGATCGCGCTACGGAACTCCGCACGATCCACCGACCGCCCCTCTTCGAGATCAAGGATCACACCCTCTAGGCTCATATGCGGAGATGCGCCGTTTGGCAGACGCCTCATGCCCGGTCGATGACCCGCATCCGAGACCACAACTGAGACCCGAGAACAGCCGCGCGGCCCGCGCCCGACACCGCCGCCGCGTCCGCTGACGACGAAACCCCAGGTCAGAGCATCTGACCTGGGGTTCCACCAGAGCCCCCTGTCGGATTCGAACCGACGACCTACGCATTACAAGTGCGTTGCTCTGGCCATCTGAGCTAAGGAGGCACCGCGCACTACAACGCCGTACGCGAAGGCGGCACCACTGTACACAGAGCCCGTTACCCCGAGCCACGAAGTTCCCCGCCGCCCGGTCTACTCCAGCTCGTACTCGAAGCGGTACGCCACGGTCGTCTCCCCGTGGTGCGCGGTGAACCCGCCCTTCCCCCGCAGTCCGGCCAGCTGCCCGCTGCCGGAGTCCCGCACCACCTCGAACGTGCAGTGCACCGTCCCGTCCTCGCCGAACCACCCCCGCTCCTCCAGGGCGAAGCTCCCCTCCCGCCCGTCGAGCCGGCCGGTGATCAGTTCCATGCCGGTGTAGGTGCCGGTCTTCTGGGTGACGTAGACGATGGAGTACTCGCAGAGCGTCCCGGCCGCCTCGATGCCGCCGCTGAAGGTGTTCCGGACGGAGGCGTGGGCGAGCCGGGGGTTGGCGTCCTCCCCCGGGCCGATCACGCGCTCCTGCCAGTCGGCGAAGGTGAAGTGTCCGGTGGTGGTGCGTGTGCCGGGCATGGGTGGTCCTCTCGGAGATCAGACGATGGCCGTGCGGGCCGTTCTGGGACCTCCACTCTGTTCGCCGTACCTGACATCTCCTGTCAGGTACGGCCGCGTACGCCGGAGAATGGCCCCCATGCGTGCCGACCGGCTCCTCTCCCTGCTCCTGCTGCTCCAGAACCGCGGGCGGATGACCGCGCCCGAGCTCGCCGCCGAGCTGGAGGTGTCCGTGCGCACGGTCTACCGGGACGTCGAGGCGCTGGGCGCGGCGGGTGTGCCGGTGTGTGCCGATCGCGGGCCGGAGGGCGGCTACCGGCTGATGGACGGCTACCGGACCCGGCTGACCGGTCTGACCGACGCCGAGGCCGGGTCGTTGTTCCTCGCCGGGATGCCCGGTCCGGCGCGGGACCTGGGGCTGGGAGCGGTGCTGGCCAGTGCCCAGCTGAAGGTGCAGGCCGCGCTGCCGGCGGAGCTGGCCGGGCAGGCGCGGCGGGTGCAGGAGCGGTTCCATCTGGACGCGCCGGCGTGGTTCCGGGAGGCCGATCCGGTGCCGTGCCTGGAGCCGGTGGCGGCAGCCGTGTGGGAGGGGCGGGTGCTGCGCGTGCACTACCGGCGGTGGCGGGGCGAGGTCGACCGGGAGGTGCGGCCGCTGGGGCTCGTCCTGAAGGGCGGCATCTGGTACCTGGTCGCCCTGGCGGAGGAGTCCGTGCGGACGTACCGGGTGTCCCGTCTGCTGACGGTGGAGGAGACCGGGGAGCTCTTCGACCGCCCGGCCGGCTTCGACCTGGCCGCCTACTGGGAGGAGTCGTCCCGGCGGCTGGAGGCCGCCCTGCGGCAGGGTGTCGCCCGGGTGCGTCTCTCACCGCGGGGGCAGCGGCTGCTGCCGATGCAGTTCGGGGCGGCGGGTGCGCGGGCCCTGCGGAGCGCGGGTGCGCCGGACGCGGACGGCTGGGTGGAGGTGGAACTGCCCGTGGAGGCGGAGGCCGTGGCGGTCGGGGACCTGCTCCGGCTGGGTCCGGAGGCGGAGGTCATCGGGCCGCCGGAGCTGCGGCAGGCCGTGGCCCGGGCGGTGGCGACGCTGGCGGACCGGTACGGGCAGCCGTGAGGCGCCTTCGAAAATTTCCGCGAAGTTCACAGGCCCGGAGGTACTGACAGACCACGTGAACGCCAGGTACCGTCCTGAGCCAGTTCACTCGCGTGGACTACACCACAACGGAACACCCGTCGTGGCACCGCCTTCCTACTCGGATCGTCCGGCACGTTCCTGCCGGTAGAAGGGGTTCATTCATCATGGCCACTGTCTCGTTCGACAAGGCGACCCGGATCTACCCGGGTTCCACCAAGCCCGCTGTTGACGCGCTGGAGATCGACATCGAGGACGGCGAGTTCCTCGTCCTCGTCGGCCCGTCCGGCTGCGGCAAGTCCACCTCGCTCCGCATGCTCGCGGGGCTCGAGGACGTCAACGCCGGCGCCATCCGCATCGGCGACCGCGACGTCACCCACCTGCCGCCGAAGGACCGGGACATCGCCATGGTGTTCCAGAACTACGCGCTCTACCCGCACATGACCGTCGCCGACAACATGGGCTTCGCGCTCAAGATCGCCGGCGTCAACAAGGCGGAGATCCGGCAGAAGGTCGAAGAGGCCGCGAAGATCCTCGACCTCACCGAGTACCTGGACCGCAAGCCGAAGGCGCTCTCCGGTGGTCAGCGCCAGCGTGTCGCCATGGGCCGTGCCATCGTGCGTGAGCCGCAGGTGTTCCTCATGGACGAGCCGCTGTCCAACCTGGACGCCAAGCTCCGTGTGTCCACGCGTACGCAGATCGCCTCGCTCCAGCGCCGCCTGGGCATCACCACCGTCTACGTCACCCACGACCAGGTCGAGGCCATGACGATGGGCGACCGCGTGGCGGTCCTCAAGGACGGTCTGCTCCAGCAGATCGACACCCCGCGCAACATGTACGACAGGCCCGCCAACCTCTTCGTGGCCGGCTTCATCGGCTCCCCGGCGATGAACCTCGTCGAGGTCCCGATCACCGACGGCGGCGTGAAGTTCGGCAAGTCGGTCGTGCCGGTGCAGCGCGACGCGATCGCCGCCGCCACCGACAAGACCGTCACGGTCGGTGTCCGCCCGGAGCACTTCGACGTGGCCGGCCCGGACGTCGAGCAGGGCCTCGCGGTCACCGTGAACGTCGTCGAGGAGCTCGGCGCCGACGCCTACGTCTACGGCACCGCGAAGGTCGGCGACGAGTCCAAGGACCTCGTGGTCCGCGTCAGCGGCCGTGACGTCCCGGAGAAGGGCAGCCAGCTGCACATCGTGCCCCGCTCCGGCGAGACCCACGTGTTCTCGACCTCCACGGGCGCGCGCCTGTCCGACTGACCCACCGGCAAACGCACAACCCGGGTGAATCACCCAGGTTGACGGAGAGGGCCCCGCAGCGTGCTGCGGGGCCCTTCCCGTTGTCGACAAATACCCCGGCACACCGGACGTTTCGAGCGGTGTGCGTCAACGCCTTACCCAAAAAAGGGCGCTCTCTCATCCCCCGAACCGGTGACTAAATGTCTACAAACCATTACCGCGCGCTACCCTCACACGCGTGAAGCACTCCACTACCCAACAGACGCGACGCGGCCGGGGCCCCGCCCGCCGGATCGGCCGCTCCCTCGCTTTCGTCCTGCCCGTCGTCCTGGTGCTCTCCGGGACCCTCGCGGTCACCCGAGTCGACTGGTCGGGGAGCACCTCCGACCCGGTGCTCACCGCGGCGGACACCAGCACGTCCGCCGGCACGCCGCGGACCGCCAAGCGCGCCCCGCAGGACGTCCTGCGCGACAAGCTGCTCACCGAGCTCCAGGAGGAGAACCCGGGCGTCGCCCTCACCCATCTCCAGCAGGCCGTCAACGGCCGCCCGTCGCTGGCGAAGCACTGCACGTCCATCGCCCGCGCCCTCGGCCAGGCCGCCGTCCGGGTCTACGGACCGACACGCGCCCAGTCCTACGCCCGCCCGGTCTGCGACACCGCCTTCGCCTCGGGCGTCGCGGCCGCACACCGCTGAGCACCCCGCCCTGCCGCCGGACGAGAGGTGAGAAGCTGGCAGCGGCCGACGCGAGAAAACCTCGTCCGCCGCGGCCCCGGGCGGGACGCCACGTACAGTTCGGTCTCATGAGCGATCCGAGCGCCGCGTCCCGCCCCGTTCAAGCCGTCGTTCTGGCCGGTGGCCAGGGCTCCCGGCTACGCCCGTACACCGACGACCGGCCCAAGCCGATGGTCGAGATCCCCGGGACGGGGACACCGATCATCGGCCATCAGCTGTCCTGGCTCGCCGAGGAGGGCGTGACGGACGTGGTGGTCTCCTGCGGCCACCTCGCCGAGGTGCTCCAGAAGTGGCTGGAGACGGCCGATCTGCCCGTCTCCGTCACCACGGTCGTGGAGTCGGAGCCCCTGGGCCGCGGCGGTGGCCTCAAGTACGCCGCCGCGCATCTTCCCCACCCGGACCAGCCCTGGTACGCCACGAACGGCGACATCTGGACCCGGTTCTCGCTGCGTGACATGGCGGACTTCCACACCGAGCGGGACGCCGTCGCGACGCTGGCCCTGGCCCGGCCACGGCTGCCGTGGGGTGCGGTGAAGACGGACGGCTTCGGCCGCATCACGGACTTCATCGAGGCCCCGCCGTCGACCTTCGAGATCAACGCGGGCGTGTACGTCTTCTCCCCCGGGTTCGCGGGGTTGCTGCCGGACCGGGGGGACCACGAGCGCACGACGTTTCCCCGGCTGGCCCGCGAGCGGAAGCTGGCCGGATTCACGATCCCCCAGGGGTCGTACTGGCGCGCGATCGATACGGCGAAGGATCTGACGGAGGCGGCGAAGGAACTGGCGGGGTTGGGACGCTGAGAGCTCGCTTCCCGCAGAACCCGCGGAAGGGGCCCCACACCCGAGGTGTGGGGCCCCTTCTCCCTGCCGGTCGGCTAACCCAGCAAGCCGCCCACCAGGCCCCGGCGGCCCGTGGACGAGGAGCCGCCGTCGCCCGAGCCGCCGGTCGAGCCCGTTCCGCCGGACGCAGTACCGCCGGTCGCCGTGCCGCCGGAGGTGGGGCCGCCGGAGCTGGGGCCCGAGGTGGTGCTCGGGGCCTGGCCGGCCGGGGAGGACCGCTGGGGCGGGGCCTGGCCCGCGCTGCCCTGGGTCTGGCTGGGCGAGCCGCCGGTGACCGTGCCGGCGTCCCGGGTGGCGCCCGGGCTGGTCGAGGTGCCCGCGCTGGGGCTGGCCGAGCCGGCCGTGGCGCCCTGGGTGGGCGAGGTGGAGGCCGACGGGGTCCGCTTGTCCTGCCGCTTGCCGGGGGCGTCCGGGAGCGGGGAGCCGGGCAGTTCGTTGCGCGGGGCCTCGCCGGGTCCCGGGACGACGACCCGGTCGGCGTCGCGGACGGCGCCGCCGAGCAGCGAGCCGACGAGCAGCGTGAGGCCGGTGGCGACGGCGGTGACGAGGGCGCCGCGGCGCAGCACGTAGCGGCGCAGGTCCCAGATGTCGGCGCGGGGTCCGAGGCGGCGCCAGGCGCTGGCGACCAGGCGGCCGTCGACGGAGTAGACGGGGGCGCCGGCGATGATCAGCGGGGACCAGGCGGCGAGGAAGATGATGTCGGGGGTCTCGTAGACGGGGACGCTCTTCCAGCTGACGGTGACCAGCAGCGCGGCCGACAGCAGGGCGCCGAAGCAGGCGGCGACCCGCTGCCAGCAGCCGAGGACCGTCAGGGCGCCGACGATGACCTGGGCGAAGGCGACGGCCAGTCCCGAGCCGACCGGGTGCTCGAAGGCGAACTGGCGCAGCGGCTCGGCGACTTCCCAGGGGTGCAGCGTGTTCAGCCACTTCACCATGGTGCCGCGCTTGCCGCCGTCGAAGTAGACGGGGTCGCACAGCTTGCCCATGCCGGCGTAGATGGAGATGAAGCCGAGGAAGACGCGCAGCGGGAGCAGGACGACGCCGAGGTTCAGCCGGCGGCCCGGGTAGTAGGCGTGCCGTGCCGGGTCGTCGCCGTGGCGCTTGCCGGGCCGCCCGGTGTCGTCCGCCTCATCGGCGGCGGCCTCGAAGTCTGCGTCCGCGTAGGCGGGTTCGTCGTAGGCGCGTTCGTCGTAGGCCGGTTCGTCGTAGGCCGGTTCGTCGTAGGCGCTGCCGACCGTGCGCATGGGCGGCAGCAGACGCGTGCCGTCGGCGGGCTCGTGGGTGCGCTGCGGGCCGACGACGGGGGTCTCGACGGTCTGGGTGAGGTCGTCCTGGTAGCCGTCACCCTCGTAGCCGGTGCCGCCGTAACCGCCGTCCTGGTACCCGGCGCCGTACCCCGGGCCCTGCGGGGCGGTGCCCACGCGGGAGATGACCTGGGTGGCCCCGGTGTCCTTGACGGACTCGTCGGGGTGCCGGACGCTCTCGTGCCGGACGGCCTGGAGGAGTCGGTGGGCGCCGGTGTCGTCGGGCGCGGACTTGCCGCTCCAGACGACGGGCCGGCGGCGGGTGGCGGCCTCGTCCGCCGCGGCCCCGGCGGGGACGGCGGGGACGCGGGCGGTGTCCTCGCTGGCGATCAGGTGCCGTGCGACCCGTGGCGACTGGACGCGACGCGTCGAGACGCCCAACTGCACGCGGAAACTCGCGTGATTGACGATGACCTGCGCCGGGTCGCTCGGCACCTTCACCATGCTCAGCGCGGGAGCGTCGTCGAGTCCAGACGAGCGGTCCCCCGTGGGTGTGCGGGGTGTTCTGGTGTCCACACTCATCTAACCGAGTGACGTCGGGATAGGACACTGCTTTGACTCGCCGGATCTGTCCGGACCCCGTCAAGCTTGTCCTCGTCGCCCCGATGCTCCCGGAATTACCCCGTACGGGTGAGGTGGCGGACGCCTGTTCAGCTGCGCCGACGGGCCGCCTCGTACAGCACGATCCCCGCCGCCACACCGGCGTTGAGCGACTCGGCGCCGCCCGGCATCGGGATCCGCACCCGGAAGTCGCAGGTCTCCCCGACCAACCGGGACAGGCCCTTGCCCTCGCTGCCGACGACGATGACGACGGGCCCGCCCAGGGCCTCCAGATCACCGAGTTCGACCTCGCCGTCGGCGGCGAGTCCGACGACCACGATGCCGGCCTTCTTGTACGCCTCCAGCGCGCGCGTCAGGTTGGTGGCGCGGGCGACGGGCGTACGGGCGGCCGCACCGGCGGACGTCTTCCAGGCACCGGCCGTCATCCCGGCGGCCCGCCGCTCGGGTACGACGACGCCGTGCCCGCGGAAGGCGGAGACGGAACGGACGACCGCGCCCAGGTTGCGCGGGTCGGTGACACCGTCGAGCGCGACGATCAGCGGGTCCTCACCGTCGTCGAGGGCGGCGTCGGCGAGGTCCTGCGGGTGGGCGTACTCGTACGGCGGGACCTGGAGCACGAGCCCCTGGTGGTTCAGCCCGTTCGTCATCCGGTCGAGCTCGGGGCGGGGGGCCTCCATGAGGTTGATCCCGCCGCGCTCGGCGGCGAGCTGGAGGGCCTCACGGACGCGCTCGTCGTTGTCGATGAACTGCTGGACGTACAGCGTGGAGGCGGGCACGCCGTCGCGCAGCGCCTCGAAGACCGGGTTGCGGCCGACGACCAGCTCGGACGTGGACTTGCCGCCGCGGCCCCGGG
This sequence comes from Streptomyces sp. NPDC045955, assembly GCF_056430805.1. Classification (NCBI taxonomy): domain Bacteria; kingdom Bacillati; phylum Actinomycetota; class Actinomycetes; order Kitasatosporales; family Streptomycetaceae; genus Streptomyces; species Streptomyces sp. NPDC045955. Next base: position 567,195 of record NZ_JBWKKY010000001.1, read on the forward strand.
GCGCGGGACGGCGCGCGGTCTGCCGCGCCTTGGCGCTGGCGACACGGTTCTTCTTGTGTCCCTTGCGCATCTCGGCGGGCGGAGTGGGGCCCTTGCCCTCCAAGCCCTTGCGCCGCTGGCCGCCACTGCCGACCTGCGCGCCCTTCTTGCCGGACATGCGGCGGTTGTTGGCTGCCATGACCTACCTGTCTGTGGGTGCGGTACGTACGTACGTCTATGAAGTGTGCCGCCCGGAGGCCCGGGCGGCACAATCGATCTTCCGGATCGCGGTCGGGTCAGCGCGGTCCGAGGCTCCAGCGCGGCCCCTGCGGGCTGTCCTCGATGACCAGGCCGGACTGGCCGAGCTGGTCGCGGATGGCGTCCGCGGTGGGCCAGTCCTTGCGGGCCCGGGCGGCCTCGCGCTGGTCGAGGACCATGCGGACGAGCGTGTCGACCACGCCGTGCAGGTCGGCGCCGCGGTCGCTCTCCCCGGCCCAGTGGGCGTCGAGCGGGTCGAGCCCGAGGACGCCGAGCATGGCACGGACCTCGGCGAGCCGGGCCACGGCGGCTTCCTTGTCGTCGGCGGACAGCGCGCTGTTGCCCTGCCGGACGGTGGTGTGGATGACGGCGAGCGCCTGCGGCACGCCCAGGTCGTCGTCCATCGCCTCGGCGAAGGCCGGCGGCACTTCGGCGGACGGCTCGACGGCACCGGCCTTCTCCACCACGCGCTGCACGAAGCCCTCGATCCGCGCGAACGCCGACTCGGCCTCGCGCAGCGCCTCCTCGCTGTACTCGATCGTCGAGCGGTAGTGCGGGGTGCCGAGGTAGTAGCGCAGCACGATGGGCCGCCAGCGCTTGACCATCTCGCTGACCAGGACCGAGTTGCCGAGCGACTTGGACATCTTCTCGCCGCTCATGGTGACCCAGGCGTTGTGCACCCAGTACTGGGCGAAGTCGTCGCCGTAGGCCTTGGCCTGGGCGATCTCGTTCTCGTGGTGCGGGAAGACCAGGTCGAGGCCGCCGCCGTGGATGTCGAAGGCGGTGCCCAGGTACTTGTGCGCCATCGCCGAGCACTCCAGGTGCCACCCCGGACGGCCGCGGCCCCACGGCGATTCCCAGCTGGGCTCCCCCGGCTTCGCCGCCTTCCACATGGCGAAGTCCCGCGGGTCGCGCTTGCCGGTGATGCCCTCTTCGGCCGGCTGGCGCATCTCGTCGAGGTCCTGCCGGGACAGCTCCAGGTAGGAGGGCCAGGAGCGGACGTCGAAGTAGACGCTGCCGTCGGCCTCGTAGGCGTGCCCGCGGTCGATGAGGTCACGCATCATCTCGACCATCTCGGTGATGTGGCCGGTGGCGCGGGGCTCGTAGGTGGGCGGCAGGCAACCGAGCACGGCGTAGCCGTCGTTGAAGGCGCGCTCGTTCTCGTAGCCGATGGCCCACCACGGACGGTTCTGCTGGTCCGCCTTGGCGATGATCTTGTCGTCGATGTCCGTCACGTTCCGCACGAACGTGACGTCCCAGCCGCGGTACTCGAACCAGCGGCGCATGATGTCGAAGTTCAGACCCGACCGGATGTGCCCGATGTGGGGTGCGGCCTGCACGGTGGCACCGCACAGGTAGATCGAGACACAACCCGGCTTGAGCGGGGAGAAGTCACGGATCTGCCGGGCGCTGGTGTCGTACAGGCGAATAGTCACGGGACCAGGGTAGTAGGCCGTGGGGGGTGCGTGGGGCAGAGCCGTTCACCCGGCCCGCACGACCAGCGCCGTCGCCACCGCCATCAGGCCCTCGCCGCGTCCTGGGAAGCCCAGTCCGTCCGTCGTCGCGCCCGATACGGAAACCGGTGCTCCGGCCGCCTCCGACAGCAGCTTCTGAGCCTCCTCCCTGCGCTTGCCGATCTTCGGCCTCGGGCCCACGACCTGGACGGCGATGTTGCCGATGCGGAAGCCGGCCGCGCGGACGATCCGGGCCGCCTCCGTCAGCAGCGTGATGCCCGACGCGCCCGACCACTCGGGGCGGCCCGTCCCGAAGTGCTGTCCCAGGTCGCCGAGGCCGGCCGCCGAGAACAACGCGTTGCACGCGGCGTGAGCGACGACGTCCGCGTCGGAGTGGCCGGCCAGGCCCGGGCCCTCGCCCTCCCACTTCAGGCCGGCGCACCACAGCTCGCGGCCCTCCTCGAAGGCGTGGATGTCGGTGCCGATGCCGACCTGGGGCAGCGGCATCGCGTCAGAAGCCATCGTTGAGCCTCCTACGGGCCAGGACGGCCTCCGCGAGCACCAGGTCCAGGGGCCGGGTCACCTTGAACGCCTCCTCGTGGCCGGGCACCGCCACGACCGTGAGGCCGAGCTGCTCGACCATGCCGGCGTCGTCCGTCACGTCCCCGGTGACCGTCTCGTGCGCCCGGACCAGCGTCGCCCGGTCGAAGCCCTGCGGCGTCTGCACCGCCCGCAGCCGCGCGCGATCCGGCGTGGCGACGACCGGCTCGGGCTCGCCGGGCGCCCCGGCGGGCTCGACCTGCTTGACGGTGTCGGCGAGCGGCAGGGCCGGGACCACGGCCGGGGCACCCTCGCGTACGGCCTCGATCACGGCGTCGACCGTGTCCACCGGGACCAGCGGCCGGGCCGCGTCGTGCACCAGCACGATGTCGTGGCCGGGGGGCAGCGCGTCCAGGCCGAGCTTCACGGACGCCTGGCGGGTCTGCCCGCCCGGTACGACGAGGAAGTCCGTCCGCTCGGGCAGCGCGTGCGCGTCGAGCAGCGACTTGACCTCGGCGGTACCGTCGGGCGGGGCCACGACGACGACCAGCGAGACGGCGCGGGAGGCTGCCATCGCGCGGACCGCGTGGATGAGCATGGGGGTGCCGCCCAGCGCGCGGAGCGCCTTGGGGGCGCCCGGGCCGAGCCGTACACCACGGCCGGCGGCCGGGATCACGGCCGCCGTACGGCCTGCCGAAGGGGCGGCCGACGGCGAGGGACGCGAATCGTCAGACATCGGTTCCTGTCAGGTTTGTGTGTTGCCCTGGCGTGGGTATGGCCTGGAGGAGTGCCGGGCGCGACGCGCTCGACCGGACCCTTCCGTGACGCTGGTCGAGCCGGCTGCCCGGGCCCGGCACGCCAAGCACCGGATCGTGAGTGATAACACATCCGGCGGTGACGGCGCATTCGGCGTCCGAGTACGAACATGCCGCAGCGCCCGGCGACTGGAGAATGTCATCGGGCACCGCGGCATTTCGATGTGCAGGATTGATCAGCAGAGTGCTGAGCGACAGGCTTCGCCTCAGGAGGCGAGAACCTCGTCGAGCAGGGCCTCGGCCTTGTCCTCGTTGGTGTTCTCCGCGAGGGCGAGCTCGCTCACCAGAATCTGGCGGGCCTTGGCGAGCATGCGCTTCTCGCCGGCGGAGAGTCCACGCTCACGCTCACGACGCCACAGGTCACGCACCACTTCCGCGACCTTGATGACATCGCCCGAGGCGAGCTTCTCCAGGTTTGCCTTGTAACGACGGGACCAGTTCGTGGGCTCCTCGGCGTACGGCGCGCGCAGCACCTCGAAGACTCGGTCCAGCCCGTCCTGACCGACCACATCACGCACGCCGACGAACTCCGCATTGTCCGCTGGCACACGCACTGTCAGGTCACCCTGGGCGACCTTCAGCACCAAGTAGGTCTTGTCCACGCCTTTGATCTGGCGAGTTTCGATAGCCTCGATCAGCGCGGCCCCGTGATGGGGATAGACCACGGTGTCGCCAACCTTGAACGTCATGTGACAGGTACCCCTTCCGTGGCTATCCAGGGTAACACGGAAACTGCGGGTTCTGAATGGCGTTTTCGCAGGTCAGGGCATATCTCGGGGCTTGACAAGTCCAACAGGAACGTGCTTCGGACAGGGGATGGAGGAAGGTATTCGCAGGTCGGAGCGGCTCTCCGGGGCGAGTGAAACGCGTACGTTACACGCATCCGGACCCCCCTCCGAGCGGCCGAACATCCCCATATGTCCGGTTCCGTGTGATCGACTTCCGCTACTCCGTTCGGTGACCCGAGCCGGGTTCCGGTCGAATCCGGAATTGATCACCGGGCGTCCGGGGCGAGCCGCCGTGATCAATTCCCAGATGGCTCGCGCATTCCTTCACGGAAAATCTGCGCTGCCGCCCGAGGTTCTTATGTGAATGCCGGACGAGCACCCCGCAATGTGACCTGGGTGTCACTTGTGACTCAGGTGGGAGCACGGGTGCCGGGGGGTCGGGTGCGGCCGGGCGGGGACGGCTCGGTAACCTGAGGCCTGCTGACAGACACTTGGGGCGGCCTTATCGGCCGCTCTGCTCGAGTCAAGGAGTTGCCGCCGCCGTGAGCAGCAGCCTTCGACGCGGCGTCCTCGCCGCGGCCGCCATCGCGTTCTCCGTCGCCTCGCTCGCCGCGTGCGGCGCCGGCAGCGACGCGCAGACCCTCGAGATCAAGCCGGACAACGCGGCGACGAGCGTCGGCAACATCAAGATCCAGAACGCGATCGTGATCACGCAGCCCGACCTCGAGTCGACCGGCCCGGCCGCGATCTCCGCCACCTTCTTCAACTCCGGCAACACCGCCGAGACGCTGGAGTCCATCACCCTGCCCGGCACCGGCAAGCAGGCCGAGCTCAAGCCCGCCAAGGGCGGCAGCCTGAGCATCCCGGCCCACGGCTCGCTGATCCTGGGCGGCAAGGACAACGCCACCGCCGTGCTGCCGAGCAGCCGCGAGGCCGTCCAGGACGGCAACGCCCAGAAGGTCACCTTCACCTTCAGCAAGACGGGCGACGTGAGCCTGCGCGCGTTCGTCGTCCCCGCCAAGCACTACTTCGCCGAGTGGGGCCCGACCGAGGTGCCGGCCGCGCCGGGCGGCTCGGCGTCCCCGTCCGGTTCGCCGTCGGGGAGCCCCTCCGGATCGCCGGCCGGCACCGAGAGCCCCGCCGCCGGCGAGACCCCGGGCGGCCACGAGTCGCCGGGCACGCCGACCGACGCGGCCTCCGCGAGCGCCGGGCACTGAGCCCGCGCGAGGCAGTCGTACGAAAGGGCGGGACCTCCCAGGAGGTCCCGCCCTTCATGTTCGTCGTACGCGGCCGGCCTACGGCTCGAACTTGTAGCCCAGGCCGCGGACCGTCACCAGGTAGCGCGGGGCGCCCGGGTCCGGCTCGATCTTGGCGCGCAGGCGCTTGACGTGGACGTCGAGGGTCTTGGTGTCTCCGACGTAGTCGGCGCCCCAGACGCGGTCGATGAGCTGCATGCGCGTGAGGACACGGCCGGCGTTGCGCAGCAGCATCTCCAGCAGGTCGAACTCCTTGAGCGGGAGGTCGATCTTGGTGCCGCCGACGGTGACCACGTGCCGGTCGACGTCCATCCGGACGGGGCCGGCCTCCAGCGCGGCGGGGGTCACCTCCTCCGGCTCGCCTCTGCGGCGCAGCACGGCGCGGATGCGGGCGACCAGTTCGCGCGAGGAGAAGGGCTTGGTGACGTAGTCGTCGGCTCCTATCTCCAGGCCGACGACCTTGTCGATCTCGCTGTCCTTGGCGGTCACCATGATGACGGGGACGTTGGAGCGGCCGCGCAGCTGGCGGCACACCTCGGTGCCCGGCAGGCCGGGCAGCATCAGGTCGAGGAGGACGAGGTCGGCGCCGTTGCGCTCGAACTCGTCGAGTCCGTCGGGCCCGGTGGTCGCGACGGCGACCTCGAAGCCCTCCTTGCGGAGCATGTACGACAGGGCGTCGGAGAAGGACTCCTCGTCCTCGACGACGAGCACTCGGGTCACGGAAGGACCTCCGGGGCAGGAAGCGTTTCGTACGCGGTTGATTCGGGGGATGTGGGGGTGGACCGCCCGGCCTCCTCGTCGAGGCCCGCGCCTCCTGCGCGTATCTCTCGGGCGGGCTGCTGATGTGCGCGGTCGCGGGCCGCACCGGCCTCCGGCAGCCGCAGGGTGAAGGTGGAGCCCTGGCCTTCGGCGCTCCACACCGTGACCTCCCCGCCGTGCGAGGCGGCCACGTGCTTCACGATCGCCAGCCCCAGTCCCGTGCCGCCGGTGGCACGGGAGCGGGCCGGGTCGACGCGGTAGAAGCGCTCGAAGATGCGCTCCTTGTCCTTGTCGGAGATGCCGATGCCCTGGTCGGTGACGGCGATCTCGATCTGCTCCCCGCCGGGCGCGTTCACCCTGCGGGCCGCTATGCCGACGCGGGTGCGGGCGGGCGAGTAGTTGACCGCGTTCTCGACGAGATTGCCGAGGGCGGCGGCGAGCTGACCGCGGTTGCCCCACACATGCAGGTCGGCGGTGACACCCGCCCGTCGCCCGCCACCCTGTTCGGGCCCTTCGGGCGCCCATACATTCGAGGCCATGGTGATCTGCTTGGCGCCGGCCTGGTGCCGGCATCGGTCGATGGCCTCGGCGACGAGCTCGTCGACGCGGACCGGCTCGGCGTCCTCCAGCGGGTCGTCGTTCTGCACCCGGGAGAGGTCGATGAGTTCCTGGACCAGGCTGGTGAGCCGGGTGGCCTCGATCTGCATGCGCCCGGCGAACCGCTCGACGGCCTCGGGGTCGTCGGAGGCGTCCATGACGGCCTCGGACAGCAGGGACAGGGCGCCGACGGGCGTCTTCAGCTCATGGCTCACGTTGGCGACGAAGTCGCGCCGCACCGCCTCGATCCGGCGGGCCTCGGTGAGGTCCTCCACGAGCAGCAGCACCAGCCGGGAGCCGAGCGGCGCGACCCGCGCGGAGACGGCCAGGGCCTCTCCGCGCCCGGTGCCGCGCCTCGGCAGGTCCAGCTCGACCTGGCGTATCTCCCCGTCGCGCCGGGTGTCCCGGGCCATCTGCAGCATCGGCTCGACGGCGAGCTTGCCGCCGCGGACCAGGCCGAGGGCGTACGCCGCCGAGCTGGCCTTGACCACCGCGTCCGCCTCGTCGAGCACGACGGCGGAGGATCTGAGGACCGACAGGACGGTGTCCACGCCCGGCGGGAGCACCGCGTCCGTGTGGAGGGAGCTTCGGGTGGGGCGCTTCTGTTCACGCTCACTCCAGCGGAACGCCAGCATGGCGATGACGCCGGTGAGCACCCCGGCGATCGCTGCCACTGCGGCGACCGCCGCGTTCACGTCCATGCACCCAGGTTAGGCATGGGTCGGGCACGGGCCACAGCCGTCGGGCTGCGACCTCGAACACTCGTCGCCCAGAGTTCACCTTGGAGCCAGTATTGGTTCATTTGGGATGACGGAAACGGACGCGTACGGGACGGAACGTGGGAGCGTGGGGTTCGGACCGTTGGTAGTGCGACGGTCGTACCGCCGGTTGTGCGGTGGGCCCCGGCCCTTGAACCTGGGCCCCGGCCCTTGAACCCCCGACACGGACGCACGAGAGGGATGCCTGATGCGGGACGCGTACCACGAGGAACTGGACTCGATCGGCGACGGTCTGGTGGAGATGGCCCGGCTGGTCGGCTCGGCGATCGGGCGCGCCACCACCGCCATGCTCGACTCCGACCTGAAGCTGGCCGAGAACGTCATCGAGGCCGACCAGAAGGTCGACGAACTGCAGCACGACCTGGAGGCCAGGGCCATCGCCCTGCTGGCGCGGCAGCAGCCGGTGGCGACGGACCTGCGCATCGTCGTCACGTCGCTGCGCATGTCGGCCGACCTGGAGCGCTCGGGCGACCTCGCCCAGCACGTGGCGAAGCTCGCGCGCCTGCGCTACCCGGACCGCGCGGTCCCGAGCGACCTGCACGCCACCATCCTGGAGATGGGCCAGCTCGCCCAGCGCCTGATGGCCAAGGCCGCCGAGGTGATCATCACCAAGGACGTCGACCTGGCGCTCCAGCTGGAGCAGGACGACGACGAGATGGACCTGCTGCACCGCACCCTCTTCCAGCACCTGATGGACGACCGCTGGAAGCACGGCATCGAGACGGCCGTGGACGTGACGCTGCTCGGCCGCTACTACGAGCGGTTCGCCGACCACGCGGTCTCGGTCGCCAAGCGGGTGGTGTACCTGGTGACGGGTGAGCACGCGGACGAGCTCCAGGCGGATGTGCAGCCGGAGATCCAGGCGGTGACGGGGGCGGAGAGCGCCTGAGCGTGGGGTGAGCCGGCCCGTGGTGGGGGCCGGCGGGGATCTGGAGCGTGCGGGCGCCTCCGTGCGCCGTTGATGCGCCCAGCGGAACGGGCATCCAATGGGCACAGGCACCAGCCTCGAGGAGGGACCCATGGCCGAATCCCCCAGCACCACGCCCGACCCCACGCAGCAGCGCGAGACCGAGCAGCCCGCCGAGATCAGGAACCTGCCCCTGGTCGCCGCGTGCGGCTGCGGCTCGGGCTGCGGCTGCGGCTGCCAGTCGGGCGGCCCCTGCCAGTGCGGCTGACGCCGGCATTCTCGTACGACCAGCAGGGCTTTGGTGGTTCGCCGCCGGGGCCCTGCGGCGTTGTGAAGGTTTCGGACGTCGTGGTGCCTTCGTGCCGGTACGGGCGGACCATGGAGGTATGCCCGCTGTTTCGGCGTGCCGCCGGATACTGGGAAGGAGCGTGACGTCATGGCCAAGTTCATGGATGTCCACCACGGCATGAAGGGCATCACGGAAGAGCAGCTGCTCGAGGCCCACAACGCGGACCTCGCCATCGAAGGGGACGAGAAGGTGCACTTCGAGAAGGCCTGGGCGGACCCGGAGTCCGGCCTCGTCTACTGCCTCTCCGAAGCACCCTCCGCGGAAGCGGTCCAGCGCATCCACGAACGCGCGGGGCACAAGGCGGACGAGATCCACCCGGTGCCGTTGACGGTCCAGTGAGGTGGACCGTCCGTTCGGTCCGGTGAGGTGAAGGTGAAGGGGTCGGCCGGCCTCAGGAAGAGCTCAGGGCTCCGGCAGCAGGCTCAGCCGACGCATCGGGCGCAGCCGGTTCAACCGGCTGCTCCTGCGCCGACACCCTCCGCATCAGCACCCCGTACCCCAGCCCGGCCACCGTCCCGACCACCGCGCACAGCCCCCACAGCCACTCGGCCCCGAACCGGTCGATGACGAACCCGGACATCAGCGGGGCGACGAGCGCGGCGACGGACCAGGACATGCTGTACATCCCCTGGTAGCGCCCGCGTCCGTGGAGCGGGGACAGCCGTACGACGAGACCCGTCTGCGTAGGGGCGTTGACGATCTCGGCCAGCGTCCACACGCACACCGTGAGGGCGATGACGCCGACCGACCCGGCGAAGGCGGTGAGCCCGAAGCCGTAACCCGCGAGGACGGACGAGACGACGAGCAGCCGGCGCGGGTCGCGGTGTTCGATGAACCGTGTGACCGGGATCTGGAGCACGACGATCAGGACGCCGTTGACGGCGACCGCCATGCCGTACTCGGCGGGCGTGAACCCGGCCTCGCCCATCGCCACCGGCAGCCCCACCGACGCCTGCTGGAAGATCAGCGCGACCAGGAAGGACAGCCCGACGACACCCATGAAGCGCCCGTCGCGCAGTACGGTCCCGAGGCTGACGGAGTCGGCGGCCGCCTTCTCGGAGGCGACGGTCGTCTTCGCCGCCTCCGCGGGCATGGACTCCGGCAGCCGCAGGAAGACGAGGATCGCGCAAACCATCGTCATCCCCGCCTCGATCAGGAACCCGGCGAGATAGCTGACCTCGGCGATGAACCCGGCGGCCATGGAGGAGACGGCGAAGCCGAGGTTGATGGCCCAGTAGTTGAGGGAGAAGGCGCGGATACGGTCCTCGGGCCGGACGATGTCGGCCATCATCGCCTGCACGGCGGGCCGGGACGCGTTGCTGGCCATGCCGACGAGGAACGCGACGCCCGCGATCGCGACCGGGTGGTGCACGAACCCGAGCAGCGCGACGGACACGGCGGTCGAGGCCTGCGCGATCAGCAGCGTCGGCCGCCTCCCCAGCCGGTCGGTCATCACGCCACCGCCCAGTGAGGAGATCACCCCGCCGAGCCCGTGCAGGGCGGCGACCAGGCCGGCGTAGGTGGCGGAATAGCCGCGGTCGAGCGTCAGGTACAGCGCCATGAAGGTCGCGACGAAGGCGCCGAGCCGGTTGACGAGGGTGCTGGTCCACAGCCACCAGAACTCGCGGGGCAGTCCGGAGACGGTCTCCCGGACGGCACGTCTGGCACGCAGGCCGTACGGCATGGACGACATGGGCTCCCCCGGGACGCAAGAATGTAAGCGGCGTACGTTGAGTTCACACGTTACAAATCCGCGCTTGACGGAGGCCACTCAATTAACAGAACCCGTCAAACGTCCGCCTGCCGGGCAGCCACGCGAACGGGCGAATGCGTGGATTACGCTCTGGGGCATGGCCGACGCACCGTACAAGCTGATCCTCCTCCGCCACGGCGAGAGCGAGTGGAACGAGAAGAACCTGTTCACCGGCTGGGTGGACGTCAACCTGACCGCGAAGGGCGAGAAGGAGGCGACGCGCGGCGGCGAGCTGCTGAAGGACGCCGGCCTGCTCCCCGACGTCGTGCACACGTCCCTCCAGAAGCGCGCCATCCGCACCGCGCAGCTCGCCCTGGAGTCCGCCGACCGCCTCTGGATCCCGGTCCACCGCAGCTGGCGCCTGAACGAGCGCCACTACGGCGCCCTCCAGGGCAAGGACAAGGCCCAGACGCTCGCCGAGTTCGGCGAGGAGCAGTTCATGCTGTGGCGCCGCTCCTACGACACCCCGCCGCCGGCGCTGGACCGTGACGCCGAGTACTCCCAGTTCTCCGACCCGCGCTACGCGACCCTCCCGCCGGAGCTGCGGCCGCAGACGGAGTGCCTGAAGGACGTCGTCGTCCGCATGCTCCCGTACTGGTTCGACGCGATCGTCCCCGACCTGCTGACCGGCCGCACGGTCCTGGTCGCCGCCCACGGCAACAGCCTGCGCGCCCTGGTCAAGCACCTGGACGGCATCTCCGACGCGGACATCGCGGGCCTCAACATCCCGACGGGCATCCCGCTGTCCTACGAACTCGACGCCGACTTCAAGCCGGTGAACCCGGGCGGGACGTACCTGGACCCTGACGCGGCTGCGGCGGCTATCGAGGCGGTCAAGAACCAGGGGAAGAAGAAGTAAGCAGATTGGTAAAGGGCCCCCTACCTGCGGTTTTACCGTCAGGAGGGGGCCTCTTTCATGCCCGTGGGCCGCCTCTGGGCCGTTTCAGTGCGTGTGTCATGCGCGGGAGTTCTTCGTACAGCAGGCGGCCGACCAGCGCCCCGCCGAAGACGACGACACCCAAACCGACCAACCAGGACTGGATGACGAGGACGGTTCCGACGGGCCCGTAGGTGACGGCGTTGGATGCGATCAACGGTGAGAAGACGAGCCTGGAGAAGACTCTCAGGCCGAGCAGCCCGATCACGGTGGCCACGGCGCCGGGCAGCAGGGCACGCCAGCGGATCCTCCCGCCGAGCAGCAGGCGCTGGGACCACCACAGGAACAGCACGGCACTCAGTGAAGCCACGGCCCCGCCCGCCAGAGGTTCGCGCCGCAGCGTGGTGGTGGCGGAGAGGTAGAGGTATCCCGTGAGGACGCTGAGCCACACCACATGCCGCCACCTGGCCCACCAGCGGGCAGGCGGCAGGTCCCAGACCTTCTCATAGCCGGTCTGCACCGCCGCACCGAAAGTCAGGCCGAACACGGCAAGGGCCGCGATACCGAACGCGGTCGTGGTCCGCAGGGCCTGACCGGGCCGGGTGAACAACTGCTCGACCTGCCGCCTGGAAGCCGTCGACACACCGAGCCCTTCCCCCAGCCACTGCGCGAACCCCCGCCCGTGCTCAGCGTCGGCAGAGGCCACAATGATCAGCAACGGCACCAGCGTGAGGAACCCCAGCGCCGCGAAGCCCAGCGAACGCGACCACAGCTCGATATCCCTGCTCCGCCGCCACCCACGCCCGACTGGCGAACGGCTGATCACGCGGTGCAGTCGTCCGAACCAAGACAAACGGTCCGCCGAACCAGAAGGCTTCATCGGCATGCCTGCCGACTACCACGTTCCAAACCCCTGCCACGCGAGGGCGCGACGCAGAGATTCGCTTGTCGCGGACGCGGGCACCCCAGTGGATGACGGGCTTCATGGTGAAGGACACGACGACGAACATGACGCCGGGCAGGATCCAGCCGGGCGGCCCCCAGTAGACGATCAGTCCGGTGAGGACCAGGGGGCCGAGCATCTCCGAGATGGTGGGCGGCAGCCGGTGCAGCCCGATGCCCGCGCCGTGGCGCAGGGTGGCCACGGTCACCGCGTACGGAGGCTGACGTCACTCGGGCCCTGCGCAGAAAGCGTCGGCCCGGCGCCACGTCCTTACCTCCGACGTAATCGACGGGTCTTCGGCGTCCCGGCAAGCTGGCTCCCATGACAGCCACCAGCACCGCGGACGCCACCCGCGCCACCGTCCAGAAGTTCCTCGAACTCCGGCTCGCCGGCGACACCGAAGGGCTCACCGAGCTCTTCGCGGACAAGGTCGACTGGATGCTGGCCGAGAACCCCGGCGTGCCCTGGATCCGGCCTCGGTCCACGGCCGCCGAATGTGCCGCTCAGGCCGGTGAGTTGGCCGAGCACACCGTGCCGGAGGACGCCCGCGCGTCCATCGACACGATCCTCGTCGACGGTACCGACGCCGTTTTGATGGGGCACCTCTCCGGGACCGTCCGTGCGACCGGCAAGTCCTTCTCGGGACCCTTCGCGCTGCGGCTCACCGTCGAGGGCGGTCGGATCACCCGGCACCACCTCTACGAGAACAGCGCGTCGATCGCCGCAGCGTGCACCCCCGACGCCTAGTTCGCGCTGTCGCCCCTGCGCAGCGCCCGGGCGCACAGGCCGATGATCAGGGCGTTCGCCAGCGCCCCGAGCACGACGGCGGTGACGAGCATCGAGCCGTGGTCCGGCCGTACCAGCAGGACCAGGCTCACGGGGGCGGTCGCCAGGAGCGGGATCACCGCCGCCATCGACTCGTCAGTACCGTCGGCCAGCGTCACGGCCAGGGCCCACGCCAGCAGGATCGCGCAGACGGCGAGGTAGACGAGAGCGGCGGGGTGGCGCAGGGCGTGGGCCGCCTTGCGGGAGGGCGAGCGGCCGGGAGTTGCAGCGTCTCGGCCGTGTGGGAGGCGGCCAGGTCCACCGCCGTCGGCAGTCGCTCGGGCACGCGGTCCGTCAGGCGTATCTCCACGTCCCTGCCCGTCGCCCGGCACTGGTGGGCCAGCAGGTCGAGGGCCTGGAGGGTGGGCTGCGGTCGCAGGCCGGGAGCCGGATCGCCCTCCCTCACACCGTGTCCAGCAGGGCTCGCATCGCCGCCAGGGCCTCGCGTGCGCGGTCCGCCGCGGCGCAATCACCGCCGGCGGCCTCGCCGTGGCGGCCGCCTCGGCCTCCACCGACCCGTCCCTGGCGAACACTTCGGCCCGCTACACCGGTACCGGCACGCTCACTTCACCACGGACGTGAGCGACGACTCGGGCGTCCGCAGCCTCAAGGTCCTCGCCTGGCCCGCCAGTTCGAAGCTCGACCCCACCGAGGCGGAGCTGCGGTCCGCGGAGGGCGCCAGGTGCCGGAGCACCGGCGCCGAGACGTCCCGCTGCACGTACACGGTGCGGGCCACCAAGAAGGAGGCGTCCGAGCTGACCACCGGCACCTGGTACGTCTCGGCGCTGGCGACGGCCGAGGACGGCGACACGACGTTCGTGCCCCAGGCCGCCGCGTTCGAGGTCACCCGCTGACGTCACCCGCCGACGATCCGCCAGTACTGCCGTTTCTCCTCGTCCCGTACGACCACGCCCAGCCGCAGCAGCTCGCGGCGCAGCTCTCGGGCGTCCTCGGCGTCGTCGTCGCTCTCGCGGGCCTGCGCACGGGCCCGCAGCAGGGCGTCCGCGCCCTCGGGGAGACCCGGGGTGCCGGGGACCCAGCGGCGGAACTCCGCGCGGTACGGGTCCTCCTCCGCCCAGCGGTAGCCGTGCCCGGCGAGGGTGTCGGCCAGGCGCGGCCAGGGCAGGCCGCAGTGCTCCCGGGCCAGTTCCATGCCGTCCGGGGCCAGCACCACGAGCTGCTTGCCGTCCCTGCACAGCACCGCGATCTCCTCGCGGGTGAACTCCCGCGTGCTGTCCCTGATGGTCAGGGCGAGGTGGGTGTCACAGACGCGGACCGACAGCGACTCGTGCGCGGCGGCGAGGCCCAGCAGCAGGCCGCCGAGTGCGCCCACCGCGACCGTGCCGAGGGTGAGGGCGGGCTCCGGGATCGAGGTCAGCAGTTCGGCCGGGCCCTCCAGCGGTGCCCACGGCAGTTTCAGCAGCAGGCGGACGAGGAGCGGGAGCACGGCGCCGACGCCGGCGCCGCAGGCCACGCAGAAGAGTGTGATCGCCCAGGGCGACTCGGACAGGTCCGTGCCCGCGCCCGCCGGCGGGACGGGCTTCTTCCCCATCTGAACTTTCCTCGCGTCCTCCATGAGGCGAGTCTCGGCGGGCGGGGCACGCCCTGTCGTCAGCCGTTGGTCTACGCGTCCGCGACTTTGGTCGCCGGGCAGGGACGTGCCGCCTCACGGCCGCGTCCCGCCTCACGGGTGCATCCGCGCCCCCTTCACCACCTTGTCCACCGCGTTCTTCGGGCCGTAGACCGCGAGGCCGACCAGATCCAGGTCCGCCGTCGGCACCGACCGTACGGCCGCGCGGTTGTCGCGGTCGTTGCCCGTGGAGAACAGGTCCGAGGTGAAGATCGCACGGGGCAGGGAGCGGGACAGGGTGCGGCTGTGGGCCGTGGTCAGGGTCTCCTTCGTCGCCTCGAAGACCAGGACGGGCTGGCGGAACATCGGCAGGTAGGGCACGCCGTCCGCGTCCTCGTACGGCTCGCCGATCACTTCGGGGACCTGCGTAGCCAAGCCGCTGACCAGGAACGACGTCACGTTGAGACGCTGCCAGGGCTCCAGGTCGGCGCGCAGCAGTACGGCGATCTTCGTGTCGAAGCGGATCGGCTCCGGAGCCGGTTCGGTGTGCGTGTTCATGATGCGAGCGTGCCCGGCGGCCCTCGGCGGGGTCTTGTACGTTTTTTGCATGGCTTCTCAGCCCGCCCGGATCGTCTCCGCCTGGCGGCCCGCCGTGCCCGGCGTCGTCGAGGTCTTCCACGCCCGTTTCACCGAGTACGCGTACCCGATGCACGTCCACGACGCCTGGACGCTGCTGATCGTCGACACCGGCGCCGTGCGGTACGACCTCGACCGACACGAGCACGGCACCCCGCACGACACGGTGTCGCTGCTGCCGCCGCACGTGCCGCACAACGGCTCGCCCGTCACCCCGGAGGGCTTCCGCAAGCGGGTGCTGTATCTCGACCGGACGTATTTGGGGGACGAGTTGATCGGGGCCGCCGTCGACCGGCCCGATCTGCGCGATCCGCTGCTGCGCAAGCGCGTGGGGCAGGTGCACGGCGCGCTGCTGCGGCCCGGTGAGGAACTGGAGGCCGAGAGCAGGCTGCTGTTCGTCGGGGAACGGCTGCGCGGGCATCTGGGGGGCGACAGCGACAAGCCCCGTCCGGCGGATCCCGTTCTCGCGCGGCGGCTGCGGGAGTTGCTGGACGAGCGGGTCGTGGAGGGCGTCGGGCTGCAGGAAGCGGCCGGGCTCGTCGGGGCTCATCCCGCCCATCTCGTACGGGCGTTCAGCACTGCCTACGGCATCGCCCCGCACCAGTACCTGACGTCCCTGCGCGTGGGCCGCGCCCGGCGGCTGCTGCTCGAAGGGCGCTCCCCGGGGGAGGTGGCGGCCGAGACCGGGTTCTACGACCAGTCGCACCTCACCCGGCACTTCCGCAGGTTGGTGGGCGTGCCGCCGGGGCGTTACCGAAGGGGACGGCCCGCTGTGCCGCGCCAGTACCGATCCTCGGTCGCGGTGTGACCTCTGCTGCCGGCGCGTCGGATCCTCGTCGAGCCCGAAGCCGGATCGGCCTTCGCCGTCCACCGCCGAGCGGCGGTGCCAGGTGCCCCGGACAGCACACCGGTCACCGTCGGCGTCGCAACGGTCAGCAGCCCAGCCGCACCTGCAGCGGCCAGGGCTGCCGACCCGCCCCGCCTGCGACGAGCGTGCTGGATCAGGTGTTCCTGCGGCTCCTCCTGCCGACAAGTACGGTGACTGCTCCGCCGCCGGCGACCAGCACCGCCCCGCCTGCCAGCAGGTACGGCGTCATGGGGCTGCCACCGGTCTCCGCCAGCCCGGTCTCCTGGGAAGGCGCGGCCGACGGCGCGAGGGGGGCCGACCGGCCGGACGTCGCGGGGGTGACCGACGACGGTGTGCCCGACGGCGTGGCGGACGGTGCCGGGCTCTCGGAGGCCGGCTGAGGAGACCGGCAGGTGGCCTGCGCCAGGGTCACGGTGCCGTCCACCTTCTCAACGCCCAGCCGCAAGGGATCCACGGACACGTGCAAGCGGAGTGCCGTGGCGGCGGCCGTGTCACTGGCCGTCTCCCTCTGGGACAGGGAAAGCCGGACCGTGCCGACGCCCGGGGCCTCGACGGTGGCGGTGCCGCCGGCCGCCAGCGCCACCCGCTTGCCAAGAGCGGTGACGGGGCCCAGTACCTGGGACTCGGCGGCCGGTTTCCGGCCGGCGGCACACGTTGCCCTGGCGGTGACCTGTTCGACTTCCAGCAGGGACAGCGCAGGCAGCCCGGGCACATGGACTCGCGCCCGTACGAGACGGGACGTCCCTTCGGCTCGGCCGTCGGCGACATCGGCCTTCGCCGTGACGGCGTCGGCATGGAGCAGACGGACCGGGCGGCCGCGGTTGACGCGGTCGACG
This sequence comes from Streptomyces sp. NPDC045955, assembly GCF_056430805.1. NCBI lineage: Bacteria > Bacillati > Actinomycetota > Actinomycetes > Kitasatosporales > Streptomycetaceae > Streptomyces > Streptomyces sp. NPDC045955. The sequence goes on from NZ_JBWKKY010000001.1 coordinate 583,924, forward strand.
GTGACGTCGAGGGTCTTCTTTTCCGCGCTCGCCGGAGCTTGAACCTCATCGAGCGTGGCTCGCAGAGGCGTCGTTCCGGCCGAACCGGCCCGGGAGACGTCCAGCGCTGCGCGGAACGCCACTGCCGTGGCGGTGCCCTGGGAAGTGTCGGTCGCGGGAACCGCAGTGGCTTCGGCGGCGAGTGCTGAGCCGGCCAGGAGAAGGCCCGTGGCTGACACGGCAGCGAGGCGACGGGCGTATGCAGTCCGAGGCGAGATTCTGGTCAACGCGGTGTCCTTGCGTGCGGAGAGGTGGGGCCGCCCGGAACCAGTCGGTGACCGGTCGGCCGGGCGGCAAGGCTCCATCCTGCTCGGACGAAAGCCATCAGGAAGGGGCAACACGGAATCTTCACTACAAGGAAGACGTTTGCGGGCAAGCGTTCTAACCATGGCTTTCCGGGCTACCGCGCCGCCCCGGTCCTGCTCGGGCCCCGAGACGTCCCCGGCGATCGACACGCGCCCGGAGATCCCCGCTTGCCGACCCTCTTTGGGGCACAACAACCCCGCGAGTAGCGCGTGGCGTCGTGTTCCCCGGCGCCACGCGGGTGAGCATGTGCGGACTCTGCCCTCCTCCCGCACCGAGGCGATGTGATGTCCGACCGCGCCGACCAGGTCCGCTCCGAAAGCGTCACCCGAAGGTGGGTCACGCGGTATCGGCCGCCGGAACAGTCGCTGTTCAGCGGCATCTACGGACTGGTGCTGGCCAGCGCTCTGGTGGCCGCCCTGGACGCGACGGGCGAGAAGGCAGAGCCCGGTCCGGACGCGCTGTGGGTCCTGTTCACCGCACTGGCGTCAGGCGCCGCCCATGGGTACGCGCACGTCATCGCCCAGCGTGCGTCCGAGGACGGAGCTGCCACCACGAGCAGACTGCGGTCGGTGCTCGCCGAGTGGCCCCTGGTCGCCGCGGTGCTGCCCACGGCGGCGATCCTGCTCGGCGCGGCAGCCGGATGGTGGGCGGAGGCCACGGCTGTGGACGCGGCCCTGCTGTTCAACACCGTCGCCTTGTTCGGCTGTGGCGCCTGGGCCGCCCGCGCTGCCGGGCACGGATGGCCGTCCTCATGCCGGGCAGGAGGCCTGGACATGCTGATCGGCCTGGTGATCATTGTCGCGAACGCCCTGATCAAGTAGGCGGGCCGTCGGGCGTCACGCCGGCGGGACGGGCCGCGTTCGCCGAACCAGAAGGGCCCTAGCGGCCAGGGCGTTGCGTGAGGTGGGCGAACGCGTCCAGGTTGCGTGTCGACTCCCCGCGGGACACCCGCCACTCGTACTCCTTGCGGATCGCCGAGGCGAAGCCCAGCTCCAGGAGGGTGTTGAAGCTGCCGTCGGAGGCCTCAAGGACCTGGCCGAGCAGGCGGTCGATCTCGTCGGCCGTGACGGCGGACAGGGAGAGCCGGCCGGTGACGTAGACGTCGCCGTGCTGGTCGACGGCGTAACTCACGCCGTAGAGCTTGAGGTTGCGTTCCAGGAGCCAGCGGTGGACGCCCTGCTCGTTCTCGTCGGGGTGGCGGATGACGAAGGCGTTGAGCGAGAGGGAGTGGCGGCCGACGATCAGCGAGACCGTCGTCTTGAGCTTGCGGGTGCCGGGGAGCTGGGCCACGTAGGTGCCGGGCTCGGGGCTCTCCCACTCCAGGTCGGCGTCCTTCAGCACTCCCTCGACGACCTGTGCCGCACGCTGTTCCAGATCGGTTTCACCCATGCTGCGAGCGTACGCGACGGCGATGCGCCTGCATCGCGGCCGTGTACACGTCCGCCGTGGTGGCGGCCGCGGTGTCCCAGCCGAAGGACTGGGCGTGGCGGGCGGCCTGCCCGCCCAGCCGGGGCGACAGCTCCGGATTGTCGGCGAACTCGCGCAGCACGCGCGCGTAGTCGGCGGGATGGTGGCCGCGCACCAGGAAGCCGGTGTGGCCGTCGCGCACGGCGACCGGCAGACCGCCGACCGAGGCCGCCAGCACGGGGGTGCCCGCCGCCTGCGCCTCTATGGCGACCAGGCCGAACGACTCGCTGTAGGAGGGCATGACCAGCACGGAGGCGGCGCGGAACCAGTCCGCCAACTGGTCCTGCCCAACCGGCGGGTGGAACCGTACGACGTCCGCGATGCCGAGGCGGGCGGCCAGCTTCTGGAGGCCCTCGGGCTTGGCCAGGCCGCTGCCGCTGGGGCCGCCGACGACGGGGACGAGGATGCGCGAGCGCAGCTCGGGGCGCTCGTCGAGGAGGACGGCGACGGCGCGCAGCAGCACGTCGGGGGCCTTCAGGGGCTGGATGCGGCCCGCGAAGAGGGGGATCAGCGCGTCCTGGGGCAGGCCGAGACGGGCCCGGGCGGCGGCGCGGCCGTCGGCGGGCGAGAAGCGGCTGAGGTTCACGCCCGGGTGGACCACGGCGACCTTGTCGGTGTCGGCCGCGTAGTGCCGTACCAGTTCGTCGGCCTCTTCGGTGGTGTTGGCGATGAGACGGTCGGCGGCGGCGACGATCTGGGTCTCGCCGATCACGCGGGCGGCCGGTTCGGGGGTGTCGCCGTCGGCCAGGTTGGCGTTCTTGACCTTGGCCATGGTGTGCATGGCGTGCACCAGGGGGACGCCCCAGCGCTGGGCGGCGAGCCAGCCGACGTGGCCGGAGAGCCAGTAGTGGGAGTGGACCAGGTCGTAGTGGCCGGGGCGGTGGTGGGCCCAGGCCTGCATCACGCCGTGCGTGAAGGCGCACAGCTGGGCCGGGAGGTCCTCCTTGTTGAGGCCCTCGTAGGGACCGGCGTCGACGTGCCGGACGAGGACGCCCGGGGCGAGCTCGACGGTCGGCGGCAGGGCGGCCGAGGTCGCGCGCGTGAAGATCTCGACCTCGATGTTGATCGCGGCCAGGCGCTGCGCGAGCTCCACGATGTAGACGTTCATACCGCCGGCGTCGCCGGTGCCCGGCTGGTGGAGCGGGGAGGTGTGCACGGAGAGCATGGCCACCCGGCGGGGCCTGCGGTGCAGCCGGAGGCGCGCGGGCGCGGACGCGGAGCGCCGCCCGAGCCTGCCGATGTACTGGCTCACGTGGCGTTCCTCCTCGCTCCGGCATGCCTGGGCAGGGCGCACGTGCCCTCCAGCGGTCCAACAGCGGAGGGTTGGGTTCCATTTCCTGATTCGCGACTTTTACCGAATCATTACCGCTTCTCGCTCAACCGTTCGAGGAGGTGGGGCGTAGGGGTAGGCCTGAGGGAGAGAGGGATGAGGTGGTGCGCGATGAAGCTCGTGGTGCAGGAGTTTCTGTCGCTCGACGGTGTCTCCCAGGGGCCGGGCGCCCCGGACGAGGACACCAGCGACGGCTTCGAGCGGGGCGGCTGGTTCGTGCCGCATCTGGACGAGGAGTTCGAGCGGCTGGCCGGCAGCTGGCTCGGTGAGGCGGACGCGTTGCTGTTCGGGCGGCGTACGTACCAGAACTTCGCCCGCGACTGGCCGGGGATGACCGACCATCCTCTCGCGGGAATCATGAACGGCCTGCCGAAGTACGTCGCCTCCCAGAGCCTGACCACGGCCGGCTGGGACCCGGCCACGATCCTGTCCGGTGACGTCCCCGCCCAGGTGGCGGAGTTGAAGCGGCAGCCGGGCCGGGAGCTCCAGATCCACGGCAGCGCCCGGCTCGCCCAGTCCCTGCTGGCCGCCGGGCTGATCGACACGCTGCGGCTCGTGATCGCCCCGGTCGTGGTCGGCCAGGGCCGCCGCCTCTTCCCGGACGGCGGCGCACCGGCCGGGCTGCGGCTGACCGGCCACCGGACGACGCCGGGCGGTCTGTCGGTGCATGTGTTCGAGTCGGCGGGGGTTCCGGAGTTCGGGACGTACGGAGGCGGGGCCGGGACGTAGGGAGCTGTTCGACACCGGGGGCCGTTCACGCCTGGGAGCCGCTTAACCTCGTACGCATGACATCCCGCGCAGCCGCCCGCCGCCCCGTGGGCACGGTGACGCGCGGGACGACCAACCCGAACCGCCTGCGCCGTATGGACCGCTGGATCGCGGCCACCCACGGCGCCGAGTTGCGCCGTGCCGCCGACCCCGTGGCCGTCGACCTCGGGTACGGCGCCGCCCCGTGGACGGCCGTCGAGCTGCTGCACCGCCTGCGTAGGGTCGCGCCACGCGCGCGCGTGGTGGGCGTGGAGATCGAGCCGGCCCGGGTCGCGGCGGCGCTGCCGTACGAGCGGGCGGGGCTCGTCTTCCGGCACGGCGGTTTCGAGATCCCGATCCCGCAGCGGCCCCTGCTGGTCCGCGCGGCGAACGTGCTGCGGCAGTACGCGGAGGGCGAGGTGGAGGCCGTCTGGCACCGGCTGTGCGGGCGGCTCGCGCCGGCCGATCCGGCGACCGGGGCGCGCGGCGGGCTGCTGGTCGAGGGGACCTGCGACGAGATCGGACGCCGGCACGTCTGGGTCGCGCTCGGCCCGGAGGGACCGCGCACGGTCACCTTCGCGACCCGGCTCGGCTCCCTGGAACGCCCCTCGGACCTGGCGGAACGCCTGCCGAAGGCGCTCATCCACCGCAACGTCCCGGGCGAGCCGGTGCACGCCTTCCTGTGCGACTTCGACCGCGCCTGGGCCGCCGCCGCGCCCTACGCGTCCTACGGCGCCCGGCAGCGCTGGATCCGGGCGGTACGGGACCTGGCCGCCGACTGGCCCGTGGCCGACGGGCCGGTGCGGTGGCGGCAGGGCGAAGTGACGGTGCGGTGGGAGGCGTTGGCACCACGGTGAATCCACGCAGACCGGCCCGCCGGGAACGATCTCTTTGAGTCGTTCGTCACACAGGCGGGGAGATCGTCATGCCGGGGGCATATCGGGGAGGGGACCGAGGGAAGTACTACCCCTGTCGCTTCGCGCGCCGACGTGGCAGCATCCCCAGGCGTACCGGATGTTACTGACGGTTAATCAGTTTGGGGGCTGAGGTATGGGACCGGGCAAGCGTGGCCTGATCGCGACGGCCGTGACCGTGGTCTGCGCGCTCACTGTGCTGGCGGCACCGGGCACGGCGTTCGCGAACCCCGGTCCCGCACCCACCCCGGACCCCACCCCGAGCGCGGGCCCCACGCTCGCGCCCAGCAAGGACCTGGAAGCCGTACGCGAGAAGCTCGACAAGCTCTACCGCGCCGCGGCCCGCGCCACCGACGAGTACAACGCCGCCGAGGAGAAGGCCGACAAGCAGTCCGCCGAGATCGTCAAGCTGGCCAAGAAGATCGTCAAGGGCCAGGAGAAGCTGGCGAAGCTGAAGGACCGCGCGGGCGCCTCGGCCGCCGCCCAGTACCGCGGCGGCGGACTGCCGCCCGAGGCTCATCTGATGCTGAGCGACGATCCGCAGGAGTTCCTCGACGGAGCGGGCCGGGTGCGCCAGGGCCAGCACGCGGCCAAGGGCCTGATCGGCGAACTGGCCCGCACCCAGGAGGACTTGGAGCGGTACGCGCAGGACGCCTCAGCGCAGTGGAAGAAACTGGAGGCGGGCCGCAAGGCCAAGGCCGCCGCGCGGAAGAAGGTCGAGAAGCAGATCGCGCAGGCGGAGAAGCTCGAGTCCGAGCTCCAGAAGGAGGAGCAGGAGCGCCTCGCCGAGCTGGAGAAGGAGGCCGCCGGCAAGGCGCAGACCGCCTGGCTCGACTCCGGCATCCTCGACGAGATCAGCGGAAAGGCCTCCGAGCAGGGCAAGAAGGCCGTCGCGTATGCCACGGCCCAGATCGGCAAGCCGTACCAGTGGGGCGCCGAGGGCCCGAAGACCTACGACTGCTCCGGGCTGACCTCTCAGGCCTGGATCTCCGCCGGCCGCGGCATTCCGCGTACGTCGCAGGAGCAGTGGAAGCGGTTGCGGCACATCGACATCCAGGACATGCGGCCCGGCGACCTCATCATCTACTTCGACGACGCCAGCCATGTCGCGATGTACGTCGGCGACGGAGCGATCGTGCACGCGCCGCGGCCCGGGCGGACGGTGACCCTCGCGGGAGCCGGGTCGATGCCCATCCTCGGAGTGGTACGACCGGACGCCGCCGCAGACGCCGGCTGAGCGCGGGAAGGCACCGGCCAAGGGGCCGCCCCATGGACCGCGCGGCCCGGACCACGTGACCCAGCCCACCCCGAATCCACCGCCAAACCACGTGCTGACGTGACGTTCGTCATCCCCGCAGCATCCCGGCGGTGTCCAACTGGGGCGCATATCGCGGCATATGACACTGGCCGATGGCGCAGCGGCGTGGCTCACACCATTCCAATGGGGCGCCGACACCCGCTATGGTCCCGGTCGGTGGGTCGAGGTCCCTCGCCCCCGCCATGCCCTCGGGGGGAGGGAAGGAACCCAAGACGATGCCCGTACCCATACCGCGGCAGAGAGCGATCCCGGCCGTGGAGAGTGGTCAGGCGCAGGCCGAGTCCCGCTGCGACGGCCCCGCCGAGCAGTCCGCCACGGACGCCTCGGCAGCCGCCCCGCGCACGCCGGACACCGCCGGGAACATCACGGACAAGGTGGAGAACAACACCGCCCACACGAACCTGACCCTGCTGCTGATCGAGGACGATCCGGCCGGGTCGCCGATCGTGCCCGACATGCTCGACCAGGCGGGCAAGCCGATCCGCGTCCGCACGGCCCGCAACCTCACCGAGGCCGGGCGGCTGCTGACCGACGACGTCCACTGCATCCTGCTGGACCTCGCGCTGCCGGCTCCGGGCCGCAGCGACTCCGATGACGAGCTCGCCGTGCTCAAGCACGTGCTGGAGCTCGCGCCCCGGCATGCCGTCCTGGCGCTGACCGCCTCGGGCGACGCCGAGCGCGGCGCGGAGGCGGTGCGCGTGGGCGCCCAGGACTATCTCTTCCGCGACGAGCTGGACGGCCGGCTGCTGAGCAGGGCGATCCGCTACGCCGTGGAGCGCAAGCGCTCCGAGTCGGCCGAGCGCCGGCTCGCCGAGGGCCGGCTGCGCGCCCAGGAGAACCGCCGCCTGGAGCGCGGTCTGCTGCCGACCCCACTGCTGGACGGCTCCCCGCTGCGGTTCGCCGCCCGCTACCGCCCGGGCCGCTCGCGCGCCCTGCTCGGCGGCGACTTCTACGATGTCGTGCGCACGCCGGACGGCACCGTGCACGCCATGATCGGTGACGTCTGCGGTCACGGCCCGGACGAGGCCGCCCTGGGCGTGGAGCTGCGGATCGCGTGGCGCGCGCTGACGCTGGCGGGGCTGTGCGGCGACCAGCTGCTGGGCACGCTCCAGCAGGTGCTGGAACACGAGCGGGCCGATGACGAGATCTTCGCGACCCTGTGCACGGTGGACATCGCGCCGGACGGCCGCCGCGCCGGCCTGTGCCTGGCGGGCCACCCGTCGCCGCTGCTGGCCAGCCCGGGCAAGCCGGCCCGCCTGCTGCCGTACGACAACAACGGGCCGGCCCTCGGGCTGCTGCCGGGTGCCCGCTGGCCACGCATGCAGGTGGAGCTGGGCGCCGAGTGGAGCCTGATGCTCTACACCGACGGCCTGATCGAGGGCCATGTCGGCCAGGGCCGGGAGCGGCTCGGCCAGGAGGGCATGACGGAGATGGTGCGCCGCCAGATCGCCGAGGGACTGCGGGGCGAGGAGCTGCTGCGGGCGGCGGTGAACGAGGTGCGCAAACTCAACGGTGGCGAGCTGACGGACGACGTGGCGGTACTGCTGCTGGACCGGGTGCCGTAGCCCCGGCCGGCTCGCGTACCGCTCGGGGGTCTACCGGCCGCCGTTCCAGGGGCCGTACGGGCCGTCGCTGCTGGAGCCGCGGCGGCTGCGGCCGCCGCCGGGGAGGGCGCGGATGGCGGGGCGGACGTCGACCATGTACACGATCGTCGCGATGAGCCCGATGATCGGCAGGAACGACAGGATCGGGAAGAGCAGGTTCACCACGAAGGCCAGCCCGAGGATGATCATCCAGAACGGCTTGGTCTTCTTGTCGGCCGCGCGGTAGGCGTCCTCACGCCGCACGGCGGCGTCGAACAACGCGAAGCCGCTGAAAATGATCAGGGCCATGCTCAGAAGCCACATGAACCCTGCGAAGCCCTGCATCAGCACTACGTCCACCACCTGACTCGGCTCGTCCCTACGCGGTCACCGTACCCGTACAACGGGCCGGACACCTCCAGGGTGCCCGGCCCGTGTGCTCGCGCTGCGGCCTTGCGCCGTCCTACTTGGCCGGCGGGGTGGTCTTCTTGGCGGTGGTCTTGCGCGCCGGGGCCTTCTTGGCGGGGGCCTTCTTCGCCGGGGCGGCCGTGGCGGCGGCCGGCTTCGCCGGCTCCTCCTTGACCTCGACCGGCTGGGCCTTCGGCTCGACGGCCACGGCGAGCTCCTCGACGCCCTCGGCGACGTCCTCGATGCTCTCGGCGGCCTCGCCGCGCCAGGTGCGCACGGCCTGCTCGCCGTGCTCGGCGACCTTCTCGTAGGTCTCCCGGGCCTTGACGGCGTACTCGGCGGCCACGCCGACGCCGCGCAGCGCGAAGTCCTGGGCGGTCTCGCCGACCTTCTTCAGGTCCGCGTCGATCGTGCTGCCGAGCTTCTTGATGTCGATGTCGATGGAGCCGATGAACTCCGTGACCTTGTTCTGGAGGGTCTCCTGCGTCTCCTTGACGCGGGCGGTGGCCTCCTTGGCCCGGGCGGAGGCCTTCTCCTGGACGACCTTGGGGTCGGTGTTGCGTACGGCGTCGATCCGCGCGGGGGCCTCGGAGCGCAGCTGCTCCACCAGGGCCGGCACCTTCTTGGCCTGCTGAAGGGCGAGGTCGGCGGTGCCTGCGGCGAAGTAGAGCGGCGTCGGGTCGCTGAGGGTCTTGCGCAGGTCGTCGGTGATGGCCATGGTGATGGTCCTCCCGGATTCTGTTTCGCTTGAGGGTTCGGCTGAGGGTGGTGTGATCCGCAGCGGTGCGGCCGGTGCCCTGGTCCGGCTAGCCGGCCGTCTGCTGCGGGTCGGTGTCAGTGCCGCCGGTGGTCTTGCGGGCCCGGCGGGCGGCGGACGTACCGCCGGTGGTCTTGCGAGCGCGACGGGCGGTCGACGGTGACGTACCGCCGTCGCCCTTGCGCGTGCGGCGGGTCGCCGACGGTGACGCGGACGTACCGCCGTCACTGCCGTCGCTCCCGGCGCTCCCGTCGCTGCCGCGGGTACGGCGCTCGGCGGGCCGGCCGCCGTCGGCCGTGCGGGGCCGTCGTATCCCGGTGTCGCCGTGCGGGGCGTCCCCGTCTCCGTCCGCCGCGTCCTCGGCGCCCACGAGGCCGACGACCGCGGAGCCGTCGCCGGTCCCGAACCCGTTCTCCTTGCGGAAGGACTCGTAGATCTGCAACAGCACCTGCTTCTGCCGCTCGTTCAGCGTCGGGTCCGCGAGGATGACGGCACGCGTCTCCACCTCGTCCCGGTCCCGCTCGGCGTCGAGGATGCCGGCCCGGACGTACAGCGTCTCGGCGGAGATCCGCAGGGCCTTGGCGACCTGCTGCAACACCTCCGCGCTCGGCTTGCGCAGCCCGCGCTCGATCTGGCTCAGATACGGATTGGACACCCCGGCGGCATCGGCGAGCTGCCGCAGCGACAGCTGCGCGTTGCGCCGCTGTTCGCGCAGGTAGTCACCGAGATTGCCGACGTTGAGCGATGCCATGACTCCAGAGTGCAGCACCCCGCTAACTATTGCAAGCACCCGCTTGCAAAAGTGCGCCACGCCACGCACAACCGACCGGCGGTGCCTGTCCTGTTGTCCTGTCTCTGTGATGTCCGGGCAGTCTCGGAGATCTCCGGGCATGTGAGGCGTCGTCTCGGTCATGTCCGGGCAAGTTGTGGGGTGTCTCCGTCTTCTCCGGGTACGACGGACCCGGGCCTTCTACGGTCGTAGCTGCTGGGCAGCGACGTCGTACCGAAGGCCGGGGTGGCGGGACATGAGGGTGTACCCGAGTCCGCGGAGGGCTTCGAGGTCGAGTACGTCACTGAAGCGGGCGTGCGGCGGCGGGGCTCCCTGAGTGAGCTGTGGCCGGTCCGGTTTGAGGATGTCGCGCCTGAGCGGCGGTTTCCGTCTTTTCGCGGGCAGGGCAACTGGTGCGGCTGGTACTGGTCGGCGACGTGCGGCGGTCACGTGAGCTACGAATCGTGGCTGGAGCGGGACCGGCAGCGCTTGCCTGCGGGTCTTCAGAGAGCTCGGGAGATCCAGTCGGGGAGCTGGATCTCCCAAAGTGCAAGGTGGCCTCCGCCTACCTCAAGTACGGTGACTCGGCATGATCGAGTCCGAGATTGAGATCAGCGAGGATCTGGTCCGCGACCTGCTTCGGGAGCAGCATCCGGACCTCGCCGAGCTGCCCATCCGCGAAGTGGCGGGCGGCTGGGGAAACCAAATGTGGCGCCTCGGTGACGAGTTGGCCGTCCGGATGCAGCGGATGGACACGAGCCCCGATCTCCAGCTCAAGGAGCGCCGGTGGCTGCCGACTCTGGCCTCGCGCCTGCCGCTGCCGATTCCTGTCCCCCTACGGGACGGTGCGCCGTCCGAGCGCTTCCCCAAGATCTGGACCGTCATGACATGGGTCGAGGGCACGCCGCTGGACCATGGCTCGATCACTCGCGGCGACCACGCGGCCGAGACGCTGTCGGGCTTCCTCAGGGCGCTGCACGTGGAGGCGCCCGCCGACGCACCGACCGCTTCGGACTTCGGCGCTCACCCCAAGGACTGCACGGACGGCTTCGAGCACTTCTTCCAGGACGTTGCCCCTGCCGACCTCGCCGACGAGATCCGTGAAGTCTGGGGTGAAGCGGTGGCGGCCCCGGGGTGGGAGGGCCCACCGGTGTGGGTGCACGGCGACCTGCATCCCGCGAACGTTGTCGTCGCGGACGGGACACTGGCGGGTGTCGTCGACTTCGGCGCGCTGGTCGCCGGCGACCCGGCGTGGGACCTCGCGGCCGCCTGGCTGCTACTCCCCGCGGGCGGCGCCTCACGGTTTTTCAACAGCTACGCGCAGGCGGACGAGGCAGCGGTGCGACGGGCGCGCGGACTGGCCGCGATGAGGAGCCTGTTCCTGATGGCGATGGGCCAAGCCGGGGATCGCGGCCTGCCTGGAGGCAAGCCGAACTGGGGGCCCGCAGGCCGGTCCGCACTTGATCGTGTCCTGAAGGGCCTTTGACGTCGGCATGGATCGACTGGGCTTCCCCGGCGGCAGGAATCGATGCAGCCCGGCCATTGGGACCGCGGTCTGAGAATCTCGGCGACGGTGCGGGCTGTCTCGAAGTCGAGCAAGTCACGGATGCCGCCACAGTAGGACAGCTACCCGGAGCAAACTGAGACGATCCCAGATCCGGACGTCTCAGAATTCTCCGGGCACCCCAGGTCAGAGGGCCCCAGATGCCCGGACCTAGCTGAGACAGGACAGTGCCGCAGTGGCTGTCCCGTCTGCACCCTCCTGGGCGCGGGCGACGGCCGTGTCGAAGGCCTTGTTGATCTGGGCGTCCCCGATGTTCAACGGCGGCCCGGCGGCCCACTCGCGCATCTCCTGGATGCCCTCGGCGATCTTCACAGGACAGGGCCGGCTTCAGGCGCCTCGGCGGTCCCGAATGGCGCCGCCCTGACCGGGCGGCACCCGGTCAGGCGCGCACTCTGCCTCACCGTGAGCGAGACCGGACATCTGCCCGGCGGGGCTGATGTGACGCACGCCACTGGAGGGACATTGGCCGACACTCCCGCACGTCTGGCGCAAAATGAGCGTTCCGACGTCCTGGAATAGGCGATTCCTTGTTGCCGACCACTCCAACCGGCCACGTGCACCCCTGCCGGATCACGCTCCGGAAACGGCGATACCCGCAGGTCTTCGTAATGCAGTCGATGTTCCGTTTCAACGCCTGGGGCAGATAAATAGCGGACCGGCATCATCCGCATTTCCGGGAGGGTTGACAGAGGTTAGTTCCGGAATGTTGCATGACCTCATCAACGGGGCGGGGTGGCAAACGGGGGCCATTCAAAGGGCCAACGCCGCAGAGGCGTTCTCTTGACCTGCTGCCATCTCCATTTGGGGGAGATGCCATGACCAGAATCAAGCTCACGTTGTCGATCGCCACCTCGGCCATTGTGTTTACGGCCGTGAGCATCGCGGGCCCTACCTTCATCCAGACCGAGATGGCGAATACATCGGCGCCTGCGGGCAAGTCATCTGCTACCGCGGTCACGGCGAATGCCGAGAGCACGCAGGACGCCGCTCGTACGCCGGCCGAGTTGCTGCAGCTCCTGGGCGAGCGGATCAAGGCCAAGGACGTAGACGGAATCATCGCCCTCCAAGACCCCGAAGCGGCGATCGTCAATTACGACGGGTCGATTATCAGGGGCCACAAGGAAATACGGGCGTTCTACGTCGACTGGTTCAAGTCCGATCCGGTACTCACCGTCAACGCTCGCCAAACCGTGCTGGCGGGAGGGAAGCGCACGGGTGACAGGGTACGTAACCGCACGGCGTCCATAATGGGCGACTATTCCCTGGAGCAGACCGATCCCGACGGTACCCGCACGCGCTTCACCGGGAATTTCTGCGACACCGTGCAAGAGCAGCCGAACGGTACGTGGCTGTACCTCCAGGACAACCCTTACCCGCCCCACGGCAACGCGACAACGGCCCACCACTGACCGGGCTACCTCGGTGTTCGAGGTCTGGAGAAAAACTTGAACGTCACCTCGCTCGAAGTTTCGCAGGCCCCGATCGCACGGCAACAGCCTCAGTGGGCAGACCCGGCACAGGTCAAGCAGGTCAGGGATGTGCTGGCAGCCCTTCCCCCGCTCGTGGAGGCCGAATCGCTGAGCCGGTTACGGGGGTTGCTCGCCAAAGTGGCCGCCGGGCAGGCACAGGTGGTGCAGGCGGGTGACTGCGCGGAGGATCCGGCGGAATGCACCGCGGGTGACGTGGAGCGGAAAGTGGGACTGCTCAACGTGCTCGCCGGCGTCATGACCGCCATCACTCATCAGCCGGTGGTGCGGGTGGGCCGGATCGGCGGCCAGTACGCCAAACCCCGGTCGGCGCACACCGAGTGGATCGGTGGCGTCGAACTCCCGGTGTACCGAGGGCACATGGTGAACGGTCCGGAGCCGGTTCCGGAAGCGCGAAGGCCCGACCCCCGGCGCCTGCTGGCCGGTTATCGGGCGGCGAGCCAGGTCATGGCCCATCTCGCCCCGACGCCACGGGCGCGCGTCGAGCCGGCCGTGTGGACCAGCCACGAGGCCCTGCTGCTCGACTACGAGATCCCGATGCTGCGCCGGGACCGGGAGGGCCGGGTCGCGCTCACGTCCACTCACTGGCCGTGGATCGGTGAGCGAACCCGCCAGCTCGACGGGGCCCACGTCGCGCTGTTGGCAGATGTGGTCAACCCGGTCGCGTGCAAGGTCGGGCCGCGTATGACGGTCGCCGATCTGGTCGCGCTGTGTGCGCGGCTCGACCCCGGACAGGAACCGGGCCGACTCACCTTGATCGCCCGGATGGGTGCTGACGCGACGATGGATGTGCTGCCGCCGTTGGTCCAGGCCGTGCGCTCCGCCGGACACCCGGTGATCTGGCTGGTCGACCCCATGCACGCCAACACCCTGACCACCGCTGAGGGACGCAAGACCCGGGTCGTGGAGACGATCGTCCGGGAGGTCGCGGCGTTCCAGGCCGCCGTGCGCGCAGCCGGCGGAACACCGGGCGGGATACATCTGGAGACCACGCCCGACGACGTGACCGAATGCGTCGACGCCCACCACGGCATCGACCGGATCGGCCGGAACCACACGACGTTGTGCGACCCGCGACTCAATCCTCGCCAGGCGGTGTCGGTGGTCTCGGCCTGGCAGACGCATGTGATGACGGACCGGGCCGAGGGAGAACCGTGCCGGGCATAGCGCCGATCCCCGCCTACCCACTGCCGACCGCGGCCGAGCTGCCCGTCAGCACCGCGCGGTGGACGCCCGACCCGCGCCGGGCGGTGCTGCTCGTTCATGACATGCAGCGCTATTTCCTCGCGCCGTTTCCCTCCTCGGTGCGTGATCCGCTGGTGCGCCACTGCGTGCTGCTGCGGGAGCGCTGCGCCGCGCTCGACGTTCCGGTGTTCTACACCGCGCAACCCGGTGGCATGACAGAGGAGGAACGCGGCCTGCTGAAGGACTTCTGGGGTCCGGGCATGAGGGTGGACCCCGTAGATCGTCAGATCGCCTCGGAACTCACGCCCCGGCCGGCGGACCAGGTGCTCACCAAGTGGCGCTACAGCGCGTTCTTCCGCTCGGATCTGCTGACGCGGATGCGCGACCAGAACCGCGACCAGCTGATCATCTGCGGCGTCTACGCGCACGTCGGTGTGCTGGTGACGGCCCTGGAGGCGTTCACCAACGACATCCAGCCGTTCCTGGTCGCCGACGCCGTCGGCGACTTCTCCGCCGAGTACCACCGGCTGGCCCTCGACTACGCGGCCGCCCGCTGCTCGGTGGTCACCACCACCGAGGAGGTCTTCCGATGAACTCACCGCACTTGCTCGACCGGGTGCTTGGCCCCGATCCGGGCGCCTTCGCCCTCCTGCACCGCCCCGAGACCCTTGGCCCGGACCGAGTGGAGATCCTGCTGGGCCGGGTCAGCACCCCGGCCCGGCTCGCCGACATCCCGCTGGCCGACCGGACGGGGCGACCCGGCCGGGCCCGGCAGGAAGCGCTGGTCCTGGTGCCCCACCAGCAGATCACCGAGCGCGGCTTCGCCGCCGCCGCGGACGGCTCGCCGCTGCTCGCGATGTCGGTGACCGACCAGGGGCAGATCACCACGTCCGAGGCGCTGAGATCCCTGCCGGACGAGCCGATCAACCTGACCGGTGGGCGCTTCGACACCGAGGACGACGCCTACGCCGACACGGTTCGCGCGGTGCTGAAGAAGGAGATAGGCACCGGAGAGGGCTCGAACTTCGTCATCAAGCGCTCCTTCGTCACCAGCATCACCGGATACTCGACGCGCAGCGCGCTGAGCCTGTTCCGCCGGTTGCTCACCCGGGAGACCGGCGCCTACTGGACCTTCCTCGTGCACACCGGCACCCGCACCTTCGTCGGAGCCACACCGGAGCGCCACGTCAGCCTGCGCGACGGTGTCGCGGCGATGACCCCGATCAGCGGCACCTACCGCTATCCGGCCTCAGGACCGGTCCTGTCGGAGGTCATGGAGTTCCTCACCGACGGCAAGGAGACCGACGAGCTGTACATGGTCCTCGACGAGGAACTCAAGATGATGGCCCGGGTCTGCCAGGGCGGCGGCCGCGTCAGGGGGCCGTTCCTGCGGGAGATGGCCTGGCTCGCGCACACCGAGTACGTCATCGAGGGGCGCAGCGAGCTCGATCCCCGGGACATCCTGCGGGAGACGATGTTCGCCCCCACCGTGACCGGCAGCCCGCTGGAGAACGCCTGCCGGGTGATCGCCCGCTACGAGCCCCGCGGCCGCGGCTACTACGGGGGCGTCGCCGCCCTCATCGGCCAGGACGCCGACGGCGCGCGCACCCTGGACTCGGCCATCCTCATCCGTACCGCCGACATCCGGACCTCGGACGTCGACGACACCGGCCACGTCGAGGTCGGCGTGGGCGCGACGCTGGTCCGGCACTCCGACCCCGACGCCGAGGTCGCCGAGACCCGTACCAAGGCCGCGGGCGTGCTCGCGGCGCTGGGTGCCGGCGAGCGGCTCGGCGCACACCCGCTGGTCCAGGAGGTGCTGGTCGGGCGCAACGAGACGATCGCGAACTTCTGGCTCAGCGAGGCCGAGAAGCGCGCGCGGCCCCATCCCATGCTGGACGGCCGCCGGGCGCTGGTCGTCGACGCCGAGGACACCTTCAGCGCGATGCTGGCCCACCAGCTGCGCGCCATCGGCCTGACCGTGGAACTCAGTGGTTTCGACGCGGACCACCGCTTCGACGACCACGACCTCGTCGTCATGGGCCCCGGGCCCGGCGATCCGCGGGAGACCGACCACCCCAGGATGGCCGAAGTGAGCCGGGCCATCGAGGAGTTGCTGTCCCGGCGCATCCCCTTCCTGGCCGTCTGCCTGAGCCATCAGCTGCTCTGCCGGCACCTCGGGTTCGAACTGCGCCGCCGCGATGTCCCGAACCAGGGCACCCAGCGCGAGATCGACCTGTTCGGCGCGCGCGAACGCGTGGGCTTCTACAACTCCTACTCGGCCCGCGCGCGAGCCGACCGGCTTCAGTGCCCCGGTGTCGGCGAGGTGAAGGTCTGCCTCGACGCCGGCACCGGCGAGGTGCACGCCCTGCGCGGGCCGCACTTCGGCTCGGTGCAGTTCCACCTGGAGTCCGTGCTCACCCAGGACAGCGAGCGCCTCCTGGCCGACCTGCTCGTACCGCTGATGGAGACCGCGGAGGTAGTGAACGTATGAAAGCCACCATCTCCTGGTGGGACCTGACCGGGTCCGGCCAGACCATCGACTCCTTGCGCGTCTACCTGCGCGACGAGGGCGTGGATCCGTGGACGGAGGTCCACGGAATGCGGTTGAAGTTCTGGATCTCCGACCGGGAGACCAACCGCTGGGGCGCCGTGATGCTGTGGGATTCCGATGCCGACCCGACGGCCCCCATGCCGCCGAACCGGGCCACCGAGCTCATCGGACACCCGCCGGCCGTGCGGATGGTGTCCGACGTCGAGGCCATCGTCGAAGGTGTCCACTCCGGCCGGCTGGTCGAACGCGGCCTGGCCTTCGAGACGAGCGTGAAGTCATCGTGAGCGCATCGACGAAGCCCCGGACCGCCGAGGAGTTCACCGCCCCGCCCGCCGAACCCATGGAGCTGCTCCAGGCCTGGTTCGACAGCGCCGTCGCGGACGCCGTCCGCGAGCCGGGCGCGCTGGCACTGGCCACCGTCGACACCCGCGGCCACGCCTCCAACCGGATCGTCCAGGTTCTGAAGATCCGCGCGACGGGCCTGGTGTTCGCCAGCCACTCCGACAGCCGCAAGGGCCGGGACCTGGCCGAGACGGGTTGGGCGTCCGGGGTGTTCTACTGGCGCGAGGCCGGCCGCCAGGTGAGCGTGAGCGGCCCGACCCGTCCGCTGCCCGACGAGGAGTCCGAGGCCCTGTGGGCGGCCCGGCCCGTCAGCACGCACCCGATGTCGGTGGCGGCGCACCAGAGCGCGCCGCTGCTGGACGAGGACGCGCTGCGCGAGCAGGCCCGGGAACTGGGCCGGGACGGCTCGGCGCTGCCCCGCCCGGAGCGTTGGCTGGGCTATCTGCTGGAGCCGGCGTCGGTGGAGTTCTGGCAGGCCGACCCGGAGGACCGGTTGCACCGGAGGCTGCGTTACGAGCGCGACGGTTCCGGCTGGCGTACGGACCGGCTCCAACCCTGACCGTGCTCTGGACCGTGGACTCGACAGGAAGAAAGGCAAGTCGATGTGTGGAATGACGGGCTGGGTCTCGTTCGACCGGGATCTGACGCAGCAGCGCGCGCAGTTGGACGCGATGACGCAGACCATGGCCTGCCGGGGACCGGACGCCCGCGGCGCCTGGCTCGACCGGCATGCGGCGATCGGCCATCGAAGGCTGGCGGTCATCGACCTCGAAGGCGGCACCCAGCCCATGGTGGTGCCCACCGACGACGGTCCTGTGACGATCACGTACACAGGTGAGGTCTACAACTACACCGAACTCAGGGCCGAGTTACGTCGTCGGGGCCATCGTTTCCAGACCCGCAGCGACACCGAGGTCGTACTCCACGGCTACCTGGAGTGGGGCGAAGCGGTCGCCGAACGGCTCAACGGCATGTTCGCGTTCGCCGTCTGGGACTCCAGGGTCGAGAAGCTCGTGATGATCCGCGACCGGATGGGAGTCAAGCCGCTCTACTACTCCAGCACCGACGACGGGGTGATCTTCGGCTCCGAGCCGAAGGCGATCCTCGCCAACCCGCTGGCGGACCGCGCCGTGGACCTCGCCGGACTGCGGGAGCTGGTCAGCTTCACCCAGACGCCGGGCAGCGCCGTGTGGTGCGGGATGAAGGAGGTGGTCCCGGGCGGCCTGGTCACCGTCGACCGCTCCGGTCTGCGCGAGCGCCGCTACTGGACGCTGCCCACCCGTCCGCACACCGACGACCAGAAGACCACCGTCGCCACCGTGCGCGAACTGCTCGAGGACATCGTCAGCCGCCAGCTGGTCTCCGACGTCCCGCGCTGCACCCTGCTCTCCGGCGGTCTGGACTCCAGCGTGATCACCGCGCTGGCCGCAGCCAAGCTCGGCCGGCCCGGAGAGCACGGCGAGCCCGGTGAGAAGGTGCGCAGCTTCGCCGTGGACTTCGTCGGACGGGAGAACGACTTCGTCGCCGACGAACTGCGGGGCACGACGGACGCCCCGTACGCGCTGGAGGTGGCCGCGCACGTCGGCTCCCAGCACGAGTCCATCGTGCTCGACCACGCCTCGATCGCCGACCCGGGGGTGCGCCGAGCCGTCATCACCGCGCGGGACAGTCCGCTCAGCCTCGGTGACATGGACAACTCGCTCTACCTGCTGTTCCAGGCCATCCGGGAGCAGTCCACGGTCGCCCTGTCCGGGGAGTCCGCCGACGAGGTCTTCGGCGGGTACAGGTGGTTCCACCAGCCGGAGGTCCAGGCCGCGCAGACCTTCCCCTGGATGGCCGTCTTCGTCAGCGGCGCACGGGCCCAGGTGTCCGATCGGTTCAACGCCGACATCACCGCCGCCCTCGACCTTCCCACCTACATCCGCGACCGGTACTCCGACGCGGTCGGCGAGGTCGAGCGGGCGGAGGGCGAGAGCGACCACGAGATGCGGATGCGGGTGATGTGCCACCTGCACCTGACGCGCTTCGTCCGGATGCTCCTGGAGCGCAAGGACCGGATCAGCATGGCCGTCGGGCTGGAGGTCCGCGTCCCCTTCTGCGACCACCGCCTCGTCGAGTACGTCTACAACACCCCGTGGTCGCTGAAGACCTTCGACGGCAGGGAGAAGAGCCTGCTGCGCGCCGCGACCGCGGACCTGCTGCCGCAGTCGGTGCTGGATCGGGTGAAGGCCCCCTACCCGGCCACGCTGGACCCGCAGTACACGAGCGCGCTGCTGCAGCAGTCCAAAGAGCTGCTCACGACCGACGACCCGGTCTTCGACCTGGTGGACCGCAGCTGGCTGGAGGACATCACGCGGCGTGACTCGGCCACCATGCCGATCGACGTCCGCAACGGCATGGAGCGCGTGCTCGACCTGAGCACCTGGCTGGACATCTACCGGCCCGAGCTGCGGATCTGAACGCGGCCGGGCACCCCACGTCAACGTCCACCCCGGGCACGCCCGGAACACGGAGTGAGGAACACGAGATGGGAACGGAAGACGACCGGTCCAAGGGGCTCGATGCCGACCTCGACCTGCGCGCCCGGCACCGTGCCGTCGTCGCGGACTACATGAGCCGCAAGGGCGAGAACCGGCTGACGCGCTACCTGCTCTTCACCGAGGACGGCAGCGCCGGCCTGTGGACCAGCGACACCGGCGAACCGATCAACTCCCAGGGACACGAGAAGCTCAAGGCGCACGGCGAGTGGTCGCTGCGCATGTTCCCCGACTGGGAATGGAAGAACGTCGAGATCTTCGAGACACAGGACCCCAACAGGTTCTGGGTCGAGTGTGACGGGGAGGGAGAGATCCTCTACCCGGCCTACCCGCCCGGCTACTACCGGAACCACTTCATCCACTCGTTCCTGCTCGAAGACGGCAAGATCAAGCAGCAACGCGAGTTCATGAACCCGTTCCAGCAGCTGCGTGCGCTGGGCATCGAGGTGCCGAAGATCAATCGCGGCGGGATCCCCACCTAGGGACTTCCCACCACTCGTTCACACGGACAGCAAGGAGCATCAGGTGGGATCTCAGCTCAACCCGTACATCGCCTTCGACGGCAACGCCCGGCAGGCGATGGAGTTCTACCACGACGTCCTCGGCGGCAAGCTGGAGCTGGGCACGTTCGGCGACTTCGGCTCGCCGGAGTCGCCCGACCCCGACAAGATCATGCACGCCACACTCATCACCGCGGACGGCTTCACGGTGATGGCGTGGGACGTCCCGGAGCGGGTCCCCTTCAACCCGGGCACCAACGTCGCGCTCTACCTCGGCGGCGACGACGCGGGCCTGCGCGAGTACTTCGGGAAGCTGTCCGTCGGCGGCACCGTGTCGCTGCCCCTCAAGAAGCAGATCTGGGGCGACGAGGCCGGCACGCTCGTGGACAGGTTCGGGATCACCTGGATGTTCAACATCACCCAGCGGCAGTCCTGATCGCCCGCGGGGCCACTGGGTTCGAAGGAGCCGGGAACCGATGACGGACGGGTTGGACGACAGGCTGGACCGGATCGGGCGGCACCCCTTCCGCGCGAAGTTCCGGCTGCGCGGAAGGGATCGCGCGGTGGTCGACCTGCGCGGGATCACGACCGTCCGCAAGCACGCCGAGGATCTGATCGGTCGCAGGCTGGCGCCGGCCGAACCGCACAACGACGGCCGTCAGACGCCCTACCGAGGGCATCCCGTCTTCGTCGCCCAGCACGCCACCGCGACGTGCTGCCGTACCTGCCTCGCGCGCTGGCACGGCATCCCCGCCGGCCACGCACTCGACGATGCCGAGCGGGCCTACGTCGTGGAGGTGATCTGCCGGTGGATCGTGAGGCAGTACGAGGCTTCACCGTGAGAGGCAAGTCAAGTCGTGTCGCCAAGCGTGAGGTGAGGACTCCATGACAGTCGACGTGCAGGCCACTCGGGACGTGGTCGACATCATCACCGGAGGATGGAGGGCGCAGGCGCTCTACACCGCGGTCAGACTCGGACTGCCCGACCACATCGAGGCCGGCCGTGACACCGACGCCGAACTGGCCAAGGCGACCGGGGCGGACGAGCAGGGCATTCACCGTCTGATGCGCCTGCTGGTGGCGATGGGCATATTCGAGGGCAGCGACTCCACCGGCTACCGCGGTACCCGGGTGAGCGCCGCCCTCCTCGAAGGCCCCCAGTCCCTGGGCGACATGTGCCTGCTGTACGGCGAGGAGTTCTACGCCGCGTGGGGTCACGCCCACCACGCCGTCAGCACGCGGAGCTCGGGATTCGAAGTCGCCTACGGCCGGTCGTTCTACGAGTACCTGGGCCAGGACCCGGCCACCGCCCGCCGGTTCCAGGTCACCATGAACGCCGCGAGCATGTTCTTCCACCAGGTGCCCGAGGTCTTCGACTTCTCCGGCAGGAAGGTCGTGGACGTCGGTGGCGGCGGCGGGCACCTGCTCGCCACGATCCTCGGCGCCACGCCGGACGCCCAAGGCACGCTCTTCGACCGCGAGCACATGATGCCCAAGGCGCGTGAACACCTGTCCGCCACCGTCGGCCTGGACCGGGCCGAGCTGGTCGGGGGCGACATGTTCCAGGGCGTCCCGGCGGGCGGGGACGTCTACATCCTCTGCCGGGTGCTGGCCGGCCACGACGACGAAGCCGTCGTCGGTGTCTTCGAGCACTGCCGCCACGCCATGGCGGACTCGTCCTCGCGGCTGCTGATCCTCGACCGGTTCGTCGAGGACGAGAACTCCACCGTGCTGCCCGCCCTGTGGGACCTGCACCTCCTGGTGACGACGGGCGGCGAACACCGCACCCTCGACCGGATCACGCACCTGCTGGACCGCGCCGGCCTGGAGATCACCGGGACCGCGGAGCTGCCCATGGAGACGACCGCCCTGATCGCCGCACCGCACACCCCGTAACGGCAGGCAGGCACGCAGAACGTGCGCAACAGCGCGAACAGGAGACCTCGGTGCTCAAGTTGGCAACGATCGGCGTCTACGGCTTCGACGGCGATTCCTTCCTGGAACGACTACGGCAGGCGGACGTGCGCCTGCTGCTCGACGTACGTCAGCGCCGCGGAGTGCGCGGACCGGACTACGCCTGGGCGAACTCACTCCGGCTGCAGGCGGCCCTCGCGGAGGCCCGGATCGCCTACCGGCACCACCGCGAACTCGCCCCGACCACCGAACTGCGTCACCTTCAGTACGCCGAGGACGACCGCCAGGGGGTCGGCAAGCGCTCCCGCCGCGAACTCGCCGCCGAGTACACCCGCCGCTACACGGCCGAGATCCTCGGCCCGGCCGACCTCGATCCGATCGTGGCGGCTCTGCCGAGCAGCGGCATCGCGTCGCTGTTCTGCGTCGAGCGCGACCCCGAGGCGTGCCACCGCTCGCTGGTCGCCCAGCGGCTGGCCGAGGAGCACCACATCACCATCGAGCACCTGAGGCCGCTGTGACGGACGACATCCCCGGGGCCGGCAGGCCGCGACCGCGGATCGCGGTGTTCGCCGGGCCCACGGCGACGATCCTGAACACACCGGACCTGGTCACGTCGAACAAGGCCCGCGCACGCCACGGTCTGCCGCCGCGCCCCTGCCGGTTCGACACCCTGCGTCCCCAACGGCTCGCGGCGCCCGTGACGTTGTACGTCGAGGCGTTCAGCGCGCACCCCCTCGAACGGGAGGCGGCCGGCCTGTACGCCCCGGCGGACGGCTGGCTCGACGAGGACGGCACGTTCCACGCCGAGCAGCCGTCCGACGACGCCACACCGGTGTACGTCGTCGAACTCGACCCCGCCGACGGTCTCTACCCCCTTCCCTACATGGGGAGGCAGGCAGACGGATCCGCATGGGAGGAGACCTCGACCGCACCGTACGCACCACCGGAAGCCGGCCGGCAGACGTTCTACCCCGACGCCCGCCGCCTCTACGAGGAGATCGAGCGGTTCGGCCTGGCCGACTACGGCACCCCCGTCGAGCTGGGGTCCGTCGCCGACTTCGAGTTCTTCCGGGCCGCTCCGTCCGGCGGATACACCACGGGTCCCGCATCCGAGCGCCTCGGGCAGGACTTCTTCGTCTACTACCCGTACCACCTCCAGAGCGAGCCCGGTCTGGCGGACCTCGCCCGGGCGACCAACCAGGTCCAGTCCGTCCTCGCCACGGGCGAGTTCGCCGGCGTCCAGTGGCTGGAGGGGAGCCCGACCGTCGACGAGACCCTGTACTGGCTCGGACTGCTCGTCGACACGAAGGTGCCACTCGTCGGACACGCGGCGCAGCGCCGCCACCAGTCCCTGAGCGCGGACGGCGACCGCAACGTGGTGGACGGCGTGAAGTTCATCGCGTCGGGCGTCACCCTGGACGAACGGGGCGAGGACCGCGTCGGTGCCTGCGTGATCGTCGACGAACTCGTCTACTCGGCCCGGGACGTGACCAAGGTCGACGCCCGGCCGGGCGGCTACGAGGTCACCGGCGGCCACGGCGGAATAGTCGCCGACCTCGGCGGCTACGGCCCCCCGCAGCTCACCTACCTTCCTGCCCGCAAGCACACCCACCGCTCGGAACTGCGCCTCACCGTGCTCCCCGAGCGGGTGGCCGGCGTCGCCGGGAGCCTGGACTCGGGCGTCTTCTCGGTCGACGTCGAGACGAAGGACGCCGGGGGACTCCTGCCCACCGCCGTGCCGCACGTCTCGATCACCAAGTACAGCCGGTACGCGGCGACGGGAACCGGCACCGACGATCCGCCCGTCGCCGAGGAGGAGGTCGAGATCCTCGCCCGGATCGACGCCAACCTCGCCGGCGCGCCCCTGTCCGGTTTCGTGTGCGAAGGCATGTCGCCGTTCGGGATGGCCGACCCGACGAGGAACGCGGCGCTGAGCGTCGCCGTCTTCGCCGGCATGCCGGTGGTCCGCACGGGCCGCGGCAACACCGGAGGCATGGCGTACCGCACCGACCCGACGTTCATCTCGGGCAACAACCTCACCGCCACCAAGGCACGCATGCTGCTCATGGCCGCACTGCTCAAGTTCGGTGCCCTGCCCCCGGCCGCGGACCCCTTCGACCCGACCCCCGACGAGCGCGCGGCCACCGAGAAGGCGGTCGGCCAGTACCAGGCCCTGTTCGACACCCACTGACCCGCAGCACACCTTCGAGAACGGAACCCATGGGTACGTACGAGTACGTGGTGGCCGACGTCTTCACCGACGTCCCGCTGGAAGGAAACCCGACCGCGGTCTTCCTCGACGCCTCCGGCCTCTCCGCCGCACGCATGCAGCAGATCGCACAGGAGATGCACCTGTCCGAGACCGTCTTCGTCCTGCCCGCGCAGGACGACGGCGATGTGCGGGTCCGCATCTTCACCCCGGTGAACGAGCTGCCGTTCGCCGGACACCCCACCCTGGGCACGGCCGTGGTGCTCGGCGAGTCGCACGAGGCGAAGGAACTCCGCATGGAGACCGCCAAGGGCACCGTGGCGTTCGAACTGGAGCGTGACGACGACGGCCGGACCGTCGCCGCCGGCATGTGGCAGCCCCTCCCGACGTGGGAGCCCTACGACCGCGCGGAGGAACTGCTCACCGGTCTCGACCTGGTGGCCACCGGCAGCACTCTGCCGGTCGAGGTCTACGACAACGGGCCGCGGCACGTGTTCGTCGGCCTGGACAGCGTGGCCGCGCTCTCCGCCCTGGAGCCGGACCAGAGGATGCTCGCGAGGCTGCCCGACATGGCCGCCAACTGCTTCGCGGGCTCGGGGACGCGGTGGCGGCTGCGCATGTTCTCCCCCGCCTACGGCGTGGTCGAGGACGCGGCCACCGGCTCGGCCGCCGGCTCCCTCCCCGTACACTTGGCCCGGCACGGACTGATCCCGTTCGGGGAGTGGATCGAGATCCGCCAAGGGGTGGAGATGGGGCGTCCTTCGACGATGCGGGCTCGCGCGACGGGGACGCCGGAACGGATCGATTCTGTCCAGGTGGCGGGGTCCGCCGTGGTCGTCGCCCGTGGAACGCTGTACGCGTAGCCGCCGAGATCGTATGAGTGACCTGACTGCACAGGAAGGGCCGCCGCGCGTGTCCATGGCCGCTGAGGACGACGGGCTGTTCGCGTTACCCACGTCGTCCAACGACACTCCGCCCGCCGAGCCCGTACGGGCCGGCGCACCGCTGGCGGTACGGATGCGACCGCGCACGCTCGCCGAGGTGGTCGGCCAGGCGCACCTGCTGCGGCCCGGCTCGCCGCTGCGGCGGCTGGCGGAGGGCGGGGAGGCGGCGTCGGTGCTGCTCTACGGTCCGCCCGGCACCGGGAAGACGACCCTCGCGCGGCTGCTCGCCGATGCGGCCCACCGGCACTTCGTCGCCCTCTCGGCGCTGTCCAGCGGGGTGAAGGAACTGCGCGACGTGATGAACGACGCGCGCCATCGCCGCGACCGCCAGAACCGGCAGACGGTGCTGTTCATCGACGAGGTGCACCGATTCTCCAAGACCCAGCAGGACGCGCTCCTCGGCGCCGTGGAGGACAGGCTCGTGCTGCTCGTCGCGGCCACGACCGAGAACCCGTCGTTCTCGGTCGTGGCCCCGCTGCTCTCCCGCCTGCTGGTACTGCGACTGGAGTCCCTGAGCGAGGACGAGGTCCGCGCGTTGTTGCGCCGTGCCGTGCGCGACGAGCGGGGCCTCCGCGGTGCGGTCACGCTGTCCCCCGAGGCCGAGGACGCCCTCGTACGCCTCGCGGCCGGCGACGCCCGCAGTGCGCTGACCGCTCTGGAGGCGAGCGCCGACGGGGTGACCGGCACCGGCGGCACGGTGGTCGACGTGTCCGCGGTGGAGCGGGCCGTCGCCGAGACGACCGTCCGCTACGACCGGCAGGGCGACCAGCACCACGACGTCGTCAGCGCCTTCATCAAGTCGATCCGCGGCTCGGACCCCGACGCCGCGCTGCACTACCTGGCCCGCATGCTCGTGGCCGGGGAGGACCCGCGGTTCATCGCGCGGCGGCTGGTGGTGCACGCCAGTGAGGATGTCGGGCTGGCCGACCCCACGGCACTGCAGGCCGCCGTCGCGGCGGCGCAGACGGTCCAGCTCATCGGCATGCCCGAGGCCCGCCTCGCCCTGGCGCAGGCCACGGTGCACCTGTCCATGGCGCCGAAGTCGAACGCGGTGATCGTCGGGATCGACGAGGCGATGGCCGACGTCCGGGCGGGCGCCGTCGGCGAGATCCCCGCCCATCTGCGGTACGGCCGCTATGCCGGCGCCAGGGAACTGGGCAACGCGATCGGCTACCGCTACCCCCACAGGCTCCCCGAGGGAGTCCTGGAGCAGCAGTACCCGCCGGACGACCTGGTGGGCACGGACTATTACCGCCCCACGCAGCACGGCGGGGAGCGCGTCCTGCACGAGCGCCTCATCAAGCTCCGCCGTGCCGTCCGCGGCGAGGAGGGGTAACGCCCGCTGCCCGTGCCGGCTCACGGGCACGGGCAGCGGAGGAGACGAGGTCACCTCACGCGACAGCGGTGCCCTCGAGCTCGACCATCTGGCCGGGGATCGCCAGGCGCGTCACACCGAGCATGGTGGTCGTCGGCGCGACCTGGGCGGCGCCCAGTCGGCCCGCCAGCACACCGTAGTGCTGGAAGAGCAGGTCGACGTCAGTCGTGTAGACGTTGAGCCGGACGAGGTTGGAGAGGGACATGCCGGCCTCGGCGAGCACCGCCTCGATGTTGTCGATGCTCAGCGCCAACTGCGCCGCCATGTCACCATCGTGCTCGGGCTTGCCCTCCTTGCTCATCGCGGTCTGCCCCGAGATGTACAGGGTCCGCGAGTGCCCGGAGACGACCTCACCCTGGTTGAAGCCCATCTCGACCGACCACGACACCGGGTTGACCGCGTTACGTTCCATTGCCGACTCGCTCCATCCACTCGGTTCACTGAGTACGTACGTTCAACAAATCGGCATCCGCCGGGCTTTGTCGTCGCACAAAGGAGCCTTCCAGCAATACGTGACATCCTCGGTCATGTATTTCGTTAGAGTTTTCGCATGCGCGCCGACCGGTTGGTTTCCCTGGTGCTTCTGCTGCGTCAGCGCGGTCGGATGACCGCGGAGACACTGGCTCGTGAGCTGGAGGTCTCCACCCGCACGGTGCTGCGCGACATCGAGGCGCTGTCTGCGGCGGGCGTCCCGGTGTACGCCGAGCGCGGCCGGCACGGCGGTTTCGCCCTGTTGCCCGACTTCCAGACGGCGCTCACCGGACTGAATCACGACGAGGCGCTCGCCCTGCTCGTGGCCGGATCACGGCGCGGCGCACAGCTGTTCGGCCTCGGTTCGGCGCTCGCCTCGGCCATGCTCAAGGTGGTCGACGCGTTGCCCGAGGGTCTTCGGGACACGGCGGCCGATGCGGCGCGGCGATTACTCATCGACCCGGAGACCGACCTCCTCTCGCGCCGCACGGCCACCGAGGAGATGCCCGACGCCATCGTGGCCGAGGTCCGGCGCGCGGTGTTCGCCGGACACAAGTTGCGCATCCACTACGCGGCAGCGGGCCAGGCCCCGAAGTGGCGCACGGTGGACCCGATCGGCCTGGTCACCGTACGGGAACAGGGTTATCTGCTGGCCAAGAGAGCCGGCGAGGACCGCACCTACCGGCTGTCCCGGGTGCTGGCCGCCGAAGAACTCGACGAACCCGCGCAGCGACCGGAAACCGTCGACCTGGACCGGGCCTGGCAGGAACGTAACGCGCGGTTCCGGACCGGCGGTGACAAGGTCGCCGTGCTGGTACGGGTGAATCCGGCACGGCGGGAGCACCTGGTCGGCACCGCCCTGGCCGTCTGCGCCGAGGAAGCCCACGCGGACGGCTGGCTGCGGCTGAACGTGATCTTCCAGGATTCGCGCCATGCCGAATGGGCCCTGTGGCAGCACGCCATGGACGCCGAAGTCCTGGCCCCGCAGTGGCTGCGCACCTCCCTGTGCGACCGCGCCGCCGCGGTCGCCGCCCGCTACGGTTCGCCGTCCCGAGCGGCCCGGTGCCCCGTTCCGGACTGACCCCACCAGGGCCTTGAGAGCGTCCCTCAGCCCGTGGCGGGTGAGGGGCTCACCGAGCCGGTGCGGCGCCCACTCGCGCGTCGACCCGCTGGAAGCCGAGGGAGAGTCCGTCCCCGCCGCCCAGCGAGGCGAATTCGGCGTCGATCGCTCGACTTCATCTGTACGGACATGCCGGCCTCCTGGCCCGATCGTCGGTGGACACTCGCGATCACCCTAGAAGCGGCCCGGCCCAAAATCGTTCGACTGTCAGGCCGTGCGCGGCCATGATCCGCATCCATGACGACCTCGCCGCAGTTCCTGGCCCGGGCCGCCGCCCGCGACAACGCCGAGTGGTGCGCGGCAATGTGCCGGGCGCACGGTGTGGCGAGTGAGTTCGGGGGCGAGGCGTGGGCCGCCGCGGGGCGGGCGCCGCTCTACTACCCCGACGCGGTGACGCTGGAGCCGGGCGCCGACCCGGACGCGCTCGTGGCTCGGGTCGACATGGGCTCGCCCGGCGCCTCGGTCAAGGACAGCTTCGCCGATCTCGATCTGACGGGGGCCGGGTTCCGGGTGCTGTTCGAGGCGCGGTGGATCCACCGTCCGGCGGGTGCGGCCGCGCCCGCCCGCGCCCCCGGGCCGACGGATCTCGCGTGGGACGTGGTGCGCGATCCGGACGCGCTGCGCGCCTGGGCACTGGCCTGGGACGGCGGCGCCGGGAACGCGGGCCTCTGGCGGGACGGGCTGCTCGCCGGCCCGGAGACCTTCGTGATCGCGGGGCGGTCCGGTGACGGGCGCGTCGTCGCCGGAGCGGTGGCCACCCGTGGCGCGCACCTGGTCGGCGTCTCCAACGTCTTCGGGCGGGAGGGCGGGCCCGACACGGCCTGGCCGGGCCTGCTGCACCTGCTCGGTCGGCTCTTCCCCGCCCTGCCCGTGGTCGGTTACGAGAGCGGCAACGACCTGCGGACCGCCCTCCGGCACGGCTTCGAGCCGGCCGGCCCGTTGCGGGTGTGGCTGCACGGCGGGTAGCGGCGGGACCCGCCACCCGCTACCGCGGCTTGTACGCCAGGAACGTGCCGATCTGCCGCTTGGTCCCCTCGTCCGGCTCCTGCACCACACGCGTCGTGATGACCAGCCCGGCCCGGTGCAGCAGTTCGGCGATCCGCTCCGGCGGCAGCAGGTACGACTCGTAGGACACCGGGTGGTCGCCGTAGGCGTGCGACGGACGCAGGTGCTCGCCGCCGCCCACCGGGCCGGCCAGCATCAGCCGGCCGCCGGGTGCGAGGGTGCGGTGGAACTCGGCGAACACGGTCGGCAGCCACTGCGGCGGGGTGTGGTGGGTGGAGTAGTACGCCAGGATGCCGCCGAGTTCGCCGCTGCCGATCTCCAGAGCGGTCATCGAGCCGACGGTGAAGCGCAGATCCGGATACGCCTCCCGGGCCAGCCCGACCATCTCCGGCGACACGTCCACGCCGAACACCGGCACGCCCAGGGCGGCCAGATGTGCCGTCACCTTGCCCGGGCCGCAGCCGAGGTCGGCCACCGGCCCGGGGTGCGGCGGCCGGACGAGCTCGGCGAAGGCGGCCAGCATCGCGCGCGACACCGGGTCCAGCTCGGCCGGCTCCTTGACGAGCCGGGCGTAGTCGGCGGCGACGGTGTCGTACGACTCCCGGACGGCGGTGAGGTGGGAGGGCTCGGTCATGCCGTGAAGGTAGACGACGGCACTGACAGGGCCGGGCCGTCACGCCGAGCGGGCACACGCCGGTCCCCCGCCCGGCACGGGGGCAGCGTGACGAAGCAGAAGCCTCTCCGATATTTGCCTAAAGCTATTAGGTAGATGCACACTACCTTTTGGCAGAAGGGAGTGGCCGTATGGCACGCGCAGGACTGACACCGGAACGCCTGACCCGGGCAGGTGCCGAGCTGGCCGACGAGGTCGGCTTCGAGCAGGTGACCGTCTCGGCGCTCGCCCGCCGGTTCGACGTCAAGGTCGCGAGTCTGTACTCGCACGTGAAGAACTCCCAGGACCTCAGGACCCGGATCGCCCTGCTCGCCCTCACGGAGCTCGCCGACCGGGCCGCCGACGCCCTGGCCGGGCGGGCCGGCAAGGAAGCCCTGGCCGCCCTCGCGAACGTCTACCGCGACTACGCCCGGGAGCACCCCGGCCGTTACGCCGCCGCCCAGCTGCGGCTCGACCCGCAGACGGCGGCGGCGAGCGCCGGCGTCCGGCACGCGCAGATGACCCGGGCGCTGCTGCGCGGCTACGACCTGACGGAACCGGACCAGACCCACGCGGTCCGCCTGCTGGGCAGCGTCTTCCACGGGTACGTCAGCCTGGAGATGGGCGGCGGGTTCAGTCACAGCGCTCCCGACACCGACGACACCTGGGCCCGGATCCTCGACGCACTCGACACGCTGCTGCGGAACTGGCCCGAACCCCCCACCGACTCCCGAGGCTGACACCATGCACACCGAGCACGACTGGATCACCACCCCCCTCACGGCGGACCTGCTGCGCGGCGCCCTCGACCTGGAGCGCACCGAGCACGGGCTGCTCCCGCACCGGCTGCCCGCCCGGGCCCGCGCGCAGAACACCAATGCCCAGCTGGCCATGGCCGAGGCCCAGCCGTCCGGCGTACGGCTGGCGTTCCGTACCGCCGCGACCGCCGTCGAGCTGGACACGCTGCGCACCAAGCGCGACTACGCCGGCTTCCCGCCCCGGCCGGACGGCCTGTACGACCTGCTCGTCGACGGGCGCCCGGCCGGCCAGGCCACGGGAACGGGCGGCAACGTCCTCACGATCGACATGGCCACCTGGGAGGGTGAGGTCACGCCGGGCCCGGTCGGCACCGTCCGCTTCACCGGACTGCCCGCGCGCGAGAAGGACGTCGAGATCTGGCTGCCGCACAACGAGACCACCGAGCTCGTCGCCCTGCGCACCGACGCGCCCGTGGAGCCGGTGCCGGACCGGGGCCGGAGGGTGTGGCTGCACCACGGCAGTTCGATCAGCCACGGCTCCGACGCCGCGAGCCCGACCGCCATCTGGCCCGCGATCGCCGCGTCGCTCGGCGGTGTGGAACTGGTCAACCTCGGTCTGGGCGGCAGTGCGATGCTCGACCCGTTCACCGCGCGCGCCATGCGGGACACCCCGGCCGACCTGATCAGCGTGAAGATCGGCATCAACATCGTCAACGCGGACGCGATGCGGCTGCGCGCGTTCGGTCCGGCCGTGCACGGTTTCCTCGACACGATCCGCGACGGGCACCCTGACGTCCCGCTGCTGGTCGTCTCCTCCGTCCACTGCGCCATCCACGAGAGCACGCCCGGGCCGACGGCCCCGGACATCAGCGCGCTCGGCGAGGGCCGGCTGCGGTTCGCCGCGATGGGCGACCCGGCGGAGGTGCCCGCCGGGAAGCTGACGCTCGGCGTCGTCCGGGAGGAACTGTCCCGTATCGTCCGCCGGCGTGCGGCCGAGGACCCGAACCTCCACTACCTCGACGGCCTCGACCTCTACGGCGCCTCCGACGCGGCCGAACTCCCCCTCCCCGACGAGGTCCACCCGGACGCCGCCACCCACCGCCGCATCGGCGAACGCTTCCACGCCCTCGCCTTCACCGGGAACGGCCCCTTCGCCCCGGCCTCGTGACCGCGTGACCTCGCGCGACGGCGTCCACAGCCCGGGGACGCCGTCGCGCCTGGCGGCCCGGTCGGCGGGTCAGAAGGGCAACGGCCGCCCCCGCACCACGTCCAGCCGTGTCACCGCCCGCGTCAGCACCACGTAGAGCCGGTGCAGCCCCCGTTCCTCCGCCTCGGCGATCGCCGCCGGCTCGACGGCCACGACATGGTCGTACTCGAGGCCCTTGACGACGCTCGCCGGTACCAGGGACACCCGCGCGCCGAGTTCCTCCGGGCCCGCCGCGTCGATGCCGGCCGCGTCCAGGGCCGCCCGGATCCGGGGCACGTCCGCGTCCGCCGCGACGACCCCGACCGAGCCCTCCCGCCCCAGTGCGTCCCGGACCGCTTCGACGACCGCGCCGGGCACGCCGTCCGGGTCCGTCTCGCGCATCCGCAGCTCCCCGTCACCGCGCAGCGAACGGGCCGCCGGTACGTCCACGTCCAGCCGCTCCAGCAGCCGGTTGGCGAGGGCGACGACCGCGCGCGGCACGCGGAAGCCGGTGGTCAGCTCGACCACGGCCGCGTCCGGTTTCCCCAGGTGCGCCAGGACGGCCGGCCAGGACCGGGCCGCCCACGGGGTCGTCCCCTGCGCCAGGTCGCCCAGGACCGTCAGCGAGCCGAAGGACGCCCGGCGGGCGATGGCCCGGCACTCCATCGGGGACAGGTCCTGCGCCTCGTCGACGACGACGTGCCCGTACCCCTCCGGGTGCTCGATCAGCCCGGCGACCTCGTCGAGGAGCACCAGGTCGGCGGGCGACCAGCGCGCCGACTTCCACGATCGGGGCGGCTTCCGCCACAGCAGCGCCCGCTGCTCGTCGGGGTCCAGCAGCCCGTCGGCGGCCTGCGCCAACACCCCGGGATCGGCGAGCAGTTCGGCCACGACCTCCTCGGGCCGCACCCGGGGCCAGACGGCGTCGACGTACGCGGACACGGGCCGGGCCCGCTCGATCCGGCGCACCCAGGCGTTGGGGGGCGGCCCGGCCCGTCGTTCGGCCTGCTCGTGCAGGCACCGCACGATCCGCGCCCGCACCCGCTCCCGCCCGACGCCGTAGGGTGGTTCCTCCTCCCGTACGTCCGCCACGATCCCCTCCAGGGTCTGCGCCGGCACCCGCCAGCGGTACGACCCGTCCGGCACGGCGAGGGAGCCGGCCCCCTCGGCGCGCACCCTCGCGTACAGCGCACGCCGCAGTACCTCGGCCATCCGGGCGTCGTGCTTGACGACGGCGGCCGCCGGCTCGTCACGGCCCCTGACCGGATGCCGCGCGATCTCCTCGGCCAGCGTCGACTGCCGCACGCCGGTCTCGCCCAGGGACGGCAGGACCTCCGCGATGTACGACAGGAAGGTGCGGTTGGGCCCGAGGATCAGCAGACCGCCGCGGCGGATGCGCTGCGGGTACGTGTAGAGCAGATACGCGGCCCGGTGCAGCCCGACGGCGGTCTTGCCGGTGCCGGGCGCCCCCTGCACGCACACCGACACCGCCAGGTCCCCCCGTACGAGGTCGTCCTGCTCGGGCTGGATGGTCGCGGCGATGTCCCGCATGGGCCCGACGCGCGGCCGTTCGATCTCCCGGGCGACGATCTCGCTGGTCCGCGCCTCGCCCTGCCCCAGGTGCTCGTCCTCCAGGCCGGTCAGGTCGGCGGAGTCGCCCCGGCTGCCGGGCGCCCACCCGAACCGGCGGCGCACGGCGACGCCCTGCGGGTCGCGGGCCGAGGCCTGGTAGAAGGCGCGTGAGACGGGCGCGCGCCAGTCGACGACGAGGGGCGGTTGTGCCGGATGCTCGGAGATCCGCAGCCGGCCGATGTGCAACTGCCCGTCCTCCCGCTGCAAGGCCCCGAAGAACAAGGGCCCCTCGGGCAGCTCGCGCAGCGCCTTGGCCTGGCTGCGCAGCCGGTACCCGAGCACCTCGGCATCGGCGCCGGACGCGGACACGTCCTCCCCGATGACGACCTGCTCCCCGGCCCCCTCGACCATCGCGGCGAGGGCGGCCCGGCAGCGGTCGTGGTGGGCGCGTTCACGGTCGAGGACATGCTGAAGGGCAGGCTCGGTCGACGTCATTCCACAGAGCGTAGCGCGAAAACGTGACCGAGTTAAATTTATTACTAGGTATCACCATGGAGGCCGGGCGGCAGCCCCGCCGCCAGCCATCCGAACGCCCGCTCCGCCGCCGCCACCGCGTCCGCCCGTACGTCCGCCACCCGCTCCCCCGCCGCGATCCGCCGCCAGTTCTCCAGCGCGAGGATCCGCTGCACGGCCATGATCTGCCCGGCCGCGAGCCGCGCGTCCAGATCACCCCCGAGCGCCTCGGCGAGCGCGGCCTCGGACCGCTCCTGGTGCGTGTGCGCCCGGGCGACCAGGGAGGGCGTCCCGTAGAGCAGCCGGTGGAAGGCGAGCACCCGGGGATCGTCGTTGAGCCCGGTCACGGGATCGCACCGCTCCAGTCCCTCCAGGAAGTGCCGCCGCAGCGCCCCCACGGGATCGCCCTCAGCCGCCGCGACCACCCGCGCGGCCTCGCCCTCGTGGTCGGCGATCCGGTGCAGGACCAGGTCCTCCTTCGCCGGGAAGTACCGGAACAGCGTCGGCTTGGAGATCTCGGCCGCCGCCGCCACCTCGGCGACGGACACCGCGTCGAACCCCTTCTCCAGGAAGAGCCGGATCGCGATGTCGGACACGGTCTCGTACATCCGCTGCTTCTTGCGCTCACGCAGGCCGGGCTCGGTCATGGGGGGAGCCTACGGTCCGCGTCCGACGGCGGCGTCACGGCGTCACGGCGTCACGGCGTCACGGCCCAGGCTCCCACTCCTCCTCGATCAACGGCCCGTACGAAGTGATCACCGTCGGGGCCTCCGCCCGACACAGCGCGCGGACCTTGCGTTCGTTGCGTCCGTAGCCGACGAACTCCACGCCGGCCCGAGCGGCCGCCTGTACGTCCGTAGGCGTGTCGCCGATCATCACCGCGTCGTCGGGGCCGAGGCCGAGCACACGCAGTGCGCGGAACAGGACGTCGGGGTGCGGCTTCATCAGGCCCGGGTCGTCGGCGCGGCGGCCCTGGACCGTGGCGAAGTACGGGAGCAGCCCGCGCCGGTCGAGATGCGCCTCAGCCGCCAGGGGAGAGTTGTTCGTGACCACGGCCAGAGTCACTCCCCGGCGCGCGAGTCCGCGGATGAGGGCGTCCGCGTACGGGGTGTGCCACTCGCGATGGGCGGCGACGAGTTCGGCGGCAGCGAGTTCACCGGCCGTGACCCGTTCCTCCAGGACGCGCAGCAGCCCTTGCAGGCCGGGCACCCCCGCGCGCAGGGCTCGATGCACCGCGCCCAGGACGACATGCGGATCCTTGTGGGTCCGTTCCGCCGCACCGAGGACGTGCGAGGCTCCGACGGCCTCGATCTCACGCCGGAGTTCGTCGGCGATCGGTTTCGACCTGTCCTCGGGAAAGAGCCGGCAGATCGGCCCGTCGAAGTCGAAGAGAACACAGCGGGCCCCGGCCAGCCTTCTGCGTACGTCCGTGAACATGTCGACGTCGACAGCCATGGTCGTTCCGCCCGCCTTCCCGCCTCGGCCCGTCTCAGCCCCGCACGCCCGTCGGTTCCCTGCGCTCCGCGACGGCCTGGCGGGGCCGCCGGACACGAAGCCGTTGCCCCTCGGGACGCCGGGGTATGTGTTCCTGTTTCAGCCCATCACCACCGGGCAGGTCCAAAGCCGACCGGGTACGCCATTCCCGGTCCGCGGCATGCCACCGGCGCAGTGCTTCGCGGACCTCGCTCTCGTCCCGCGGATCACCCGTGAGTCTCAGTGGCTGCCAGGCCCGGTGCAGCGCACGGCACACCCGGTCGGCCGCGTCGGACAGTTCGCGTTCGGCGGGACACTCGGACAAGTACAGGGCGGCCCGCATCACGTCCGGGTAGAGCGACTGGACGAACTCGAAGTCGCGGTAGGCGCGCAGGCCCCGGTCGAGGTCGGCGGTCATCTCGCCGTGGCCGGTGCTGCGCATCGCCTGGGTCCACAGGTCGATCATCACCTCGCGCTCCTCCTTGGCGTAGTCCATCCGGACCAAGTGCGTCGCGAGGTCGTGCAACGGGTCGCCGTACAGGGCGAGTTCCCAGTCGATCACTGCCAGACGCTCACCGTCCGCCCCGGGCAGGACCAGCACATTGGCCCGGTGAACGTCCGTGTGCAACAG
Source organism: Streptomyces sp. NPDC045955 (assembly GCF_056430805.1). Taxonomy (NCBI): domain Bacteria; kingdom Bacillati; phylum Actinomycetota; class Actinomycetes; order Kitasatosporales; family Streptomycetaceae; genus Streptomyces; species Streptomyces sp. NPDC045955. The sequence continues at coordinate 619,554 of NZ_JBWKKY010000001.1, forward strand.
GGCGAAGGGACGCTGGGCCGGGGTGCGAAGGGTGCCCAGGAAGCGTTCCACGGCGTCGCGGGGAATGCCCACGGCGTCGAACAGCATGCCGAAGCGCGGCCGATTGGCCTGGTGCACCCGCTGCTCGGTGAAACCGGCCAGCCACCCCAGGAAACCCTCGCTGTCGCCGTCGTCCGGCCAGTCCTCGGGCAGCGCAGGGAGCTCGGCCCCGGGCACCCCGGCCAGTTCCGCGAAGAATCCGGCGAGCGCGGCCAGCCGGTCCGGGCCGATCCGCTGCCCCGCGGGAGCCACCTCGGCGAGGGTGGGACCCGGCAGATACTCGTGCAGAGACCATTCTCCGAAGTCGACCAGGCAACGCGGCACATGACGCACCCGGCCGTCGAGCACCCTCAGCAGCTCGGACTCCCGTCGCCACAGTCGCGGCACTACTTCGACCGCCTGCCTGGGCGTGCGGAACTTGGCGAGAACGTCTCCCGACCGCTGCCGCAGCAGGAAGGCCAGCGGAGTTCCCAGGGGCAGGACGAGGTTCGTGTTGTGATGGCCGGAAACCACCTCCCCGTCGGGGCTGCGGCGCCTTGCCTCCGCGAGTCGGCGCACCAACGAGTGGAACGCTCTGCGGTGCAGAGGGGACGACATGAGCGCACAGAGTAGTACGACGACTGGTGAGACTCACCGCGTGTCACTATATGGACAACCCCCTTCACGCTCCGTGCCGGAGGGTCTCATTTCTCTCGCCGCCCCCTTGAACCCAGAACGTTCCAGGCCGACTGAAACCAGTCTCGTTTCTCTTCGAAGAGCGCCACTTCCCGGGGATCCACGGACCGGCTGTGGAAGTAGTGGAGCTTCGAGAAGGCGCCGAGCACATCCACCGCCTCGACCTGCGTCTCCTCCTCGTCGTCGAGCGTGATGACGGTCCTCTCCGGCATGTACGTCCCGTACAGCATGTGCTGCTCGTTGAGGACGTACAGCTTGAAGGTGGGCGTCAGCGGTACACGCCTGACCTCCAGGCGGGCGTCGACTCCGCATTCTTCGAGCTGGTCGACCAGTCTGCCCACCTCCCTGGCGTACCGGCGCGCCATCGTCCGCCAACGCTGGTGGATCCGAGTGTCGTCCGGGTCCTCGGCCCGGGGGTAGGCCAACGGGTGGTCCTCGCTCGGCACCAGCATGCGGATGTGCAGGGCCTGCGGCGGAGTCTTCTTTTCGACGATGACGCGTTCCGCCTGCCGCTTGAGATGGCCGTACAGGGTCTCGGAGGTCAGCGTGAAGACATCGATGCTGACCCGTCCCGTCTCCTGAAAGGCGCGATCGATCCACGAGCCGAGGGCAGGGTGGGCCGCCGCCTCGTCAACGACCGCTTTCGTCGGCCCGGACGGCACGGCCCGAACATAGCTGCCACTGCCATGACGGATCTCGAGCAGGCCTTCGTCGGCGAGTTGGTTGAGGACGCGCCGGAGCGTGTCCCTGGAGACGCCGAGGCCCGCGGCCAGCTCCCGTCCAGCCGGCAGTGAGCTGCCGACCGGGTACGTCTCGTCCGCGATGCGTTTCCGCAGGAGCTCCGCCACCTGCAGGAACCTGCGGCCGGCGCCTTCCTTCTGTGCTGAGCTGGTCATGCTCGGAACCTACCGCCCTCCTACCGGAATCACACCACTCCCAGTCGGATTTCACCCACCCGGATACCAACCAATTGGACCGATGGTTAAGGATCTTCGCACTTGGTTAGTCCAATACTAGGCCACCAGTCCAATTGGCGGCCAGTTGACGGCCCAGCGGCCGACGACCCACAAGGGGGACACCGTGGTGATTGCGCCGGCTCTACAGCTCTTCGGTGTGGTGCTCGTGCTCGGCTTCGAGCAGCTCGTGCAGTGGAAGCTGGGGGCGATGGGGCTGGTCGCCCTGTTCCTCCTGGCCGTGGGTCTGAAGGCACGGAACTCGACGTGCACGTCCCTCGGCGCCGTGATCCTGCTGCTTCTCATGACGAACCGCTGAGCCGCGGCGGGGCTCTCAGCGCCGCAGAAGCTCCAGCAACGGCTCCAGCGACGGCAGGACGACCTCGGCACCGGCATCCCGCAGCGATGTGACCGCCGGGTCGCGGCGCGCGTACCCCAGGAACGGTACGCCCGCTTCCTTCGCGGCAAGGCAGTCGGAAGGGGTGTCACCGATCATCAGGGCGTCCGTCGGGGCGGCACCCATGGCGTTCAGCGCCCGGTTGAGGCAGTGCGGGTCCGGCTTGAGCAGCTGGAGGTCTCCGGTCCGGCCGTAGACGTGCGGAGAGAAGCAGGGGAGCAGGTCACGGCTGGTGAGGTACTGCCGTATCACCCGCGGGGAGTTGTTGCTGGCGACGGCCAGGCGGGCACCGACAGCCGTCCAGGTGCGGATCAGCGGGTCCGCGTACGCGGTGGGCAGTGCGGTGCCCGCTGCCCGCAACTCCTCCTGGGTCAGGCGCTCCTCCAGCTCCACGACCAGGTCACTGCCGGGGTACCGGTGGCCCACGGCGCGCAGAATCACATGAGGGTCGAGGGACTCACGCTCGGCCCCCGAGAGCACGCCGTGCAGACCGCGGCCCTCCAGCCAGGACACCAGGTCGCGGGCCACCCCCTCCGCCGAGTGGCGCGCGAACAGCCGACAGATGGGCCCGTCGAAGTCCCACAGCACGACACGGGCACGTCTGATCAGATGGCGAAGTCCGTCCGGATCACCTTCGGTCGCGATTCTCACCGCATCAGTCTGCTTCGTATCAGGAGTCACTAGGAGAGTGTCAGGTCCGTCGAGATGGTTTCCCAGAGGGCGTCGAACCACTTCTGGGTTTCCTCCACGAGCCGGGCATCGCGGTTTCCGGCCTGCTTCAGGAACGAGAAGAGGAGGGACTCGGAGCCGAGCGCGTCGTACATGTCCAGGGTTCGGCTGCCCCACGCCTCTTCTCGCCGGGTCAGCATGTAGTACCCCATCAGCACTTCCTGGCCGTTGAGTACGTACAGCTTCATGGGCGGGGTGAAGGGCAGCGCCCGGAAGCGGACCCGTACGTCCATGCCGTGCGTGGCCCGCAGGGTCAGCAGGTTGTGTTCGAGGACCCGGAGCTGGGCATTGCGCATCTCCAGCCAGCGCTGGTGCACGGCGTCGTCCTCCCCCTGCTCCTCGACGAGACGGGGGAAGGCCAGGTTGATGTCCCGGGAGGGGAGCAGAAGACGCAGGTCGATCGACTCGGGGCGGCTCCCGCCCCCGTGGATACGGCGCAGCGGCTCCCCAAGGGCCACCATCAAGGTCTCGGACGTGTGGCAGACCACGTCGACATGGACGGCCGTCGTCGAGAACGCCTCCGTCAGTCGCGGTGCCAGGCCCACCATCGTCGGCTGGGGCTCGTCCCGGGCCGGGGCCGGTGCGGCGATGCGCGGCGGGCTGCCCTTGCTGACGTTGCTGAGGAGGCCGTCCTCCTGGAGTGCCCGCAGGGCCTGGCGTACGGCGCCGCGCTCCACACCGAACTCCTCCGCGAGTTCGGCCTGGGTGGGCAGGCGGTCCCCCGGCTTGAGCTCGCCGGCGCGGATGCGTTTGCGCAGGTGGTCGGCGATCTCCTGGGGCGAGAGCCTTCTGCTGCCGTTCACTGCCACGTTCTCCTGGGTCACGACCAAACGCTACAACTTTGATCCATCTAGCGGGAGTTGTTTGAAAGTTGTTTATGACTAGGTGCCAAGGGGGGACAACTTAATCAGAGTTGGTTACCAACTTCACAGAGTTGGCGGAAGTTTTGCTTCCGAACTGCCGAAGGGGGAACTCAGATGCCCGCCCTCGCTCTCCTCTCCGCCGCCTTCGTCGTCGCCTTCGAGCAGCTCGTCCAGTGGAAGTACGGTCCGGCCGGCATCGTCGGCCTGATCCTTCTCACGGTGGGCATCAAGGCCAAGAGCCCGGCCGTCAGCTCCGCCGGAGCGGTCGTGCTCGCGCTGCTGATGACAGGCCCCGCCCGATGAGTCACCGCACCGCCCCGGTTCAACCCACCGTGGGAGACGTCAGTTCGTGAGCACCAGCTCCGAACTGATCGTCTCCCACAGTGCGTTGAACCACAGGTGCGACTGCTCGACGAACGTCGTGTCGCGCGGACCGGGGCCCTGCTGGAAGGAGAACAGCATCGACTGGGTGCCCTGGGCGTCGTACATCTCCAGGTGCTCGTGGTCGATCTCGGCCTCCCGGCGCATCAGCGTGTAGTACGCGAACAGCGCCTCCGTGTTGTTGAGCAGGTACAGCTTCACCGGCGGGGTGAAGGGCAGCGCCCGGAACGTGACGCGCACGTCGATGCCGTGCGTGGCGCGCAGGGCCAGGAGGTTGTGCCGGAGGACCTGGCCCTGCGCGTTGCGCATCGCCAGCCACCGGTCGTGCACCCAGTCGTCGCCGCGCCCCTCGACCGGCACCGGGAAGGCGAGGTCGATGTCCCGGCTCGGCAGCAGGACCCGGACGTCGACCTTGGCCGGTTTCAGCCGTCCGGCGTGGATCTGCCGCAGCGGCTCACCGATGGCGAGCGTGAGGGACACGGAGGTCAGGCACACGGCGTCGATCTCGACGTGCTCCGCCGCGAAGGCCGCCGCGATCCGCGGAGCCAGGGCCACCGTGGTGGGCAGCGGCGGGGTGTGCGGGCCGGTCGGCGCCGTGTCCGGGGCGGGGGCGACGGTCGCCGGGCTGCCCTTGGACACGTTGGTGAGCAACCGCTCTGACTGGAGGATGCGCAGGGCCTGGCGTACGGCACCGCGCTCGACGCCGAACTCGTGGGCCAGCTGGGCCTGGGTGGGCATGCGTTCGCCCGGCCGCAGTGCTCCTGACCTGATCCGGGCGCGCAGTTCGTCGGCCACCTCGTGATGTGTTCTCTGTGGCCGTTGCGACCTCTTCCGTCCACTGACGGAGGCGTGTTCCGGGTCCACAACTGAACAGTACAACTTCCCGCCATCTTTGGGCAGTTCAGCACCAGATGGTTATGAGTCGCTTCCAAGCGGAGATAAGTACAGAGAAGTTGGTAGCCAACTTGAGCGACGTGGTCAGACCCTCAAGGGGGTTGGCCATCCGCCATGGGGCTCCCTTCCGGAGGGGAGCCGGGAGCCCCGGCCGGTCGGCACCACCGCCGGCAGGCACCACCGCGCAACAACCACAACCGAACAGCTCGCTACGGATGCGGGATCCCTGTCGTCGGCGGAAGGGAGCGGCTCAGAACATGTCCGGGCACCAAGGCCGCCTGGACGTACGCAGCAGGGCGTCGGCCTTCCGGGCGGCGCCCGCTCGTTCTTCCCGGACCCGGCCCAGCGCCGCCAGCCGCACCGCCGACTCGTCGCCGAGCCACAGCGCCCCCAACTCGCCCAGCCCGAGCACGATGTCCGCGCTCCTCGTGGTCGGCGTACAGGACGTCCCGGCGGCCGAGGCCTCCAGCAGGTAGCGCCCGCCGGTCAGACCGTCCACGCCGGCGACCTCCAGCACCAGCGTCCCCTCCCCCTCGTACGTCCGCGCCTGGAGCGCCCGTACGACGTCGAGGATCCGCACCCACAGCCAGTCCGCCAGCGTGGTGATCCTGGCCGCCCGCGGGTCCGGCAGCAGGAACGGGAGCAGGTCGTCGGGCGCCCGCCAGCCGCTCTTGACGGTCACGACCCAGTCGATCGAGCACAGGTACTGCCACAGGGCGCGCTCCGCGGCCGGTGTCGCGCCGAGCAGCCACGTCACGGTGGCCGTGTTCAACGGCTGCTTGGCGTCACCCCAGTGGTCGTCGACCTCGTAGGCGGCCATGCCCTCGACCTCGCCGGACGCCGAGCGGTACACGGCGAAGAAGGGGAGCTTCCACGACGGGTCGAACCGCAGGGCGCCGGTGTTGAGCTTCCACCACACCTCGTCGCGGGTGATGACACCGGGCTGGGTGCGGCGCAGCCGCTCGTGCAGCTCGGGGCCGAGCTTGCGGACGTCCTCGCCGTCCACCAGGTCGATCCGCCCGCCGTCCGCCGGGCCCGCCCAGCGGGCGTCGAGACCGGCGCGCGGCACGTCGATGGTCCACTCCGACATCCAGGTCGCCGGCCCGAAGCCGTACCGGCCGTAGATCGGGTATTCGGCGGCGATCAGCGTCGCGACGACGTCCCCGCGCTCCTTCGCGGCCGCCAGGTCCTGCGCCATCATCCGGCTGAGCAGCCCTCGGCGGCGGTGCGTGGCGGTGACGGTGACGCCCGAGACGGCGTCGGCCGGGACGCTCGCCCCGCCCACGGCCGTGAGCTCCTGGTCGAAGGACTTGAAGGTCGCCACGCACCGGCCCCCGTCGAAAGCGCCGAGGTAACGGCCGGGGACGAATTGCCGGCGGCGCCCCTCGATCTCCTCCTCGGACGGGGCCGGCGCCCGCAGGAAGCCGTTGTTCACGGCACGCAGCCAGTCGGTGAACTCGGTTTCGGTGACGGGCCGTATGTCGATGCCGTCGGCTCGGGGAGTGAGGGCCATGCCATCACGCTAGGCGGAGGGCCGGTCGGTGTCGCGTAAATATCCGACCGCCGGCCCTCCCGGGCCGCGGAGCCTCACACGAGCAGGTCGTCGACCTGAGCCTCGCCCTCGCGGTACCGGCGCGCGATCTCCGTGCTGCACTCGTCGGCCGTGCGCTGGAGCCGCTGCCGCCGCCGGGAGACCTGCTGCTCGTAGCGCACGAGCCGCCCCATGGCGGTGCTCAGTTCCAGGTCCGTCCGGGCGTCCAGGTCGGACAGCTCGACCTCGGCGAGCATCTCCGCGGCCAGTTGCCGGTACTCCTCGCCCTGCGGCGTCCCCACGGTCAGATGACGGGCGGAGGAGCGGTGCCGGGCCGGGGCGTCCCGCAGGATCTCCGCGAGCCGTTCGACCACGGACGACTCCGCGGGCCCGGCGACCGAGGCCGCGCCCACCGGGGTGCGCCGCGTCAGCTCCGCCCGCAGGATGTCGATCCGCCCCTGGAGCAGTCGCCGTACGTAGCTGAGGTCGGCTTCGTCGCGCTGGGCCTCGCGGCGCAGCGTGCGCAGCTCGGGCAGGCTCAGCGTGGCCAGATGGCGCTCGGGAGTGTCCGAGGGCAGCGGCGGGCTGTCGGTGCGCTGTGTGGGTGGCCGGTGGTACTCCGCCGCCCCGGCCCCCATGTGGCTGGACCAGACAGCCCCCAGCGGATGTCCGGTACTGGATGTGCTCATGTGCCTCAACCGTCCCCTCGACCGGTGTGTGAAAGCATCGTGCCACCCCAAGTGGCCGCTATGAGAACGAGTGCCCCCGATAGACCCCAGATGGGCGGTTAAGCAGCAAAATACGGCCGTGCGGGGCCTGTTGGGGCCCTGCGCAAACCACCCTTTCGGGCCACGCGCGAACCGCCCGCGGCCCTGACATCACCTCCCGGCATGATGGACGTATGCGAGCAGTGGTGCAGAGGGTGGACGGCGCGAGCGTCGTCGTGGACGGCGAGACCGTGGGGGCGATCGAGGGCGAGGGGCTGTGCGTCCTCGTCGGCGTCACGCACGAGGACACCAAGGAGAAGGCGGCCCAGCTGGCCCGCAAGCTCTGGTCGGTCCGCATGCTGCACGACGAGAAGTCGTGCAGCGACATCGACGCCCCGCTCCTGGTGATCAGCCAGTTCACCCTGTACGGCGACGCGCGCAAGGGCCGCCGCCCCACCTGGAACGCGGCCGCTCCCGGCGATGTCGCCGAGCCGCTCGTCGACGAGGTGGTCGCCCAGCTGCGCTCGCTGGGCGCGACGGTGGCCACGGGCCGTTTCGGAGCGGCGATGCGCGTATCACTGACGAACGACGGCCCGTTCACCGTGCTGATCGAGATCTGACCCGAAAGAACTACAAGTCTTACGGCTCGACGACGACTTCCTGGGCCGCGGCCGTGTCGCCGGCCACCAGCGGGGCGTCCACGGCCACGTTCCGCTTCACCAGGGCGAGGGCGACCGGCCCCAGCTCGTGGTGGCGGACGGAGGTCGTGATGAAGCCGATCTTCCGGCCGTCGGGGCCGTCGCCTGCGAGCCGGAGCTCGGTGCCGGCCACCGGCAGGTGGACCTCGCTGCCGTCCAGGTGCAGGAAGACCAGCCGGCGCGGCGGCTTGCCCAGGTTGTGCACCCGGGCGACCGTCTCCTGGCCCCGGTAGCAGCCCTTCTGGAGGTGCACCGCCGAGCCGATCCAGCCCAGCTCGTGCGGGATGGTGCGGTGGTCGGTCTCGAAGCCGAGCCGGGGCCGGTGCTGCTCCACGCGCAGCGCCTCGTAGGCGAGGATCCCGGCGGGCGGTCCGGCCTGCGCGGCGAACGCCTCCAGGTCGGCGCGGGGCAGGAACAGGTCCCGGCCGTACGGCGTCTCCCGTACGACGGCGTCCTGCGGCACCTCGGCGATGGAGCCGGCCGGCAGGTGCACCACCGCGATGTCGGCCGTCCGGTCGGCGACCTCGACCTTGTAGAAGAACTTCATGGACTCCAGGTACGCGATCAGCGCGTCCTGGGTGCCCGGCTCCACATGGGCCCAGACGGTCTCGCCGTCGTCGACGAGGTAGAGGGCGTGCTCGATGTGGCCGTTCGCGGAGAGGATCAGCGCCTCGGTGGCCTGGCCGGCCGGGAGGTCGCTGACGTGCTGGGTGAGCAGCAGGTGCAGCCAGGCGAGCCGGTCCTCGCCGGTGACGGTGACGACCCCCCGGTGCGAGAGGTCCACGAAGCCGGCGCCGTCGGCGAGGGCACGCTGCTCGCGGAACAGATCGCCGTAGTGGGCGGCGACGCCTTCGTCCACGCCCTCGGCGGGGACGGCGCCGGGCAGGGTCAGCAGGGGGCTCTTCATATGCGTAAGCCTACGACTCGGTAGTTGAAGCCTTGAGCGTGCAGTCCTCGCACCGGCCGAAGATCGCGAAGTGCTTCAGGTCGGTGTCGAAGCCGAACGTCTGCCGCAGCTTCGCGGTGAACTCGGCGGCCACGGAGACGTCCGCCTCGATGACGTTCTGGCAGTCGCGGCAGACCAGGTGGAGGTGGTGGTGCCGGTCCGCGAGGTGGTAGGTCGGCGCCCCGTGCCCCAGATGGGCGTGGCTGACCAGGCCGAGCTCCTCCAGCAGCTCCAGCGTCCGGTACACCGTGGAAATGTTGACCCCCGACGCCGTCTTCCTCACTTCCACGAGGATGTCGTCGGGGGTCGCGTGCTCCAGGGTGTCCACGGCTTCGAGCACGAGTTGCCGCTGCGGGGTCAGCCGGTAGCCGCGCTGCCGCAGATCGCTCTTCCAGTCGGTGCTCACCACACCGGCCAGTCTAGAACTACTTGAAGAAAGCGATCCCGTCGTCCGGCATGTCGTCGGGCAGGGCCTTGGCCCAGCGCTCGACCTCCTCCGGGGTGACGACCTTCTTCAGGTGGGCCGACATGTAGGGGCGCAGCTCGACCTCGGGGGTCTGCTTCTCGCCGACCCACATCAGGTCGCTCTTGACGTAGCCGTAGAGCCGCTTGCCGCCGGTGTACGGCTGGGAGGCGGCGGTGCGGGCCACCGCGTCCGTCACGAGGTCGATCTGCGGCTTCTTGTCGGCCAGCTCGCCGTACCAGATCTCGATGACGCCGTCGTCGCGGGTCATCGTCACCTCGACCTTGCGCTCGGCGTCGATCCGCCAGAAGCCGTGCTCGGACTCCAGCGGCCGGACCTTGTTGCCGTCCTTGTCCAGCACCCAGCTGTGGGAGCGGTACTCAAGGAAGTCCCGGCCGTCGTGGGTGAAGGCGACCTCCTGCCCGAAGTTGCACTTCTCGGAACCGGGGAAGTCGTGCACCCCGGCACCGGCCCAGTTGCCGAGCAGGAAGGCGAGCGGGACGAGGTCCTTGTGGAGGTCGGACGGGATCTCGATCATGGGAACTTCCTAGACGGGGATCAGCGCTGGCCCTGGTACAGCTTCTTCACGGTCAGTCCGGCGAAGGCCAGGACGCCGACGGCGACCAGGACCAACAGGATTTCGAAGAAAAGCTCCACGGGGTGCTCCTTGAGCGGGGTGCGGATGTGTGCACAGGGCCGCGCCCAGCTTACGCGGGCGCCTTCGGCACTACGATCTGGGCTATGGCGAAGAAGCTGGTGATCAAGGTGACGGCCGGGGCGGACGCCCCGGAGCGGTGTTCCCAGGCGTTCACGGTGGCGGCGGTGGCCGTGGCGAGCGGCGTGGACGTCTCCCTGTGGCTGACCGGCGAGTCCGCCTGGTTCGCCCTGCCCGGCCGCGCCGCCGAGTTCGAGCTGCCGCACGCGGCCCCGCTCCCCGACCTGCTCGACTCGGTCCTGGCCGCCGGCCGCGTCACCCTGTGCACACAGTGCGCGGCCCGCCGCGAGATCACGGAGCAGGACGTCCTCAAGGGCATCCGCATCGCCGGCGCTCAGGTCTTCGTCCAGGAGGCGATGGCGGAGGAGACCCAGGCGCTCGTCTACTGAGACTCCGTGTACAGGCAGAACGGGTGCCCGGCCGGGTCCAGGAGCACCCGGACGTCGTCCTGCGGCTGGAAGGCGGCGAGACGGGCCCCGGCGGCGACGGCCCGCGCTGTCTCCTTCGCCAGGTCGTCGACCTCGATGTCGAGGTGGATCATCATCTGCTGCCGGTCCGGGCCACTCGGCCAGAGGGGCGGCACGTACGCGGGCTCGGTCTGGAAGGACAGCCCCGTACCGCCGTCCGGGGGCCGGATGTGCACCCAGTCCGGGCCGTCCTCGCCCGGCCGTGCCGCCCAGCCGGGCAGCAGCCGCAGGTAGAAGTCCGCCAGCTCACGGGCGTTCGGTGCGTCCAGTGTCGCCGCCGTCAGGCGCATGGGCCCTCCCCCTGGCCGGTTCAGCGTCCGCGCTTCTTGCCGTCCAGTTCGTCCCACCACTCGTCGGACTTGGGGTCGCCGGAGGGGTCGTCCCACCAGCGGTCGTCCGGGCCGCGCCGGTTCGCGACCATCGCCGCGACGGGCGGGATGACCATGGCGACGACGCACATCCCGACGGCGACGGGCATGGACCACAGGCGTACGACGCCCCAGGCCAGGACGAAGAGGCCGATGCAGAGGCCCATCATCGCGAAGTACGTATGCCGCCGTCGTGCGTACATACCTCCAGCGTAGGTCCGGGCAGGCCGAAGGGCCGCACCCCAGGCGTCCAACCCGTGGGATGCGGCCCTTCGTGGCACTGTCGCGGTCAGACGGCGATCGCGACCTCCGCCAGGCCGCCCTTCTGGGCGACGACCGTGCGGTCGGCGGTGGCGCCGGGCACGAGGGCGCGGACGGTCCAGGTGCCCTCGGCCGCGTAGAAGCGGAACTGTCCGGTCGCCGAGGTCGGAACCTCGGCCGTGAACTCGCCGGTCGAGTCCAGCAGACGCACGTAGCCCGTCACGGGCTCGCCGTCCTTGGTCACCTGACCCTGGATGGTGGTCTCACCGGGCTTGATCGTCGAGGCGTCCGGGCCGCCGGCCTTCGCTCCACACATGTCGTACTCCTGAAGAGAGGTCTTGAGAGGTCGGTCGGTTTGCTTACTTGTTGGCGCCGAGCTCGATCGGCACGCCCACCAGGGAGCCGTACTCGGTCCAGGAGCCGTCGTAGTTCTTGACGTTCTCCACACCGAGCAGCTCGTGCAGCACGAACCAGGTCAGCGCGGAGCGCTCACCGATGCGGCAGTAGGCGATGGTGTCCTTGGCCAGGTCGACGCTCTCCGCGGCGTAGAGCTCCTTGAGCTCCTCGTCCGACTTGAAGGTGCCGTCGTCGTTGGCGTTCTTGGACCACGGGATGTTGCGGGCGCTCGGCACGTGGCCGGGGCGCTGGGACTGCTCCTGCGGCAGGTGGGCCGGGGCGAGCAGCTTGCCGGAGAACTCGTCGGGCGACCGCACGTCGACCAGGTTCTGCGAGCCGATGGCGGCGACGACGTCGTCGCGGAAGGCACGGATGGACGTGTCCTGCGGCTTGGCCTTGTAGTCCGTCTTCGGACGCTCCGGCACCTCGTCGCCGGCGACCAGCTCGCGGGCGTCGAGCTCCCACTTCTTGCGACCGCCGTCGAGGAGCTTGACGTTCTCGTGGCCGTACAGCTTGAAGTACCAGTACGCGTACGAGGCGAACCAGTTGTTGTTGCCGCCGTACAGGACCACGGTGTGGTCGTTGGCGATGCCCTTCTCCGACAGGAGCTTCTCGAAGCCCTCCTGGTCGACGAAGTCACGGCGGACCGGGTCCTGGAGGTCCTTGGTCCAGTCGATCCGGATGGCGTTCCGGATGTGGTTCTTCTCGTAGGCGGACGTGTCCTCGTCCACCTCGACGATGGCGATGGTCGGGTCGTCCAGGTGCTCCTGGAGCCAGTCGGCGTCGACCAGGACGTCGCTGCGGCTCATGCTCTTTCTCCTCCGGGGCAGTTACGGCGGGGCGTGCGAGGTCTGCGGGGCGCGCCCATGACGAGGGCGGCGCACGGGTGCCCTTGGTGCGGGGCGGCGGGGATGCGCGCGTCGGCGCATGGGCCGACGCGGTCGCTCAGAAGGTGCGACAGAGCATGGCGGCGACGCGGCACAGGTCTACTGCCCGCCGCTTCGTGAGATCCGCCTGTCGCTTCATGCCGTCGATCGTAGGGACGGTCAGGCACGCGTGTCACCGGTGTGTCGCATGCTGAGACGAGAAAATCCACGATGTGGGATTGAGGGGGCCAGGGGAGGCGTGGGGCACGGGTTGTGCCCGACTGTATCCGTCGTCACATCTGAGCTACGGACGTCACCGTCTCGCCCACCGGACAGCCCAGGTCCGGGTCCGTCCGGCGCCTTTCCTACCCGGCCAGGCGGACGTTGGAACCCTTCACCGTGATCTCGACGCCGCCCGGCGCGGCCTGCACCTTGTCCAGCTGGATGCCGCCGGGAAGGCCGTCGATCTTCTGCTGGAAGTCGGTGATGGACCGGACGCGGGACTCGGCGATCTCGACGCCGCCGAACTTGGGCAGGCCGTCGGCCTTCACTCGCACGGTGTCGCCGTCGATCACCGTCACCGAGCTGAGCACGGAGACCGGTTCGGGCAGCTTGGTGCCGAGGACGGTGGCCTCGACGGTGACCTTGATCTTGCCGTTGCCGCCGTCGGAGAGGCCGACGACGTTGGCCGTGACGCCCGGGGCGACCTGGGTGGGCTCGGACTTGGCCGTCTTCAGCAGCTCGTCGTAGGCGATGGTCGCGGTGCCGGTGGCGCTGGTGGCGGTGGCGGAGCTGTAGTCGCCGGAGAACTCGACGCCGCGCATGTCGGCCCGGAGGTCGTCGATACGGATCTTCTCGGCGCCGTTGCCCGCGGCGGCCTCGTAGTTCGTGATGCCGACCTCGATGTCGTCCAGGGAACCGCCGACGACCTGGGTGAGGAACGGGAAGCCCTTGATGGACACGTCCGGGGTGGCGGAGAGGTTCTCGGTGGTCTTCAGGCGGTCGGCGGCCTCGCCCTCGGCGAAGTTCACGGCGACGCGGTCGGCGATCACGAAGAGCCCGCCCAGGATCACGACGATGATCAGCAGTATTCGCAGTGCGCGCATGCGGTGTTTCCCCCACCTAGGCGGTTGGACGGCGGTCCGGTGTTCGACGACCGAGCGGCCGTCCTTGCGTGAGGGTAACTCCGTGGGTGGTGCGGTCCCCGGGTTTGTCGATCATCTGTGACAGGTCAGGCACCCGGCGCCGGTGCTGAGTCCGGGTGGGTCCACAGCCCGGCGGAACGGGGTGCCGCTGCGCCCACCCTCCCCCAAGCTCTCGGCTTCGCTCGAGCAGGGGCCCCATCGCCCCAGCGGCACGATGGACCACAGTCAAGGCGGCCACGACAGCCCGCACCGCGGCAGCCTGCAGCCCAGCGGCCAGCCGGCGGCCAGGGCAGCCCCGAACGCGCCCGCAGCGCGGCAGCCTGCGGCCAACTAAACCACCACCGCGCGCCCGCAACTCAGCGGCCCGCCCACAGCCAGGGCGGCCACGACGGCCCGCAGCGCGGCAGCCTGCGGCAGCTGAGCCACCACCGCGCGCCCGCAGTTAGGACGATCACGACGCACCCGCACCCGCCGACGGCGAGAAGGGGACGTGTCGGGGGGTGTCCGCCCGCAGCGGTTGGCGCGTCAACGCCAGTCAGTCGGTATATGGCCTCATCGCGCCGTTCCGAGGACGGACACCCCCGGCGCGGCCCCGACCCACCACCCGGCGCCAGGCGCTACACCAGGGCCCGCCCGAGTACGTAGATCGCCGGGGCCGCTGCGGACAGGGGCAGGGATACGCCCGCCGTGAAGTGGACGAAGCGGGACGGGTAGTCGTAGGAGGCGACTCGGTGGCCGATCAGGGCGCAGGCTGCCGCACCCGCGCCCAGGAGGGCACCCGACGTGCCCAGGCCCGTCAGCGAGCCGGCCGCGACGCCGCCGCCCGCTCCCGCGAGCAGCGCCACCACCACCGACGCCGGGGTCGGCAGCGGCAGGGCACGGGCCAGGACCGCGACCGCCACCGCGACCGCACCCACGGTCACCGCGTCCGCCTCGGCCGCGAGGTACCCGCCCGCCACGATCGCCAGCGCCGACGCCGCGACCGTCGCCATCAGGCCGTACATCCGCTCGTCCGGGTCGGCGTGCGACCGCAGCTGGAGCACCAGCGCCAGCAGCACCCACACCCCGAGCGTGCCCAGGATCGCCGAGGGTGAGCGGTCCGACGCCAGCAGCGCCGCGTCCGCGGCCAGCGCGCCCGCGAAGCCGAGGGCGATGCCCTGCCGCGCCGGCCACATGCCGTTCAGCCGGAACCAGCCCGCCGCGGTGACGGCCTGGAGGACGACGAGCGGCACCAGCAGCGCGTACGTGCCGACCGCCGCCGCGCCGGCCAGGAACAGCCCCAGCAGCGCCGTCAGCGCGACCGGCTGCATCCCGGGCTCGATGATCGGAGACCGGCCCTCCGCCCGCGCCCGCTGCGCGTCCGTGACCCGCGGGTTCCCGGCGACGGTGGCCGGGCCGTACTCGGCGGAGGAAGCAGGGGCGGGAGCGGGGGCGTCAGAGGGAGCGGGAGCCCCGTATCCCTGCGGCGGCAGATACGCCGTCTCCTCCGCCGCCGTCGCCTGCGCGGACACCGGCGACTGCGTCTGCGTCTCCCAGGTCTGGCCCTGCCACTGCTGCGTGTACTGCTGACCGGCGTACGGGTCGTCGTACCCCTGATGCCCCTGCTGGTACCCCTGGGGTCCCTGGTGCCCTTGCTGGTGCCCCTGGTGCCCTTGCGGATACGCCTGGTGCCTGTAGGAGTCGTAGGGGTCGTAGCCGTCGTACGGCTGGTTGGTCGGCTGGTCGGTCATCGTCACCCTCCTGCGAACGGCGGGAGCACCTCGACCGTGCCGCCGTCGGCCAGCCGTACCGTCTCATGTCCGCGGGTGCCCACGGGATCACCGTCCACGAGGAACGAGCATCGCCGCAGCACGCGCTCGAGTTCGCCGGGGTGTCGCGCGCGGACCCCGTCGAGCGCCTCGGCGAGCGTGGCCGCCTCGTACGGCTCCTCGGCCACCCCGGCCGCGGCCTTGGCGGCGGCCCAGTAGCGCACCGTGACCTTTGGCATCTGCTTCCTCGATCTGCTTGTCGGTGAACCCCGTCAGGCTAGCCCGCCCGGCTCACCACCCACTCCCCGATCCGGCCCAGCAGTTCGTCACTCGCCGCGTTCTCGGCATGGCCCATGCCCGGCTCCAGCCACAGTTCGCCCTGGTCGGCGGCGGCCGCGGCCAGCATGCGGGGATGGTCGACGGGGAAGTAGCCGTCGGCGTCACCGTGCACGATCAGCAGGGGCGTGGGCGCGATCCTCGGCACCGCCTCCACCGGCGAGAGCGGGACCGGGTCCCAGTCGCGGTGGTGGATGCGGGTTCGGAGGCCGTAGCGGCTCACCATCCGGCCCTCCGGCCGCGTCACCAGCCAGTGCAGCCGGCGCATCGGGGCCGTCCCCCGGTAGTACCAGCGGGCCGGCGCGCTCACCGACACCACCGCGTCCGTCTGCCGTGGGTGCAGCGCCGCGTGCCGCAGCACCACCGAGCCGCCCATGGAGAAGCCCACCGTCCCCACGCGCGCGTGCCCGAGCTCCCGGGCCCACCCCACCGCCGCCGCCAGGTCCAGCACCTCCCGGTCCCCGACCGTCGACCGCCCGCCGGAGGTCCCGTGGCCCCGGAAGGAGAACGTGACGACGGCCCCGTACCGGGCGAAGGCCCGCGCCACCCGTCGTACGTGCGGACGGTCCACCGCACCGGTGAAGCCGTGGGCGACGACGAACACGGGGTGATCGGCGGGCGAGCGTGAGGTGTCGTATACAACCGCACCCGGGTCGTATACGGCGTCGATGTCCACGCCGTCTGACGTGCGCAGAAAGGCCCGCGTTTGCGTCCGCACAGGCGTTCCCCGGGTCGTCTCGGAGTGCGGACGAACGGTGGAACGCGCCACATGACCTGCCGGACCAGTGCTCATGTGGGCTATTCTGCTGGGCAGAGGACTCGGGCAGCGTAGCCCCCGGGTCCTTTTGTGCTTTCGGAAGCGTTGTATACGACGCGGGAAACCGCAGGTGTACGGGGCCTTCGGGATCGCAGAGCTGTGGTGTGCCAACAAACGTCCTCGCAGGGACCGAGGAGGAACCAGACGTATGAGTTCTCTGCTGCTCCTGACCAACGCCCTCCAGCCGTCGACGGAGGTGCTCCCCGCCCTCGGTCTGCTTCTGCACAACGTGCGAGTGGCCCCCGCGGAGGGCCCCGCCCTCGTCGACACCCCCGGCGCCGACGTCATCCTCGTCGACGGCCGCCGCGATCTGCCACAGGTCCGCAGCCTGTGCCAGCTGCTGCGCTCGACCGGGCCCGGCTGCCCGCTCGTCCTCGTCGTCACGGAGGGCGGTCTCGCGGCCGTCACCGCCGACTGGGGCATCGACGACGTCCTGCTGGACACCGCCGGACCGGCGGAGGTCGAGGCGCGCCTGCGTCTGGCCATGGGCCGCCAGCAGATCGTCAGCGACGACTCCCCGATGGAGATCCGCAACGGCGACCTGTCGGTCGACGAGGCGACGTACTCCGCCAAGCTCAAGGGCCGTGTCCTCGACCTCACCTTCAAGGAGTTCGAGCTCCTGAAGTACCTCGCGCAGCACCCCGGCCGCGTCTTCACGCGCGCCCAGCTGCTCCAGGAGGTCTGGGGCTACGACTACTTCGGCGGTACGCGCACGGTCGACGTGCACGTACGGCGGCTGCGCGCCAAGCTCGGCCCCGAGCACGAGTCGCTGATCGGCACCGTCCGGAACGTCGGTTATCGATTCGTTACGCCGGAGAAGGTGGAGCGCGCCGCCGAGGAGGCGAAGGCCAAGGCGGCCAAGGAAATTCCGGACAACGCGGATGAGTCAGCCGATCTGGGCGCCGCCGAGTCGCGCAGCAAGGCGTAAAGAGGCGTATCGCGGTGCCCACCTGGGCATCGCTTTCCGCACGGACCGCGCCGACGTCCCCCGGACGGCGGTCGGGATATCGTACGGAAGTTCCTTTACGCCCTGCCCAGAGCGGGTATATCCGCGTAGACTCCGCGCGTGGCCAAGGTGACTCGGGATGATGTGGCGCGGCTGGCAGGGACTTCCACTGCCGTGGTCAGTTATGTCATCAACAACGGACCCCGGCCGGTCGCCCCGGCCACGCGCGAGCGTGTCCTCGCCGCGATCAAGGAGCTGGGGTACCGGCCCGACCGGGTCGCACAGGCGATGGCGTCCCGGCGCACGGACCTCATAGGCCTGATCATCCCGGACGCGCGCCAGCCCTTCTTCGGGGAGATGGCGCACGCGGTCGAGCAGGCCGCCTCCGAGCGCGGAAAGATGGTGCTCGTCGGCAACACGGACTACGTGGGTGAGCGCGAGGTCCACTACCTGCGGGCGTTCCTGGGGATGCGGGTCTCGGGCCTGATCCTCGTCAGCCACGCGCTCAACGACCTGGCCGCCGCCGAGATCGAGGCCTGGGACGCCCGGGTCGTGCTGCTGCACGAGCGGCCCGAGGCCATCGACGACGTCGCCGTCGTCACGGACGACCTGGGCGGCGCCCAGCTCGCCGTCCGGCACCTGCTGGAACACGGCTACGAGTACGTCGCCTGCATGGGCGGCATAGCCGAGACCCCGGCGGTCGGCGACCCGGTCTCCGACCACGTCGAGGGCTGGCGGCGCGCGATGGACGAGGCCGGGATCCCCACGGAGGGCCGCCTCTTCGAGGCCCTCTACAACCGCTACGACGCCTACCAGGCCGCCCTGAAGATCCTCTCCGGCCCCGAGCGTCCGCCCGCGATCTTCTGCTCCACCGACGACCAGGCGATCGGCCTGCTGCGGGCCGCGCGCGAACTGCGGATCGACGTGCCCGGGGAGCTGGCGGTGGCCGGCTTCGACGACATCAAGGAAGCGGCGCTGACCGACCCGCCCCTGACGACGATCGCCTCCGACCGCTCGGCGATGGCCCGTGCGGCGGTGGACCTCGTCCTCGACGACGGGCTGCGCGTGGCGGGGGCCCGCCGGGAGCGGCTGAAGGTGTTCCCGTCGCGGCTGGTGGTACGGCACTCCTGCGGCTGCGCCTAGGTGTGCTGTCCCGGCCGGGGCGCCTTTATATCGGGCATACGAGGTTCTGTCGGGCTTCTCAGGGTGGACTCAGGAAGCTCTCATGGTCGGGCTCCAAGCTCTGAGACATGACCGAGAGCTTCCACCGCAGTGGCGAGTACGAGAACCCTTACGAGGGTCAGCAGCAGGCCCCGGTGAACCCCGAGTGGCCGCCTCCGCCGGCGTACGCCCCGGCACCCGCTCCGAAGAAGCGCAAGCGTGGCCCGGTCGCCCTGCTCGCCGCCGTGGCGATCGTCGCCGCGGCGATCGGCGGCGGCACCGCCTACGGCATACAGGAGCTGACGGGCAACGACACCGTCGCCTCCAGCTCCACCAGCACCAACGTGGTGCCGTCCGCTCAGAAGGGCACGGTCGCCGGCGTCGCCAAGGCCGTCAGCCCCAGCATCGTCGAGATCAGCGCCGCCTCCAACGCCGGTTCCGCCACCGGCTCCGGCGTGATCATCACCAGTGGCGGCGAGATCGTCACCAACAACCACGTCGTCGCCGGCGCCTCGCAGATCAAGGTGACGACCAGCGACGGCAAGTCCTACTCCGCCAAGGTCGTCGGCACCGACAGCAAGAAGGACCTGGCGCTGATCAAGCTGGAGAACGCCTCCGGCCTCAAGGCGGCGACGCTCGGCGACTCCTCCGGCCTGCAGGTCGGCGACCAGGTCGTGGCGATCGGCTCCCCCGAGGGCCTGTCCGGCACGGTCACCAGCGGCATCATCTCCGCCCTCGACCGCGACGTCACCGTCCCGACCGACGAGGACCAGGGCCAGCAGCCCCAGCAGGGCGACGGGTGGCCGTTCGAGTTCGGCGGGCGGCAGTTCAACGGTGACACCGGCTCGGACACCACGACGTACAAGGCGCTCCAGACCGACGCGTCCCTCAACCCGGGCAACTCCGGCGGCGCGCTGATCGACATGAACGGCAACATCATCGGGATCAACTCCGCGATGTACTCGCCGGCGGGCACCGCCTCCTCGTCCTCCGACGCGGGCAGCGTCGGCCTGGGCTTCGCCATACCGATCAACACCGTCAAGGCCGACCTCGCCAAGCTGCGGGCGGGCGCCACCGACTGAGTTCCACCGGATTCCAGGAGTACGGCGATGATCCAGCAGGTTCCGCACACGGTGCCGGGGGCCGGCCCGGCGGAGTTCGCGCCGGCACTGGCGGTGGCGTACGCACTGCACGCACCGGCGACGGCGACGGCGGCGCGAGCCCCCGAGGTGGCGACGGTCAGGGCCCGGCCCGCCCGCCGAGCCGCCGCCGCCCGGCGCCGCAAGGTACGGGGCTGATCCGGGGCTGGGCCTTCTGCCGGCCCGGCCCGCCGACGTGCGAGGCTGAGAGCGTCAGCGACACCCCGTCCCGCCCCACCACACCACACCCGAGGACCCCGACCCATGAGCCCCGCAGACGGCGACCGTGACCCGCAGCGCATCCTGATCGTCGACGACGAGCCGGCGGTACGCGAAGCACTCCAGCGCAGCCTCGCCTTCGAGGGGTACGGGACCGAGGTCGCCGTCGACGGCGCGGACGCGCTGGAGAAGGCGGCGGCGTACCGCCCCGACCTGGTCGTCCTGGACATCCAGATGCCCCGCATGGACGGGCTGACGGCGGCGCGCCGCATCCGCGGCACCGGCGACACGACGCCGATCCTCATGCTCACGGCCCGCGACACGGTCGGCGACCGGGTCACGGGCCTCGACGCGGGCGCCGACGACTACCTGGTCAAGCCCTTCGAACTGGACGAACTCTTCGCCCGCATCCGCGCGCTGCTGCGCCGCAGCTCCTACGCGGCGGCCGTCGGCGCGGGCTCGCCGGACGACGAGGACGTCCTCGCCTTCGCCGACCTGCGCATGGACCTCGCGACGCGCGAGGTCACGCGGGGCGGCCGCCAGGTGGAGCTGACCCGTACGGAGTTCACGCTGCTGGAGATGTTCATGGCGCACCCGCGCCAGGTCCTCACCCGGGAGCAGATCCTCAAGGCGGTCTGGGGCTTCGACTTCGAGCCGTCGTCGAACTCCCTCGACGTGTACGTGATGTACCTGCGCCGCAAGACAGAGGCGGGCGGCGAGCCGCGCCTCGTGCACACGGTGCGGGGTGTGGGCTACGTGTTGCGGCAGGGCGGCGCGGAGTGAACAGGGTCGTACGCCGGTTCCGTTCGCTGCCGATCCGGTCCCGGCTGGCGCTGCTGGTCGCGGCGGCGGTGGCCTTCGCGGTGGCGGCGGTGTCGGTGACGTGCTGGTTCATCGTGCAGGGGAAGCTGTACGACCAGGTGGACGGCGACCTGGAGAAGATGCTGCAGAAGCCGGGCCAGAACATCGCCATTCAGCAGGCGGTGGACAGTTGCTCACAGACCCCGCCGGGCGGCAACAGCTTCCGGAACAGCTCCTACTTCGAGGTCGTCAAGGCGGACGGGGACATCTGCGTCCACTCCAGCTCCGTGGGCCTGGTCAATGTCACCGGGGCCGACCGGGACGTGATCAAGAACTCCCCGGTGGGGCGCGGCATCGTCCGCAACGGCACCGACGAGCACGGCAACGCCCTGCGCGTGATGACCGTGCGGCTGGCGTCCGAGCAGCCCGACGCGCCCAACGCCGCGCTGATCCTCGCCCTGCCCCTGAAGAACACCCAGTCCACCCTCAATGATCTCGCACTGATCCTGCTGCTGGTCTCGGGCGTGGGGGTCCTGGGCGCCGGAGCCGCCGGGCTGGCGGTCGCCAGGGCCGGGCTGCGCCCCATCGACAAACTCACCGAGGCCGTCGAGCACGTCGCCCGCACGGAGGACCTGGGCATCCGCATCCCGGTGGACCAGGACAGCGAGGACGAGGTGGCCCGGCTCTCCCACTCGTTCAACTCCATGACCTCGGCCCTGGCCAGCTCCCGCGACCTCCAGCAGCAGCTCATCGCCGACGCAGGCCACGAACTGCGCACCCCGCTCACCTCCCTCCGCACCAACATCGAGCTCCTCACCCGCAGCGAGGAGACGGGCCGTCCCCTCCCCGAGGCCGACCGCAAGGCGCTCCTCGCGTCGGTGAAGGCGCAGATGACGGAGCTGGCCGCGCTCATCGGCGACCTGCAGGAGCTGTCCCGGCCGGACACCGGCCAGCACGCGGGCCGGACGCAGATCATCGCCTGGCACGACATCGTCGACTCGGCGCTGCGGCGAGCGCGGCTGCGCGGCCCGGAACTGACGATCACGGCGGACGTCCAGCCGTGGTTCGTCCGGGCGGAGCCCTCCGCTCTGGAACGGGCGGTGGTCAACGTCCTCGACAACGCGGTGAAGTTCAGCCCGGAGGGCGGCACGATCGAGGTACGCCTGTCCGAGGGCACGCTGACGGTCCGCGACCACGGCCCGGGCATTCCCGCCGACGAACTCCCCCACGTCTTCGACCGCTTCTGGCGCTCCCCGAGCGCGCGAGCCCTGCCCGGCTCGGGCCTCGGCCTGTCGATCGTGGCACGCACGGTGCAGCAGGCGGGCGGGGAGGTGTCGCTGTCGCCGGCGGAGGGGGGCGGCGCGGTGGCGACGGTACGACTGCCGGGGGCGGCGGTGCCACCGCCGGACAGCCTCACCTTCGCCGACGATAGCGCGGATCCGGTATCGATATATCGTGGTGTGTCGCACTGACGGCGAGGAGGGTGGCGCATGGCCGCGACGGCGGAACTGGATCCGGGCGATCTGATCGAGGCGTTCAAGGCCCTCGGCAACCCTGCCCGCCTGCAGATCATGCAGTGGCTGAAGGATCCCGAGGCGCACTTCGGCGAGTACGAACCCATCGCGGACCGCCGGGCGGTCGGGGTGTGCGTCACGCACATCCAGGCGAAGGCGGGACTCGCCCAGTCGACGGTCTCCAGCTACATGAGCACCCTCGAACGGGCGGGACTCGTGCGTCCCACCCGGGTGGGCAAGTGGACCCACTACCGGCGCGACGAAGAGCGGCTGGCCCGGCTGGCGCGGGCGATCGGCACCACCCTCTGATTGACGAATCGCGATACGTCGATATGATCTCCTCATGTCGTCCTTCACTGCTGCGCCCACAGCCCTGATCGTTCACGCCCACCCCGAGCCCCGGTCGTTCAGCACCGCCCAGATGGCCGCCGCGGCTGAGTCCCTGGGCGAGGCCGGGTACCGGGTCGACGTCCTGGACCTCTACGCCGACGGCTGGGCGCCGGTGCTCGCCCGTGAGGAGTTCGCACCCATGGAGGGCCCGTTCAAGCCGCAGGCCGAGCAGCTGCGGGCGATCGAGGAGGGGACGCTCGACACGGCCGTCAGGGCCCATCTCGACCGGCTGCTCGCCGCTGATCTGCTCGTGCTGTCGTTCCCGATGTGGTGGTTCTCGCTGCCGGCCGTCCTCAAGGGATGGGTGGACCGGGTCTTCGTGATGGGCGGCGTCTTCGGCGGCGACCACGGACTCTTCGGGGACGCGGCGCTCGCCGGGAAGCGCGCGATGCTGCTGTTCACGACCGGCGGGCCCGGCGAGTCGTTCCGGCCCGGTGGCGCCTTCGGCCCGATGGACGACTTCCTGTTCCACATCCACCGGGGAATGCTGGAGTTCGTCGGCTACCAGGTCCTGGAGCCCGTGATCACGTACGGTCCCGCCCGCATGACCGACCAGGAACGAGCCGCGGCGCTGGACGCGGTCAGGGAGTCCGTCGCGCGCGTCGCGGCCGGTGCCGGAGCCACCGTGGGCTGATGCCGGCACCGGCCGGGGCCGGCACCGTCACGTCTCCGTCCGGTACATCAGATCCACCTCGTGCGTGACGAACCCGAGCCGCTCGTAGACCGACACCGCCGCCGTGTTGTCGGCGTCGACGTACAGCATCGCGGTCGGCAGCCCCCGGTCCGCCAGGTGCCGCAGGCCGATCGTCGTCAGGGACTTGCCGAGGCCGCCGCCCTGGGCGCCGGGGGCGACGCCGAGGACGTACACCTCGCCCAGGCCCTCCTCGGCGTGGACCTTGGTCCAGTGGAAGCCGATGAGTTCGTCGCCGCGGAAGGCGAGGAAGAACCCCGCCGGATCGAACCACGGCTCGGCCTTGCGGTCGTCGAGGTCCCGCTGCGTGAGGGAGCCCTGCTCGGGGTGGTGGGCGAAGGCGGCGGCGTTGACGGCGAGCCAGGCCGCGTCGTCCCGGCCGGGGACGAAGGTGCGGACGGTGACGCCCTCGGGGAGGACCGGCTCGGGCGCGTCGAAGCCGGCCAACGGACGCCGCATCTGGCGCAGTTCGCGGAACAGGGTCAGGCCGAGGACCTGCGCGAGGTGCCGGGCGGCGGAGTGGCCGCCGTGCGCCCAGACCCGCAGCCGCTTGCCGGACGCGGCCAGCAGCGCGGAGCCCAGCGCCCGCCCGTGCCCCTGGCCCCGGTGCCCGGGGTGCACGACCAGCTCGGCGGCCGGCGGCTCCACCGGGTCGGTGTCCTCCAGCTGGGCGTACCCGACGAGTTCGCCGTCGACGGTGAGCAGCAGATGGGCCACGCCCGCGCGTTCGCCGCCGCGCAGCTGCAACCGGCCCTGTTCGGAGACCGCCTGCTGCCCGTCGGTGCGGGCGGCCTCGTCGAGCAGTCCGAGGACGGCCTCGGTCTGCTCCGCGGAGAGCGCGGCATATGTGTCGATCGAGCGGGTGCGTCCGGGCCGTGCGGTGTCGTCGCTGGTCATGCGTACGAGGGTACGGGGGACTGCCGGTAAAACGGCGGCAAGAGCAACCAGGATGTAACCACGAAAGCTCTGTCGCGCTACGCGCGTTGACTCTAGGCTGCGCCGGACGACATCACTGTCCCAGCAGACCCACAGGGGGGCGTATGCCAGCCACTTCACCGGCACCGGCGCACCAGGAGCGCCGCAGACGTCGTACGAACCGTCTTGTCGCTCTCGCCGCCGGTGTCGCCACCGTCGGCGCGCTGGCCGCGGCGACGGTGCCCGGGTCGGCGTCGGCCGGAGAGAACCACGGCGGGGGCGGCCACTGGCCGGGCCGCTACCAGGACGTCCAGTTGCTGTCCTTCAACGACCTGCACGGCAACCTGGAACCGCCCGCCGGCTCCTCCGGCCGGGTCACCGAACGCCAGGCCGACGGCACGACGAAGACCATCGACGCGGGCGGTGTCGAGTACCTCGCCACCCATCTGCGCCAGGCCCGCCAGGGCGAGAAGTACTCCATCACCGCGGCCGGCGGCGACATGGTCGGCGCCTCCCCGCTCATCTCCGGCCTCTTCCACGACGAGCCGACCATCGAGGCGCTGAACAAGCTCGACCTCGACGTCACGTCCGTCGGCAACCACGAGTTCGACGAGGGCGCCAAGGAACTGGCACGCCTCCAGAACGGCGGCTGCCACCCGAAGGACGGCTGCTACGGGAACCAGGAGTTCACGGGCGCCGACTTCCCCTACCTGGCCGCCAACGTCCTCGACGAGAAGACGAAGAAGCCGATCCTCAAGCCCTACTGGGTGTGGAAGAAGAACGGCGTCAAGGTCGGCTTCATCGGCGTGACCCTGGAGGGCACTCCGGACATCGTCTCCGCCGAGGGCGTCAAGGGCCTGTCCTTCAAGGACGAGGTCGAGACGATCAACAAGTACGCCAAGGTGCTCCAGAAGCAGGGCGTGAAGTCGATCGTCGCCCTCATCCACGAGGGCGGCTTCCCGGCGTCGACGTCGTACAACTACGACTGCGACGCCCCGGGCGCGGGCGACGGCGTCTCCGGCCCGATCGTCGACATCGCCAGGAACATCACGCCTCAGGTGGACGCGCTGGTCACCGGCCACACGCACAACGCGTACGTGTGCACGATCGACGACCCGGCGGGCAAGCCGCGCATGGTCACCTCGGCCGCGTCCTTCGGCCGCCTCTACACCGACACCACGCTGACGTACGACCGGAAGACCGGCGACATCGCCCGTACGGCGGTGAAGTCCGCGAACCACGTGGTCACCCGGGACGTCCCCAAGGCGCCCGACATGACCGAGCTGATCAGCAAGTGGAACACCCTGGCGGCCCCGATCGGCAACCGGGCGATCGGCCACATCTCCGGCGACATCGGCAACACCGGCACCGAGTCCCCGCTCGGCGACCTCATCGCCGACGCCCAGCTCGCCCACGGCAAGCAGCTCGACCCGGAGACCGACCTGGCGCTGATGAACCCCGGCGGCATCCGGGCACCGCTGACGTACGCGGCCAAGGCCGGTGAGGGCGACGGTGTGGTGACGTACGCCGAGGGCTTCACGGTCCAGCCGTTCGCCAACACCGTGAACCTCCAGGACTTCACCGGTGCCCAGCTGATCCAGGTGCTGAAGGAGCAGGTGACCGGCCCGAACGCGGCGGCGCCCAAGGTCCTCCAGGTGTCGTCCGGCCTCACGTACACGCTGGACCTCACCAAGTCCGGCGCCGACCGGGTCGTCACCGACTCGGTCAAGCTGGACGGCAAGGCCATCGACCCGGCGGCCACCTACCGCGTCGCGACGAACAGCTTCCTCGCGGGCGGCGGCGACGGCTTCCCCACGCTCGGCCAGGGCACGAACGACGTCGTCGGCGCCGACGACCTGACCGCGCTGGAGCAGTACCTCACGGCCCACTCCTCGGCCGCGAACCCGCTGGCCCCGCCGAAGGCGGACCGCATCACGGTCGTCCAGTAGACCGAGAGCCCCCCGCGGGCTTGGCGCGGGGCCGGTGCACGTCACCGGCCCCGTCGTCGGTTCCGGGCGCGTTACGGCGATCGCCGGGCCCCTCTCCCCTCCGGTGTGCGCAGGCGACCCCGTCCCTGAAACGTCCTGGTATTTCGGTCGAATCCCCGCCCAGGCCAGACCCGTTGCGGCACGATGAGTGACCCGCCGTCAGCAATCGGTCACCGTGGCCGAGAGACGCGGCGGTCCGTGAGGGGGAACCATGCTGCTGCCCGACAACCCGATCTCGGGGCCGGACGGAGACCGGTTCGGGTTCGGTACCCATGCCAAGGTGCTCTGCGACGCGATCGCGACCGCCGAGGGGCTGCCGCTGACCATCGGCGTCTTCGGCCCCTGGGGGATGGGCAAGTCGAGCTTCATGAAGGTCTGCGAGGGCCTGCTGAAGGAACGCGGCGTGCGGACCGTCTGGTTCAACCCCTGGAAGTACGACCAGAAGGACGAGATCTGGCACGCCCTCATCCAGACCGTCCTCACCGAGATAGCCGTCGACCTCGACAGGCGGCGGGAGGCCGGTGAGGAGACACGGCAGGAGCGGCTGTCCGCGGCGCTGGGCACGGTCAAGCGGCTCAGTCAGGCGGCGGCCTGGCTGCTCGCCCGCAGGGCGGCCGGCCCGCTGACGGCGGGGTTCCTGGCCCCCGAGGACGTCGACGCCGTCCAGAGCGCCCTCACCGCACCGGGGGCGGAGACGTATCTGCACGTCAACCGCTTCGAGCAGGACTTCCGCGAGGTCGTCGACATCCACGCCGACGGCGGCCGGCTCGTCCTGTTCGTCGACGACCTGGACCGCTGCCACGAGGAAGCGGCGATCACCGTGCTCGACTCCCTGAAGCTCTTCCTGGGAGAGGGCTCCTGCGTCTTCGTGCTCGCCATGGACTACCAGGTCGTCGCGGAGGCCGCCGCCAAGCGGTTCGACCGGGAGGGCACGGACGGCGCGCGCGGGCGGCAGTACCTGGAGAAGCTGATCCACTTCCCGTTCCATCTGCCGGGCATCCCGTTCGAGTTGTTGTACCAGCAGCTCGGCAGCGAGGTCACGGATCCCGCGATGGGTGCCTCGCGGGAGCTCTGGGAGCTCATCGAGGTCGCGTTCGCAGCCAACCCGCGGCGGGTGCGTCGCTTCATCAACGGCCTGAACCACACCGTCCTGACACTCCGGCAGCACGACGGCCGGCCCGGCAGCGACCGCCTGCTGCACGCGGGCGTCCTGCTCGCCCTGCAGATCAAGTTCCCGGACTTCTTCTCCGCCCTGCAGAACGATCCCGGGGTCTGGGCACGGTTCGACGACGCGGAGTTCACGAAGTCGGAGCTCGGCGGCCGGGACGGGGAGCTAGCCGCGCGGAATCCGGGGGTGCGGCGGCTGATCGCCGCCGTGTCGTCCCGGCGTACGGGATTCTCCTTCCCGCCTCCTCCGACGGCCAGCGTGCTCAAACAACTGACCGAGGTGCTCACCGTCACCGGCGGAGCGCTCACCGGCGAGGGCGACGCCCATGCCGGCTGACAGCGAATCCGAGGTCCGGTACGCCGTCGGCCTGGACCTCGGCGACGGGGAGAGCTCCCTGTGCTGACTGCCGACGCACGGGCGCGACAAGGCGGAGATCTACACCAGGGGGACCGAGGGCACCGCGATCGTGACAGCCCTGGGGCGTGTCCCCCTGGAGCAGGGCGGCCACCGATACGTCATCGGCGAGGCGGCCGTGCTGGCCGAAAACGCGCTGCACTTCAGCGTCAACTTCAAGACGCGGCCCGAGCCGCAGGGGCTGGTCGCCCCGGAGGCCGTGCAGTTCGCGCAGGTCCTGCGGGCGCCCGTCGGCTCATCCGCACGACGCTGCAGAACGCGGAACTGGATCCGGCCGAAGTGACCAGCGTCGTCACGCACGTTGCGGAGCGGATCACCGCGCAGATGGACGACCGCGCCCAGGAGGTGGAGCGCTTCGTCTCCGAAGCGCCGGCATCCGTGACATCGGTCGCATAGCGAGGGTTCAGGTTGCGGCCAGGGGCGGTGCGCATGGTCGGATGAGACGATGCGCACCCCCCACCGCATGGACACGCAACACCCCGACGACCGCTCCGACCAGCCCCGCAACCCCTACGACGAGCTCGCCGCACTCGACGACGGCCCGCTGGAGGAGACCCCTCTGGAGGAGTTCCTCGGCGAGGAGGCCGAGCAGCGGGACGAGGCGGAACCGGAGTGGTCGCCGCCCGACCACCGCCGTGGCGGCCGGCGTCGGCGGAATCGTTTCGCCGGGCTGCCGCTCGCGGTGAAGGCGGTGGTCGCCCTGGTCGTGCTCGCCGCCTTCGTCGCCCTCGGCGACCGCTGGGCCGTGCTGTACGCCGAGCACCGGGCCGCCGACACGCTCAAGGACCGACTCGACCTCGCGGCGGCGCCCGAGGTGGAGATCGGCGGGTTCCCCTTCCTCACCCAACTCGCCGACAAGCGCCTGGAGTCGGTGACGGTGACCGTCCCGGACGTCGCCGCCGACCGGGTCTCGCTGGCGAAGGTGTCGGCCACGGCGCACGACGTCCGGCTGGACGCCGACGGCCTCACGTCGGTGCGCGGCGCCCACGTCCCCCGCTTCGACGGGGACGTCCTGCTGTCCTTCGCGGACCTCAACCGCGAACTCGGCGCCTCCCAGGTGACGTTCACCGGCGAGGGCCGCGACCGCGTCCGGGCCGATGGCACCCTGCCCGTCGCCGGACATGACCTGCGGCTGCGCGCCGAGGCGCGGATCCAGCGGCAGGGCGAGCGGGGCATCGCCACGGAGATCGGCGGCATGCGGCTCGACATCGGCAACCTTGCCACCTACCGGCCCGGCACCCGCGCCTCCGAGGGCCTGCACCTGACGCCCAAGGGGGCCGCCGACCTCTCCCGGGAGACCCGCAAGGCCAAGGCGCTGCTCTCGGTCCCGGCCATCGTGCAGCGGATGGGCGTCCCCGAGGCGACCGTGCGCGACGCCCTGGCCGACGACGGCAAGCTCACCGAGCTGACCGGCTCACCGAAGTTCGCCCGCCAGGCCGAGCGCCTCAACCTCATCGACCTGGCCCTGGACAACCCCGAGGTGCTCCGCCGCATCGGTCTCGACCCCAGTCTCCTCGACGAGCTGTCCGGCCTGACCCGCCCGGTCCTGGCCGACCGGCTGGCGCTGGCGTTCGAACTGCCGAAGCCGGAGCAGGGGGACGTACGGCTGGACGACGTGCGGGTGGAGGAGGACGGCATCCGGGTGCGGGTGTCGGGCTCGGGGCTGAACGTGGGTTCGTAGCCCGGCAGGTCCGCAGCCAGGAGCGCCCCCAGTCTGCACTCTTGATGAAATTTGGTGTGCAGATGTGTTGACCTCTGTTCGAGTCCTCTTCTAGTTTGCGGGAGCCAACGAGCCGCCGATCTGTACGCGAGTTCCGCGGACGCAACTGCTCAGAAGGGGACGTCGTGTCACGAAAGACTCACCGGGGGACAGCCAGTCTGGGGGCGCTGCTCGCCTGCGCCACGGCATTCGGCGGGGTCCTCGCCTCCCCCGCAGCCGCCTCGCCCACCGCCCCGCCGCCCGTCAGCGACTTCAAGGGCGTCAACTGGGCCGACCCGCGCGACAACTACGCCCATGACGCGGTCGTGCCCTCAGGCCTGTCCACCTCGGACAGCTACGCCACCACCTACGCCAAGTCCAAGGCGATCATCGGCGGGTTCTCCAAGCTGGGCGCCAACACCGTCCGCCTGCCCGTCAATCCCTCCTCCGTGAACGGCCCGTTCTGGAAGTCGTACCGGGGCGCGATCGACGCCGCCACCGCCAAGGGCTTCAAGGTCATCCTGGGCTACTGGGAGGCCGACAACGCCAAGGACGGCAAGATCGACAACCAGGCTTCCTGGGACCAGATGTGGGCGCGGATCACCTCCGCCTACGGCCGCAACTCCAAGGTGTACTTCGAGCCGATGAACGAGCCGTTCGGCTACACCGCCCAGGAGTGGACAGACATCGCCGCGAAGTGGGTGGCCTCCCACGGCAACGTGCCCCGCGACCGGATGGTGATCGGCGGGTACAAGTACAGCGAGGACGTCAAGCCGGTCTGCGCCGACCCGCGTCTCAAGGGCACCCGGATCGCCCTGCACAACTACGGTTTCTGGCACACCGACTGGACCAGCGTCGACCAGTGGAAGCAGGACTTCAAGACACGCATCGGCGACTGCGCCTCGCGCACGATCCTCGACGAGTTCGGCGCGTCGATGACGACCGGCCTGGACTACAACGGCCCGGTCAACGGCTCCAACGAGGTCGCGTACATCCAGGCCGCGACCGACACCATCCGTGAACTGGGCCTGGGCTCGGTGTACTGGCCCGGCCTGCGCAACGGTGACACCTACTCCCTCACCACGCTCCAGGGCACGGGCACGAACCTCAGCCTGACGGTGAACAACTCCAGCGGCCTGGACCGGCTGCACTACGCCTGGAACCAGTAAGCATGATGGCCCTTCCGGGTCCGGCGCCGCTCGTCAGCCGGACCCGGAAGGGAGCTTTCAGGACGCCGAGGGCGTCCAGCCCGCGAGCCAGTCCGCGACCTCCTGGTTCGCGGCCTGCGCGTCGGTCAGGTGCGGCCGGTTGGAGTTCGCCGAACCCGCCCCCGCGCCGGTGTTCTTGTACTCGGCGAACCGGTCGTCCTTCCACGAGAAGCCGCTCATGTCGGTCCACGGCGTGGACTTGATCGCGGCACTCAGGCTGGTGTTGCGGACCGTGGTCTGCGGGTCGAGCGAGGCGTCACCGCCCGCGTGCCAGGGCCGGCCGAGGTAGAAGCTGCCGGCCGACACGTCGCCGCTCACGGTCGAGTTGGCGATCAGGATGCCCTTGCGGTTCGCGGCGGTGCTCGGGGCGGTGACGTAGCCGGCCGAGGTGCCGTCCCAGCGCTTCTTCAGCGTGATGACGGACTTGTCGACGACGGCCGTGGCCCGCCCGAAGATGAAGTCGACGTTGCCGATGACGTAGGAGTTGCTGACGTAGACCCGGCCCAGCCGGTCCTTGGCGGCGGTGTCGAGGAGCAGCGTGTCCTGGTCGCCGCTGACGATGATCCCGTCCAGGAACACCTTGTCGGCGGCGGTCCGCAGCGCGACGGCCTGGTGCCCGCTCAGGTTCTGGTTGGCCTTCTCGTCGAAGTCGTTGGAGATGGTCAGGTTGCGCGCCTGGAAGTCGTCGGCCTCGACGGCGACGGTGGCGCTGCCGCCCGTGCCGTACGTGCCGCCGCCGGGCTTGGGCGTACCGGAGGCGTTGTTGTAGACGATCGTCGTGTCCTTGCGGCTGCCGCCGGTGCCCTGGATGGTGACGTGCGGCTTGTTGGACGGCACCTTGACGAGTTCCCGGTACGTCCCCGGCTTCACGGCGATCACGACCCGGGAGGGGTTGTTCGCCGGTACGGCGTTCACGGCGGCCTGCACGGTCGTGTACTGCCCGCTGCCGTCCTTGGCCACGGTGAGCGTGGTGGCCTTGGCGGCCTTGGTGGAGGCGGCGGCGGTCTTGCCGACGGAAGCGCGGGGCCCCGCGCCGGACTTGAGGATCGACGGCAGGTCGGCGGCCTTGTCGAGGGAGTACGGGTAGTAGGCCTTCGGGTCGAAGGCGGTCCCGCCGCTCTCGCTGCGTCCGCTGGTGCCGGAGAAGGAGTTCCCGCGCTGGACGACGGCGGCGCCGCTGTCCTTGATGACGGGGTTCCTGATGCCCTGGAACAGGGAGTTCTCCAGGACCATCTTCGTCGCGCCGCGCGAGTAGTTGCCGTACGACGACGTGATGTCCGTGCCCGGGGCGTCCTCCAGGAAGTTGTTGTAGAGGTGCGCGTGGGCGGCGTTGTCGGTGGACGGGTTGCGCTGCTCGGTCTCGCGGATCCAGTTGTGGTGGATCGTGATGTCCGTCTTGACGTTCTCCGTCCAGCCGATGCCGAAGGTCTTGTTGTTGTCGCTGAGCTTGTTCCAGGAGACGGTGACGTTCGTGCTGTCCTTGCGCACGTCGATGAGCCCGTCGGCCATGTGCCGCAGATCGTTGTGATCGATCCAGACGTGATGCGCGCCGTCCATCTGGATCGCGTCGAAGTCGTGATCCTTGTCGTTCCAGATGCCCTGGTACGAGTCCCGGATGGTCAGGTTCCGGATGATCACGTTGTGGACCCCGGACCCGAGGAAGAACCCACCGCCGACGATGTGCCCCGAGGTACCGGACCCGACGATGGTCTTGTCGGACTGCACCTTGATCTCTTTGCCGACCGGGTTCATGTTGATCGTGCCGGCGACGACGATGACGTACGGCTCGGCGGCCGTGGCGTACTTCTCCAGGTCGGCCTGCGTCTTCACGGTGACGGTCTTGCCGTCCCGGCCGCCGTAGGTCCCCTTCTGGCCGAGGGAGTTGACGGAGGCGAACCCGTCGGCGGTGTCGGTGGCCCAGGACGGGGCGGCGGCGGAGGCCTCCTGGGCGGTGGACCCGAGGACGCCGAGGTCGGTGCCGTACGCGAGGGTGCCGGCGGCGGTCAGGGCCAGGGGGACACCGACCACCAGGGCCGTGCGGCTTCTGCGGTGCCGGGGCTTGCTGCGCAGCTCACTCATGCGGCGAATCCGTTCCGTGCGGGGGGGGGATGGTCCGGGGGTGGGTTGCCGCGGAGGGAGGAAAGGTTGCCGGGTCCGAACACGATCGCGTGAAAGGGGGCGGAGGCCGGGATGCACCCTGCTGTGGTGTGGCTACAGTGTTCCCATGGCAGACAACACGACCATCCAGGTGTCCCGCCAGGCCCGGGACCATCTCGCGCAGGTGGCCAAGGAGCGGGGGGTGACCCTGGGGCAGCTTGTGGAGCAGTTGGCTTCGGAGCAGCTCACAGCGGCCCAGATCGCCGAACGTGTCTCCACCACCAGAAAGGTGCTTCGCGAGCGGATGGGCTGCACGCTGACGGACGAGGAGTTCGCCGAGGGACCGGACGTCTTGGCCAACATCTACGCAATGGCCGCCGAGAAGATGCACAACCTGCGAGGCAAGGCCGCGTGATCATCCTCGACACCAGCGCTGTGGTCGCCCTGGTGCGGGGACACCGTGCACTCCACCTCCTCGCCGACAACGTCGCCCACACGCCGGGGGACTGGCTGCACATCCCGGCGCTGTGCCTGATGTACGCCGAGTCCATGGAGAAGGGCGTCGCTGGTGACGTCCTCGCTCTGCCGGGTGTCATGGTCGACCCGCTGAACCAGACCGGTGCAGCGACGGTCGGGGCGATGTTCAGGGACGGCTGGGGCGGCCCCGACCTCTGCCACGCCCTCTTCGTCGCGACACCGCACATGGAGACCGGCGGTATGTCGATCATCCTGACAGGCAACGAGAGCGGCTACCCTCCCGGCATCCTCACCGTCGACATCGACTCCCCCGGGATGCTCGGCTTCCGCTGACCTGTCACGCGTCCTGCCCGGGGATGCGCTCGCCCCGGCTGACCGCGACACGCAGCACGTCTCCCAGCGACTCCAAGGCCCTGACCAACGCGAAACGCACGGCGCGTTCACCGGCCTTGGTGTCGCGGAGCACGGCCTCGGCGCCGGCCAGTACCTGTTCGGCGGAGGCGAGCTGAGCGGCCTCGATGTCGTCGGCGAGCCGCGAGAGGAGGCTGTCCGGGTCGTCGGTGCTGAGGTAGCAGGGTTTGCCGTCGGCGCCGGTCCAGGGGAGCAGCCTCATGCGAACACCTCCACGCTGTCGAGGTACGGCCGTACGAGGGGGGTGTCCATGACCAGGGGCTCCTCCGCGACGAGGAGGAGCGGGAGGGCATTGGGTGTCGGCGGGGGTGGGGCCGACGTGGCTCGGTGACGCCCTCGGGCGGGCAGCAGGGTTCGCACGAGGAGGAGCAGGGCCGACTCGCAGAGTTCAGCGATACGCAGGCGCACGGAAGTGTCCCTTCTCAGGGCAGGCGACAGGGGTTTGACGAGCGATGATTACCGTTCGTGGCTTCATCGTCACTGGTCGCGCGTACGCTCTGGAAGAGGGCTGGCGTTGTCTGAGCGCCAGGCAACGGCGAGGGGTGACATGGGCGAATTCGTTGACGGTGAGCGAGAGTCGAGGCGTGCCGAGCTCGGGCGGACGCTGCGGTTCCTGCGGGAAAAGGCAGGCAAGACGCTCGCGCAGTTGTCGGCGGAGACGGCGTACGACAAGAGCTACCTCTACCGCTTGGAGAAGGGGGAGCGCCTGTCCAAGCGGACGGTCATGGAGGACCTGGACAGCTACTACGACTCCGGTGACCTGCTGGTTCGCCTGTGGCGGGACGCCCGCAAGGAGGTCATCAAGGACAAGTACAAGGCGTTCATGGAGCTTGAGGCGACGGCTCGCGTCATGTGGATGTTCCAGCTGGCGGTGCCGGGGCTGTTGCAGACCGAGGACTATGCCCGCACGGTGTTGTCAGGGTTGTCCAGAGCCCAGACAACGGCAGGCAACAGCGAGGAGATCGAGGAACAGGTGGCCTTGCGCATGGGACGGCAGGAACTGCTGTACCGCGAACCGGCACCTAGCATTCGCGTGATCCTGGACGAGGGGGCACTTCGACGGCCCGTGCCCGATGCCAAGGTGTGGGCCGACCAACTGTCGCGCCTGCTGGACGCGGCCGAGTTGCCGTCGGTCGCACTTCAGGTACTGCCCTACGCAGCAGGCGTGCACGATCTCATGAACAGCCACCTCACGCTGTTGTGGCAACGAGTCGGTGACCCCGTTGCCTACGTGGAAGGCAACAGCTTCGGCGAGTTGATCGACGACCCAGACAAGGTCTTGTCCTTCCGTTGGTCCTACGATCTCGTCAGGGACGCGGCGCTGACTCCTGAGGAGTCGACAGCGTTCATCAAGCGTCTCTTGGAGGAGTGCAGATCATGAACCGAACCCTCGACCTCAGCACCGCCGTGTGGCGCAAGTCGTCCTACAGCGACGGGGGTCAGACCAACTGCCTGGAGGTCGCCGACGGCCACCCCGACATCGTCCCCGTCCGCGACAGCAAGCAGCCCGACGGCCCGATACTCGTGTTCGGCGCGAGCCCCTGGGCGTCGTTCCTCACGTACGTCGCGAAGTAACTGTCGGGGCCGCCCGCTTCCGGTCTTCGCCCCGTTGCTTCGCTGATCGGCGTGGGGCGGGCGCACTCGCGCCTCGCATGCACGCCGGGAGGGCTCAGCGGCGAGCGGTGAGTGTCATTTCCGGGCCCACGACGGTTTCCAGACCTCCCCCTCGTTCAGCCGGGTGCGCGTTGCCAGCAGGTGGTCGCGCAGGGCCGCCAGGCCGGGATGTGGATTGTCCGTGCGCCAGAGGAGGGAGTGCGGGTACACGGGGGTCGGGTCGCGCACCGGGACGAGGCGCAGGTCGTGGTCGGCCGGCCAGACCAGCGGGGTGCGTTCGCTGAGGAAGGTCGCCACGGTCGAGGAGTCGGCGATGGTGTCGAGGAGGGCCTCGACGCCGAAGTTGGGGCCGATCGTGTCGATGGCCGGGCCGAAGGTCTCGGCGAGTTCGTCGTAGTAGGCCGACCACTCCGTGCCGGGCGCGTTGCCCGGCATCCAGATCCTCTGCCCGGCCAGTTGCGCGGGTGTCACCGAGGCGGCTCGGGCGAACTCGTGGTCGGGGCCGACACAGAGACGCAGCGGCTCGTCCAGGACGGGGACGGCCTCGATGCCGTCGGGGAGCCGGCGCCCGGGCATGATGACCGCACGGAACGTCGCGTCGACAGCCCCGTCCCGCACGGCGGCCACCGCCGTGTCCGCGTCGAACAGCGTGACGACGTCCAGGGCGATCTCCGGGTGCGCCCGGTGGAAGTCCCGTACCAGTCCGGCCGTGGCGACCCGGCGCCCCACGACGTCCACCCGCAGCGCCCGCCCGGGGCGCACGGCCGCCACCGCCCGCTCCTCCGCCTGGAGCAGGGCCCGGGCGTGCGGCAGGAGCACCCGCCCGTCGATGGTGAGTTCCGCTCCCCGCGGCGTACGCACCAGCAGCCGCACCCCCAGGTCCTTCTCCAGCGCGGCGATCCGCTTGGAGACCGCCTGCTGGGTGAGCGACAGGTCGACGGCTGCCTTCTGGAACTGCCCGGCGTCGGCGATCGCGACGAAGGCGCGTACGGCTTTGAGGTCCACGGCGACACCCTTCCATCTCAGGGACCGAGGACGCGGCGCAGGCCCGGCTCGATGTCCGGGGCGCTGATCGAGCCGTAGCCCGAAGACGAGGCCCGGGCGGGCGGAGCGGTTCGCGGCGATCTCCGCCAGGGTGTGGACCGCCACGCCGGACGCCAGGGCCCGGCGGGCGCGGTCCGCGAGGGCGTCGGGGTCGGCGAGGCGACCCCGGGTGAACGTGGTCACGTGCAGGCCCGCGGCGGACGGCACCAGCTCGGACAGGTCCGCGAAGTGGTCGGTGAGCGCGCGGGCGACGGCTTGGTGCCTGGGGTCGCGTACGTGTGCTGCATCCGGCGGATGTGCCGGGCGAGCAACCCGTCGTCGACGAAGCGGGCGAGCGCCGCCTGGGTGGGGACCGCTGTGTGCCAGTCGGCGCTGTACTTGGCGGTGCGCAGTGCCGTGCGCAGCGGGGCGGGCGCCACCAGGAAGCCGACGCGCAGGGAGGGCAGCATCACCTTGGAGAACGACCCCACATAGATGACGTGTCCGTCCCGGTCCAGACCGTGCAGTGTCTCGTCCGGCCGCCCGCCGAAGCGGAATTCGCTGTCGTAGTCGTCCTCGATCACTGCCGCGCCGTGCCGCCGCGCCCACCGCAGCAGCGCCGTTCCGCGCCGCAGGGACATCGGCATGCCGACCACGCCCAGGGGCAGGGTCCGGCAGACGGGGTCCGCACATGGCCCGGCCGCCCTCTCCGAGACCCCCGTGAGCCGCCCCGCGCTATCCCACACGTCATGTCTCCGTAACCATCGATTCAGACGAGCTTGCGAGGCTCGGCCAATGACTCCCGCTGTGCCAGAGCCTTCACCGCCCCCAGAGGGGCCTGCGGGGAACGGGACCACTCATGTGACGCCCCCGATCCCGCCCGCGCTTTCCGACGCGCCCGTGATGCTCGCGGCGCGGAAGAATGGGGCCATGAGCCAGCCGAACACCCAGGCACAGGTCCAGCACGCGCAGCCCTCCGTGGGCTCCATCGCAGCCCACCGCCCGCACACCATCGCGGCGGCCGTCTCCGACCTCGAACCCGACATCGACGCCGACCTCGACGCGTACGAGGAGTCGCAGGTCGACGGCGTCCAGCTGCCACAGGGGCGTTTCCTCGACCGGGAGCGCAGCTGGCTGGCGTTCAACGAGCGGGTTCTCGAACTCGCCGAGGACCCGAACACGCCCCTGCTGGAGCGGGCCAACTTCCTCGCGATCTTCGCCAGCAACCTGGACGAGTTCTTCATGGTCCGGGTGGCCGGCCTGAAGCGCCGTATCGCCACCGGCGTGGCCACCCGCTCCGCCTCCGGTCTCCAGCCGCGCGAGGTGCTGGAGATGATCTGGGCCCGCTCCCGCGAGCTCATGGCCCGGCACGCCGCCTGCTACCACGAGGACGTAGCCCCCGCACTCGCGGAGGAGGGCATCCACCTGGTCCGCTGGAGCGAGCTCCAGGAGAAGGAGCAGGCCCGCCTGTTCACCCTGTTCCGGCACCAGATCTTCCCCGTGCTGACCCCTCTGGCGGTCGACCCGGCGCACCCCTTCCCGTACATCTCCGGCCTTTCCCTGAATCTGGCCGTGGTCGTGCGGAACCCGGTCACGGGCCACAAGCACTTCGCCCGCGTCAAGGTGCCGCCGCTGCTGTCCCGCTTCCTGGAGAGCTCCCCGGGCCGCTACGTCCCCATCGAGGACGTCATCGCCGCCCACCTGGAGGAGCTGTTCCCGGGCATGGAGGTGCTGGAGCACCACGCCTTCCGCCTCACCAGGAACGAGGACCTGGAGGTCGAGGAGGACGACGCCGAGAACCTGCTCCAGGCGCTGGAGAAGGAGCTCATGCGGCGCCGCTTCGGGCCGCCGGTGCGCCTGGAGGTCGAGGAGTCCATCGACCGCGAGGTCCTGGACCTGCTGGTGCGCGAGCTGAAGATCAGCGAGGCCGAGGTGTACCCGCTGCCGGGCCCCCTGGACCTCACGGGCCTGTTCCGGATCGCCTCCCTGGACCGGCCCGAGCTGAAGTACCGCAAGTTCGTCGCCGGCACCCACCGCGACCTCGCCGAGGTCGAGTCGGCCTCCGCGCCGGACATCTTCGCCGCCCTGCGCGAGCGGGACGTCCTGCTGCACCACCCGTACGACTCGTTCTCCACCTCCGTCCAGGCCTTCCTGGAGCAGGCCGCCGGCGACCCGGACGTCCTGGCGATCAAGCAGACCCTGTACCGGACCTCGGGCGACTCCCCCATAGTCGACGCCCTCATCGAGGCCGCCGAGACCGGCAAGCAGGTCCTGGTCCTGGTCGAGATCAAGGCCCGCTTCGACGAGCACGCCAACATCAAGTGGGCCCGCAAGCTGGAGGAGGCCGGCTGCCACGTGGTCTACGGCCTGGTCGGCCTGAAGACCCACTGCAAGCTGTCCCTGGTGGTCCGCCAGGAGGGCGAGACGCTCCGCCGCTACAGCCACGTCGGCACCGGCAACTACCACCCGAAGACGGCCCGCCTCTACGAGGACCTCGGCCTGCTCACGGCCGACCCGCAGGTCGGCGCGGACCTCTCGGACCTCTTCAACCGCCTCTCCGGCTACTCCCGCCGCGAGACCTACCGCCGCCTCCTCGTCGCTCCCAAGTCGCTGCGCGACGGCCTGGTCTCGCGGATCACCAAGGAGATCCAGCACCACCGCGCCGGACGGCCCGCGTACGTCCGTATCAAGGTCAACTCGATGGTCGACGAGGCCGTCATCGACGCCTGCTACCGCGCGGCCCAGGCGGGCGTGCCGGTGGACGTGTGGGTGCGCGGCATCTGCGCGCTGCGCCCGGGCGTGGCGGGCCTGTCGGAGAACATCCGGGTCCGCTCCATCCTCGGCCGCTTTCTGGAGCACTCCCGTGTCTTCGCCTTCGGCAACGGCGGCGAGCCCGAGATCTGGTTCGGCAGCGCCGACATGATGCACCGCAACCTCGACCGCCGGATAGAGGCCCTGGTCCGGGTCACCGACCCGGCCCACCGGGCGGCCCTGAACCGGCTGCTGGAGACCGGCATGTCCGACGCCACCGCCTCCTGGCACCTCGGCCCGGACGGCGACTGGACCCGGCATGCGACCGACGCGGACGGCCAGCCCCTGCGCAACGTCCAGGAGATGCTCATAGACGCCCGGAGGCGCCGGCGTGGCACAGCGACACCTTGACCCGACGGACCCCCTGGCCGGGCCCGCCCCCACCGGGGACACCCTCGCGGGTTACCTGCGGGCCCAGGCCACGGAGTTCCTCCGCGCGCTGCGCCTGCACCGGGAGACCGGTTCCGGGGCGAACGGCTCGGCGGGGTCCGTCGAGGCGGCCCGCGCGCTGCGCCGCTCGGCCCGCCGCATCAGCGCCAGCCTGCACACGTTCCAGCCCCTCCTCGACACGGACTGGTGCGAGGGCATGCGCCCGGAACTGGCCTGGGTCTCGGGCACCCTGGCCATGGAACACGCGTACACGGCACGGCTGGAACGCCTGCTGAGCGCTTTGCACCGCTTGTCAGGTTCCGACCGAGCTGCGGGCACGCATGCGGACGCAGCCGCGGGCGCGCGGGGCGACCTAGCCGCGGGCGCGCGCGCGGACGCAGCCGCGGGCAGCCGTGCCGACGTAGCTGCGGGCAGTCGTGCCGACGTAGCTGTGGGCAGCCGTGCCGACGTAGCTGCGGGCAGCCGTGCCGACGTAGCTGCGGGCAGCCGTGCCGACGTAGCTGCGGGCAGTCGTGCCGCTGGGGCGGCACGGGTGGGCGCAGCGGCACCCCGCGACGCCGGGCTGCGCAACCCCCCGCCCCCAGCACAAGAACGCAGCAACCTGACAGTCGGAGCAGCGAAAGCAGGCGCCCTGCTCGACCGCCAGCTGAACCTCGCCCGCACCCGGGCCCACTCCACCGCCCTGCAAGCCCTCGGCTCCAGCCGCTTCCACGCCATCGCGGACAAGGTCGCCGTCCTGGCCAGCGAGGTCCCCCTCACCCCGGCCGCGGCCAGCGCGGACCTCCGTCCCCTGGCCACCGCCGCGAAGGACCGCCTCACCGACGCCGTAACCGCCCTCCCCCTGGTCACCGCGGGCCACCCGTACAACGCCGCCGCACTCATCCACGGCCTGTCCCCGGACACGGTCCCGCACCCGCAGGACGCCCCCTGGCACCAGGTCCGCCTGCTCCTGCGCCTGCACCGCTACGCCCGCGAAGCCGTCAGCGGCCCCAAGGGCAACGCCATCGTCGACCTGCGCCTGCTCTCCGCCGGCCAGGCCCTGAACCGCCACCGCGACGCCTCGGAGGCGGCGGCAGCGGCGGCCCAGGCGGCCCGTACGCCCCGGATCGCCCCGGCCACGGCCTACGCCCTCGGCGTCCTCCACGCCGACCAGCGGCACGAGGTGGAGGCGGCGCGCTTCGCGTTCCAGCAGGCCTGGCAGAAGGAGGCGGAGGCGGTGAGCACCCGGTGAGTTCGAGTTCCGGCTCCCCGCAGGACACCACCGTGCAGGCGGCCGGCTGCGTCCTGTGGCGCCACTCCCCCGTCACCGGCGGGCTGGAGCTCTGCCTCGTGCACCGGCCGAAATACGACGACTGGTCCTGGCCGAAGGGCAAGCTGAAGAGCGGCGAGGAGCCGCTCGCCGGAGCCCTGCGCGAGGTGGCCGAGGAGACGGGCTGCCGGGCCGAGCCGGGGGCCGAGCTGCCCACCCAGCGCTATCTGGCGAACGGCCGCCCCAAGCAGGTCCGCTACTGGGCGGCCGAGGCGATGTCCTGCGCGTTCTCCCCGACCGACGAGGTGGACCGGGTGCTGTGGCTGACACCTTTCGCCGCCCGCGCCCGCCTCACCCAGCCCCACGACCGCCCCTTGGTCGACGCGCTGCTCACCATGCTGAAGCAGCCAGGAACGGCCGGAAGACCGGACTGATCCCCTCCGGTCCGGGGAGCGGAACCCCCATGCGCTCTCCCCGTAAGCATTCCGTGACCTAACCACACCTTAGGCAGGGGTTCACCCCTAGTTCATTCGCGGCCATCGGCGCCTTCACCTGATCTGCCTAATTTCGGCCTTACCAGATGCGAGCCGTGCCTGCCGTGCGCGGCCTCGTCCAGCGTCACCCAGACTTCGCACGCCGCCGATTCAGGACGGCGGCACCTGGAAGGAACTCAAGTGAAGCTTCAGCGCATGAACCGGCGGGCCCTCGCTCTCGGTGCTCTCGCCGTCTCCGGCGCCCTGGCCCTCACGGCGTGCGGCTCCGACGAGACCGGCAACCCGGACGGAGGCTCCTCCAACGCCGCCGCGCCGAGCAACATCAAGTGTGACGACGCCTCGGGCCAGGTACTGGCCGACGGCTCCTCCGCGCAGAAG
Organism: Streptomyces sp. NPDC045955; assembly: GCF_056430805.1. Classification (NCBI taxonomy): domain Bacteria; kingdom Bacillati; phylum Actinomycetota; class Actinomycetes; order Kitasatosporales; family Streptomycetaceae; genus Streptomyces; species Streptomyces sp. NPDC045955. Next base: position 661,146 of record NZ_JBWKKY010000001.1, read on the forward strand.
AACGCGGTCGACGCGTGGGTCAAGCAGTTCTCGGCGGCCTGCAAGGTGGAGATCAACTACAAGGCCGGCGGTTCCGGTGCCGGTGTCACCGCGTTCACGCAGGGCCAGGTTCCCTGGGCCGGTTCGGACTCGGCACTGAAGCCCGACGAGGTCGCGGCCTCGAAGAAGATCTGCTCCGGCGGCCAGGGCATCGACCTGCCGATGGTCGGCGGCCCGATCGCCGTCGGCTACAACGTCCCGGGCGTCGACAAGCTCGTCCTGGACTCCGCGACGATCGCCAAGATCTTCGACAGCAAGATCACCAAGTGGAACGACCCGGCGATCGCGAAGCTGAACCCCGACGCGAAGCTGCCCAACCTCAAGATCCAGGCGTTCCACCGCTCGGACGAGTCCGGCACCACGGACAACTTCACCAAGTACCTGATCGCCACCGCCAAGAAGGACTTCCCCTACGAGGGCGGCAAGGCCTGGCAGGCCAAGGGCGGCCAGTCGGCTCCGCAGTCCTCCGGTGTCGCCGCGCAGGTCAAGCAGACCGCCGGCGCGATCGGCTACTTCGAGCTGTCCTACGCCAAGGACGGCATCAAGACCGTCGCCATCGACACCGGCGCCTCCGAGCCGGTCGAGGCGACCGTCGACAACGCCACCAAGGCGATCGCCGAGGCCAAGGTGGTCGGCACCGGCAAGGACCTCGCGCTGGAGCTGAACTACGGGACCAAGGCCGACGGCGCCTACCCGATGGTCCTGGTGACGTACGAGATCGTCTGCGACAAGGGCAACAAGGCCGAGACGCTGCCCGCGGTCAAGGCGTTCCTGCGCTACGCGGCCTCGGAGGACGGCCAGAAGATCCTCGCCGAGAACGACTACGCGCCCATGCCCGACGAGATCATCACCAAGGTTCGCACGACCGTCGAGAGCCTGAGCTGACCTGAGTGCGGTCCGGTCTCCCGAGCGGGACCGGACCGCACCGTCCGGTGCACCGCCGCCAAGGGCCGCACAGCACGTGCGGTTCCGCAGACCGGAGAACCCGATGGACACTACACAGATTGCTGACGCACCTCCCCCCACGCAGCCGCCCACGGCCGAGCAGAAGCGCGCGGCCCGTGGCGCCACCCGACCCGGAGACCGGATCTTCCTCGGTCTGTCCCGTGGCTCGGGCATTCTGCTGCTGGTGATCATGGCCGCGATCGCGGGCTTCCTCACCTACCGCGCCGTCCTCGCCATCAGCAAGGACGACGGCAACTTCCTGACCACCTTCGAGTGGAACACCGGTGCCAACCCGCCGGTCTTCGGCATCGCGGTCCTGGCCTACGGCACGATCGTCTCCTCGATCATCGCCATGGTCATCGCGGTCCCGGTCTCGGTCGCCATCGCGCTGTTCCTCACTCACTACGCCCCGCGCCGGCTGCGCGGCCCCATCGCCTATGTGATCGACCTGCTGGCCGCCGTGCCGTCCATCGTCTACGGCCTGTGGGGCGCCCTGGTCCTCGTCCCGCACATGAACGGCCTCTTCGGCTGGCTGAACGACTACCTCGGCTGGACCGGCATCTTCTCCTGGCAGGGCGGCGCCGCGCGCTCCATGCTCACCGTGGGCATCCTGCTCGCGATCATGATCCTGCCGATCATCACCAACGTGAGCCGCGAGGTCTTCCGCCAGGTCCCGCAGATGCACGAGGAGGCCGCCCTGGCGCTCGGCGCCACCCGCTGGGAAGTGATCCGCATGGCGGTCCTCCCCTTCGGCCGCTCCGGTGTCATCTCGGCCTCGATGCTCGGCCTCGGCCGCGCCCTCGGCGAGACGATGGCCGTCGCCACCGTGCTCTCACCCGACTTCCTGATCCACACCAGCCTGCTCGACCCGGGCGGCGGCACCTTCGCCCAGAACATCGCCAGCAAGTTCAGCGAGGCCACCGAGTTCGGCCGTGACGCGCTGATCGCCTCCGGTCTGGTCCTGTTCGTCATCACCCTGCTGGTCAACGGCGCGGCCCGCGCGATCATCGCCCGCCGCAAGGAGTACTCGGGGGCCAACGCATGAGCACCACACCCTCCCTCGCCGCCAAGCGCCCCAGCACCCTGCGCGGCGGCCATCTGCCCAAGTGGGCCCCGTGGGCCGTCGCCGCCGGATCCGTCGCCCTCGGACTCGGCATCAGCGCCGCCGCCGGCCTGCACAGCAGCATCCAGTGGGCGCTGATCGCCGCGATCCTGCACGTCCTCGGTACGTACGTCATCGCGACCCGGGTCGAGAACCGCCGCCAGGCCAAGGACCGCGTGGTCACCTCGCTGGTGTGGGTCGCGTTCCTGCTCGCCGTGGTGCCGCTGGCCTCGCTGGTGTGGTCGACCGTCCAACGCGGCGTGAAGGTCCTCGACGTCTACTTCCTGACCCACTCGATGGGCGTGGTCGCCGACTCGGAGACGGGCGGCGGCATCTACCACGCCATCCTCGGCACGCTGGAGCAGGTCGGCCTCGCCACGCTGATCGCCGCGCCGGTCGGCGTGCTCACCGCGATCTACCTGGTGGAGTACGGGCGGGGCAACCTCGCCAGGGCCGTCACCTTCTTCGTCGACGTCATGACCGGCATCCCGTCGATCGTCGCCGGCCTGTTCATCCTCAGCCTCATGCTGATGTTCGAGCTGGAGCCCTTCGGCTTCGCCGGGTCACTCGCCCTCGCGATCCTGATGATGCCGGTCGTCGTCCGCTCCACGGAGGAGATGCTCAAGCTCGTCCCGAACGAGCTGCGCGAAGCCTCTCTTGCGCTCGGCGTGCCCAAGTGGCGCACCATCCTGAAGGTGGTCCTGCCGACCTCGCTCGGCGGCATCACCACCGGCATCATGCTGGCCATCGCCCGCATCGCCGGTGAGACCGCGCCCGTGCTGCTGCTGGTGTTCGGCAGCAAGTTCATCAACGCCAACCCCTTCGAGGGTGCTCAGGCATCGCTCCCGCTGTACATCTACCAGCAGTACGGATCGGGCGAGGTCACGGCGTACGACCGCGCCTGGGCGGCGTCGCTCACCCTGATCGCCTTCGTGATGATCCTGAACCTGGTGGCCCGCGGGATCGCCCGCTGGAAGGCCCCGAAGACCGGTCGCTAAAGCGTCAATGTGCGGCTACCGCCGCGCGGGGCCACACAGCGACCCCCAGACTTTGGAAGTGAAGTAGTCATGGCCAAGCGAATCGACGTAAGCGGACTGACCGCCTACTACGGCTCCCACAAGGCGATCGAGGACATCTCGATGACCGTCGAGCCGCGCTCGGTGACGGCGTTCATCGGCCCGTCCGGATGCGGCAAGTCGACGTTCCTGCGCACGCTGAACCGTATGCACGAGGTGACGTCCGGCGGCCGGGTCGAGGGCAAGGTGCTCCTCGACGACGAGGACCTCTACGGCACGGGCATCGACCCGGTGTCGGTCCGCCGTGAGGTCGGCATGGTGTTCCAGCGGCCGAACCCGTTCCCCACGATGTCGATCTTCGACAACGTGGCGGCGGGGCTGCGGCTGAACGGCAACTACAAGAAGAACGAGCTGTCGGACATCGTCGAGCGGTCCCTGAAGGGCGCGAACCTCTGGAACGAGGTCAAGGACCGTCTGAACAAGCCCGGCTCGGGCCTGTCGGGTGGCCAGCAGCAGCGCCTGTGCATCGCGCGGGCGATCGCGGTCGAGCCGAACGTCCTGCTCATGGACGAGCCCTGCTCCGCCCTCGACCCGATCTCCACCCTCGCCATCGAGGACCTGATCGGTGAGCTGAAGGAGCGCTTCACGATCGTCATCGTGACGCACAACATGCAGCAGGCGGCGCGCGTCTCCGACCGCACGGCGTTCTTCAACCTGTCGGCGGTCGGCCAGCCCGGCAAGCTCATCGAGATCGACGACACGGAGCGCATCTTCTCCAACCCGTCGGTCCAGGCCACGGAGGACTACATCTCCGGCCGCTTCGGCTGAGTCACCCCCGCCGAGACCCCTCGCGGTGCTGCATGGCGGTGCCACCGCGAGGCCGAAAAGGGCCCGCCCCTCTCCCAGGGGCGGGCCCGTTCGCGTGACTGACCTCGGCTGCGCCGAGCAACACCTACAGGAACGCCAGATTCACGACCCAGAACGACAGCGCAGCCACCAGCGCCGCGGCCGGCATCGTGATGAACCACCCCAGGATGATGTTCTTGGCGACACCCCACCGCACGGCATTCACCCGCTTCGTCGCCCCGACGCCCATGATCGCCGAGGTGATGACGTGCGTCGTGGAAATCGGCGCCTTGAACAGGAACGCCGTGGCGAACATGATCGACGCCCCCGTCGTCTCCGCCGCGAAACCCTGCGGCGGATCCAGCTCGATGATCTTCCGCCCCAGCGTCCGCATGATCCGCCACCCACCGGCATACGTGCCCAGCGACAGCATCACCGCACAGGCGATCTTCACCCACACCGGAATCGGATCGCCGTAGTCCTCGACATCCGCGATGACCAGCGCCATCACCACGATGCCCATCGTCTTCTGCGCGTCCTGAAGACCGTGCCCCAGCGCCATCCCGGCCGCCGAGACGGTCTGCGCGATGCGGAACCCGCGCTTGGCCTTGTGCGGGTTCGCCTTCCTGAATATCCACATGATCGCGGTCATCACCAGATAGCCGGCCACCAGACCGACCACCGGGGAGATGAACATGGGGATGACGACCTTCTCCAGCACCCCGCTCCAGTAGACCGTCGTCCCGCCGGCCAGCGCGGCACCGACCATCCCGCCGAACAGCGCGTGGGAGGAGGAAGAGGGCAACCCGAAGTACCAGGTGATGAGGTTCCAGACGATCGCCCCCACCAGCGCGGCGAAGAGGATGCCCATCCCCTTCGACCCGGTCGGTGTCTGAATCAGGCCCTCGCTGACGGTCTTGGCGACCCCGGAGCCCATGAACGCACCGGCGAGGTTCATCACCGCGGCCATGGCCAGCGCGGCCTTCGGCGTCAGCGCCCGCGTCGACACGGACGTGGCGATCGCGTTCGCCGAGTCGTGGAAACCGTTGGTGTACGTGAAGAAGAGCGCGACCGCGATGGTCACGACCAGAGCAAAGGTGTCCATGAAGAGGTCAGGACTCCTTGACGGCGATGGTCTCCACCGTGTTCGCCACGTGCTCGAACGCGTCCGCCGCTTCCTCCAGCACGTCCACGATCTGCTTCAGCTTCAGAACCTCCATGGCGTCGTACTTGCCGTTGAAGAGGTGCGCGAGCAGCTTGCGGTGGATCTGGTCGGCCTGGTTCTCCAGCCGGTTGACCTCGATCCAGTACTCGGTGAGGTTCTCCATCGTCCGCAGGTGCGGCATCGCCTCGGCCGTCAGTTCGGCCGCGCGCGCCAGCACCTCGATCTGCTGGTCGACGCCCTTGGGCAGTTCCTCGACGTTGTAGAGGACGACCAGGTCGACGGCCTCCTCCATGAAGTCCATGATGTCGTCGAGGGACGAGGCGAGGGAGTAGATGTCCTCGCGGTCGAACGGCGTGATGAACGAGGAGTTCAGCTGGTGGAAGATCGCGTGCGTGGCGTCGTCACCTGCGTGTTCCGCCGCCCGCATACGCTCTGCGATCTCGGCCCGGGCGGAAGCGTCCGCCCCGAGCAGTTCCATCAGGAGTTTCGAGCCCGTGACGATGTTGTCCGCGGATGCGGCGAACATGTCGTAGAAGCTCGTCTCCCTGGGGGTCAGACGAAAGCGCACGTGGGGTCCTCGGCTTGCTTCGGTTTCGGTCAGGCTGATGCTAGGCGCATCATTCGGCCACGGCTATCGGGCCGCCCACCAGTGTCGCCCATCAAGCACAGTGATGAGCACGGGGGCGGTCCAAGGGCCGTATACCCCGCAAAGTTCGGTACCATATACCCACTAGGGGTATATGTCGGCGCACCGCCCACATATGTCGGCGCACAGCCCACCAGGAGGACGCGATGACGGACGTGACCGACGTTACGAATGCCGGGGATGTCACCGATGTCACCGCCGGAGCGGATGTCGTGACCGACCACGACCGGGGTGTGCACGGGTACCACAAACAGAAGGACGAGCACCTCAAGCGCCTGCGCCGCATCGAGGGGCAGATCCGCGGCCTGCAGCGGATGGTCGACGAGGACGTCTACTGCATCGACATACTCACCCAGGTCTCCGCCTCCACCAAGGCCCTGCAGTCCTTCGCCCTGCAACTGCTGGAGGAGCACCTGCGCCACTGCGTCGCCGACGCCGCGAGCAAGGGCGGCGACGAGATCGACGCGAAGGTGAAGGAGGCGACCCAGGCGATCGCCCGCATGCTGCGGACCTGAGCCGGCTTCTCCCTGTTCAGCTCCCGGAGGCGTCGCGCTCCTCGGCCACTTTCAGCACCTCGTCGATGCTCTCCAGGCTGAGCCGCTCCTCGTCGGCGGCCGAGGCCGCGATGATCAGCTCTCCGCACAGCTCGATCTCGGCGAGGGCCACGTGGTCCTGAACTGCCGTACCGCCGACCGGAGCCACGTGCATCACCTCGTCTCTGCCGTTACCGACTTCCTAGAGTAGGGAGCGGCCTACACACCGCGCATGGCACGGACGGGCTAGTTCGCGCCGGTCACTCCTCGGCGATCTTGCCCGCGTAGATGTCGTCGGTGTCCGGCAGCCGTACGCGCACCGAGGCCCCGAAATCGTAGAGCAACGTGGTCGAGGCGACGGCCACGGGGCTCTTCTGCCCGCCCACGAAACTGAACCGGTGCCGCACCTTGCGGATCCGCCCCTCGTCGTCGAGATAGACGTCGAACGGCACTTCGGCCGTGGCGAACCCTTTCACCGCCGCGCTCAGGGACGCCTTGCTGCCGTCGGAGGCCTTCTTCGCGGCGGCGCCGAGATCCGCCGTGCCCCGGTAGTGCCGCACCCCGGTGCCCGCGACCTCGGTGCGGCCCACGAACGTCGCCGCCCGTGTGCCGCGCAGCACCTCGGCGGCCGCGAACGGATCGGTGGCCCCGCCGGTGACGAGGTTCCCGTCGGACAGGGTCCGCGTCTCCACCCGCACCCACTTGTCCGGGGGCACACCGGCTCCCCGGTTCTTCATGAAGAGCGCTCCCGGCGCGAGCAGTTCGGTGATGGGCCGGCGCTCGGCGGCCCCCGCGGGATCCTGCGGCAGCAGCACCTTCAGCTGCCCCATCCGCTTCCGGTAGTCGTAGACCCCCGCGCCCCGGATGGTCACCCGGGTCCCGCCGGCGGCCATCTCCATCGACGTACGGGCCTTCGAACTCCCCGCCTCCACCAGCCGGTCCGCGGCCCGCTGCAGCACGACGACCGCGTCCCCGCCCCGGGCATCGCCGGCCAGCGCGTCGCCGCCCGCGCACCCTCCGGCCCCCAGCCCCACCCCCGCCACGACGCCGGCCGCGACGAGCGCCGCTCCCGTCCTTCTGTGCCGCCGTTCCCGCTGCCGCCCAGTCATCGCCTGCCTACCCCCAGCCGGTACGTCCGTCACGGGCCCCCTTGTTGTTCCGGTTAACGACCGGTATGTGCCCCCGTCACGCGGGCCCGCGGCAGTCGGCATACGACGCCTTTACCCGCGCTGGGTAACGTGGTCGCCGTGGCGCAGCAGGACGGGCCGGCACCTCCCCCCAACCTCCCGGAACACAGCACGACGACACAGGACAAGGGCCCCTTCTGCATGGCCCGCTGCACCTGCGGCTGGTACGGCCCGGCCAGACGAGCGAGAAGCCAGGCACGCACGGACGCGGAGAACCACCGGGCCGGCTGACGCGGTCGTCACCGGGGCGACGGGCTCCGCATGGAACCCTCACCCTCACCACCCCGTCTCCCACGACGGAACCACCGGGAGGCCTCATGGAACGGCGTACATTCCTCGCAGTCGGCACGGCGGGCATCGCCGCGGCCGCGACCCCCCTCACCGCCGCCTGCACGACATCGGACACCCGCGCCAAGACCACGGCCACCGCCAGAACCGCCGCCACGAAGAGCACCGCCGCCGACTGGTCCGCCCTCGCGCGCGACCTCGACGGGCCCCTCGTCCGCCCGGGCGACACCGACTGGAAGACGGCCCGGCAGCTCTACAACACCCGTTTCGACACGCTCAAGCCCGCCGCGGTCGCGTACGTGTCCCACCCGGACGACATCCGCACCGCGCTGGCCTACGCCCGCGGCCACGCCCTGCGCGTGGCGATCCGCAACGGCGGCCACTCCTACGCCGGCTGGTCCTCCGGCGACGGCCGCCTGATCATCGATGTCTCGCAACTCAACCGCGTCCGGGCCTCCGGCAACACGGCGGTGGTCGGCGCCGGCGCCAAACTCATCGACGTCTACCGGGCGCTGGCCGCGAAGGGCGTCACGATCCCCGCCGGCTCCTGCCCCACCGTCGGCGTCTCGGGCCTCACCCTCGGCGGCGGACACGGCGTGGTCTCCCGCGCCTACGGCCTGACCTGCGACAGCCTCACCCGGGCCACCCTGATCACCGCGGACGGCAAGCAGCTCACCGCCGACGCCCGCGAGCACAAGGACCTCTTCTGGGCCCTGCGCGGCGCCGGCAACGGCAACTTCGGCGTGGTGACGGAACTGCACTTCAAGACCCACCCGGCCCCCCAGGGCGTCTCGGCGTACCTGTCCTGGCCGGGGTCGAAGGCGGCTGCGGTGGTGAAGGCCTGGCAGGAGTGGGGCCCCTCACAGCCCGACGAGATCTGGTCCTCCCTCCACCTGGCGAACGCCGCCGGCGGCAACCCGACCGTCTCCGTCGCGGCCTTCTCCCTGGGCACCTACGGCGAGCTGAAGAACGCGGTCGACCGCCTCGCCGACCGCGTCGGCGCCCCGGCGAGCAGCGTCTCCCTGCGGCGCCGCTCGTACGAGGAGTCGATGGAGGTGTACGCCGGCTGCTCCTCGTTCCCGACGGACGCCCAGTGCCATCTGCCCGGCTCGACCCCGGGCCGTTCCCCGAAGGGCGCGCTGGGCCGCGAGACGTACGCTGCGGCGTCGGACTTCTTCGACCGCTCCCTGTCCGCGGCCGGCATCCGCACCCTGCTGTCCCAGATCAGGTCGGTACGCGGCGGCACGGGCAGCATCGCCCTCACGGCCCTCGGCGGAGCGGTGAACCGGGTCTCCCCGACCTCCACGGCCTTCGTCCACCGCCGCTCCCGCATGCTGGCCCAGTACATCGCCGCCTGGCGCCCGGGTACGACGGGCACCACGGCCCGCGACTGGCTGGCCTCCGCCCACAAGTCCATGCGCCCGTACGCCTCGGGAGCGGCCTACCAGAACTACACGGACCCGACCCTGACCAACTGGCGCAAGGCGTACTACGGCGACGCGGCCCCCCGCCTGACCAAGCTGAAGAACGAATACGACCCGAACCGCTTCTTCACATACCCGCAGGCGCTCTAGGCCGGACACGACCCAGGCGCTGAGCTGCGGGCAGTCGCGCCGCTCGGCTGTAGGTGCTCATGCCGCTCCGTTGGGCTGCGCGCCCACCCGCCCTCGGCACCGACGCCGAGAACTACGCGGCGAGGTCCCGCTCGGACGCCCCCGAGGCCCGCTCACTCCGCGCCCCGGGAACCACCGCATCCGCCCCGTCCTCACCGGCCCCGCGCCCACGAGCCCGCACCAGCCACCCCACCCGAGGCGACCGCTCAACCGCCCGCGCGACCGGCGTCAACAGCGCCATGGCCACCGGCGACAACAGCAACGCCACCGCCGTCCCCAGCGCGAACCCGCCGACGACATCCGTCGGGTAATGCACACCCATGTAGACGCGAATGAACCCGCCGAACACGGCCAGCACCAACGCGACCAGCCCGAACTTCCGGTTCGCCACGAACAGTCCGACCGCCATCGCCATGACGATCGTCGCGTGGTCGCTCACGAACGAGTAGTCGTCCTTGCCGCTGACGAGGACCTCGAGCCCCTGATGGTCGAGGAACGGCCGGGGCCGCTCCACGAACCCCCGTATCGGCACGTTGACCAGCACGGCGATACCCGCCGCGAGCGGTGCCCAGACCAGCGCCGCGACGGAGGACGCCGCGTCCTCCTCGCCCCGGCGCCGCACGGACCACCAGCACCAGAGCACGAGCACGACGATGGCGAGCAACAACCCGTACTCGCCGACGAACTCCATGACCCGGTCGAACCACGGCGGCGCGTCCTTGGCCAGGCCATTGATGTCATAGAGCAGGTCGACGTCGGGGTTCGACCCGGATGCGGCGAGTCCAGCCATGATGCTGCGGCCCCTTCGTCGTCTCTCCCGGCGCACCTGAGTGTGCGCCGTTCCTGCCACCCCCGTGGTTGTAGATCCGCTTCCGCTGCACGCGTCCCTGACACGTGCCGACTCACGTCCGCTCGGCTACGTCACCAGGAACGCATGGTCCCCGTCGATACGTTCCACACTCCACCGAATGATCACGCAGACGTTATCGAAGAGAGACACGTCTTCGCAGCTCAGGAGGTGGGTTCCCGCTCGGCTCACACCGTCGTGGGCAGTGCTTTCGCGCCATCTTCGGTGACCCGGGTGGCCCCGAAGTAGTCGGGGGTGTCGATCGGGTCGAACCGGATCACCGCACCCGTTCGCGGCGCGTCGATCATGTACCCGCCTCCGACATAAATGCCGACATGCCGGATGGCGCGCGAATTGGTGAGGTCGTCCGAGAAGAACACGAGGTCGCCGGGGAGCAGTTCGTCCCGCGCGGGGTGCGGTCCGGCGTTGTACTGGTCGTTGGCGACGCGCGGCAGCTTGATGCCGACGGCCTCGTAGGCGGCCTGGGTCAGTCCCGAACAGTCGAAGCGTCCGCCCTGCTCAGCGGTGCCGGTACCGCCCCACAGATAGGGCGTGCCGAGTTTCTTCTGCGCGTACTCGATGGCGCCGGCGGCCTGTTCGGAGGGGTCGACCCGCCCGACGGGCGCCGCGAAGCTCTCCGAGAGCGTCGTGATCCTCTTCACGTAGTTCCGGGTCTCGGTGTACGGCGGCACGCCCCCGTACTTGATCACCGCGTATGCCCCCGCGTTGTACGCGGCCAGCATGTTTTCGGTCAGATTCCCGCCCACCTTCTTCACGTACGACGCGAGTTCGCAGTCGTACGAGGCCGCGGAGGGAATCGCGTCCTTCGGGTCCCACACGTCCCGGTCGCCGTCCCCGTCGCCGTCGATGCCGTGGGAGGCCCAGGTGCCGGGGATGAACTGCGCTATGCCCTGAGCGGCCGCGTGGCTCTGCGCCTTGGGGTTGAACCCGCTCTCCTGGTAGAGCTGGGCGGCGAGCAGGGCCGGGCTGATGGCGGGGCAGAGGTTGCCCCATTTCCTCACGAGGTCCGCGTACGCGGCGGGAACCGCCCCCTTGGCCAGCGCCTTCGCCCCACCGCCGACCCCGTTGACCAGGTTCCCGGCGACGATGTAGACCCCGACGACGAGCAGCATCACGAAGGCCAGGGCGGAGCTGATCGCAACACTCGCCACGATCCATGCCTTACGCACCGTCAACCGCCCCTCGCCGGCCAGGAGTCCGTCGCCTGGTCAGTGTAGAGGCGGCCGCCGTAGGCCGGAATGATCACAGGGAGAAGAGTCGGGGCGGAAGGGGGACGGCCGACAGCACGGGTCCGCACGCCGGGGGCACCCGGCGCACGGACCCGTCACGCGTCACGCGTCACCGCCCGCCGCCTCCCGGTACAGCCGCTCCGCCTCCGCACGGAGCACCACGCTGTAGGAGACGTCGGGGCTAGTCCCGCCGTCGTCATGGCCGCCGAGGACCCCCACGACCTGCCCGTCCCCGTTCACCCAGGGGCTTCCGCTGGTGCCGCCGGCGAACCCCGGGCAGGCGATGCGCTGCTGGGTGGGGCTGTGCGCCGTCGGCTTGTTGGTGCAGCTGACGGGCGTCTCGCGGGAGTCGGGGTATCCGGTGATGGTCACGGCCGTCGCCCCGGTGGCCGTACCGGCGGCGAACCGGTACCCGCCGACGACATCCTCGACACCCTTCCCGCCCCGCGGCGCGACCACGGCGAACGCCACGTCACTGTCCTCCCGCCGCCCCTCGACCCACCCACGGGGCATGAACCGCCGCGTCACCTTCCACGCCCCGTAGGGCTCACGGCCGTCCCGGTACCCGGGCACGAACACGAGCTCCCCGCGCCCGTCCAGGCAGTGCGCCGCGGTGACGAGCAGATTCCGGTACGGCGCGCGCACCACGGACGCCGTGCAGAAGTGCGTCCCCGCCGGGCGGGCGGCCCGCCCGGCGGGGACGAACACCCCGACCCGCGCGCTCCCCGCGCCCGCCCCCGCGGCGACGGTCACCCCGAACGGCCCGGCCCCGTCATCGGCCGCCGCGGTGGACGCGGAGGTGAGGGCGACCAGGACCACGACAAGGAAGAGGACGCGCTTCACCGGCGCCACTGTGCCCGACGAAGGTGAGAGAAACGTGTGTCGCCGCCGGGGCACCCCGAACGGAGTCGGCGTCTTCACCGGTACCCCCTCCCTCGTGACAGACCGTCACGGAAAAGACGCGGGAGGAACGGGCCGCGGCGGCCCAGCCGCGGCCCGTTCACCGCGCCAGGTAGCCTTCACCCGGAGAACACCGGGACGACCACTCACCCGACCGACCGTCAGAAACGGTCGGAAAGGTGACGCAGGCCATAGAAGGGCACAACGACGGAACCTCACGACAGGTTTCGCTCAGGCCTCATTGCCCGGCGTGACACGCCGTGATACACAGAGTGACCATACGATCCTTCGTACACCGTCCGTCGCCTCCCTTAGGGGCCGGCGCGGAACGGTGGCAAGGTATTCGTACGAAACCCGCCAATCAATGACGCCAAGTCGACATACGACAGCGTCATCGTCGGCGAGAATGAGGCCTGACCTCTGCACGACCGCAGAGGATGCGGAACTACCCAACAGGGGCGGTGACTTACATGCTCTTTGCGGCCGACAAGGGAGACATCAACACGATCATCGGCGGGATCGCTCCGGACTGGGGCCCCTTCGGCAGCCTGGGCAACGAGGCCAAGGTGATGATCGAGGTCGTGATGGCGGTGGCCATCCTGCTCTGCCTCGGCATCGCCATCTGGGGCGCCGCCAAGCAGCGCATCGGTGCCACCGCCCTGCGGGACACCTTCAGCGCGGAGCAGGGCAAGGGCCTCATCATCGCGGGCCTGACGGGCGTGTTCATCATCGGCTCACTCGGCACGCTCTTCACCATCGTGTACGGCATGGCCGTGTAGGCCGGGCCCCACGCGCCCCGGCCGGGCACGCCCGGCTCCCCCTCCATCCCACCCGCCCGTCGTGCCCACCGGCGAAGGTTGCGTTTCCCTGATGTCGAGTCACCACACCGCGCCCGCGCGGGAACCAGCACGGCTACCGTCGTACGAGGAGTACGAGCGGTACGACGTCGAGGGGGCGTACGCGGCATGAGTCTCGGTGACGAGCACGAGGCCTCCGGCGGCTACGGCGGCACGGGCCAGACCCGCACCCGCCTGCCCGACTCCGGAGCCGACCCCTATGGCACCCCCCGCCGCCCCCGCTCGTCGTCCCGCAGCCTGGTCACGGTGGTCGGCGTAGTGGTCCTCCTCATCGCCGCGATCGCCTTCGCGAACCGGGGCGACGACGATTCCGAGACCAGCGGCTCGGGCAGCGACAAGGCGTCGAGCGCGCCGACTGCCCCGTCGGGAGAACGGCCAGTGGTGGCGAAGGCGGCGGGGATTCCCACGGGCTACGCCCACAACGAGCAGGGCGCCCAGTCCGCAGCCACCAACTACGGCATCGCCCTCGGGTCGGCCGACATGTACCACACCGAGAAGCGGCACGCGATCGTCAACACCGTGTACGCCCCCGACGTGGCTGCCGCCCAGTTGCCGGCGTTCGACCAGGTGTACTCCCGGGCGAGCTTCCTCGAGAAGATCGGCCTGAACAAGGACGGTGCCGCGCCAAGCGGTCAGACCTTCGTCTCGCGCGTCATCCCGGTGGGCACCAAGGTCACGTCCTTCAGTGGCAGCACCGCCACGGTCGCACTCTGGTACACATCCCTCTTCGGCCTGTCGGGCGACGGCTCGAAGAATCCCGTGACCGAGAGCTGGTACACGACGACCTACCAGTTGAAGTGGGTCGACGGTGACTGGAAGGTCACCGACTTCACTCAGAAGGACGGCCCGGTCCCGGTCGGGCGCGACCAACGGGCCTCCACCGCAGAGGACATGACCAAGGCTGTCGAGGAGTACGGAGGGTACACCTATGCCCGCTAAACACCACGTACTCAAGCTGGGTGCCGCGGTCACCGCGGTACAGGCGGCCATGGTCCTGATGGCAACCCGTGCCATCGCCGCCCCCACCCCCTCCCCGTCACCGAGCAACAACGCGTGCGACCTCCTCAGGGGCCAGGCCCGGGAGATCTGCGAAGGAGACACCGGCAGTGGCGGCGGAGGCGGAGGCGGCACCTCCCGTCTGGACCCCACCTCCACCCTCGACCCCCTCTCCTCCCTCGCCAAGGGCTGTGCCGACGCCGCCTCCTGGACCGTCGACAAGCTCAGCGACGCCGTGAAGGAGACGGCGAACGTCGACTTCACGAACCCCAAGTTCCTCCAGCAGTACGCCGTCGTCTTCGCCGCGTCGACGATCCTCACGCTCCTCCTGTGGCTCCTCGCGGTCGCCAAGCGAGCCGTCCGCGGCGTCCCCCTCACCACCGCCCTCTCCGAGGCCATCGGATTCCTGTGGCTCACGGTGCTGGCCTCCGCCTTCACTCCCCTGATCCTCTACACGGTCGTATCGGCCACCGACGGCGTCACCGAGGTCCTCGCCAAAGCCACCGGCGACCAGACCGACGCCTTCTTCGGCACGTTCTCCGAGGCCCTCAAGAAGGGCGAGGACATCGGCGGCGGCCCGATCATGCTGATCGTCGTCTCCCTGGTCAGCATCCTCGCCGCCGGAGTGCTGTGGCTGGAGCTCGTCATCCGGGCGGCGCTCCTCTACGTCGGCGCCCTCCTCGGCACCGTCGTCTACGCCGGCCTCGTCGACAAGAACCTCTGGGGCCACGTCCGCCGCTGGGCGGGCATCATGATCGCGGTCATTCTCATCAAGCCGGTCATCGTCATCGTCCTCGGCCTCGCCGGCGCGCTCTCCGCCGGCGACGGCCCCGACGCCTTCTCCGCCGTCGTCTCCGGCCTCGCCATCATCCTGCTCGCCATCTTCGCCAGCGCGATGATCTACCGCTTCGTCCCCGGCTTCGGCGACGAGATCGCCGGCTCCCGCAACAACCGCATCATGCAGGGCGCCGAGGGCAAGGCCGCGGCCGTCATCAGCTCCCCGGCGTCCCTGGTCGCGCAGGGCATCAAGACCCACAGCACCCGCGCCGACAACAACGGCGGAGGCAGCCAGTCCTCCGCTCCCCGCCCCAGCAACCCCGCCTCCGGCGGCGTCGCCGCGCACAGCGCGCGCCCCTCGAACGGCGGCGGCGGATCTGTCCCCTCCGCCGCACCGGCTCCCCGTTCGAGCAGCCCCGTCAACACTCCGCACGCCAGCAGCACCCGCAACAGCAGTACCAACCGCACGGGAGGTGAAGGGCGTTGACGACCGAGTCCCACGTGTCCCATCCGGTCACGCCCCGCCGTACGTATCTGATCGGCCGCGCCCGGCCGAACGCGATCATCGGCCGCAACCGCGAGACCGGCGAGATCGCCCTGATCGTCGTCGGCGCGTTCCTCGGCATGATGTGCGGGCTCCTCGTCCCCGTGCTGTCCCTGCGCATCGTGCTGCTCGCCGGATTCCCGATGCTGGCGCTGGCCGCCGTGTACGTGCCGTACAAGCACCGCACGTTCTACAAGTGGTTCGAGATCAACCGCAGCTACAAGCGGACCCTGAAGCAGGGCGCCACCTACCGCTCCTCCGTCATCGAGGCCGGCACCCGGCTCGACGGGCGCGAGGTCGAGGTCGGACCGCCCCCCGGCATCGGCCGCATCACCTGGCTGGCCGCCCCCTTCGGCCCCGACGAGATCGCCGTCCTGCTGCACGCCGACCGCAAGACCGTCACCGCCGCCATCGAGATCGAGGGCCCCGGCGTCGGCCTGCGCGACTCCGAGGACCAGGAGGCCCTCGTCGACCGCTTCGGCACCCTGCTCAAGCACGTGGCCAACGGCGACGGCTTCGTCACCCGCCTCCAGATGCTCGCCCGCACCCTCCCCGCCGACCCGGACGCCCACGCCAAGGACGTCGCCGTCCGCGGGGACGACAAGGCACCGCCGTGGCTCCAGCAGTCGTACGACCAGCTCCAGTCGATGGTGTCCACCAGCAGCGAGCAGCACCGCGCCTACCTGGTCGCCTGCATGCACTACACCCGCGACCTCGCCGCCGAGGCGGGCGCCATGGCCCGGGCCGCCCGCGCCCACGGCGGCAAGGTCGACCGGGACGCCGGGCTCGCCGTCGTCATGGCCCGCGAGCTCACCGACATCTGCTCGCGCCTGCAGGAGGCCGACATCCGCGTACGGCAGCCGCTCGGCCAGAGCAGACTGTCCTCGCTGATCCACTCCATGTACGACCCGGACCACCCGATCGACCACATCCAGGCCATGACGAAACGTAATGCCTGGCCGGCCGAGCTGGACGCCATGGAGCCCACCTACCTCCAGGCCAAGACCCGCGAGTCCTCCACCCGCGCCCCCTGGTGCCACGCCACGGCCTGGGTGAAGGAGTGGCCGATGACCCCCGTCGGCGTCAACTTCCTCGCCCCGCTGCTCGTCCACACCCCGGACGTCATCCGCACGGTCGCCGTCACCATGGACCTCGAACCCACCGAGGTCGCCATCGAGCGCATGCTGACCGAGAAGACCAACGACGAGGCCGAGGCGTCCCGCGCCGCCAAGATGAACCGCACCATCGACCCGCGTGACGTGGCCGCGAACTCCCGGCTCGACCAGCGCGGCGAGGACCTCGCCAGCGGCGCCGCCGGCGTCAACCTCGTCGGCTACATCACCGTCTCCTCCCGCTCCCCCGAGGCCCTCGCCCGCGACAAGCGGACGATAAGGGCCTCGGCCGGAAAGTCATACCTGAAGCTGGAGTGGTGCGACCGCGAGCACCACCGCGCCTTCGTGAACACCCTTCCCTTCGCCACCGGCATTCGGAGGTAGGACCTGATGCGGGACCCGCTGTCCGTCCTCACCGACGCCTTCACGTCCTTCCTCTTCGGAAAGGTCGAGACGACCCGGCTCCCGGTGCGCACGTCCACGGGCCAGGCCCAGGCGGTCTACCTCCCGACCGCAGCGCCCGGCCTCGGCGACTCCGGCGTCATCATCGGCCGCGAGGTGTACTCCGGAAAGGGCTACATCTACGACCCCTTCCAGCTCTACGGCCAGCAGCTCCCCGCCCCCCACTGGCTGGTCCTCGGCGAGTCCGGCAACGGCAAGTCGGCGCTGGAGAAGACGTACGTCCTGCGCCAGCTCCGCTTCCGCGACCGGCAGGTCGTCGTCCTGGACGCCCAGGGCGAGGACGGGGTGGGCGAATGGAACCTCATCGCCCAGGAGCTGGGGATCACTCCCATCCGCCTGGACCCGATGGCCGCCCTGGACATGGGGATCCGCCTCAACCCGCTCGACCCCGCGATCACGACCACGGGCCAGCTCGCCCTGCTCCGCACGATCATCGAGGTCGCGATGGGCCACGGCCTGGACGAACGCTCCGGCTTCGCCCTGAAGGTCGCGCACGCCTACGTCAACGAGACCATCGTCGACCGCCAGCCGGTCCTCACCGACATCGTCGAGCAGCTGCGCCACCCCGAGCCCGAGTCGGCCGAGGCGATGAACGTCGCCATAGACGACGTACGGGCCTGGGGCCTGGACGTGGCCCTGGTCCTGGACCGTCTCGTCGACGGTGACCTGCGCGGCATGTTCGACGGCCCCACCACGGTCGGCATCGACCTGGACGCCCCGCTCATCGTCTTCGACCTGTCCCACATCGACCGCAACTCCATCGCCATGCCCATCCTCATGGCGATCGTCGGCGTCTGGCTGGAGCACACCTGGATCCGCCCCGACCGGAAGAAGCGCATCTTCCTGGTCGAGGAGGCCTGGCACATCATCAACAGCCCCTTCGTCGCCCAGCTGTTCCAGCGCCTGCTGAAGTTCGGCCGACGGCTCGGCCTGTCCTTCGTGGCGGTCGTCCACCACCTCTCCGACGTCGTCGACGGCGCGGCGGCGAAGGAGGCCGCGGCCATCCTGAAAATGGCCTCGACGAGAACGATCTACGCCCAGAAGGCGGACGAGGCGAGGGCCACGGGCCGCGTCCTGGGCCTCCCCCGCTGGGCGGTGGAAATCATCCCCACCCTCACCCCCGGCATCGCCGTCTGGGACGTCAACGGCAACGTCCAGGTCGTCAAACACCTGGTCACGGAGACCGAACGCCCCCTGGTCTTCACCGACCGCGCGATGACGGAGTCCTCCGCGGACCTCACGGACGACGACGCCCTGCGCGCCGCCGAACTGGAGGCGGAGGAACGAGCGGCGGCCTTCGTGGAGCACCACCTGGGCGACTCCGAATCGACGGTGGCATAGGGGGAGGACGCGTGAGACCGGACGACCGCCGCATCCAGCGCGACAGCCAGGGAGGCATCCCCGACGGCCTGCTGGTCGGCATACTCGCGTTCCTCCTCGGCATGACCCTGCTGGTGTGGACGGCCACCGGCCTCGCCGCCCTGTTCGCCCACGGCTCCTGGCCGTCCGGCGTCACCTTCACCCGCACGCCCCTGGCCATGCGCGGCCTCATCGCCCAGCCCCACGACATCCCCGGCGCCTGGCCCGACACACCCCCCGGCGAGCTCTCGGGCTACGGCCTGTTCTGGGGCCTGTTCATCGGCCAGCTGATGATCCTGATCGTCCTGACGGTGTTCGTGATGGGCACGCTGGCCAGGTGGAGAGCGGTCCGCGCGAGGCGCCGGGCGGAGAGGATGGCCCCGCCGGACCCGGCGGGGGTCGCCTACGGGGCAGGCGGCCCGGCACACCACGAGACGCTGACGGCGCAGCAGCACGGGGCACCGACCCCGGCGCAGCAACACGGGGCACCGACCCCGGCGCAGCACGACGCCCCCACATCGGCGCAGCACACCACCCCCACGCCTGCGCAGCACGACGTCCCCACGCCCCGCCGCGCAGCCCCCGAACCCACACCCACGCATCCCTTGGAGCCGACGGCACCCCTCGGCCCGACCCCGGCGGCCGCGCCCACGAGCCCCGCTTCTCTGTTCGGTCAGGAACGGGTGGGCCGGTGGGAAAAAGTCCTCGTAGCCCCAAAGGAAACCCGCCAGACAACCGCCACCCAGGCGGTACGCGACGCCGAGGGCCCCGCCCTCATCGTCACCTCGAACCCAGCCGTCTGGCAGGAGACCAAGGACGCCCGGGCCAAACTGGGCCCCACTCACCTCTACGACCCCACCCACCTCTGCGCCACCCCCGCCCGCCTCCACTGGTCCCCCACCGCCGGCTGCGAGGACAAGGCCACAGCCACGGGAAGAGCAACCGCCCTCCTCGCCCCCGTCCGCCCCACCGCCAAACTGGACCAGGCCCTCAGCGACACCGCCGAGACACTCCTGCGGAGCTACCTGCACGCCGCCGCCATCGACGGCCGCACCATCCGCCACGTCCACCGCTGGTCCCAGGGCACCCAGATCCAGGACGCCGTGCGCATCCTCCGTACCAACCCCAAGGCCGCCCCCGGCTCCGCGGGCGAGCTCGAAGGCGCCCTCACCGCCCACCCCGAACGCCGGGACATGGCACAGCAGCTGACGACCCGTGCCCTCGCAGCCCTCTCCACGGTCAACATCCGCGAGGCCTGCACTCCCAACCGAAATGATGCCCTCGCCCTGGATTCCTTCGTCGACGAAGGGGGCACGCTTTATGTGGTGGGTGAATCCATCGAGGACCCCAGGACGAACCCGGGCGCGATGCCCCTCCTGACGGCCCTCGTCTCCAGCGTGGTCGAGCGTGGCCGGCGCATGGCCGAACGGTCATCCTCCGGTCGCCTCGACCCACCATTCACCCTCGTCCTGGACGACGTCGCCGCCGTGGCCCCGCTCCCCCAGCTCCCGGAGCTGCTGGCCACCGGAGCGGACCGGGGAATGCCGACCCTGGCCCTGCTCCGCTCCCGCGAACAGGGCCGCGCCCGCTGGCCGCACGACGAACTACCGGTCTGAGAAGGGCACCCCGGCAGAGCTCCGCTCCAGCACGAACTCCAGCTCCCGCTCCCCGGCGTCCCCCAGCGGCACGACCAGCCCGCTCGGCAGGAACCCGGCCCGGCGATAGAACCGCTGCGCCCGCCCGTTCTCCTCGTGCACGATGAGCCGCACCCGCTCAAGCCCCCGCCCCCACGCCCACTCCAGGGCCGCGTCGAACAGCACCTCGGTCAGCCCGCTCCCGCGCTCCTCGGGGCGTACGAACACGCCGACGATGTGCCCCTGCTTCCGCTCCACCGGAAACCCGGCCCAGTCGGTCGTCCCGGGCTCCTCCACGAGCACGGTCAGCGTGCCCACCCACCGCCCGTCGGGCCCCTCCGCGATGATCTGCTGAGCCTGATCGGCCCCTTCGGCGCTCCTCGCCGTCCGCTCCTGCCAGAAGGAGTCCGGCCGGGCCTCGGCCTCCTCGTACGTCTCCAGGAAGGCCAGGTGCGCCACCGGGTCCCGCAGCGCCGCGAGCCGCAGCTCCTTCGCCGCAGGCCACTCATCAGCACGGACGGACCGGATCACATAGCTCATGCGGGCCACGGTAGTACCCGGGTACGACACCCCTCACCCCGATTACCACCGCCGGTCCGACGTCCGCCGCCCCCGCACGCACGAGCATCGAAGCATGCTGACGGCACACGAACTGACCAAGCGCTACGGCGACCGGACGGTCGTCACCGACCTGTCCTTCACCGTCCGCCCCGGAACGGTCACCGGCTTCCTCGGCCCCAACGGCGCCGGCAAGTCCACGACCATGCGCATGATCCTCGGCCTCGACGCCCCCACCCGCGGCCACGCCACCGTGGCCGGACGCTCCTACGCCGCCCACCCCGCGCCCCTCACCGAGGTCGGCGCCCTGCTGGAGGCCCGCTCGGTCCACCCCGGCCGCACGGCCTACCACCACCTGCGCGCCCTCGCCCTCACGCACGGCATCCCCCGCACCCGGGTCGAGCAGGTCCTCGCCCTCACCGGCCTGACCGACGTGGCCCACCGCCGCGTCAAGGGCTTCTCCCTCGGCATGGGCCAACGCCTCGGCATCGCCGCCGCCCTGCTCGGCGACCCGGCCACGCTCATCCTCGACGAGCCGGTCAACGGCCTCGACCCGGAGGGCGTGCTGTGGATCCGCACCCTCCTCAAGTCCCTCGCCGCCGAGGGCCGCACGGTCCTCGTCTCCTCCCACCTGATGAGCGAGATGGCCCTCACCGCCGAGCACCTCGTCATCATCGGCCGCGGCCGCCTCCTCGCCGACACCACGGTCACCGACTTCGTCCGCGACTCCGGCGCCGGCACCGTCAAGGTCGTCACCCCGCACGCCTCCGACCTCGTACGCCTCCTCACCGCGCCCGGCGTCGACATCGCCACCGACACCCCCGGCACCCTCCAGGTCCGCGGCACGGACGCCGAACACATCGGCCGCACGGCAGCCGCCCACGGCATCCCCGTCTACGAACTGACCCCCAACGCCGCCTCCCTGGAGGAGGCCTTCATGGACCTCACCCGCGACGCGGTGGAGTACACGGCGACGCTCGAAGGAGCGGCAGCATGACCACGGCGACCCTCCCCTACCGCGTGACCCCGGCCCGCGTCCTGCGCTCCGAGTGGCACAAGCTCCGGACCCTGCGCTCCACCTGGATCACCCTCATCGCCACGAGCCTGCTGACCGTCGCCATGGGCGCGGGCCTGGCCGCCGCCTACGACGGCACCGGCGAGGGCGGAATGGACACGGTCCTCTTCATCCTCCTCGGCACCCAGTTCGCCACGATCAACCTCGGCGTGCTCGGCATCCTCGCCACGGCCGGCGAGTACTCCACGGGCCAGATCCGCGCCACCATGACCGCCGTCCCCCGCCGCTTGCCCGTCCTCTGGTCCAAGGCGGCCGTCCTGGCCGCGATCGCCTTTCCCCTCACCCTGCTGACGAACCTCGTCACCTTCCCCCTCGCCCAGTCGTTCCTCACCGGCACCGACCAGGCGGCCTCCCTCGGCGACCCCGGCGTCCTGCGCGCCCTCGCCGGCAACGCGGCCGGCCTCACCCTCCTCGCCGTCCTCGCCCTCGGCATCGGCGCCCTGCTCCGCTCGGTCCCGATGGCCATCGGCGCCTTCACCGGCCTCATCATGATCGTCCCGGAGGTCCTGGCCATGCTCCCGTACGACATCGTCGACGACGCCGTCCGCTACTTCCCCGGCAAGGCCCTGGAGACCCTCACCACGGCCCAGCCCCTGCCCGGCACGGCCTCCCCGGGCGCAGCCCTCCTCGCCATGATCCTGTGGACGACGGCGAGCCTCACGCTGGCCGCGGTGGTCCTACGACGCCGAGACGTCTGACAAGCGGCTCGGGAACCCGCACGATGAACCCCGTGACGGAAGAACGGGCGCCGGAGCCCCTCACCGAATACACCCACCGCCTCACCCGGAGGCTGCGCGCCTTCGACCGACGCCACCCCCTGCTGTGGGACGCGCACATCACCGGCTTCTGGGTGACAGCGGCCCTGATCGACTACGTCGGCGGCGGCTGGCGCCACAACGCCCACAACCTCGACCTCCCCGGCTGGATCCTCCTCACCCTGAGCCTCGGTCTCTCGATCCCTCTCCTCTGGCGACGCACCCACCCCCGGGCCGTCCTTGCCGCCATGGCCCTCTTCGCTCTCGTCAACGCCTGGACAGGCGCGGCACTCCAGGCAGCCCTGCTCCAGCTCGCCGTCGTCCATCACATCGCCCTGCGCCGGGCCCTGCGCGACCTGTGGTGGGTGACGGCCCTGGTGATGGCACCGGTCCTGGTATCGGTCGCGCGCCACGGGGAGGGCACCTGGGACCAGCAGCTGGGCTCCCAGCTGATGTCCCTCGCCGTGGCCGCCCTCATCGGCATCACGGTCCGCACCCGCCGCAACTACACCGAGGCCCTGGAGGACCGCGCCCGCCGCCTGGAGACCGAACGTGACCAGCAGGCCCGTCTCGCCGCCGCCGCAGAACGCGCCCGCATCGCCCGCGAGATGCACGACATCATCGGCCACAACCTCTCCGTCATCACCGGCCTTGCCGACGGCGGCAGATACGCCGCCGCCAAATCCCCGGCACGCGCCGCTCAGGCCCTCGACGCCATCGCCACCACCAGCCGCCAGGCTCTCACCGAACTCCGCCGCCTCCTGGACGTCATGAGGGAGGACGAACAGAACCAGGCGGACCTGACCCCCCAACCCGGCCTCACGGACCTCGGCCACCTCCTCGACGGCGTCCGCTCCGCAGGCCTCCCCGTCCAGGCCACCACCCACGGCAGCCCCACCCTCCCTCCAGGCCGCCAGCTCACCGTCTACCGGGTGGTCCAGGAAGCCCTCACCAACACCCTCAAACACGCCGGTCCCAGCGCCACCGCGCAGATAGAGCTGTCCTACGAGGACAAGGGAGCCGTGACCGTGACGATCACGGACACGGGCAACGCCACCCGAACCGACGGCCCGGCCCCAGAGGGTCGCGGCCTGCCCGGAATGCGGGAGCGAACCGCCCTCTACGGCGGCACACTTGAGGCGGGCCCCCGCCCGCATCCCGAGCAGGGCTGGCGCGTCCGCCTACACCTCCCGGAGGAAAGCCCGCAGTGACCACGGTCCTCATCGCCGACGACCAGCCCCTCCAGCGCTTCGGCTCCCGCATGCTCCTTGAGAGCCAGGACGACATGACGGTCGTGGGCGAGGCGACGAACGGCAGCGAAGCGGTCCGCCTGACGGCCGAGCTCCACCCCGACGTCGTCCTCATGGACATCCGCATGCCCGGCCTGGACGGCATCGAGGCGACCCGCCGCATCACCGCCGCCGGCGACCGCACCCGCATCCTGATCGTCACCACGTTCGACCTCGACGAGTACGCCTACGCGGGACTCCGCGCAGGAGCCTCCGGCTTCCTCGTCAAGGACGCCCAGCCCGAGGAGCTCCTGGCCGGCATCCGCGCGGTCGCCACGGGCGACGCGGTCGTCGCCCCCAGCCTGACCCGCCGCCTCCTCGACGCCTACGTCCACCACCTGCCGACGGACCCGTCGCGAACCGAAGCCCCGCCGCAGGAGGACCCCCGTCTCGCTTCCCTCACCGACCGGGAACGCGAAATCCTCACGGTCATCGGCCAGGGCTGGACGAACACGGAGATAGCCACGCGCCTCCACCTGGCCGAGTCGACGGTGAAAACGCACGTGGGCCGCATTCTCGCGAAGACGGGCTCCCGCGACCGCATTCAGGCGGTGATCCTGGCGTACGACACAAAGCTGGTTCAGCCGTCATGAAACACGCTCGAGAAAGACGCTCATGAAACGCAAAAAGGCCCACACCGTAAGGTGTGGGCCTTTTCAATAATTGTTCGGCGGCGTCCTACTCTCCCACAGGGTCCCCCCTGCAGTACCATCGGCGCTGTAAGGCTTAGCTTCCGGGTTCGGAATGTAACCGGGCGTTTCCCCTACGCTATAACCACCGAAACACTATGAAACTGTCAGCCGCACCACGTGTGGCACGTGGGGCTGTTCGTGGTTTCAGAACCAACACAGTGGACGCGAGCAACTGAGGACAAGCCCTCGGCCTATTAGTACCGGTCAACTCCACACGTTACCGTGCTTCCATATCCGGCCTATCAAC